>CACCNI010000001.1:0-87500 GCA_902547215.1 uncultured Pelagibacteraceae bacterium
CGATTGCCATATCTTGGCTCCATATTTGTGTTAGCTTACCTAAAATCGACATTTAAATTCCTTTTACTTTTTGGTGTTTAATACTTTCGTTCATAGCTTTTTTCTCTCGCTTTATTAACATTTTATTCAGAGCATTCAAGTAGGCATTTGCTGAAGCCACTAGTGTATCAGTATCTGCAGATTGTCCAACAGTAGATCTATCATTTTCCTCAATCTTGACACTTACTGTTGCCTGAGCGTCAGTCCCCTCTGTTACAGCATGGACTTGATACAATAAAAGTTTCATGTCATGAGGATATAGCGCTTTGATACACTTAAATGTCGCATCAACAGGGCCATCTCCTGTCTGTGAAGTTTTTTTAATTTCGCCAAAGACATCCAGTGTCATCTCAGCTTTTTGAGGTTCACCAGTACCTGCGAAAACCTTCAACGATTTTAAGTTGATCGCATTAATTTTATTGTCAATTATTAAGCTATCATCTACTAAAGCAATGATATCTTCATCGTAAACATGCTTTTTCTTATCAGCTAAAACTTTAAATTTTCCAAATGCTGCTTGTACAACATCATCTGTTAAGTCTGAATACCCTAAATCACTTAACTTATCTTTAAATGCATGCCTACCAGAGTGCTTACCCATTACTAAAGATGTTTTTTTAACACCAACACTTTCTGGTGTCATAATTTCGTATGTTTCTCTATTTTTTAACATTCCATCTTGATGAATTCCTGACTCATGTGCAAAAGCATTTTTACCAACTATCGCTTTATTAAATTGAACTGGAAATCCAGTTGCGTTTGAAACTATCTTTGAGGCTTTGCTTATAAGTTCTGTTTTAATTCCTGTTTCATAAGGCATTAAATCATTTCTTGTTTTGATAGCCATTACAATTTCTTCCAAAGCAGCGTTACCTGCTCTTTCTCCAATTCCATTAATAGTACATTCAATTTGTCTAACGCCTGCAGATAAACCTGCTAAAGCGTTTGCAACTGCTAAACCTAAATCATTATGACAATGTGCTGATATAATTGCTTTGTCTATGTTTGGTACGTTGTTTTTTATATGTGTTATTGTTCGCGCAAATTCCTCAGGAATTGAATATCCTACGGTATCAGGTATATTAATTGTAGTCGCACCACATTTAATTGCTAGCTCGATAGTTTTACACATAAAATCTAAATCTGTTCTAGTTCCATCTTCACAAGACCACTCTACATCGTTAGTAAACTTTCTTGCGTAAGTTACACTTTCTTTAATTGCGTCTAAAACTTGGTCGTTAGTCATATCAAGTTTGTGCTTCATGTGTACTGGACTAGTGGAGATAAATGTATGAATTCTAAATCTTTTTGCAAACTTAAGTGACTCATGACAAGCATCTATATCTTTCTTTAATGCTCTTGATAAACCACACGGTATGGAATTTTTCACACTTTTACTTATTTCTGAAACTGCTTCAAAATCGCCAGGAGATGAAATTGGAAATCCTGCCTCAATTATATCAATTCCCATCTCATCAAATACTCTTGAAATTTGAATTTTTTCTTCAACACTCATTGAAGCCCCAGGTGATTGCTCACCGTCTCTCATTGTCGTGTCAAATATAAAAACTTTTTCTTTGTTGCTCATAAAATAATAAATTTAATTATTTAGATAATACATTCTCTAGCACAGATTGCAAAATAAAAGAGTTAAACTTGTTATTTATTAGTTCTAAATTAATTCTTATCGCTATCTACTAGTTTCTTTTTTGAAATCCAAGGCATCATAGCTCTTAATTTAGCACCTACCTTTTCAACTGGATGTTCAGCAAGTTTCTCTCTTGTTTTAAGAAAATTTTTCTGACCATTTTTGCATTCATCCATCCACTGCTTGGTAAATTTACCTGATTGAATATCTTGAAGAACTTCTTTCATTCTTTTTTTTGTTTCTTCTTTATTTATAATTCTAGGGCCCGACATATATTCTCCATATTCAGCAGTATTAGAAATTGAATAATTCATGTTAGCAATTCCACCTTCATAAATTAAATCTACAATCAATTTTACTTCGTGAACAGTTTCAAAGTATGCCATCTCAGGTTCATAGCCAGCTTCAACTAGAGTTTCATAGCCATTTTTTATTAATTCAACTAATCCCCCACATAAAACAGTTTGTTCTCCGAATAAATCTGTTTCTACTTCATCTTTAAATGTTGTTTCAATAATACCAGATCGACCTCCACCAATCGCTGAAGCATATGACATTGCCAAATCTCTTGCTTTACCCGATCCATTTTGATGAACTGCAAAAAGACATGGAACTCCCCCACCTTTTTCGAATTCACTTCTTACTAAATGTCCTGGGCCTTTTGGCGCGACCATAAAAACATCTAAATCTTTTCTAGCTTTTATTAAATCATAATGAACATTTAATCCATGTGCAAAAGCAATTGAAGTTCCCTCTTTTACCCTTTGTTCAATATGATTTTTATAAATTGATGCTTGAAGTTCATCAGGTGTTAAAACCATTATCACATCTGCCCACTCTGCAGCATCAGATAAGTTCATAACTTTTAAACCTTTTGACTCTGCCTTTGCTTTGCTGGCAGATCCATCTCTTAAAGCTACAACAACTTCCTTTACACCACTATCTTTTAAATTTAGAGCATGAGCATGCCCTTGACTACCGTACCCAAAAATAGCTATTTTTTTATTCTTTATTAAATTTGGATCAGTGTCTTTCTCATAAAACATTTTCATAATATTCTCCTTAAATTATTTAAAAATTTCAGCTCCTCTAGTCATTGCAACAGCACCGGTTCTTGAAACACTCACTAAACCAGTTTTTTTAAGATCAGTCATTATAGTATCTATCTCTCTTCTTAAAGCAGTTATTTGAATAACTACTGATTTATTTGTTTTATCTAATACAACAGGATTAAATTTTTTGCAAAACTTTATAGCTTTCTTTCTTTTAATATTATTGCCCACAATCTTTAGTAGAGCCATTTCTTTAAAAATTATTTTCTTATCACCTCTCATAAAATCAGCGACTTTATGAACAGGTACTAATTTTCCTAATTGAAGTTTAATCTGTTCTATAACCTGTGGTGTACCTGTAGTAACTATTGTAATTCTTGAAATGTTTAATTTTGAGTCAACTTCAGCAACTGCTAAAGACTCGATGTTGTATCCTCTACCAGAAAATAAACCTACAACTCTTGCTAAAACACCTGCTTCATTATCAACCCAAACAACAATAACATGTGTATCACTTTTTTGTTTTTTCCCAGGAATGCTATAAGCTGATTTAGGTTTTGACATTAAACTAAAGTTTTTCCTTTTCCAGTAATCTTATTTTCTTTTTGATCATTTGGACCTAACAACATTTGGTTATGTGGTTTACCAGATGGTATCATTGGAAAACAATTTTCTTCTTTGTCAACTAGACAATCAAAAATAACAGGTTTGTTTACATTTATCATTTCTTTTATTTTTTCATCAAGTTCATCAGGAGTTTTGGCTCTTATACCAACACATCCATATGCTTCAGCTAGTTTTACAAAATCTGGGAGTGCTGCAGTATAACTTTCTGAATAATTTTTTTCGTGAAGAAGTTCCTGCCATTGTCTTACCATTCCCATATACTCATTGTTTAAAATAAAAATTTTAATAGGTAAATTATATTGAACTGCTGTAGACATCTCCTGTATTGTCATCAATACTGAGGCCTCTCCTGCTATATCAACTACTAATTTATCAGGATGTGCAATTTGAACGCCAACTGCTGCAGGCAAACCGTATCCCATTGTTCCCAAGCCTCCAGATGTCATCCATCTGTTTGGTTTATTAAATTTGTAATGTTGAGCTGCCCACATTTGATGCTGACCTACTTCCGTGGTAATGTAAGTATCTTTATCTTTTGTGAGCTCATACAATCTTTGAATAGCGTGCTGTGGTTTTATTGTTTTATCACTGTTTATAAAATTAAGTGAGTTGACTGATCTCCATTCAGAAATTTTCTCCCACCATTTTGATGTTTTTTCTTTATTCGAACTTGCAAAATTTGAATGTTTTTTCTTTAGAGTCTTTATTACTGAAAGCATTACTTCAGAAACATCACCAACAATTGGTAAATCAACTTTTACATTTTTATTTATAGATGATGGATCAATATCTATATGAACTTTTTTAGATTTTGGTGAAAATTCATCTATCTTTCCAGTTATCCTATCGTCAAATCTCGCGCCAATGTTAATCATCAAATCACAATCATGCATAGCATTGTTCGCTTCATAAGTTCCATGCATACCAAGCATTCCTAAAAATTGATTATCGTCCCCAGGATACGACCCTAAGCCTTGCAAAGTTGAAGTTATTGGAAAACCAGTAAGAGACACAAGCTCTCTTAATAGTTCGCTTGCTTTTGGTCCAGAATTAATTACACCACCACCTGTGTACAATATCGGCTTAGATGAATTAACCATCAACTTTACAAGTTGATCGATTTCGCCTTGACTAAATTTATTATGAATTTTGCCATTTAATTTTTTTCTTTTGATTAAATTAACATATTTTGTTTTTTGAAACTGAATATCTTTTGGTATATCAACAAGAACAGGTCCTGGTCTTCCAGTTGTAGCAACTTCAAAAGCTTTATGTATAATTTTAGATAAATCTTTTACATCCTTAACAAGCCAATTATGTTTTGTACATGGTCTTGTTATTCCTGTTGTATCGCATTCCTGAAATGCATCTGTTCCAATTAAATGTGTTGGAACTTGTCCAGATATACAAACTAACGGTATAGAGTCCATGTATGCATCTGTCAAAGCGGTGACGGCATTTGTTGCTCCTGGTCCAGAAGTAACTAATACAACACCAGGCTTACCCGAGGATCTTGCATAACCTTCTGCTGCATGTCCTGCACCTTGTTCATGTCTTGCTAAAATATGTTTTATACTATCATGATTTTTTAATTCATCATAAATTGGAAGAACTGCACCTCCAGGATATCCAAATATATATTCTACATCTTGAGCCTCAAGACATTTAAAAACAATTTCTGCACCTGAATATAATTTAGACATTTAACCAATCTAGCTGAAGTTGAGCTAATTGGTCAAGTTTTAGCAGAAATTATTTTAAAATTTTTTTGAATGGATTTTTTGATTTTGGATCAATTTTGTGCCAATTAATCATATGACCTCGAGACCAAGTGCTCTGTCTTTTGGCGTATTGTCTAGTTTTTATTAATATCTGTTCTTTAATATCGTTCAATTCAGCTTTTTTACTTAAAAAAGAGTTTATCTCTTTAATACCAATCACATGATTAACGCTATTCAGTTTGTCAATTTTAATGAGATTAAATTTCCTAACTTCATTTATGGCTCCTAAATCAAACATCCTATCTATTCTTTTTTTGATATTCTTTATTAATTTGTCTCTTGGATAATCCACATAAGTCATCACAAAATCATTCTTATCAAAAAAGGTCTTTGTTTCTTTGAACCATTTGTATAATGATTTTTTTGTAAGCTTTTTAACTTCGTATGCTCTAATTGATCTATTAACATCATTTGAATTAATAAATTTTTTAGAGACAGGATCTAATTTGACTAATCTTTTATAAAATTGCTTTTGGCCCAATTTTTTATGAAGCTTAAGTATCTTATTTTTTTCTGAAGGTTTGAATTTTGGAATGCTTACTAGACCATCAACTAAAGCTTTAAAATAAAGGCCAGTTCCACCAACAATAATTGGAGTTTTATTCTTTTTTCTAATAAGTTTAATTATTTTAATACACTTTTTAAGCCATTGGCCAGTCGAAAATCTTTTCCGCACATCAATGATGCCAAATAAATGGTGTTTAATAGTTTTTTGATCTTTTTCTGAAGGTCTTGCTGTTAGAATTTTAAGTTGTTTATAAACTTGCATGCTATCAGCATTAACAATTTCCCCTTTTATCTTTTTTGCTAAATTTATGGCAATATTAGATTTTCCTGAAGCAGTTGGGCCAGCGATTAGAATGATTTTGGACTTCAAGTCCATGTTATTTTAATTTGACACCTATATATCTTTTTTGATTTTGATCATTAATTACAGCTATCAAAATTGTTTTACTTGAAGTCTTGAGAGCTGCATTTACTAAATTATTAAGTTCTGTTGCACTCTTAATATTTCTTTTTTGTGCCTCGACTATTAAATCACCAACTTTTAAATAGTTTATAGGGCTTTCTGTATCTATCTTTGTGATCACAACTCCAGTCGTGTTTAATGGAATTTTTTTCTCAACTAAATCATCTTTGGTAATCTTTCTTGCTTCAATTTTTAACCCATTTATGAAAGTCGTTTTAGGTTTTGTTGGTTTTTCTGCTTTGAAGTCCTCAGAAGTTTCTAATCTTCCTAAAGTAATTTTTTTTGTAATTTCTTTTTTATTTCTCCAAATTTTTACATTAACCACTTTTCCAACTTTTGTTTGCGCAACAATCAAAGGAAGCTCTTGCATCTCATTTATTTTTTTACCATCAAACTCTAAAATTATGTCACCATCTTTTATCCCAGCTTTATCTGATGGACTGCCCGGTGCAACACTAGCAACTAATGCACCTCGTGCTTTTTTCAATTTTTCTACATCTGCTATTTCTTTTGTAACAGTTTGAATTCTTACCCCTAACCAACCTCTTTTTGTTTCGCCAAATTCTAAAAGTTGATCAATTACTAGTTTGGCACTATTTGATGGTATAGCAAATCCAATACCAATAGATCCTGACTGACCTAATATAGCAGTATTAATTCCTACCACCTCTCCTTTCATGTTAAATAAAGGACCTCCAGAATTTCCGGAATTTATCGATGCGTCTGTTTGTATAAAATCTTCGTAACGTGCCATACCTATATTTCTATTTCTTGCTGAAACTATTCCTGCGGTTACAGTTCCTCCTAATCCAAATGGATTTCCAATTGCTATAACCCAATCTCCGATTCTTGCAGTATCAGAGTTTCCAAACTTTACTGTTTCAAATTTATCATCAGTAATAATTTGTAAAACTGCAATATCAGATAAAGGGTCGGCTCCTAAAATTTTTGCCTTGTATTCTTTATCCCCATTTGCTCTTATAAATATATCTTCTGCACCTTTGATTACGTGATTATTAGTTATAACAATTCCTTTCTTGTCAATTATAAAGCCTGAGCCTAAGGCGCTAGATTTTCTTTTTTGAGGTGTTCCAAACTCTTTAAACATATCCTCAAAAGGTGATCCTGGTGGAAATTCAAAGTTAGGAAATGGGTTGGTTTTGGTCACAACAGTCGTAGATGTTGAAATATTCACAACAGCTGGCATCAACTTTTCAGTTAAATCAGCAAATGAAGCAGGTCTTTCTTGTGAAATTGCTGAGTGACTGAAAAATGTAAAAACTATAATTAAAAATATTGATCTCAGAGCCCTCATTATCGTTATCCTTTAATAAACCATATAATAAAGAAACCAATTAAAGCGAATATAATTCCACCTGATCTTAATTGTTTGTCATTAATCATTTTTAATTTCTCTAACATACTTTTCATTTTTGAAGGAAATAAGGCATAAAGAATTCCTTCTATAAAGAGAAATAAACCTAAAGCGACAATTAAGTCGTCCATTTTACTAATTTTTAATTTGTGCTTTTACGTTTCCAAAGAATTTGAAAAATTCACTGTCAGGTGACATTATAAGAGAAGTTTCACCACCTATTAATGCTCTCTCATAAGCTTGCATCGCTCTATAGAAAGCGAAGAATTCTGCATCTTTTCCAAAAGCATCAGCAAATATTTTATTACGCTGACCATCACCTTCACCCTTCATGATCTCTGATTTTTTTTGTGCCTCTGCAAGAATAACCGTAACTTCTTTATCAGCTGTTGAAGTAATTGTTACAGCCATTTCTGCTCCTTTTGCTCTAAACTCTTTTGCTTCTCTCTCCCTTTCAGTTTGCATTCTTCTATAAATGGCATCACTGTTTGCCTGAGGTAAGTCTGCTCTTTTAATTCTTACATCAACTATTTTTATACCAAAGTTTTGTGCCTCATTATTAACTCCCTCTTGAATAAGAGTCATTTGTTTATTTCTATCTTCAGATAATAAAGTTTGTAGTTCTTGAGTACCTAAAACACTTCTTATTCTTGAGTTAATAATTGTTGATAATCTTGATCTAGCAACCCTTTCATTTCCAACAGAGATATAAAATTTTAATGGATCAACAATTTGAAACCTTGCAAATGCATCAACAATTAATCTTTTTTGATCTGATGCAATAACTTCTTCTGGTGGAGCATCTAAGTTTAAAATTCTTTTATCGAGAAATACAACGTTTTGTATAAACGGTAATTTAAAGTTTAAACCTGGTTTCAGTAAAATTCTTTTAGGATCACCAAATTGAAGTACTATCGCTTGATTTACTTCTTTTACAATAAAAATTGAAAAGAATGCTGTCAAAGCTAGAACACCAATTATTGGAAGTATAATTTTTTTCATTTAATTTGTTTTCTTTTTTAATTCTGGAAGTGGCAAGTAAGGAACAACTCCTGATCCTGCATTCTTCTCTATTATTACTTTATCTATATCCGCTAAAACTTTTTCCATCGTTTCAAGATACATACGTTCTTGTGTGACTTGTTTTGCATTTTTGTACTCATTAAAAATTGCGGTAAATCTGCTTGCTTCACCCTCTGCTTTAGCAACAACCTCTTTTTTATATGCTTCAGCAGCTTGTAAGATTTTTTCAGCTTCACCCCGTGCTCTTGGGATTACGTCATTAGCATAAGCTTCAGCTTCGTTTTTAGATCTTTCCATGTCAGCTCTTGCAGCCTGTACATCTCTAAACGCATCGATTACTTGGTCTGGTGGGTCTGCTTTTTGTGTTTGAACTTGAGTTATTTGTATTCCGCTCTGATACTCATCCAAAATTTTTTGAATAATTTCACTTGCATCAATTTCTATTTGTGATCTTCCTTCTGTCAAAATTGGCTGAATGTCACTTCTAGCAATTACTTCTCTCATTGCTGTTTCTGCTGCAGCTTTAACTGTTCCTTCAGGATCTTGAATTTTAAATAAAAAGTTTCCAGCATCTTTTATTACCCAGAAAACAGAAAAGTCTATGTTCACAATGTTTTCGTCTCCAGTTAGCATTAAACTCTCTTCGGGAACATCAGCAACTACACCTGATGAAAAACCTGTATCTCTCTCTGATCTGAAACCAATGTCAATTCTATTAACTTTTGTTACTTTTGGAGTTAAAACGCTCTCAACTGGAAAAGGAATGTGATAATTTAAGCCAGGTTGTGTTGTTGAAACAAATTTACCAAATCTTAAAACTACACCTTGTTCATCTGGTAAAACTCTGTAAAGTCCGCTCAGTGCCCATACAATTACTAAAATTGTAAGACCAAAAATAATTGGTTTTCCTCCGCCCGAAGCTCCACCAGGAAGAAATTTATTTATTTTATCTTGAAGATTTTTTATTAATTCATCTATATTCGGTGGAGTTGGACCTCTTCTGCCAGATCCATTTCCTGAACCTCCTCCAGGGGGTGATCCCCATGGACTTCCACCTCTACCTCTAAAATCATCGACCATGACAATGTATATAGTGTCTTTAATGTGAAAAACAAGTTAAGTATGCTAAAACATCCTTATAAATAGTGGACTTAATGAAGCAATGATTGAAAAACCAAGAGCTAAAACCTTTACAAAAAACCCAATAATTGGGACCAAATTCACAATAGCTGTATCAAGTGCAAAAGGAGGAGTTGGCAAATCTACTTTTGCATCCAATATTGCTTTAGCTTTAAAAAAACAAGGATGTAGAGTTGGTTTACTAGACGCTGATATTTACGGTCCTTCATTACCAAAATTATTCGATATAGGAGATAAACCAGAAAGCGATGGTCAAAGATTAATTCCAATTTTAAAATATGATATTCAATGTATGTCTATCGGGTTTCTTACTGATGAACAAACCCCAATGATTTGGAGAGGTCCTATGGTTACGAGTGCGATTAAAACATTTACACAAAAGGTTGCTTGGAAAGATCTGGATTTTATTATTGTCGATATGCCACCTGGAACAGGGGATACCCAGCTTACATTTACACAAGAAGTGAAAATGGATGGAGTGATAATAATTTCAACACCGCAAGAGATAGCTTTGCAAGATGTTAAGAGAGGGATAAAAATGTTTGACAAGCTCGGGACAAAAATAATCGGATTAATAGATAATATGAGTTTTTTTAAGGGGGATGATGGAAAAAAATACCATATATTTGGAGAAGGTGGAGTTAAAAAAACTGCTGAAGAATTCAGAAAAGATTTTTTGTGTGAAATACCTCTTGATCCTGAAGTAGGTAAACAAGGAGATAAAGGAATACCGATAGTTGAAAGCAATCCTGAAAATGAAGTATCTAAGATTTACTTGGAATTAGCATCCAAAATTAAATCCATTTATCTCAACTTATAGGTAATTAGAAATACCAAATAAATGTAAACCTCTTAAATATTTACTAAATCTTTTAGGATTAAAATTTGAATTTCGTATCAAATTTAATGCCAAATTCTTATTTTCTGGTTCAAACTTTATCTCGATGACATTCATAAAATCCTTCATTATATTTTTTTTGAAAGATTTTTTATTTATCAATTTGTAGCTTATTTGACGATCATAGGTAATTCTAATTTTTTTCTGGTATACAAAATAAGATCTTAGATAACTGACATTCATTTTTGGTAGAAGATTGTTTAAACATAAATAGTTTAAAAAAAATTCATTCTCTTTCTTTTTAAGAAAATCATTTTTATTCGAAAATAAAAGATTTACATCTAACAAACTGTGATCAGATTTTAAAGAAAGTTTTTTACCTAAATTATCTTTTTTTATTTTAATTTCATAATTAAAATTTTTATCCTTATCATTGTACCACCTTATTCTGTATTTACGTCTATTTGAAATGCCAGCAAGATTATCTCTTGCTGTAGTAAAATTATCATTATCATAATAAATACTGTTAATAAATCTATCCTTATATTGTTTTTGTATTTTACTTTTAAAATTAATCCAGTTGTCAAAATATAACTCAAAATTATTATTTATTGGGATTTTAATTTCACTTCGCATGTTTAGAATTAATTATAAAGTTTTTTTATATCAATAATTTTTCCTTTAACTTTATTATTGTCTAAAATTAAATCACTTCCAATTTGTACTAAAGGTAAACCGCAAGATGAAAATTGATCAATTTCTAGGTAAGCGCTGTTAAAATAAGGTTTCTTTTGATAAACAGCAAAATCATACAAGTTACATTTTGAAACTTTGATATTGCTTCCATAGACTTTACTTGAGTCCTTACTTGCAATACCTATACCTGATGATGAAATCTGTAAATTATTTATCTTCAGATTTGATTGTTCTCCAGCTGATATTGCTTTATCAAAAACATTTTTTGCATTTATATCTTTAAGATAAACATCTGAACCAGAAAGATCTATTGCATCTCCCCCAACTTTATCAAAAGTTGTGTTAGTTATCTCACCATTTCCAAAATCAATATCAATTGCATCAGAAATAGTGTTGTTAACTTTAGATGATGAAACCTTAAATTCTGATTTTACAAAATTTATTGCATCCTCAGAAACCGAATTGCTTATAACGCTATTCGAAATTTTAACTTTAGATTTTATAAAATTTAACCCACCTGTTAATTGTATCCTTCCATTATCGAAATAAGAAAAATTAGAAACTTTCACAAAATTTAAATTGGAATAGTTGTTATCCTTAGCATTAGAATTGACATAGATACCTTTCCAAACTTCTTCAGGATTAAATGATGTAATCGTAATTGGATAATTTTCAGTTCCATCCATTTTAATTGATCCGCCCTCTACCAAAATATATGATTGCTTAGACATCCTTAAAGTTGAACCTTTTTTTATTAAAAAGTCATATCCACTTGGAATTATTATTGGATCATTAATTATGTGTGTTCCTTCATCTAAAACGTAATTTTTGCCCTTAATAGAAATTTTAAGATTTTTTATATCATTAACATTCTTGAAGAATTCGTTTTTTTTAAACATACGCTTTTCGATTTTTTCCTCAACAGAGTTTATTCTATTTGATTGATCTAAATATTTAATCTCTAATGAATCATAATTCTTATTTTTTAGATCGACGTTTATTTTTTTAAAATTTAAATTTTCGTAGGTACTAGGTTTTAAAATGGAACTTGACTGACTAATGTCAATTACCCTCTTGCAGTTTATCTTACATTGAGAAATATTTTCAAATACCAGTTTATCTAAACGTAAAATTTCGCTTGTTAAATTATTCAAAAAAATTGTTCCATCATCAAAAACACGAAAATGTATCTTTTTAATATTAAGATTTTTTGTGTTCAGTGTATTGAATTCTCTCTTTGTTATTTTTAGATTATTATCTTGAAGATTTTGAAAAATATTACTTTTTTCCCTATAAATATATTCAATATTTTTTCTTATAAGATCGAGATCAACTAAATTTTGACAATTCTTTCCAAAATCTTGGCAGGCTAGAACAAATTTTTTTTCAATTTTTTCAAAATTATTTCTATATTCATTAATTATTTGAAAATACTTTTTTTGAAACTCTTTTGTTTGAAAGAAATTTTTATAAAGAATATTATAATTATTCATGAATTCTCTCATTTTTTTTTGACTGGCAATATTTGATCTAGTTGTGTCAGTAAGTATTGGTTCTATTTTAAGATTATAGGGGTTGATATAATATCTAGAATTTGTAGGCAATCTGCTATGGTGGTCGCCAAACATAGATGTTATTGCAACTATTTTTGCAATTAAGTTTACATCAACATGATCTTTTATTTTTTCAAAATATCTATCATCCTGAAGTGCAACTGTTTCCTGAATATTCTTAAAAATACTTAATAAATTTAGATTCGTTTTTTGCCTAGGAATATTTGTCTTTTTAAAAATTCTTTTTTCATTATAAACTTTTGTTTCTAATTTGCCTTGCCACCTGATTATATCATCTACATTTTCTAGAGTTCGATTGGCTATCGTTTTTATTGTAAAATCGTTTTCATTTGTCATTTTAAATATTGGTGCCTCTTTTAACTGATTGTGAGCATAAAAAGAGTCTGAAAACTGTTCTTCTAAAAGCATTATTCCCCAATTTTCTCCATTAAAATTAACTTTAACTGTTTCATATCTTGGGGTTAAAATTTTATTTTCTCTAAAAATTTCTGAAATAACAAAATAATTAGGATAATCTCTTTCTCTGTGCACTGAAATTGAAAATTCATTAAACCCTAAAATTGTTCTATTCTTATTTAGTTTAATTCTTAAACTCCACTGTTTGATATTACCCCAATGTTGTTTTAAATCACCTTTAAGTCTAGCTGTTGCTTTATATTCTTTACCTTGAAATAATAAATTTATTTTTACTTTTTGAGGATCTACCAATTTATTTAGATAAAGAGCTTTACTTCTGTCTTTTTTTAATTTCTCTAATTCTGAAAAATTGATATCAATTTTAATTTTTTCAAATTCTTTTTTTCTAAAAATTTTATTCTCAATTCCATAAAATAACTTAATTGAATAGTCAATTATTCTGTTTTCGTGAACAGGCTTTGATCTTAAAAGTATAGGCTGAGATAAAAAAATTCTCAAAGACTGTTCTAAATCTCCTTTCAAACCAGGTGTAATTTTAATTAAAAAAAATAGTAAAAAAATAAAAAGTGTTAGTAATAAAAAAAAAGTATTATTTTTTTTTTGTTTGAAAATTCTCAATTTGTTTAATCTACAATTTTATTTTCATAAAAAGAATAATTTAAATTATCAAATTTTTTATTTAAATTATCCATTAAAAGTTTAATATTTTTCTCATTTCCAAATGAAACTTTATAATAAAGTGTAATATTATTTTTTTCTTTTTCAATTTTTGCTAGGTTTGCTTCAAGACAATTTTTTTTTAGGTGCTCTAAAATTTTATCAAAATAGTCTTGATTTTTGTCTAAATCGCATTCTATTATTAAGTTAAATTCATTTGTAATTAGATTTTTTCTTGAAGATAAAAAAAACCAAATAATCAAAATTAAAATTAAAAAAATAATGCTTGTTGTATAAATTTGAAGTGCTCCATATCCAATACCAAGTGCTATTGCAAAAAATAAGAACGCTAAATCTTCTGGCTCTTTTACTGGAGTTCTAAATCTTATGACCGATAAAGCTCCAACCAAGCCAAGTGATAACGCTAACGATGATTTTACAATTAGAATCACTAAGAAAGTAATGTTACTTAAAAGCGGAATTATTGCTGAGACTTGAACTTTTGAAGATAATGCATTTGATTTAGTTTTGTAAACATACATTAATATAAATGAAGAAATGATACAAAAAAATAAACTCAGTATAACTATTAGATAATCTGTTTCGCCTACAGTTTCTAAAGATCTTGACAGTTTATTTGTTATATCCATAGTGGCCTAATTCTTAAATTCTTAATGTTGAATTTTAAATTATTTTTTCTTTTAAATCAAATCCCCCGATGGATATCTCTAAACTCAAAAAAATTATTTATATTTGTAAATTTTTTTTTTGTAAATTTTAGATTTTGCCAAAACATAATATAACATTTCAATAAAATTTGACATCAAATAAATAAAGCCATTATAATAATTACATGAATTTACTTTATCACCATAATCAGCTGAAATACTTATTTCTCCATATTTTAAGTCAAAAAATTTAGTCATCAAAATTATTTGAAAAGAAAATAAATAATTGTTTGAACAATCCTCAAATTGAACTTTGTTGTAAAAACTTCTGCCAAAAATTTTGAATCCTGTATGAAACTCAGTCAATTTTATAGAAAAAAGTTTACTTGTTAGGCTGCTCATGAACTTATTTGAAAGATATCTTAAAAAAGGCATTCCTTCTTCCTTATAAGGATTTTTGTTTACAAATCTTGATCCAATAATCAATGCATAATCTTGATCTAAAAAATCTTTTGCTTTCAAAATTAAATTTGGATCATATTGATTGTCAGCATGAATTTCTAAAACATAATCGGCACCATCCTCAAAAGCAGTTTTAATTGCTTTTTTTAAGTTTCCACCATGACCTAAATTAGTTTGATTCTTTGCTGCTTGCCAATCAAACTTTT
The DNA here is from genome assembly GCA_902547215.1 of uncultured Pelagibacteraceae bacterium. Taxonomy (GTDB): domain Bacteria; phylum Pseudomonadota; class Alphaproteobacteria; order Pelagibacterales; family Pelagibacteraceae; genus Pelagibacter. The sequence goes on from CACCNI010000001.1 coordinate 15,174, forward strand.
TTGCAATTTCATATGAATTGTCTGTTGAGTTGTCATCAAAAAAATATATTTTATCAAATAGCTCTTTATCAATTCTCTCGTAAAGGTCTTTTATAGTTGATTCACTATTATAACAAATTACTACACCGTAAATTTTTTTATTAGAAATTTTGTTCATCTTATAGATTAGTACACTCTGTCATATTTGGTAAAGGTGTAAAATATTTAAATTCAAAAATTCCAATAGTTAAAGAAATTAAAATAAAAAAACCAAATATAAATTTAAATAAATGGTTATTTTCTAATTGAAAAAGCCTTATAAACAAAGTTAATAATATAATTCCTGGTATGACCGCATATCTTCCGCCTACAAAATTTGGATACAATGATCCAACTAAAACAAAACCCGAATGTAATATAAATGAGGCAATGATAAGTATAGTTATATTGTCTTTTTTTTTTTGAAAAATTTTAAAAGCAAAAAACAAAGAAAAAATTAGTATTAAAATTAAAGCAATTAAAATTGTATCATTACCAGTTAGATTAAATTTATTATAAAAAAATTTAGGGATAGAACTTCCAAAAAAAGGTCTAACTAAAATATTATAAGAAAAACTCTCAATTTTATTAATATTAAATGAAAATCTATCTGCGTTGTTAGAGGAAAAAATGAAAATGAAAATATTGATTATTAGGGGAAACAAGGAGCATAGAAAATTAAGAAAATTATCTTTTTTTTTTTCTAGTATAAACTTTAATAGAAATATTGGAGCAATCACACTTGCATAGATACTACTTAATCCACTAAAAATAATAATAGATCTGTACAGTTTCTTTTTAAAGTTTTCTAAAACAGTAAAATCTTGAAAAATTAACACGAAACTAAGTATTCCAAAATATGCTTTTATGTGGGCCGGTGTGAGCCATATTTCAGGTGTCATTGGAGGAGACAATAAAATAAAAAAAATTAATAAAATTTTATAACCTTTGTTATAAAAAAAAATCGATTTAGAAAAATAGATATAAGTAAAAATTAATAAATAAATAATTGATGTAAGATAGGTGCTAATTTTTTGAGAAAAAGTTGGAAAATAAGTTGCTAATTTAGTAATTATATTTCGAGTAAATTCGAAATAACCTCCATAATCATAAATATATAAAATTGATGTTAAAAAATTATTTTGCAAAGAATATTCATAAAAAGAATCTTGTTTTATTTGCCAATATCCTTGATCAATAAATATACAAGGTGCTCTAAAAAAAATTAAAAAAACCAATATTAAAAAAAAAGAAGGAAAAAAAAGTTTATTTTTCAACATAGAATTTTCTTTCTTTTATTAAACTAATTTTTCGTGCATTTCGAAAGCTGACATTAGTTCATTCCACTCCCTTTTAGATAGCCCAGAATTTTCTATATCGACCTTTTCCCCTTTGATCAATTTTTGAATTAAAATTTTACCTTTTGATGAAACTTCAGTTCCTCCAACTCTATAATCTAAAAAGGCATCATAAGTAATTGGTACCCAACTTTTTAAAGTATCAAGCATTGCGTCAGCATACGCTCTTATTTCATATTGTGCATGGCTATCTGCTCTCAATCTTAAAAAATTCATTAAATTTAAAAGATCAGTTTTCCAGTACCATTGAGTATAAGTATTAAGTGTTAAATTCATTCTAGCTAATTCTCTTGCAAGACCAGGTTCTTTCTCATCGACAACTGATCCATCATATCTTTCATTAAGCATTGTTTCATAATTATCATAAGTTCTTTCTGCATCATCCTTTAATAATGATAAAACTTTATTTGCCTGTTCTCCCTCAAGAACCTCTCCTCTGCCCTGTCTATTATTTTTTGATTGAGCTGCTAAATGTTCTTTTTTTGGTAAATAAAATTCCTTATCCAAAATTGAGTATCTGGCTGAATACTCATTTACATTTGCAGTTCTGTGCCTAATCCATTGTCTAGCAATAAAAATTGGTAATTTAACATGATATTTTATTTCGCACATTTCAAATGGTGTGCTATGCCAGTGCCTCATTAAATATTTTATTAAACCACTGTCAGTAGAAACTTGTTTAGTTCCCTTACCATAAGATACTCGAGCGGCTTGAACAATAGATGTATCATTACCCATGTAATCTATTACTCTTATGAAACCGTGATCTAAGATTGGTATTGCTTCATATAAAATTTTTTCTAAATTAGGAGCTGTTACTCTTTTTGTTTCATTTTTTTGGGATTGAAGATCACGGATTTCTTGAGTTTGTTCTTTAGTTAGTTTCATGAATTTTATTGAATCTTTATATATAACTTTTATATTAATCGTGTTGGTTTTCCAACTATGACGATAAACGAATTTCGTAATAAACATTACGGACGTGGGGGCAGTACCCACCACCTCCACCATTTACAACTTACGGGGGTGAACTAGGATCGACGGATGTCTAAAGGCTATTTTTTCGTTCGGGATTGTTCCACCGTAACGGGCTATTTATAATTGCAAATGATAAATTTGCTCTTGCTGCTTAATTAATTTATTAATTAAGTAACGGGGTTTTGGGGCACCTGGCAACAGAACGCCCCTAAGCAGATTCGAATTTCACACACTACGCAACACTTTTAGAAAAAAAAATAATAATGGGCGTCCTATGGGCGTCACAGTGGTGGTAAAAATCTTTACATTGTTGCCAAAATTTATTAATTTTTTTGTATGGTAAAGAAAAAAAGTGGAAATCTTGGTAATAAATTTGCAAGTATTGGCTTAATTGCTCTTGGGCTATTATTCTTCTTAGGGGGTTTATCTGTTGTCGGCTCAGGTTCTCAATCTGAAACAATTACATTTATTTTAATTGGTTTAATAATGGTTGTTTTAGGTGGTATATTATTCAAAAAATCTTTTTTGAATAAATAAAAAATCTACTGACCTTGCTAAATTTTACAAATTGAGTTGCTGCTACCTGCTATATTTTTAGTTCTTATAAATTTTTTTTTATCCACATTAGACTTGTTCAAAAACTCAATTAATTCGTTTTGGTTTAGATTTTCATCAAACCAATTAGCATAACATTTGCAATATTCTTTAACCTTCGGAGTTAAATTATTTTTACTTTGAGCACCTTGTAGACAGCCATCTTCCATTTGTTTTATCATTATATTCTTCATATCAGATTTAGCATCTTTTTGATTTTCATTTTTTTCTTTTTCACAATTATACTCACTTGAACCAATGAACATTTGTGAAAATTTTTCTTTATTATTTTCACTTAGATCAAGAATATAATCTTTTGTAAAAAAATATCTTTGGACTTCATTTTCTAGTTCAGTATCAGATAAATTAAAGTTTTTGAAATTTTCAACACTATTAATAATTGAATTAAACTCTGATTTGAGACTTTTAATTTCGTTCGAATAAAAATTGTACCTACTTAATTGTCTGACATTGCCCTCTTCAACACTAATTTCGTCTACGGTTAAAGCTTGTTCATTTCTATTGTAACCAAAAATTCTTCCCTCGTAAATTTGTCCAAAATTGAGATATTCTTGTCCTAAAATAGTCACCGAATAAGTTACAAATTTACCATTGGCATAATCAAAAGAGTCATAAATTTTTAATTTTTCAGTCAAAAATCCGGGTTCTTTACAAGAATAGGTTTTGTTAATTTCTTGTGACAAAACTGAATTTGAAAAAAAAATTGTAAAAACAAAGATTATTGAAAGATAATTTTTCATAAAATTTTACTACCTACATTGCGTCTTATTGTTCTCAAAATTTACCGTTTTGTCATCAAAATTAATAATTATTTCAAATTTATAAGCATCTGCGGATATTAATTTTGCATAATTATCATCGGAGTATATTACATCATACTCACGAATTCTTGTTTTTTTAAGTCTAAATGAATTTCCCTCAGATTTATATTTCTCATTAACTTTTTTTACATATTTGTCAGAGTAATCCAAAACCATACTTCCAACTTTTTTTTTTATATTAATTATGTAATACCATTTATCCATTTTATTTTTGTCGAATTTTTTATCTACAAAAGTATTAAAACATTTTTCTAGTTTAATTATTTTTGATTGCGAGGGACTGGCAATAAACAAGCTAATAGTCAATATTGCGAATATTTTTTTCATATATGCAAGATATCAAATCTGATAATATGTGACGAGTAGTTATTTGGCGTCGTGGTGGCGTTATTTAATTACTAAATCTTACTTTTAGGTTCAAATTATTAGCGTATAATGGTACAAAGTTCGGGGCACCTGGCAACAGAACGCCCCTTTTAATCTAAATATTTATCTAAAGTTTTTTTGTCAGAAACAACAATAAAATCATCATAATGAATTGTTTGATCTGGGTATCCTTCTCTATTTGGATCAGAGTCTCTATAAGGTCCTATTCTTATATCTGTTCCCTTATATTGACCACCTTTCCAATCATAACTAATTCCTGAATAATTCATAATTAATTCATCATTTTTATATACTTTCACGTAACCATCATTTTGTTTTGAATTTTTTATACCAATTTTAAAAGTTATCCATTTTCCAAGTTCATTTACTTTAATTTGTTTTTTTATTTTTTGAATTTTTTTACAAAAACTTGGTTTTTCACCTGAGTTTAAATAACCTTTTTTTTTCCAAAGTGGTTTTCCATCAACTCCATAACAACAAATTTTCCGTGTTTCATAGTCTGAACAACCAGAACAATTATTTTTATTACTACAAAGTGACACATCCTCATAATCAGATTCTCTTTCTTTTATTTTATTTAATATCCAACTATCATTATTTTTAAAATATTTTGATCTTATTGCATGTTTTTTGTGTTCTTTTTTGTTGTACCATTTAGCAGGATTCCCACCTGTGTCCCCTCCAATATCTAAAATATTACCATTCTTATAAAATCGAATACCAAGAAGCGGACTTTTTTTCATAGGATCAAATTGATTTTTAAACTGAGTAATTAATAATCTATCATCAATATGAATAAAATCTTTTGGAAAACGTATTTTAAATCCATACCACACTTCTTTATTTTTTGTATTCCTGTAACCAGTCCCAAGTTCTGCACGCTCTGTCACGCCACCAGAACCCATATCTTTATTTGATTTATCTTTTACTGTAATTGCAAGAAAAGTGTTGCCATCTTTATCTTGTTCAAATTTAAAAGGTTTTTTTCCTGAACCTTTGTTATTAATTTTTAGTTTTTTGAAACTTTTGCTCTCAAAATTTTCATAAAAGTTCCAAGGTGACTTTGTTTTTTTATCTACATAATCTGGAACAGGAACTTTTTCCCAACTAAAAGCAGTAATTGGAAATGAGAAAATTAAAAAAACTAATAGTAAAACTATCCTCATAACTAAAGAATATAAGAATATTTTTAAAACAAATAAATACATTTATTTGTTTTAAAAAATTGAAAAATCAACTTTAAAGGTAATTTCAGGTTCTAGGGTACGATAAGAGAATAATTGCCCCCGATTTCAATGAAGTTTCAAAACGAGGTTTAGGACAAAAGTTAAAACTCTCAATGAAGTTCTCAATGAAGTCATTCAAAAAAGTGTTATTTTCTGTTATAAACTGGTTTAAGGGGTAGAACAGAACGCCCCTTTTTATATGATTTTAATTGAAAAAATATTTAATCCCTTAATCTCTTTCCATCATAAAAGAATCTACAGATATTTGTGTGAACTAGATATTGAAAAGATTGTAGATATTGGTGCTCATAAAGGTGAATTTCTTGAAATCATGCTCAAAATAGAAAAGATAAATTCTTTTTATGCATTTGAACCTCAGAAGAAAATCTTTAATGATTTAAACGAAAAATTCTCAAATAATGAAAAAATTACATTATTTAATTTTGCAATGGATAAGGAGATTACAAATAAAAAATTAAAGATAAATAAGCTCAGTATGGCATCATCTTTAGCTGAAATTAACGAAAAATCATTATATCTCAAAATTAAAAATTTATTAACCTTTTCAAAATCAAATTTTGAAGATGAATATGAAATTCAAACTAACACAGTAGATAAAATTTTTAAGAATATAAGTTTAAAAAAAGCACTCCTAAAAATTGATGTAGAAGGTTTTGAAATGAATGTTATTGAGGGATCACAGATGAAACTAAAGGAAATTCCATTTATTCTTCTTGAGAATCAATTTGGAAACCACTATAAAAACAATAACTTTGAGGATATAATTAAATTTCTTTTAAAACAAAATTTTAAAATTTGTAAAAAATTTATTTTTCCAACACTGCATTATCAAGACGTATTGTTTAAAAAAATTTAATTTATTTCAGAAATTGATTTAAATTTGGTTTAAAATAATTAGGTCCTTTCATTACTTTACCATTCTCGTTGTAAATAGGTTTGCCATCCTCACCTAATTTACTCATGTTTGAATTTTGAACTTCATCAAAACATTTATCTAAATTAACTCCAAATGCATGTCCTGCGCCATACGTGACGTAAAGAATGTCAGTTAGAGCATCTATTGTTTCTCTCAGGTCTCTCTTGCTAATTGCGTCCTTAAGCTCTTCAAGTTCTTCCTCAATAAGATCAATTCTTAATTTGTTAATTTTGTCAGATGAAAAACTAGCATTTGATTTTACCTCTTGGCCAAACGTTTTCATAAATAAACCTACTTTTTCAAAATTTGTCATAATGCTCCTATATGATTCTAATAGCTTTTAATGTATAATATTTAATATATTATCCAAATGAAATTTAGAAAAGAGACTGATAGCATGGGCACCATCAATGTTGATGATGATAAATATTGGGGAGCCTCAACTGAAAGATCTAAAAAGTATTTTGATATAGGAAAAATATTAGTAAATAAAACTTTAATAAATGCAATTGCTATTATAAAGCTTGCTGCTGCAAAAGTTCACAAAAATGACAAACAAATTGACGCTAAAATTTGTAATGCAATTGTAACTGCATCTAAAGAAATAATTTCAGGCAAGCTTAATGGAAATTTTCCATTAAAAGTATGGCAAACTGGATCTGGAACCCAAACTAATATGAATGTTAATGAAGTAATTGCTAATAGAGCAATTCAAATTTTGGGTGGAAAAAAGGGTTCAAAAAAACCAGTTCATCCAAATGATCATGTAAATAAGTCTCAATCAACAAATGATGTTTTTCCTACAGCAATGCATATTGCTATTGCTATGGAAACTAAAAAAAAATTACTTCCATCTTTAAAAAATCTAAATAAAGAATTAAAAAAAAAGATAAGCAAATTTAAGAATATTGTCAAAGTTGGTAGGACACATCTTCAAGACGCAACCCCACTTACTTTAGGTCAAGAATTTTCAGGATATTATTCTCAATTAAGTGATTGTATTTTGAGAATTGAAACATCTTTGAAGGAAATTTTCTATCTTGCTCAGGGTGGAACAGCGGTTGGAACGGGAATTAACTCAAAAAAAAATTTTGATGTAAAAATTTGTAAAGAAATTAGCAAATTAACAAAAATAAAATTCTATCCCGCAAAAAATAAATTTGCAGCTCTCGCTGCACATGATGCAATTGTAAATTTTTCAGGTACTTTAAATACAACGGCAGTTTGTCTAATGAAAATTGCAAATGATATTCGTTTTTTAGGTTCAGGTCCTAGAGCTGGTTACGGGGAGTTAATATTACCTGCAAATGAACCAGGTTCATCGATAATGCCAGGCAAAGTTAATCCAACACAGTGTGAGGCTGTAACAATGGTTTGTGTAAAAGTAATTGGTAATCATACAGGTATCACTTTAGCGGGTTCTCAAGGACAGTTCGAATTAAATGTTTTTAAACCACTTATCGCTCACAATATTCTTCAGTCTATAGATCTTTTGTCAGACAGTTCTAATAATTTTTCAAAATTTTGTATTAAGGGTATTAAGGCAGATGTAAATAAAATTAGTGAGGATTTAAATAATTCACTAATGTTAGTCACAGCTTTAGCACCCAAAATAGGTTACGATAACGCTGCCAAAATTGCAAAGTCTGCACTTAAAAATAAAACAACATTGAAGGTTGAAGCTGTGAAGACCGGTCTTATCTCAGAAAAAGATTTTAATAAAATTGTTGATCCTAAAAAGATGACTTATCCTGGATAGCTTGATAAAATCTTATTGATAAAACTTTTTAAACTAATCCAATTATTCACTGTTATAGAATTGTTATTAAAACCATAAATTAGATTATCAAGATTATCACTCATTTCAGGTTTGTCATCGTTTAATGATATAAAAAATATCTTTGCGTCAGATTTCGATAGATTGTAAATTAATCCAAAATTAACTTTTTCTAAATCTTTTTGATTTTTTTTTGGAACTAAAAATTTTCTATAAAACCTTTTTTTATCAAAAATTTCAAAACTGAATTTTCCTTTAAAAAAAATATCATTATCCTCTAAATAAATATTTCCATAATCTAGTTTTAAACTTCCAACTTTTTTGTTGAAAAGTTTTGAGTTACTTAATTCAATTTTTTCTCCAACATAATTTGAATTTATTAAAATTTCATTAAAGAAACTCCCGTTATTTAAACTTTTACTTTTAATTGCTAACTTACCATTAAAATTTTCATTGAGAAGGAATTCCTGGGAAAAAATTTCGTCAAGTATATTTTTATTTATTATAATATTTTTTAAATCAAATTTTTGAAGTTCTGACTCAATTTGAAAATCGAAAGGGTCTAGGTTTATTTTTCCACTATAATCAAATTTATTCGTACCAAGAAATGAACTTTTAGATTTAATAATTATCGAGTCTTTCTCACGAAAATAATCAGTATTAAGTTTCGATCTTTTAAAATTTATTTTCAAATTTTTGACTTTATCGCCTTTTTTGGATTTGTTTAAAAGACTTAACTTTAATGGGTTTAATCTAACTTTTGTGATTTTTTCATTTAAAGTTTCATCATATTTCCAGTCTAAAGTGAAAGGTATATTAAAAATTTTACCTTTAGAAATTATAGAATTTTCTTTGTTTAATTCATCATAAGAAATAAAAATGTTTTCAAGAGTAAAAAATGAAACAATTTGACCCTCATTACTTTTATAAAAAATTTTACTTTTTAAAATTTTTATAGAATTTTTTGAAAACCTGTTATCTAAAAAATTATTGATAAACTTGATATCAGAGTTTTCGATAAAAAAATTAGCATCTTTGATTTCAATTTTTTTTATTACATTATTCATTTTAAAAAAATTGTTTTGATTAATAAAAATTTTTAATTTTTTAATTTGACTAAACTCTTTTTGATAACCCATTTTTTGAGTGAATATTACGACATCATTGATAATGTAATGTGGTTTAGGAAGAATCGAATAATTTATATCAGGGGTAAGTGCAAAGTCTAAGTTGTATTCTTTTTTTAGTTTTTCCTCTAATTCTTTTTGAATATTTTCACTTATGACTATCCCAGGTATTGATAGGTAAAGAAGATATAAAAAAAATACAATACTGAGCACAAACAGAGCATAATTAAGCTGAAATTTTTCAGATATATAATTTTCTATGTTTTTTTTCTTTAATTGATTAAAGCTTATATTCCATGTGCCTTTAGGCATATTGAAAAAAGTGAAAAATTTACTAAACAATTTACTTAGTATATTTTTCTTAAAAAAATTCTTTTGTATGAATGATTGGATTTTAAATTTTTTCATTATTATATAAAATGACTTATAGTGATTTAAAATAAATGATAAACTCTGAATATCTAGAAAAATTAAATAAATTTCAAAAAGAGGCTGTTTTACATACATCGGGGCCACTATTAATTGTTGCTGGGGCTGGTTCAGGTAAAACAAAGGTTCTTACTTCAAGAATTGCAAATATTGTTGAAAAAAATTTAGCATTTCCAAACGAAATATTAGCTGTAACTTTTACTAATAAAGCAGCGAGGGAAATGCAAAATAGAATTAGTCTATTACTCAAAAAGAGAGCGGTAGGCCTGCCATGGCTTGGGACATTCCACTCCATATGTGCCAAGATATTAAGAAAACATGCCAAAGCTGTCAATTTAACACAAAATTTTACTATAATAGATCAAGATGATCAGCAAAGATTAATTAAAAATATTTGTAAAAGTAAAAATATTGATGTCAAAAAAATTTCTCCAAATTTCATACTAGCTTTAATTAATAAGTGGAAAAATTTTGGTTGGTATCCAAAAAATGTTAGGATTTCAAAAGGTCAGATTTTAGAAAAGAATATGTTAGAGGTTTATAAAGTATATCAAGAGAAGCTTATTAATCTAAATGCATGTGATTTTGGGGACCTAATTCTACATTGTGTTAAAATTTTTGAGGAGAATCAGGACATTAATAAGGTTTATGCAAAAAAGTTTAAATATATTCTAGTAGATGAATATCAAGACACAAATTATATCCAAAGTAAATGGCTAAAACATTTAACATTATTACATAATAATATTTGCTGCGTTGGTGATGATGATCAGTCAATTTATAGCTGGAGGGGTGCAGAGATCAAAAATTTTTTAGAGTTTGATAAAGTTTATGAAGATACAAAAATCATAAGATTGGAGGATAATTATAGATCAACTCAAAACATTTTAAATGTTGCTTCACATTTGATCTCTAATAATGAAAATAGGCTTGGAAAAAGATTGAATTCAAATAAAACTGAAGGTGAGAAAATTAAATTGAATTGTTTTAGAAATGGTAAAGATGAAGCTGTAGGTGTATCAGATATTATTGAAAACGATCTTAAAAAAAAATATTCATACAATAACATTGCCATTCTTGTTAGAGCAATATTTCAGACAAGGGAATTTGAAGAGAGATTTTTGAAAATAGGCCTACCATACAGAATACTAGGTGGGACTAAGTTTTACGAAAGAGCAGAAATTAAAAATTGTATCGCTTATTTACGCATTATTCAACATGAGAAAGATGATCTTGCTTTTGAAAGAATTGCAAATGTTCCTAAAAGATCTATAGGTGAAAGTTCGTTCAAACAAATAAATGAATATGCGAGAAAAAATAATTTATCACTAGAGAGTGCTTCACAAAATTTAATCGCTCAAAATTTGATTAAGCCTAAGACTAAATTGGGTCTTTTGTCATTTTTAAATATGGTTAAGAAATGGAGAAATGATCACTTAATAAAGAAATTAAATCATGTCAAACTTTTGCAAATTATACTAGATGAGTCTGGATATTCTGCATCTTTAAAAGATAAAAAAGATTTAGAAAATGAAAATAGACTTGAAAACATTAAAGAACTTTTAAGTGCAATGAAAGAATTTGATAACTTAGAAAGTTTTCTTGAGCACGTTTCTTTAGCCACTTCAATTGACCAACAATGGGAAGGTGAAAAAATAAATTTAATGACAATGCATGCATCAAAGGGTTTGGAATTTGATGCCGTGTTTCTTCCTTGTTGGGAAGAGGGCATGTTTCCTCATCAGAAATCTATAGATGAAAAAGGTCAAAGTGGCCTGGAAGAAGAAAGACGTCTTGCTTATGTTGGTATAACACGAGCAAAAGATTTAAGCTTTATATCTTTTTCCTTAAATAGATTTTACCAAGGTGATTGGATTGATAGTTTGTCATCAAGATTCGTAGATGAGCTTCCAGAAAAATTTATTGAAAAAAATAACAATCTTGACAGAGATGATCAAGATTTCGAATTTAATCAGGATATAGATGGTGATAATGATAATTTCAGAAGTCCAGGATGGATCAGATATCAAAAAAGATTAAAATGATCTCTCAAAAATTAAAAGAATTAAAAAATAAATTTTATTATTACGAAATAGATGGTTATGTAGTACCTAAAAATGATGAGTATTTTTCTGAATTTGCAAAAAAAGATAAACTTAAAACTATCACAGGTTTTGATGGATCATTTGGATTAGCAATAATATTAAAAAAAAAAAACTTTCTTTTTGTTGATGGGAGATATACTGAGCAAGCTAAAATTCAGGCTGGGAAAGAGTTCAAAATATTGGAAATACCAAAAAGACTCCCATACCAAATTTTAAACTCAAGACTAAATTTAGGGTTCGATCCAACAGTTTTCACCTCTAGAAATTTGCTATATTACTTTAGGAATAAAGTTAAATTAACCCCAATAACTAAAACAATAATAAATTCAAATAATTCAAATAATAATAAATCAAGTAAATTCTTCTCTTTAAACCCAAAAATAGTTGGAGAAACAGTAGACAGTAAGGTTAAAAGGTTAACACATATCTTAAAAAAAGATGGATCAGATCATATTTTTATATCCGCACCTGAAAATGTGGCTTGGCTTTTAAACATTAGAGGAAGAGATAATCCTTTCAGCCCGATACCTAACTGTCGAATAATAATTAATACTAAAAGAGAAGTAAGTTTTTTTTCAGAAATAAAAAAATCATCTAATATTTTTAAAAAGAAAAGTTTTTTAAGAATATCTTTTCATGAAGAAAACCAGATTGAAAATTTTTTAGGTAAACTTAAAGCTAAAAAAATTATAATCGACAAAAATTCTTGCCCTGTTTTACTTGAAAATTTAATGCGTTCAAAGTTTAAAATTTCTAAGCATGGAGATCCTTTGTACTTAATGAAATCAATAAAAAATAAAGTAGAAATAAATAAAACAATCGAAAGTCACGTACATGACGGTGTGGCAGTTACTAAATTTTTATACTGGATCAAAAAAAATCAAAAAAAAAAAATTTCTGAAATTGATGCTGAAAAAAAATTAGAGTCTTTTAGAAAGCAAAACAAAAATTATCTTTTTCCAAGTTTCAGCACTATATCAGCAACCGGAAAAAATGGATCAATTATTCATTACCGTGCCTCAAATAAAACATGCAGAGAGATAAAAAAAAATGATTTGTACCTTTGTGATTCAGGGGGACAATACACATATGGAACCACCGATGTTACAAGAACTATTTCTTTCAAATTACAGCCCAAAAATATTAAAGATGCTTTCACAAGAGTTTTAAAAGGACACATTGCTGTAGCTACTGCTAATATTTCAAAACAAAAAACTGGATCAAATATTGACAAGTTAGCGAGGAAGTACCTCAAAGAGGTTAAAAAGGATTTTAGTCACGGTACTGGACATGGGGTAGGTTATTTTTTAAATGTTCATGAAGGTCCACAGGCAATTTCAAAAAGGAATAATATTAAATTAAGAGAAGGAATGATACTAAGTAATGAACCAGGATTTTACTTACAAGGAAAGTATGGAATCAGAATTGAAAATTTAGTCTATATTAAAAAAGAAAAAAATAATTTAGTATTTAAAAACCTTACTTTTGCACCAATAGATATTAATTTAATAAATTTCAAGTTATTGTCCTCGCAAGAAAAAAGATATCTAACTAATTATCACCTTGAGGTATATTCAAAAATCCATAAATTTTTGTCTTTTAATGAAAAAAAATGGCTTATAAAATCAATTTAACATTTCATCTAATGTTTTTTGATTAATTACTTTTATTTTATTTTTTTTAGCTAAATCTACTTTTTTAATAGTAGGTTTTTCTCCTATAACTAAATAATCTAGTTTTTTAGTTACGTTGCTTACAATTTTACCTCCATTACTTTCAATCAATGATTTAGCTTCTGCTCTTGAAATGTTATTTAGCTTTCCAGTAAACATAAAGACCTGGCCTTTTAATCTTCCATTGCTATTTTTTTCTTTAAAACTTTGAATATCTAATGATTTTGATAAATTTGAAATAACATCTAAATTTACTTTCTCATTAAAAAACATTTTTAATGAATTTATTTGAGTATCACCTATTCCATCAATATTAATTAAATCTTCTATGTAACTTTGGTTTTTTAGTCGAAAAAAGTTTTCCTTTTTTTTTAAAAATTCACTTAGAAGTTTGGCGTTTTCTTGACCGATATGCCTTATGCCAAGTGAAAATATAAATTTATCTAATGAAATTTTTTTTGATTTTTGTATCGATTTTTTTAAATTGTTGACTGATAAGCTGCCCCAACCATCTAGCTTTGATATTCTATCAAAATTTAAACTAAATATATCATGTGGTAGTTTAATAAGACCAATTTCCCAGAAATTTTGGACTATTTTTTTTCCAAAACCATCGATGTTAAGCGCGTCTTTTGATACAAAGTGCTTTATCTTTTCTATTGAAATTTTTTCACATTTAAAGCCTTCACTGGTGCATCGTCTAACAGCGTCGTGTTTTTTTGTTTGAGAATTATATTCCTTAATAGTTTTTGATCCACACGATGGACAGTTCAAAGGAAAGATAAATTTTTTAGAGTTTTTTTTTCTTTTTGATAGATCTACAGAAATTACATGAGGAATTACATCTCCGGCTCTCTCAATTTTAACTGTATCGCCAATCCTTATGTCTTTTCTTGAAATTTCTTCCTCATTATGAAGAGTGGCATTTGAAACTACTACTCCACCTATATTTACGGGCTTTACCTTGGCTACTGGTGTTAGAGCCCCTGTTCTACCAACTTGAATATCGATATTTAGAATTTCAGTAACTGAATTACTTGCAGAAAATTTATGAGCTATTGCCCACCTGGGTGCATTCGTTACAAATCCCAATCTTTTTTGAAGCGTAAAATCATTTATTTTATAAACGATCCCATCAATATCATAATTTAGTTCAAATCTTTTTTTTTCAATATTTTGGTGATTAGACAATAGATTTTTAATGCCTGTTATTTTTTTGTTTAATTCTGAGGTTTTAAACCCCCATTTTTTTAATTTAATTAAAAAATTAGTCTGTTTATCCATTGATTGATCAGATGAAAATCCAAATGTATAAGCGACAAATTTTAAAGGTATTTTAGATGTTTTTTCAGGGTCTTTTTGTCTTAAGGAACCTGAAGCTGCATTTCTTGGATTCGCAAAACTATCTTTCATTTTCTCGAAATCAGTATTTTGAATGAAAACTTCCCCTCTAATATCTATGTCATTAGGGAAATCTTTGTGTTCTATATAATGTGGGATGTCAGATATTGTTTTTAAGTTTGAGGTAATATCTTCCCCTTCCTCTCCATTTCCTCTCGATAATCCTCTAATTAGTTTGCCTGAATTATATGTAAGAGATGCAGATATACCATCGATTTTAGGCTCAGCACTGTATTCAAACTCAAAACTTCTGTTTAAGTTTAAAAAGTTTAGAATTTTTTTTTCAAAATTTATTAAATCTTCTTCGTTAAAAGCATTTGCCAAAGAAAGCATTTTTACCCTATGAGGATATTTTTCAAAATTTTTTGAAGGAGTAAATCCTAATGTTTTAGAAGGGGAATTTTTATCTTTAAAATCAAATCTTTTCTCCAAGTCTAAAATTTCTTTTTTTAACAAGTCAAAATCTTGATCTGATATTATCGGAGCACTATCTTCGAAGTATTTTTTGCTATATCTTTTGTATTGTTTTATTTTTTCTTTGTATTCTTTTTTTGCTTTTGAAATTTTTAACATCTTAATCAAAAAGTTTTTTAAATTTTTTTAACATGCCTTTTTTTTCTTTTTTTATTTCTAATTTTGACTTATATTTTTTATCAAATAACTTATAAGATTTTTCATACCATTTACTTGATTGATAATTATAACCCAGTAAGGAAGCATATTTTCGTGATTCATTTTCTAAACCAATTGTGTAATATAACTCGACCAGTCTATGTAAAGCTTCCTCAACGTAAATTGTTTTTTCATATTGTTCAACAACTGCTTTATATCTATTAATTGATGCAATCCATTTTTTTTTCTTTCTATAATGTGATGCGATGTACATTTCTTTTGAAGCTAAGTAATCTTGGATTAGATCCAATTTATACTGTGAATCTAAAGCATAATCTGAATTAGGATATTCTTTAATTATAAAATTAAATTTTTCTTGTGCTCTTAATAATGGGCCCAAATCTTTTTTTTCATCTACAATTTTTTCATAATAACACATCGAAAGTAAATAATGTGCGTAGTTCAAATCTGGATGTTTTGGATAAGTTTTTATAAATCTTTCAAGTTCATATTCTGCATCAAAATAGTAATCTTGAGCATAATATACATAAGCAGCCATCAACGCAGCTTTTGGAGCCCACGGTGATTGAGGAAATAACAACTCTGCTTCATTAAATTTTTTTGCAGCGAAAAGAGCATCACCTCCCTCAAATTCATCATAACCTTCTCTAAATGCTCTGATCATTTGTTGTTCTAAGTCTTCTTCGACAACTGTAGAAATTTTTTCCTCTTTAGAACAACTATTAAGAAAAAAGGAAATAAAAAAAAATATCAAAAATATTTTAAAAAAATTCATAAGTAATTAAACTTTTAAGATTATAAATAAAATAAATCTTAAGCGATAGATTTTAGAATATTCTTGTTCAAAAAGGAATGCGGAATATTTTTCTCTTTTAGCTCAATTATAGAGAAATTTTCATTTTTACTTAGTAATTTTCTTAAGCCTTGATTAGTGATGTGGTGACCACCTTGACACGAAGTAATTTTACCAACCATTTTGAAACCCGACAAATATAGATCCCCGAGACAATCTAAAATCTTGTGATTTACGAATTCTTTTTCGTTTCTAAGTTTTTCTTTATTTAAAATTTTGTTTTGCTTAACAACAATCGCATTATCTAAAGAACCACCTTTTGCTAAATTTAAATTTTTGAGTTTTTCTATATCCTCATATAAACAAAACGTTCTTGAATTATACATTTCAGATAAATCATCCATGTAAATGTTTATCTTATTTTTTTGAGTGTTGATTAGTTCATTTTTAAAATTTATCTCAAAATCAATTTCTAAACTTATTTTACTTGGCTTAAAAGAAATAGATTTTTCACCCTCTTTAAAAACTATTTCTTTATTTATAGTAATAATTTTAATTGGTTGGTCGCTAATTTCAAAATCAGCTGAGTCAATTGCTTCTATAAAATTTTTAGAAGATCCATCTAATATTGGTACTTCTTCAGCATCTATTTCTACTAATAAATTATCTACACCTTTTCCGTATAACGCAGCCATTAAATGCTCAATAGTTGAAACTGATACCCCATACTCATTTGAAATCTTTGTGCAATATGAAGCATTTGAAACATTAAAAACACTTGGGTAAATTATATTATTTGAAGTTAAATCAGTTCTTTTAAAATATATTCCAACATTTGGTTTCTGGGGAACTAACTTTATATTAACACTTTTCCCAGAGTGAAGACCAACACCAGACAAATTAATTTCTTTTTTTAGTGTCTTTTGTTTTAAAATTGACATTAAAAAAACTTATATTCATCTGTTAAATCAAAGAAAAAACAAGTTATGTTACGAAACAATACAAGATTTAACTGAAGAAATTGAACATTTTTTCAAAGAAACCCTGCTTTTTAGAATAAAGATTATGCATTATTACCTCTGAAGGGTTAATGCCATCAACCACCTTTTTTCCAGCAATACAAGGACTTGTATCGGTTTTTTCTGCAAATCTACTTGAATATTGATGGCTGATAATTTTTTTTACCTCAATATTACAATCTTTAAAGATTTTATTTAGTGTTTTTACAATTGTGTTTTGAATTGTGATAAAACTAACTTCAACAACAAATTCCTTATAACTTACGTTCTCAGGAAATTCTAAATATTCTTTGCCATCAACTATGTATTTATCAACTATCAAATGTAAAATAGCTGAATCTTTATTGTTTCTTATAATTTGTTGCTTTGCATCACTAATTAGTCTAACAACATCGGTCTCTTTAATTTTATCAGTATCAAATTTATTTTTTAAACTAAATGAGTATTGATCTGACCTGGCATCAGTAATTATATTAATTTTTTCAATAAAACTTCCAACATTTTTTTCAAAATCTCTAATTTTTTCTGAAATAAATTTCTTTACTATTATCAAATTTAAATTATTGCCTAAAGTATCAGGCATTAAGTATTTTTTTTGATAACTGGAATTATAATCTTTAGAGCTAAAATAATTAATGTGAAGGTTTTGACCCACTATTGCAAAATAAAAGTTTTGGACATCTTTATTAATCATAAGTTATAATCTTGCCTGGAATTCTCAAATCTATAATTTTTGATTTATTAAATTCTTCCTTTTCAATTAGTCTCTTGCTTAAATTCAAACTTCTAATTGTTAAATCAATTGGAAATTTGATCTTTTTATCATTTTCTAATTCAATATCTATCCTTTCACTTTGGAAAAAATTAATTTTTTTTATATTTTTAATATTAAAATTAGATTTGTTAAAAATTTTTATAGTTTGAAAAACTTTTTTTATATCATTGGTTCCAGTAACCTCAGGAACGTTTTTTGGTAAGTTTTTTAAGTAAATTATTTTTCCATTATTTCCTAAAATAACTTTTTCATTAAAATATTTGACAACACTGATAGCCACAGCTGGCTCAAGATTAACTTTTACCTGATTCGGGTATATTTTTTTTACATCATAACTTTTTATTAAATTTACAGTGTTTATTAATTTAAAAGACTCTTTATTAAGTGAAAAAATATTCGATCCAATCAAATCTGTCAATTTATTTTCTAAAAGTAAATTATCAGTTTCATTTAAACCAACCACCTCAATTTTATTAATAGTAAAAAAATTATAATTTTTAAAGTTAGAATTGTGAATTGAGGATAAAATTATAAAAATTATCAAATAAAAAAAAATATATTTTTTATTATCTATTTTTTGAAGCATCTTTAATAATCCAGTCTATCAACGAAAAGAAACTCATGCCATGATACAATGCTATTTCTGGAACTAATGAAAGATTAGTCATTCCCGGCTGAGTATTAGTTTCCAAAAGATAAAACTTTCCATTGTAAAATTTAAAATCAGATCTAGTTACCCCCCTACACTTTAAAACTCTATGTGCTTTTAAGGCTATATTCATCACATTTTGATAATCTTTTGTTTTAATATTTACAGGTATAATATGTTTCGTTTTCGCCTTAGAGCTGTACTTCGCTTTATAATCATAAAACTTTCTTTTAGGTCTTAACTCTATGGCACCTAGTTTTTTTTTACCAAGCATTGCTACTTGAATTTCTCTTCCTGGTATAAATTCTTCCACTAGAATCTCATCATAAGCTTTAAGCTTCTTTAAATTTTTAATAATATTTTTTTCATTACAAATATAAACACCTAAACTTGACCCCTCGTTTATTGGTTTAATAACTACAGGAAACTTAATTTTTTTTTTTAATAATTTTATAACTTCTTTTTTATTTAAATTTGTTCTTATTTTTTTAAATTTTGGTGTTAAAATTTTATTTTTAATAAATAATTTTTTTGAAATTTCTTTATCCATTGCCATCATAGAAGATAAAACACCCGAATGAGTGTACCTAACCCCTTTACTTTCTAAGTAGGTTTGAATGAAACCATCTTCACCAAATCTCCCGTGTAAAGCGTTGAAAACAACATGGGGAGAAAATCTATCAATATTTTTTGTTAAATTCTCATCAGGTTCAACTATTTTGCAATTATATTTTTTTTTTATACAGCTCTGCACTGCTTTTGCAGTTTTGAGACTAATAGATCTTTCTCCTGAAATACCACCTCCAAGAATAAGAATCCTTTTTTTCATCTATTTTATTATTTCTATCTCAAGATCTAGAGATATACCTGTTTTTTTTTTAACCTCGTCTCTTACAAAATTTATTAACTTGTTCATTTCAGAAAAAGAGGCATTTTTTGAATTAACAAAGAAATTGCTATGTTTAGATGAAATTTTAGCATCACCAAAACTAATATCTTCAGGCACACTTTCACGTATAAGTTCCCAAACTTTCCTTTCAGTGCTTTTGACTGGATTTTTAAAAGTACTCCCCCCAGTTTTGACTCTTAATGGTTGAGATGATTCTTTAAGTTTTTTTAATCTCTCAATTTCTTTTCTTATTAATTCCTTGCTACTTTTTTTGCATTCAAATGTTGCACTTAAGAAGATTAAGTCATTAGGCAAATTGCACTCTCTATAACCAAAAATAATATCCTTTGTTCTAATCGAACTTACTTTTCCTTCAAAATCTACTACCTGAATTGAAACTAAAAAGTCTTTAAATTCTGACCCGAAACATCCAGAGTTCATTCTAATCCCACCTCCTACGGAGCCTGGTATACAGGATAAAAATTCTAAACCAGATAAACCATTTTCACAAGCAAAGTCAGAAACATTTTTATCTAAAGAAGAACAGCCAGCAATCAATTTATTATCATCAATTAATGATATATTGCTAAAATTTTTACCTAACTTAATAAAAATTTTTTCCCCCAACTTTTCACTTATTAAAAGATTAGATCCTGCTCCTAAAACATGTTTTTTATATTTTGGTACTATTTTTAAAAAACTTATTAGCTCTTTTAAATTTTCTGGTTTAAAAAAAACCTTTGCTGGTCCACCAATATTCATCCAATTCAAATTTTTAAGAGAGAAATCAAATTTTAGATTAGAATTGTTTTGATCTTTAAAGATTTTAAATTCTTGCATGTTCATTGTTTAAGAAAATTTTTAAGCTCTTTTAACCATCCAGATATTGATCCAGCACCCATTCCAATTACAATTTCATTTCCTTTTAAATTGTTTTTGAAGAAATTTACAAGGTCTTGTTTTTGATTAACCATAATTACTAACGCTTTTGAATTTTTTGATATATCTCTAGCAAATTTTTCATATTTAAATTTCAATTTAATTTTTTCACCTGCCTTATAAACAGGGCATAACAATACTTGATCTGAATTTTTAAATGATTTGCTAAAATCATTACTTAAATCATTTAGTCTTGAAATTCTGTGTGGTTGAAAAATAGATATGACTTTTTTGTTTAAAAAGCTTTTTTTAACACCATTTAAAACTTCTTTAATTTCAGTTGGGTGATGGGCATAATCATCAAAAAAAGTTACACCATTAAAATCGAAAATTTTATTAAACCTTCTTTCTACGCCTTGAAAATCTTTGAGGCTTTTTTTTATTAAGCTTGTAGATATTCCTATATGAGAAGTTAATGCAAATGTTGCAGCCGCATTACTTATATTGTGAAATCCAATTAAAGGGATTTCTATATTGTTGACACTTATCTTTTTTTTATTGGGTATTTTTATAATTAAATCAAAAATTGATCTATTTAATTTGTACTTTATATTCGTAATTCGAAAATTAGAATCTTTATTAACACCATAAGTAAAATAGTTTTTAACAAGATTTTTTTTAAGTAAACTTCTATTATTAACGTCATCAATACACAAAAATGCTTTGCCAAAAGAGGGAACGTTTGAAATAAATTTTTCAAAATGCTTTTTTAAATTATCCTCAGATTTATAAAAATCCATATGCTCTCTATCGATATTAGTAATAATTGAATAAGTGAATGGGACTTTAATAAAACTACCATCAGACTCATCAGACTCAAGTACACACCATTCGCTTTTACCTAATTTAGCTGAGTTATTAATTGAATTTATCACACCTCCATTTATTATTGTAGGATCTAATTTGGCTTTTGAAAAAACATTTGCAATTAATGAGGTTGTAGTAGTTTTTCCATGTGAACCTGCAACAACAATATTTTTTTTTAATGAGGTCATGTGTGCAAGCATGTCTCCTCTTTTGTAAATTGGTAAATCTTTTTTCTTAGCTGTGTTTAACTCAATATTATTGTTTTTAATTGCTGAGGATATGACAATAATATTAGCCTTGTTTAGATTTGAAATTTTGTGTTTTGTAAAAATTTTAATATTACTTTTTTTTAGTCTTTCAATGTTTTTATTTACTGAAATATCACTTCCTTGTATTTTAAAACCAAGTTGTTTCATTATTAATGCCAATCCACTCATACCAATGCCTCCTATGCCAATGAAATGGATTATTTCTTTTTTTCCTAGATTAATTTTCATAAAAAGTTTGTTCTACCATATTAAGGTTTTCAGACCATGATCCCTCAAAAATAAAATTACTCATATTTTCTACTTTGTTATCTAACATTTGTTTGTTATGAATATTTTTTTCATAAAATTGATAGAAATAGTTTTCAAAAATCTCATGTTCATTAATAAGCCAACCAAAATTTTTATCCACATAAAATTTTGCATTAAAATATTGATGATCATCTTTTGAAAAGGGGAAAGGAATTGCTAGAAATGGGATCTTTAAAGAGACTAATTCTGATAAAGTAGATGCTCCAGCACGTGTGATTGCAAAATCACACAACGACATAATTTCACTTAATTTATTTTCAAAAGTAAAAACTTTATTTGAAATACTATTTTGTTCATAAAAATTTTTTAGATATTCTTGGTTAGATTCACTAGTTTGGTGATATATGGTTAGGTCTATCATCTTTGAGATTCTTAAAAAATCTTTAAGAAAAATAGTGTCTAACTTTTTTGCTGTTTGACTTCCTCCAATTATTAAAACTTTTAATTCTTTATCAGATGTTGAGGTTTTTTTTTGTTTCAAAAATTCTTTTCTAACTATGGGTTTGATTACTTTAAGTTTATACAAAAATTTTGAGGGTAAATTTTTTAAATTAGTTTCATAAGCAAATATTTTTTTACAAAATCTTAATAATAATAAATTAGATCTCCCAATTACTAAATTGGGTTCAAAAAGGAATATTTTAATATTTAAAATTCTTGCTGCTAAGCAGTGTGGAATACTCATATATCCGCCTGTAGATAAAAGCAATTTTGGATTTTCTTTTTTAAGGAAAAATAAGGATTTTAAAAATGAAGTAATTAAAAAAAAAGGAAATATTAAAATACTTAAATTTTTTCTAAATTGCGGGATATGAATTTCGTTCACATTATAATTTTCTTTTTCAATGAAATTTAGACCTCTTTTATCTGAAATTATTTTTACATTAAATTTTTCCTTAAAATAATCATAAAATACCTTAGCTGGTATAACGTGCCCTCCTGTCCCGCCAGTGCTTATTATCATGGAGCTCATTTATTTATTTTTCTCTTTGTTAAATTTAAAATTACTCCTATTAATATTGAGGAACCAATTATAGAGGAACCTCCATAACTAAGAAATGGCAAAGTCATTCCTGTTGTAGGTAAAAATCTAATATTTACTCCAATATGAACTAAAACTTGAAAAAGAATTAACATTACAGAGCCAACAAGTATCATTTTGAAACATTCATCTTCTATAGTTGATACTTTTTTGAAAACTCTGAAAATAAGACATAGAAATACTAAAATAATTCCTATTATTGATATTATTCCAAATTCTTCAGCTATTACGGCAATAACATAATCTGTATGGGCCTCTGGCACTCTAACATTCAAAGTGCCTTCTCCGATACCTTTTCCAAAAAAACCTCCATTCATAATTGCTTCTGATGCTCTCTCAGACTGATAATTTCCTTTTGCAGTTAAATCAAAAAATGAATCAATCCTAAATTTTATGTAACTCAATTTCGGGATAAAGTTAATCATCAGAAACAAAGTGCATAAACCAATTAATATAAAAAGAATTAAAAATATAAGATTTATACCTGAAACAAATATGAGACTTAACCAAAGAGATAATACTAATAATGTTTGACCAATATCTGGCTGCAAGAATAATAAAAGGATAATTGGAATGATTGTAATCAAACTTAAAAGATATCTTGCATACTTATTAGGATATTTTTCAGATGTAAGTATCATTGATAGTATGATTATTAAAAATGGTTTAAGTATTTCGATTGGTTGGAACCTTGGAAAAAAAAATATATCTAACCATCTTTTAGAGCCTTTAACCTCCACACCAATAATTGGGACTAAAATTAAGGCACAAAATATTATCAAAAAAGAAACTAGCGACAATTTATAAAAAGTTTTTTCTTCAAGTAAGGAAAAAAAGAAAATTGTGAAAATTCCTAACAGAGTATAAACAAATTGCTTAAAAAAAAAGTAATAACTTGTTGTCTCAAGTTTGGTAGAGGCAATTAGAGAGGTTGAAACAAGTGAAAAAAAAATACCTAAAGAAATTAACAAGATTATTAAAAAAAATAAAAATTTATCAATATCTTTCCACCAATTATATAAAGAAAAATTCATATCTTATTTTTTTCCATTAATGCCAATTTTTCTTAACTGATAATTGAAATATTTTCCTCTATCCTCGAAATTTTTGAAATCATCAAAAGAAGCTGAAGCAGGACTAAAAAGGATAATTTTTTCATTCGACATCTGTTCTTTTTTAAAGTCAATTTTAATTTTCTTTATTGCAGAAATCATATTGTTAAACTTTTGATAATGAACTTTATCCTTGAGTCTTTTTACAAAAAATTCAGCATTTTTCCCAAATATATAGGCTCTTAAATTAAAACAATCTTTTTTACTTAATGTAAATTTATCCCCTTTTTTTGGTAATCCTCCTAAAATCCAGAAAGTTTTCTTCTTTGTGTCTATAAGCTCTTGAGTGGAAGAAAATGATGTCGATTTTGAGTCATTAATTACTTTAATTTTTTTACCATTTATCACAATTTCATTTCTAAATCTTAAACCCTTAAATTTATTTAAAGTAGGTATAATCTTTTTCAAATTAATTTTTAAAAAATTACAAATATTGAAAATAAAGATAAGATTTTTTTGATTAACATTATTATTTAGGTAGTTATTTTTAATTAATTTTTGAAATTTCAAATAAATTTTCTCATCAACTCTTAAAACTTTTGAATAAATCTTTTTTTTATTTAATATTTTATCAATAATCTTATTTTTATTTTCTATAAAAGCGTAGGAACTTTTATTTTGCATTAAAATAAGTTTAATTTTACTTTTGACGTAATTTTTAAAATTGCCGTGTCTTTCTAGATGATCGACTGAGACATTTAAAATCGCTGCGAAATTAGTTTTATAGTATTTGCTATATTCGATTTGATAAGAAGAAGCTTCAACAACAAATAATGTTTTTTTGGTAAAATGATAATTTGATAAAATAGATTTTCCGATATTGCCGACTAATTTTGTATGAATTCCTTGAGACTTAAGAACTTGATATAGAAGTTTGCAAGTTGTTGATTTTCCATTTGTTCCCGTGATTGTGATAAAAAAATTTTCTGGAAAACTTTTATAAAACACATCCAAATCAGAGATGATCTTTTCTTTATTTTTTATTATTTCATTCGATAATAAACATTTTCTGTAATTTATCCCAGGGCTTAATAAAACGTAGTCAAAATTCCTTACTCTATCACTTCCTCTGGTAAACTTTTTGTTATAAGGAAGATTTGTTAAAGGTAAATTATCATCAAAAACTTTTAAATTATTTTTTGTTTTCAAAAAGTTAAAGGCGGACTTGCCAGTTTTGCCATATCCATAAATTAGAATTTTTTTATTCTGGAAGAATTCCTTTGTTGATTTCATCTTAGTTTTAAAGTGGCTAAACCAATCATTGCCAAAATAAGAGATATAATCCAAAATCTTATGACTATTGTAGACTCAGCCCAACCTTTTTTTTCAAAGTGATGATGAATTGGTGCCATCATAAAAATTCTTTTACCTGTTAGTTTGAATGAAACAACTTGTACAATTACAGAAATTGCTTCTAATACAAATAGTCCACCGGTAATAGCTAACACTATCTCGTGTTTTGTTGTTATTCCAATTGCACCTAAAGAACCGCCCAAAGCCAATGAACCTGTGTCCCCCATAAATATTTTAGCAGGTGGCGCGTTAAACCATAAAAAACCAATTGATGCTCCGATGATTGCTCCACAAAAAACTGCAACTTCTCCAACACCCTCTATATAAGGAATTAATAAATAGTCTGCAAAAATTACGTTTCCTGACACATAACTTATAAAACCAAAACACCCAGCAACAAGTATAACAGGAACGGTGGCTAATCCATCCAAACCATCTGTTAGATTTACTGCATTAGAGGATCCAACAATAACAAACAAATAAAAAGGTATAAAAAACCATCCTAAGTTAATTACTAAATTTTTAAAAAATGGAAAATACAAATTAGTTTTAATATCAGAGTCTATAAATTTATAAAAAATAATTAACGAAATTAGACAAAGAAAAATTTGAATTAATATTTTTAGTTTTGAAGAAATCCCATTTGAGTTATTATTTTTAATTTTTTTATAATCATCAAATGCTCCTAAAATTCCAAAGGATAAAGTAATGAATATTAACAACCAATTATATGGATTTAATAAATCAGCCCACAAAAAAACACCTGTGAATAAACCTATTAATATTAAAACTCCACCCATAGTGGGTGTTCCAATTTTTTTGATCAAATGATCTTCTGGCCCGTCAGAGCGAATAGGATTTGTAATTTGTTTTGATGAAAAAAAATTTATAAACCTATCTCCTATCAAGAAAACTATGATCATTGCGGTAATCACAGCCAAACCTGTTCTCACAGTTAAAAAATTAAAAAAATTAAGGAAAGAATAAGTATCCGAATAGCTTGTAAGTATATTATATAACATTTTTACAAATTTTTTATTATCTTATTTAATCCAGTTGAGTTAGATCCTTTTATCATTAAAAAACTGTTATTAGGTAATTGTTTCCTTATCAAATTCAAAATCTCTAATTTATTGTTTAATATTTTGCCTCTCATTTGTGGTTTTAGTTTGTTAAATGTATGTTTTGTATAGTTGCCATAAACATGAGCTTTATTTATTTTAGATTTATTAATATATTTCGCAATTTTAATATGAAGTTTTTTTGAAAATTTTCCTAATTCAAGCATATTTCCAATCAAAATAAATTTTTTCTTACTATCCTTATAGTTTTTGTCAAATCTATCTAATGCAAATTTAAATGAAAGAGGATTTGAATTATAACTTTCATCAATAATAGTTATGTTTTTTTTTCCACTTTTATACCTTATTATAGTGCCTCTGCTCTGGGAAATTTCGAAATTTAAAAATAAATTTGTAGGTAATGCATCAATATTAAAATAATTAACAATAATACTCAGTGTAGATAAAATATTTTCTTTAAAATCTATTAAATAATCGGGAATTAGAAAAAATTTTATTTTTCCATTTATTAAAAATTTACATAAAAATTTATTTCTATTTTTTCTTTCCCCTAGGTAAACGACATCAGCTAATTTATTTTTTTTACTGAAAGTAATAATATTTAAATTTCTCATTTTTGCTTTTGAAATAAAATAGTTACAGTATTTATCGTCCTTATTTACAATCATTGCTCCAGAGGGAGAAATATTATTTATTATTTCACCCTTAGCTTTTGCAATCTCATCTAGATTCTTAAAATTCTTAATATGAGCATATGAAATATTTGTAATTAAACCAAGATTAGGTCTTATTAGTTTTGTTAAAGTGTTTATTTCTCCTTTTTTATCCATTCCAACTTCTAATACTGAGAACTTTGTCGATTGAGGTGAATTTATAATACTTAAAGGTACACCGTATTTATTATTAAAGGAATTTTTTGAATAATATGTTTTGTCTAATTTATCTAAACAAAATCCAGTTAAGTCTTTAACTGACGTTTTTCCAGCAGATCCGGTTATTGCAATATAATTACTGTCTAAAGACTTTCTATAAATTGAGCTAAATTTATTTAGTTTCTCGAAAGGATTTTTACTAAATATATTTCTGGAATTTTTAGATTTTTTGTTTGTGATTGCTAAAATTGCATTATTTTTTATCGCCTCAACTCCAAATTTATTTCCATCAAATTTTTGACCCTTCACTCCAAAAAATACTGAATTTTTTTTAACATCTTTAGAGTTTAAAGACACTGAGTTTATTAGAGTTCTTTTATTTAAAATTTTATTACTGAAAGTTTCAGTTAAGATATTTGTTTTAAGAGAATTCGATAATAAGTTATTCTTCTTTCTTATAGCTTTAATAATCTCTAATTTATCCGAGAAAAAAAATCTTTTTTTATATTCTTGATAATTTTCGTGTCCCTTTCCAGCAACAATTAAAATATCACCTGAATTTAATTCACTAACAGCTTTTGAAATAGCGTCAGACCGTGAGGAAATTTCAATATATTTTTTTTTCTTAATTTTCCTCTTTATCTGGTCTCTTATTACCTTAGGGTTTTCAAACCTTGGATTGTCGTCAGTTAGATATATTCTATCACAATACTTGTTTGCAATATCTCCCATTAAAGGTCTTTTACTTTTATCCCTATCCCCTCCACATCCAAATACTAATGAGATTTTACTTAAAGGGTAATCTTCTTTTATATTTGATATTACTGTTTTTAAAGCATCTGGGGTATGTGCATAATCAAGTATTACTCGTGATTTATTTTTTAGTTTACCAATTTGCTCTAGTCTTCCATTGACAGGTCTAACCTTACTTATATTACTTAGAATGGTATCAATTTTAATGCCTGATAAATATGCAGCCAAAACTGCAAAAAGTAAATTTTTTACCTGAATACTACCAATCAGATAAGAATTGAAAGAATAATCTTTTTTTAAAAGACTAAAATGAATTCTCTTTTTATCATTGATTTTTTGAATTTTTTTTAAATTAATGAAAGAATTTTCGTTACCTATCTTATAAATCTTCAATTTCTTTTTTTTTGAAATTTTATTAAGCTCTTTTTCTTGAGATATTCCATTTTCAAAAATTATATTTCCTTTATTAAGCAACAATTTATTAAAAAGAATAAGTTTAGAATTCAAATAATCTTTAAATGTTTTATGATAATCTAAATGATCCCTCGTCAAGTTTGTAAACAAAGCGGTTTTTAAATTCAATCCATCCAATCTATGTTGTTTTAAACCATGACTTGATGCTTCTATAATTACGTTATCAATATTTGAATTTTTCAACTTCTGTAAAATTTTATGCATTTTAATAGGATCTATTGTTGTATTATTTGTCTTTAAATTAACTTTTTTTGATAAAACTCCCAACGTTCCAACAGCAGCAGCTTTTTTTTTGCTCAGGGATAATATTTGATAGAAAAAATTCGCTATTGAAGTTTTGCCATTTGTACCAGTTATAGCAATGATATTTTTAGGTTTTTTTTTATAAAAATTGCTTGCAGCGTCTGCTAATGCTTTTCTTGGATTTTTATTTTTAATAAATAAAATTTTTTCTTTATTAAACCCCTCAAAATTCAGATTTGAAATAATAATTTTTGAGCCGTTTTTTATAGCGTCTTTAATATAATTATTTCCGTTTAATTTATTTCCCTGAATAGAAAAAAAAATATCGTTAGTTTTGCAATCTCTGCTGTTAAATCTAATATTATTAAATCTAATGGATTTATAGGCTGGCTTTATATTTTTAATTAATTTACCCAATAACATTTTTTTTAAATTCTTAGTATTTTGTGGCTAAAATAGGTCCTATTCTTTCTATTATTTTTGCTGCTACTTCTACTGAAGTCCACCCAGCAGTATTGAAAGGTGTGCCTACAAATGAACCTGGCTTGTTTCGATATTTGTAAACATAATCCTTGGATAATTTTGTATCTTCCAACATAACAATTAAAACATACTTTGGCTCATTTGTTGGAAAAATTGATGCAAAGGTATTGATTTTTTTTTTAGTATATTTTCCGTTTTCTACGATGAGTGCAGTACCTGTTTTTCCCCCAACTTCATATCCTTTTACATCTGCTAAACTTGCAGTTCCCTCAGTAACAACTCTTCTCAAAATTTGATTTATTTTAAAACTTACATCTCTGCTTAAAACTCTTTTTCTTTTTTCGAAGCTAATATTTTTTACCAATGTCGGTGTAATATTAAAACCACCATTTGATATAATTGCGTAACCTTTGGCAAGTTGTAGAAGTGTAGTTGTAATACCATGACCAAACGAGACAGTTAAAAGTTTACACTTTCCCCAATTAAAAGGAATTGGTGTCCCAATCTCTGTAATATCGAATTTAATGTCACCAAGTATACCAATTTGATTTAAAAAATTTCTAATCTTATCAATACCTAGCTTTTGACCTATCTTAACAGATCCTATATTTCCTGAATTAATTAAAATTTCTTCAACTGATAAATTTTGTGATAAATTCTCATCATACTCTGAGATTGTTCTGCCTCCACACTTAATTTTTTTTTCAAGATTATTGAACATGTCATTTGGTTCAATTAATTTTTCATTAAATCCGGCTGCTATTGTAAATGTTTTAAAAACTGACCCAAACTCGTAAACCCCTTTAGTCACTCTATTGATATACTTTTTATCAGAAATATTATTACGTTTATTAATGTCAAAGTCAGGCAAAGATACTAATGATAATATCTCGCCACTATTAATATTCATTAAGATACTTGCGCTTCCAATATTTTTGAAAATTTTTTCTGAATTGAGAAGTTCTTGTCTCACAAGAAATTGAATTTCTTTATCTAACGTCAAAGAAAGTGGTTCGGTGTTTGTTTTGAGATAATTATCGAAGCTTTTTTCAATACCTGACACCCCAAAATTTTCGTCATCAATCTGGCCCATCGTATGAGAAAATAAATTGTTATCAGGATAAATCCTTGTTATTTTTGGTTCAAGAATTAAAGACTTTTCGCCTAATAATTTTATTTCTTCTGACTTTTGAGGTGTAAGTTTTTTTTTTAAATAGAAAAATTTTTTCTTCTCAATATTATTTTCAATTTTTTTAAAGTCTAATTCAGGAAATGAATATTTTAATTTTAATAAAAATTTTTTTTTGTCATTAATTAAGTTTGGTTTAATTCCAACGTTATAAGTAATAACTGATTTGGCAATAAAACTACCATCGATATCAACAATATCAGCACGATAGTTTTCAGTTTTTTTTGTCATTTGATATGTTTGATTTGGACTGCTTGATCCCAAATATATTATCTTAGTTGAATAGAGTAAAAATATGAAAAGAATGAAAAAAAAAAGAAATGCAACTCTATTAAAGGAAACAATCTTTTTTTTTTCTGAGAATTCAAAACCATCTTCGTTTTCAATTATATATATTCTTTTTTTATTATTATTCATTAGTATCTAGCTTTTTTATATCCTTTGGATCTATTGGAATAAATTTGTCTTTAAACATTTTTTCTTTTAACCCAATTAATCTTTCAGGTGTGGTTAAATAATCATTTTCCAAAAGTAAAAAATCAAATTTCTCTTCTAAAATTTTCACCTCCTCCTCAAGTATAAAAATGTTTTTTTCTAATTGCCTTGTGGATGATTTGACAATCGATGTTGTAACAATAAGGGAAACAATAGAGAAAAAAATTATATATTTTTTCATAGTTTTTCTGAAAATTTTTCAATGTTTAATAAATTTTCGTATTTCAAAAATACATTCATATTATTTTCATATGCACCAATTTTTTTAATTGCTCTTAATTTTGCAGATCTAGAAGGTGGATTTGATTTCAATTCTTGAGCATTAGGTGTGACAGGTTTTTTAGTTACGAGGCTGAATGATTTTTTTGTAGTTTTTTTTTCTGGTAAATATCTAGAAACTTTGTCTTGTTTTGAAAGATAATTAAAAAAAAATTTACAAATCTTGTCCTCTAACGAATGAAACGATACTGTTAATATAATTCCATTTTGACTGACAATACTTGCAGATGCTTCTAAACTTTTTGTGAGTTCACTTATTTCTTTGTTTACAAAAATCCTTAAAGCTTGGAAAACTTTTGTTGCTGGATTAGTTTTTGTATAATGCTTTTTTTTTGCTCTTTTTACTATATTGACCAAATCCTGAGTATTTAAATTTTTTTTTTGCCGCTCAAGTGCAATTTTTTTAGATATAATTTTTGAATTTTTTTCTTCACCGAAATACTTAAAGGTTTGCTCTAATTCTTTTTGATCTAACTTGTTTATTACATCTTTAGCAGAAAAATCATTTAGCCCCATCTTCATATTTAGCTCGCCTTTGCTATCAAATGATAAGCCTGTTGAGAGATCTTTGATTTGATTTATAGAATAACCTAAATCAAAAATTATACCTTTAACCTCATCATTAATTTTCAAGTCTTTTATTTGGCTAAACTTTATATTGTGAAAGGAAAATCTGTCTTCAAACTTTTTTTTTAAATCTGATGCAATTTGTTGGGAGTTTTTATCTCTATCAATAGCTATTACTTTAGTGTTTGGATATTCTAATATTTTTTTTGAGTAACCACCTTGACCAAATGTACAATCTATAAAAGTGCCACCATTTTGAGGGGTTATAATATTTATTACTTCATTTAGAAGAACCGGATAATGCAAGTTTTTTTCCGGTAAAATAGTGGCACTCATTTATTTTTTCGAAGACCATTAATTTTTTTGTCTTCTTAAAAATGCTGGTATTTCTAGTTCATCTTCTTCATCTGTATCACTCTCCTCATTTATATTTGTTTCGTGATCAGGGTTTATATTTTGTCTCTCGTCAAATAATTGAGGATCCTGTGCATCTAAATTAAAGTTTTCAAGTCCATTAGATTCGTCATCTGTGGTATCTGCAGCATTATCGCTAAGTATCAGTTTTTCCTCAAGAGAACTTTCATCATTATCACCTTCACTTGTTATAGGATTTTCAACTGCCATTTTTTCGTCTACCATAGATGAGATCAAATCATTTTCTGAAACTTTGATATCGTTAGTTTCTATTTTTAATGCATTGGCACCGCTTGTGGATAATCCTTTATTCATTTCATAAGAGTAATTTGGTCTCAAATTTGAAAAATCTGAATAGCCTGGATTACGGTTTTGTATTCTGTGCACCATATTAATAACTGATTTTGATTCAGGTTGTTGTCCATCTAACGAAGTTGCAACAATAGATACTCTAAATTTTTCCTCTAATGATGGATCAATTATACAGCCCTTAATAAATTCGACTTCTGCATCAACCTCAGAAGTAATTTTTTTAACAACCTCATCAACTTCAAAAAGTGTAGGTTTTTTTGCCGTTATATTGATAAGTAAACCTTTTGCACTTTTCAAAGAATAGTCATCGATAAGAGGATTGGTCATAGCTTGCTCTGCGGCTTTTAAAGCTCTGCCCTCACCCTCTGCTTCTCCTGTGCCCATCATTGCCTTACCCATTGAGCTCATGATAGTTTCAACATCAGCATAATCTAAATTTACTAGACCGGGACGTACCATTAAATCTGTAACACTTTGAACACCTTGTAAAAGAACATCATTTGAGAGTTCAAATGCTTCTTCAAAACCTGTGTGCTCATTTGCAATTTTAAATAAGTTTTGATTGGGAACTACTATAATAGTATCTACATGTTTTCTTAATTCCTCAAGACCTTGTTGAGCTCTTCTCATTTTAGATGACCCCTCATATAAGAAAGGCAAAGTTACAACGCCTACTGTTAGGATATTAAGTTCCTTTGCAGCTCGTGCAATTACATGAGCAGAACCAGTTCCTGTTCCACCACCCATTCCTGCAGTTATGAAAACCATGTTTGCTCCTTGCAAACAATTTACTATTTCATTTAATGACTCGTCTGCAGCAGCTTGACCAATATCAATTTTTGCCCCAGCTCCAAGACCCTTTGTTAAATTTAAACCAATTTGTATTTTTGCTTTTGCTTTACTATGGATTAAATCTTGTGCATCAGTATTTACTGCAACAAATTCAACGCCTTGTAATCCACTTTCGATCATTTTGTTTATCGCATTTCCTCCAGCGCCACCTACACCTAAAACCAGTATTCTAGGTTTTAGCTCCTTTATCTCTGGTGTTTTAAAATTAATTGTCATTTTTCCCCCTCTATATTATTAGTTTATCTTTTTTTCCCATTTAAGACTTGATCTGTTTAGATTTGATTTTTTAATAGCTTTTGCCTTAAATTTTTCAAATAATGTTGGTTCCCAAATTTGGAAGGTCTTGCCTAAGCCAACAAATAAAATTCTTGTTTTAATTTTTGAATGTTGAAGAAGTTTTTTTGTTAAAGATATCCTGCCCTCTGTATCAAAAATTAAATTCACACTTTCAGATAAAATTGAAGTAGCGAAATAATCCTTTTTTTCTTCGAATGGATTTAAGTTATCAATTGCATCTGATATTTTTTCAATTCGGTCTTGAGGCCAAGCTTCTAAGCATTGTTGATTAAATGAAGGAAAACAAATTATACTATTAAATCCCAAACTGGACAAATGTGATCTAAATTGTGCAGGCACAGATACCCTTCCTTTTTTGTCTATATTGTTTTCGTACGTCGATAAAAACATAATCCATAATTAACCCATTTGGGTATTTATGGGAATATATGGGTTTTTGATGCAACCGTCAATACTTATAATTTAAGCCCAATATCAAGATGGAACATTTGAGAAACAAAATTTTTAATGATTTGCTAGATAAGCTATAAGCCGGGTTCTGTCATTTAAACTTATCATTTATCTAGGCCTTAAGTTGCCTTAAGGCTCAAGCAACTAACCCAGATGACTAGCCAAAGACTGCTTTTAGTTTTTCACAATGTCATCTCTACTCAGTCTTGCTCTCAGTGGGGTTTTCCATGCGTTATCTGTTACCAAACAACCGGTGTGCTCTTACCACACCTTTTCACCCTTGCCTTGATGAGGCGGTTTATTTTCTGTGGCACTATCCCTAGGGTTTCCCCCGCCAGTCGTTAACTGGCACTGTGTCTTTGTAGAGCCCGGACTTTCCTCTTTAAAATTAAAGCGATAAGTCACTTATCTAGCAGTTTTTTTTTATAGAAATTTAAAGTTTTTACAATATTAATTTAATCCCCGTTTTACGAGGTTTTTTGCTATCTCTAAACACTCTTTGTCGATTTTTCCGTTAATTATTTTTGATCTATATCTTCTTTGAAAAGCTCTAACAACAGACTTTGAAGGTTTGGATTTTTTTTGGATGCAGTAACCAATTTTTTTAAGATAAAAATAAAAGATCTTCTTTTCTTTTGTTAAAACCTCAGTATCTCTAAATTTAAGATTTTTTGGTAAATTATACCAAATACCAATTTTTTGTTTAGCCAGGTATTTCCAAGGAAACTTTTCTCCAGGATCTTTTTTTCTATCTGGCGAAATATCAGAATGTCCTAAAACGTTTTTGCTTTTTATGAGATATTTTCTTTTTAAAATTTTCGATAAAAATAGTAAACTCTTTATCTGTTTATTTGGAAATCTCTCATATTTACCAGAATGACCAGAATTTTGGATTTCAATACCGATTGATTTATCATTTAAATTTTTATGATTTTTCCAATTTGATATGCCTGCATGCCAAGCTATAAATTTATCAGGTACCATATTGATAATTTCACCGTTTTTTTTGATAAAGTAATGACAACTTACTTTTGAACTTTTGCTGGTAAGTCTCTCTATCGCCTTTTTTTCAGATGCCATTCCAGTATAGTGAAAAATTAGATAAATAATTTTTTTAGGAGATCTAGGTATTTTATCAAAATTTATTGAATAAATGGCTCTAAATTTTTTCATTTTTAGGTATTTCTTAGGGTTTTATTCACAAATTTCTGATTTACTTTGTGATAAGATATAATATACAGAATTTAAATGAACAGAATAATTGCAACATTGCTATCAATGTTTTTAATACAATTAATAGTTGTAAAAAAGACATACAGTAATGAAGATGAAGTTAAAGATTGTTTTGAAAAGCTCAATAGAGCTACGTTTGCTCTAAACATGGGGTTGGATAAAGTAATTTTTAAACCTATATCAAAAGGATATAGAAAATTACCTTCTCCTATTAGAAATGGGACTAGCAATGCTTTAAGCAATTTATCGAATTTAATTACAATTCCAAATAATATACTCCAAGGTGATTTTGGGTCAGCAGCTAATAACAGTGCAAGACTTATAATAAATACTACAATTGGTATCGCGGGTATTTTTGATCCAGCTAATTCATTTGGATTTGAAAAAAGAGAAAAAGAGGATTTTGGACAATCGCTTGGAGTGATGGGAGTTGGGGAAGGTTGTTATTTAGTTTTGCCAGTACTAGGTCCATCTACAGTTAGGGATACGTTAGGATCTTTAGTTGCAATGAATGGTGGAGATGTATGGCACAATATTACAGTTAGAGATGACGAGGAATATGTTAAAGAGTTTAAGGAGTCAGACTATTGGGTTTCAAGAGTTACATCAGGCGTAGATTTTAGAGCTAAAAATATAGAAGCTTTTGATGCAATGGAAAAAAATTCAGTGGATCTATACGCTACAGTAAGAAGTTTATACTTACAAGATAGAGAGAAAAAAATAAAAAATTCTAAAAATAAAACAGAAGCCATGGATGATGGCGACTGGGATACTCTTGAAAATCAATAAGAATTTTAGTTATGAAGATTTTAAAGAAATTTTTTTTTTCTATAATAATTCTATTAATTTTTTCAAATAATTCTTGGGCAAAAAGTGCTTCGGAATTTATAAGTTCATTGACTAATGAGGCTTCTATTATTTTGTCGAGTAAGCTTTCGGATGATGAAAAAATCATAAGGCTTAAAGAAATTGGAGATAAATCAGTTGATATCGTCGGCGTTGGTTTCTACACATTAGGTAAACATAGAAAAAACCTCACAGATAGTCAAAAAGAACAATACAAAGAACTTTTTAGAAATTATTTTTTAAAAAGTTTTTCAGGTCGTTTAGTTGGATATACTGATGCTAAAATAACTGTCTTATCTGAAGAGATTAAAAATGAAAAATATACAATTGTGTACTCAAAATTAATTGGTACTTCTGATAGACCAGAGGTCAAAATAGATTGGAGAGTTTATACAAAAGATCCTGAAAATCCTTTAATAAGAGATTTGGTAATTGAAGGATTGAGTTTAGCTAGAACTCAAAAAGAAGAATTTAATTCTATAATTGTTAATAATGATAATGATATTGAAGCCTTATTTCAAAATTTAAATAAATTCCTAGATAATTAACAATTCCATTATTTTTTAGATTTTATCGATTTGATTTTATTAAAACATATTATTGTTTATTATAAGATTTTAAAATATGAATAATTTTACAATAGTAATTCCAGTTTATAATGAAGCAAAAAATTTAAAAATTCTTATTCCAAAGATTTACAAAGAACTAAAGAATAAAAAATTTGAACTCATAATCGTAGATGATAATTCAAACGATATGACTTGCGAAATTTTGAAAAAATTTAAAAAAAAAAATTTTAGGCACATAATTAGAAAAAAAGGAAGGGATTTATCCAAATCCTGCATAGAAGGTTTTAAAAAAGCAAGATTTAAAAGTATAATTGTAATGGACGGTGATTTACAACATAAACCTAGTGATATAAAAAAAATTTTGTATAAATTTTTTAGAGGTAATCCAGATTTCGTTATTGGTACGCGCGATTTATTTAAGAAAAAAAAACATAACCTTAATTTTTTAAGGCTTTTCGCATCAAGGATGCTAATACTGCTGGTAAATTTTTTATTAGGTAAAAAAACCTCAGACCCAATGAGTGGTTTTTTTATGTTCAAAAAAGAGGTTTTTATCAAATCTCAAAAAAAATTGATCAAAAAAGGCTATAAAATATTGTTAGATCTAATTTACATTAAAAATCAAAGAGTTAAGGTAATTGATGTTAATATAAATTTTGACAGCAGAATTAAAGGTAAAAGTAAAATGAGTTTAAAAATTTTAATAGATCTAGTATCAATGATTTTAAAAAAATTTTTTTCAAAAATTTTATTGTAATTGGTGGGCCCGCCAGGACTCGAACCTGGGACCAATACATTATGAGTGTACTGCTCTAACCAACTGAGCTACAGGCCCTAATAAGGCTTTTATTTATTTATATTAATAAGCTTACTCTTACAAGTATAAAAAAAAAGTTGACTTAATTTTTAATAATAAATTTATTAGCAACCTGTGGGTAGAATGTTATATCTATAAAGTCTCTGTTAATTAAGTAAGGCAAAATATATAACTCACAATTTTGATCAATAAATCCGAAATTGAAATTTACATGCTCGCATTTTTGAAATTTTACCTTGGTTGTAGTGTTATCTTTAAATTTTAGATCAATTGTTTGTGTCCCCTCATAAAGTCTTTTGTTTTTAAGTACATTTTCCATCTTGTAAATACCAAATCCACCAAAAGCAGAATAAACATTAATTGGGTCTTGATTAATGTTAAATGAGTAAGTTTTTTTTTTTATGTAATTATCATTTACTTCCTCTAAAATTTTAGGACTAGTTTGATCAATAGGGTAGAGTTTGGTGCAAATATTCTGAAGAATTTCTGCCCAAAAGTCATTTTTACAATATTTTTCATCTCTTAAGGCCCACATATCGTAATAAGTGCCTAATTGATTTGCAAAAATACCTGCAATATTTTTTTTTGAAAATAAAAACTTTAAAGATTTTGAAATATTTTCGTTATTTATTCTATATTCTCCTATATCATCACAATCTAAGATTACCAATAAGTCACAATCACGAAGGTCGGGCTCACTTTTAATTTTTTCAATTATTTTATTTCTAGCTCTTTCTAACCTTTCACCCCTTGTTTTATATTGATCTAAATTATCATCAAACAAGTAATAACAATTTGGATTTTTTTTTGATTTTAGTATTTCTCTAGTTCTATCTTTTGAACCATTTTCAACAATTATTTGATAACTCTTTTCAAAAAGTGAAGTATAATAATTTATATTACTTAGTATTTTTTCTAAGTATTTTTCACAATCTCTTGCACATCCTGCAAAAACTACTTTTTTATTTTTAAAATCGTTGTTAAGCATATTAATGTTTAATTTATTTACCCAATTATTAAGTTGATTTTAAAATTGGTGGGCCGTGTTGGTTACGCTCCAACTACCCCTGCAATGTCAATGCAGTACTCTACTATTGAGCTAACGGCCCGAAATTAAACCTAAATATTTATTTCATTTTTTTGAAAAAATATTAGTTTGTTTATTTACTGCATACATTAACGAAAAATTTATCATAAATAAAGTTATATTGAAATTATTAAAAAAAGCACCACTCGGCAATAATGGAACAAAGTTAATTAATAAAAAAACCAGACAACCAGCTTGGACATAGTTTCTGCTTTCAACTATTTTTCTGATTATTCGAAACATTAGGTAGAAAATTATTGAAATTATTATTGTTGTTCCAATGATTCCATGTTCAGATAACATTTCTATATAAACTTGATGAGGATGAGTTAAGCACCAATATTCTTTATACATGGAAATTTTTTTAGCATTGCATGTCTCGACTCTATAATTCTTATTTCCTACACCAAGCCAAGGATTATTTTTAAAGACATGTATTCCTGACTTATAAAGTTTAATATATGAACTATTTTCAAAAAAATTTTCTCTTTTATCTTTTGTCTTTATTAAGTTATAAAATTGGTCAACATATCTAAATTTGACGTAATCCGAAAAACTTATTGTGAGAAAGAAAATTACAAAGATGGATAGAAAAATTAGAATTTTATTTTTTAATTCTACATAATCTATTATGGAAATAAAAATTAAAAATCCTATTAAAACTTTCAAAGCATTTGATCTTTCACCAGTCAATATTATTCCAACTAAACTAATAAAGACAATAAAAAAACCGAATATTTTTAAAATCTTTTTTGGTTTAAAGTAATTTAAAATGTAGCCTGACACTATAAAACAAAACCCAGATAAATATGCACCAACTATAGGTTCAGTTCTAAAAAAACTTATAACTCTATCAGGATTAAGTTGGGGAATTCCATCAATTTCTGATCTTCCAAATCCAAGTATGTTACTACCTGTAAATCTCTCAATGTATACATCTATTAAAACTACAAAAAAAATTGTTGTCCAAATTTTTAAGATATTAAAGTTTTTTTCATTAATAAAAAAAATATAATTCACTATTAAAAAAAAAAGAATAAATCTTACGAATCCAAAGTTTCTATAAATTCCCGATGTTATATCAACTGAAATTAATGAATTAAATATTAGATAGAAGTATAGAATTACTAAAAAGAATATCGGTTTAAAATCATTTATCTCAATATTACTTTTGGAGAAATAAATTAATACAAAGCACAAGCCAAGTAAAACAGTATTTATCAATGAAAAACTTGAGCCAATAATTATTGAAATAGGTAAAATAGAAAATAATATTATCGGTAAATTAATTTTTATGTTGTCCACAAATTTCATTTAAATCCTGTACATGCTATTCTTTTTGATTTATGAACTGTATTCAA
Source organism: uncultured Pelagibacteraceae bacterium (assembly GCA_902547215.1). Classification (GTDB taxonomy): domain Bacteria; phylum Pseudomonadota; class Alphaproteobacteria; order Pelagibacterales; family Pelagibacteraceae; genus Pelagibacter. The sequence goes on from CACCNI010000001.1 coordinate 55,230, forward strand.
GTCTTCCTTAATTATTTTAATACTTTCAAAAATATTTTCAAAAAACTTAGGTCTTATGGTATCAAATATCAATATGGACTCTTTTTTCATCACTTTTTTAAGATAATCTGAATATATTTGAAAATCATAATGATAATCTAATGAATAGATGGAAAATATTACATCAAACTTATTTGTTGGAAAATTATTTTTATCAGAGTCGAATATTTTATATCGTTCTTTTGATATTTCATTACTTTCGAGAAAAAAATTTAGTTGATTTAAGTTATTGTATGCCTCTTTATTTAAATTATCCCAACCATATTTTACCTTATTAGATACATAATCTTTTTCTATAAAAGAAACATGTGAATTAGTTATAGATCTTAGAATTAAAAGCTCTAAACCACCAATACCACCACCGATACTTAAAAAAAATTTTTTTCCTACAATAAACTTATTAATGGTGTTTAATTCTTTTATCATCACATCCAAATAATTTTCTGAAATCTTTTGGACATCAATTAAATATTTTGAAAAAATTTTTGAAAATAAGTATCTTCCAAATATTTTTCTTACTTTTTTTAATTTATCATCAGCGAGTTCTATTCTTTGTAACAATGCAAGTTGTGCTAAATTCCTGTTTAAATTAAAAGGTTTCATCTATTTATTATTTAAAATATAATTTAGCTTTTTATAATGATTGAACATTGTAAAATTCGAACATTTTTTTTTTGCTAATATTTTTTTTTCTAAAATAGTTGCATCATTCAATTTTTTAAACTCTATGAGTTTTTTACATAATCCATTTTTTTCATTATTGTTGAAAATTAAACCTCCTAAACCATTATCTAAAAACTCTTCAGGCCCATTTTTACAATTACTTGAAATAATAAAATTATTACAAAAAGAGGCCTCAACCATTACAAATCCTACCTCTTCCCAAAGTGAGGAGAGAATAAAGCACTTAGAATTTTTCATAATATGATAAATATTTTCTGTAAAATTTTGTAATTTAATATGGTTGGATAAATTTAATTTTATTATCTCTTCTTGCATTTTTTTTTTAAGTTCACCTTTTCCAACAATAAATAACTTTTCGTCTGGGTGCAATTTCGAAAATTTTCCAAATTCTCTTATCAAATAAATAAAGTTTTTTTGTCTAGTAAATCTCCCTGCTGATAAAAAAAAATTTTTTTGTACCTTTCCAGAATCTTTAAAATCGATTTTATTTTTTTTTTGAATTAAATCTTTTATATTTATTATTGCATCAAATAAGGTCTCAACTTTTTCATCTTTAAATATATTTTTAGTTATCAAATCGTTTTTTAATTGTTCGGTTGGACAAGTAATTTTGAAAATTTTATTTTGCGATTTTATCCACAGTTTTTTTCTAAATAAATTCATTTTTGGAAATCCAGAGATTCTTAAAATGAATTGAGTTTTAAATTTGAAAAAGTTCAACAGAAATAAAGGTAAAGATGTGATTAAATGAATAATTAAATAATCAGGTTTTTTTTTTTTTATAAAAAATAATAAAGGAAAAGAGGAAATTAAAAAAATGATGATATAGGAAAGTCTGCTTTTTAAAAAACCTTTTTTTGGTAATAAATTATAATAATCAAAAGTGAGATTTTGTAATTTTACATTATTTTGTTCTAAATACTTATAGTGACTACTCCATTCACCAAATACATTGATAATTGTTACCTCGTAGTCTTTTGAATATTTTGCAAGTGATATTGCTGAATTCAATGTTGATTTTACAGTTCCAACTTTATCAAGACATGGAGACCAATAGACAACACTTTTTTTCATTTCACTATTGTATTTCTATAAGAAATAAATATCTTGTCTAGCATCTAATAACAAAATGGATGTTTTTTTGCCAATTTAATAATGAATAATGATTTAATTGTTTTTATGCCTTCGATCGAAGGTGGGGGTGTTGAAAAAAATTTATTTTTAGTATGTAATCATTTGGTCAGACATGTTGGTAGCTTAAAAGTCGTTACCATCTCTAAAAAATATTCTAATAGATTTGATAAATCTATTAAAATAGTAACTTTTAAGTCCAAAAAATGGGATAACCTTGGTAGACGAATAAAGTACTTTCTTGCTTTACTACTGCTTGTAAAAGAAATCGTCAAAAATAAAAGATCTATAGTATTTTCCTTTCAAGCTAACGTCTATTGTATTTTATTGTGTAAATTATTGTTAGTAAAAGTCATTGCAAGATCTAATACTGCACCAGTTGGATGGTCGAGAAATATATTTAAAAGAATAATTTTTAAATTAGTTTTAAAGTTATCAGACAAAATTATGGTAAATAGTTTGGAATTTAAAAAAGATTTAAAAAAGGAATTAAATATAAATGCTTCATGCATTTACAATCCACTAAATACGGAACAAATTAAGAAGAAATCTAAAAAAAAATCAATTAATATATTTAGTTCATCTAAAAAACTTAAGATATTAAACATTGGAAGGTTTACTGAACAAAAAGATCAGCTTACGTTTTTAAAATCATTAAACTTTATCAAAAAAAAAATAAAATTTGAGGCCTGTATAGTTGGGAAAGGTATTTTAAAAGAGAAGCTAAAAAATTATATTGAAGAAAATAATTTAAAAAAATCTGTAAAAATTATAAATTTTACAAATAATCCTTATCCATTTATTAAACAGGCTAACCTTTTTATATTAAGTTCTAAGTATGAAGGTTTACCAAATGTAATTTTAGAGAGTTTGGTTTTAAAAAAATTTGTAATTTCAAGTAATTGTCGAACTGGTCCAAAAGAAATTTTATTAAATGGTAAAGGAGGATTGTTGTTCAATGTGGGTGATTACAAAAGCCTTGGTCTAAAAATTATTTATTTTAATGATAATAAAAAAAAAGCAAAGGCAATGCTCAAAAAGGCACATAAAGCCTTAAATAGATTTGATTTTAAATTAAATTTAGAAAAATATTCTAAATTAGTTGATTTAAAATAATACTATAATTTTTTTTTATTATGTCGAAATTTATACTTAAAAATTACTTAAAAAATTAATAATTTTGAATATTTTTCTTATTTTTGGCCCAATCTACCAAATTCTTTAAACCATCATCAATATTTGTATAATTATAATATTTAGTTTTTTTCTTTAGTTTTTTATTGCATCCATGGGTTTTTAAAACATCAGCATTTAATTTTTTTCTTTTTTTTATAATAGGATTTCCGAACTGTTTTGTTAATGTACGAAGTATATACTTTATATCTACAGGTTTTCCCGAACAAACATTATATATTTCATGTTTTTTTTTTAAATTCATAAATAAGAGAATTTTTAAATTTTTAATCACGTCATTTATATAAGTAAAATCTCTAAAATGATTTCCAAAGTTATTTAAAAAAAAAGTTTTTTTCTTTCTTATTGAAGATATGAATTTCAATATCAACATATCTGGTCTTCCCCATTCACCATAGATTGTAAAAAACCTTAAACCTACAAATTTAATTTTATAATAATTGCTATATATTTCTGCAATTTCCTCATTATTTTTTTTGCTTAAAGAATAAGTATTTGTTGGGTGTATAGCTTGATTCTCTTTTAATGGAAAAGTTCTTTTTTCACCATAAACAGAACTTGAAGATGCATAAAAAAATTTTTTCACATCGTATAATCTTGCCAGCTCGATTAAATTACAAAAACCAAGAATATTTGATTTTATGTACTCTCTTGGATTTTCTATTGAATATCTTACACCTGCTTGGGCTGCTAAGTTAAAAATTATATCAAATTTATTTTTTGCGAATATTTTTTCAATTGCTTTATAATTTGAAATATCTTTTTTGTAGAATCTAAAATTTTTATTTTTTTTTAAGATAGACAAACGCGATTTTTTTATAGAAGGTGAGTAATAATCATTTAAATTGTCGACTCCAAATATCCTAATATGCTTATTGACTAGATTATTACATAAATGAAATCCTATAAAACCTGCGCAACCTGTAACTAAAATCTTCATTTAATTATTTTTCTAAAATGTTTAAAAAACTTAAATACAGCTATTATAATTATTATTAAAACGTTTTGTTTATTATTATATCTAATTTTAAGTTCTTCAAAGAATAATTTTCTATAACTAATTTTACTTGAAAATCCCCCTCTTCTAAATATTCCGACTATTTCTTTTTTTTTTGTAGCAACACCATCCATTTTTTTAAGCACAATCATTCTGTAAAAGTAGTCATAATCTGCATGGTATTTATATTTAATATTATATAATCCCACTTTTTTAGCTGATGATCTTTTGATGAAAAATCCAGTCGAATGACTAGTATAAAAACCCCATGAGTAAGTTATTTTTTTTGGATTATATCCATGTAATACACCCCAATGCTTTTTAACACTGCCAAATATAAAATCTTTTTTTGGAAATTTAATTATATATTTTTTGATTATTTCCAATGCTCTTTTAGTGTACTTGTCATCAGAATTTAAAATTCCGATGTATTTACCTTTGGCCAGTAACATTCCCTTATTAAATGCATCATAAATACCTTTGTCTTTTTGGCTAACCCAGTAAGAAATTTTGTTATTGTATTTTTTGATAATCTTTAATGAATTATCTGTTGATCCCCCATCAATAAGAATATACTCGTAATTGTTTATTTTTTGTTTGAGGAGACTTTGTATTGCAGTTTCTAAATATTTTTCTTGATTTAAAACAACTGTAATAATAGTAAAAAGGGGTTGATTTTTGGTTTTCCTTACTAGATTTTTTCCACCTTCTAAATCATCATTTTTTAATCTAATTTTGTATAAATTTTTCATTTTTCATATAAATCTAATTTTAATTCTATCTTAATAACAGTATAAAATACTTAATTTGATATCCAATAATTGAAAATATTTAAATTTAGATAAGTTTAATGTTTTTAATCATTTAATATATGTATATATTTATAAGTTATAAATTACAAAAATTAAATTGAGTATTTCCAAAAAAATTTCTGAACACGATATTTTTAAAAAAAGACCTATGTTATTTATGCATTTAGGATCTGCGGGATCAAATTTTAAAGTTTGGTCTGATGTATCTCATAATTCTATTTTGGTTTCAGTTGATGGGAACAAATCAAGTTCGGTTAATAAAAAAGTTTTTAAAAAACATATTTCTGATAGTTCAATTATTTCTCATAAAAATAGTAAAAGTATTTTCTACGAAACAAATGACCCTGACTGCTCAAGTCTTCTTGAGCCAGATGAAACATATTTTAAAAATTGGTATTTTTCTCATAGATTTAAGGTAAAAAATAAAAGATTAGTTAAAACAATATCCATTAACGATTTTTTAAAAAAAAGAAAAATTGGATATATAGATTGGCTAGTAATTGATGTTCAAGGACTTGACTTAAAAATAATAAAAAGCTTAACGAATAAAATAAGAAATAATATATCGATTATTGATATTGAGCCTGGTTTTTTCAGTTTTTATAAAAAAGCTGATAAAATTTCAGATGTATTTAAATATCTATCCAAGACATTTGAGTTTGATGATATGAAATTTGGATATAATTTTAAAGTGAATAATAAAAATATTTCAAATTATGAAAAAAAAATTTTATTTAATTTAAATAATCCAACAAAAGTTTATTCAAATGTAATATTTTTAAATAGAAGTTCAGATTTAAGATCTGTTTTGTTGAAAGTTTTTTACTTAGTTAAAAATGATAAACTTTTTGAGGCAAGAGAAATATTAAAAAAATGTTATAAAAAAGATAAGCATCTTGGTGAAATTTATGATGAAGTAGACTCAAAAATAAAATACAAAAAAATTAAATTTTTACTTTATACTCCTGTTATTTTATTGAAAAAAGTATTTAAAATATAATGTCAATTAAAGTTCTCCACATAAACTACTCAGATATTAAGGGGGGAGCGGCGATTGCTGTAAAAAGGATTCATGATGCGCAAAAAAAAATAGATATGGATTCTAAAATAGCTGTAGCAGAAAAATATTTAGATCATAAAGATGTTATTGGTCCAAAATCTACTTTTGAAGAAGTAAAATGGAAGATATTAAACTCTATAAATCGGAAAATTGGAAATTTAGAGAAAAAAGAAAGATATGACTCTAACTCCTATAATTTAGTACCAAATAATTTTGTCAAAAAAATAAATAAAATTAGTTGCGATATCATTAATTTTCATTGGATAGGTAATAACTTAATTCCAATTAAGGATCTTAAGAAAATTAATAAACCAATAGTATGGACTTTGCATGATATGTGGGCCTATACTGGATCGGAGCATTACACAAAGAGTTTAAGATTTATTGAGGGGTATAATAAATATAATAAACCAAAAGAATTAAGTGGATATGATTTTGAGAAATATTGCTGGAATTTAAAAAAAAAAAACTATCCAGAAAACCTTAGCATCATAGCCACAAGTAATTGGCAGCTTAACAACGCAAAAAAAAGTTTTTTACTTAAAAATAAAAAAATACTTAAAATTCCGCTTCCTATTGATTTTAATTTTTGGAAACCAATGAAAAAAAATATTGCAAGAAATATTTTAAATATATCCGAAAATAAAAAAGTAATTTTAATAGGTTCAGAAAAAATTGATCTTAAGAGAAAAGGTTACAATCTTATTGAAAATATTCTTAATATTGTTGATGATAGTAATAGTTTATTAATTGTATTTGGTAGGAATTGCAAAAAATTAGGAAAAATAAATAAATTTGATAAAATTTATTTTGAAGAGATTAGCCCTAACTCTCAAGATTTAAAAATTTTATATTCTGCGTGTGATTTATTTTTAGCTCCCAGCATTCAAGAATCTTTTGGACAAACTGTTCTTGAGGCTGCTAGTTGTTGCTTACCATCCATATGTTTTGAAAATAATGGTATATCCGAAATAATCGATCATAAGACTAATGGATATATAGCTAAAGAGGGAAATGTTGAGGATTTTGCTAAAGGTATTGACTGGTGTTTACAAAATTTAAAACAAAACGATATGGAGAAAAATTTAAAAAATCTTAAGGAAAAATTTTCTTCTGAAGTAATAGCAGAAGAATACAAAAAATTATATAAAAGTATTATATAGTCTTTTCTTTAAAAAATTTTGAATACAAATTAACGTATTCTTTAGCTATAATTTTTGAATCAAGATTAACTATTTTTTCTCTAACTTTTATATCATTTTTTTCTTTGTTTATTTTACTTGCTGCCCAATCTATTCCATCTATTAAATTTTCTGGACTCAAGTCTTGAACTATATATCCATTAGTCTTATGATCGATTATCTCAGCACATGCAGTATTTTTGAAACAAACTACAGGTGTATTACATGCCATCGACTCCACCCAGGTTTTTCCAAATGCTTCTTGAATAGAAGAAAAAACAAATAAATCTGCACAAGAGTAAATAAAATTAAGACTTCTTTTATCCTTAACAAATCCTAATAATTTGTACTCTATACCTGTGGTTTTTAAGACATCTTCTGACCAAAAGTTACCAAAAATAAGCAATAAATATTTTGATTTATCAATTTTCCTTATTGCCTCTAAAAATATTTCCCAACCTTTTCTTTTGCTTTGAGGATTTATTGCCCCATACAAAATTATTTTTTTTTTAGTCTTAATATTTAGTTTAGAAAGCGCAACATTTTTTTCTATTACTTTAAAGTCATCAATACTAATATTATTATATATTTTTAAAACTTTTTGATCTTTTAATACATCGCTTTCAGCCGCTTTTGACTTTAGCCAACTACTTATTGCAACAAATTGTATTTTATTTTTGAAAACTTTCTTTTTATAATTCCTAATTATTTTTGATATAAAGCCTTTTTCATAATTTTTAAAATCTACAGTATAATGAGATCCTCCAGTAAATGGCCACATATCCCGCATGGTCCATATAACTGGTTTTTTAATTTTAGAAATAGATTTTAAACTAACAAAACCTTCTCCTAACCAATGGATATGAATAATATCTGCGTTTTTATAAGCATCAAATTTTGTAATGTCATTTCCAAAAAGACCAAATGAAAAAGTAGATCGAGGAGTATGAAGAAAAAGTGTTTTTAAAATTTTTTCTAAAATTATAAAAAAAGTATTTAAAATTTTACGAAAAAAATTAATTTTTAAAAAAATAACTTTTTTATTATTTATATTTAGTGGATTATTGTTTAAAATTTTTGAATCAATATTTAATTTGAGTAAAGCATTATGCAAAATTTCTGTACCTTTGTAAGCTCCACTTTTTGGGGAACCTCCGACTATATGTAAAATTTTCATTATAAAAATATATGGGTTATGATAATGAACTATTAAAATAATTTTTATAAATTTTTCTCAAGTTTTAACAAAAAATAAGTATTTTTTAATTTAATAAAAAATTCAAATAAAAAAGAAAATACTAGAGTTGAAAGTATTGTGCTGACAAAAAATGGTAATGCCATAGTGTAGCTTAATAATAAGCCACTAAAAGTGTAACCATAACCACCTAAAAGCCATACACCAAAATTTGTAGTGATAAAAAACAAACAAACACCTAAAAAGGAGCCTGATAATCTTTTAATTAGACTTGATGATAAATATTTTGAATAAAGACCAACTAAAATTACAGAACCCCATGTAAAGAGAGTTGTTCCATGAAAGCCAAAATAAAGATCTGTTAATACAAAACTTAAAACTACTGCGGGTATAAATCTTACTCCAAAAAGAGCTGGAGCATAAAAACTTAAAGCAATTAAACTAGTAAAGTTTGGTGGATGCGGAATAAACCTTGTAATCGCTAATACAATAAATATTCCAAAAGATATTTTTATATAGCTCATAAATTTATAATAAATATTTAAAAAATAATTTCAAGATTATAAATTAATAATTTGTTTTTATGCCGAAATTAAATGTTCTACCTAATTGTGTATAATCCTTTGCGGTTTCATACTCTTTATCTAAGATATTTGTGATATCAAAAAATAAATTATATTTATCTAAATAATTATATTTAAGTGATAAATCATTGACCAAATAACTATCTAATTCAGCATCAGAAAATGATGCTGCACCATTTCTATTAGCATTACCATTACCATAATCTCTTGCTTCATCGGACCATTTTGTTTTTAAAGTGAAGTCTAGATTTTGATATTGAGGAATTTTAAAATTTGTAACTAAATTAATTATATTTCTTGGTACTCTAACTAATTGTGAGTTTACATAGGTGTTAGCCGGGTTGTCCTGTTCAGCGCCATCATAAGTTTGTGTATATGTGTAATTTAATCCAAAATTTAAAAATTCATTAAATTTAATTTTAGACATTAATTCCAGACCCTGCGATTTTACATTCCCAGGTGAATTTTGAGTCGTTGAAGTATTTCCAGATGAATTATTTCCACTCCAACCCTCTAATGTGTCATTATATTCTACATTGAAATAAGTTAAATCTATAAACAAATTAGAGTCCATTAGAGTGTGCTCAATACCAAAATCATAACTACGACTGTTTTCCGCTTTCACATAAGGTAGTGATTTTTGGTTTGCTGCCCATACATAGAAAGTTTCGTATAAAGAAGGGAACCTATAACCTGTCCCGTAAGATGATTTAAATTTTGTTTTTTTGTTATCAGTTATGTATGCGAGCGTTGCTCTATGAGAATCTTCGTTTCCAGCGTATGAATGCTCATCAAATCTCGCACCTAAAGTAGTATAAATATTTTGTGTCACTCTACTTTGGAAATCAAGATATTTAGATGTGACGTAAGCATTTGAGTATAAATATCCACTTTGATTTGCATTATATCCCACTCTGTCATCTTCTCTGTCTAAACCGAATACAATGCTGTTATCTAAGTCAAAATTATAATTTCCTTGATACAAAAACGCATATCTATCACCATAGTAGTTATCTTGTGCAGTATTTTTACTTCCAGATGCTGCAGCGTAAACTCTTTTTATATACGTATTTGCTAGAGTAAATTTGTTGGTTAGCTTTTTAATTGGTTTATGTATCAAACTCACGTTAGCGGAAGACTCGATTGCATCCACCTCTTCACTATGCGATCTTGTTGATGAACAGCCAAATAAACTAGATACACATACCGCATCATATTGAAGGTATGTTTCAGCAAGTCTATAATTACCTTTAAACTCTAATTTATCAGATAAAATATTATTATAGCTAGCTACTAAACCATTATTTCTATACCTATCTTTTTCATTATTATGAGTCATTTGCGAAACACCATCAGTTTGAAATCTTTGTAGTCCGATGTAATAATTTTTTATCTCATCACCTCCTGAAATAGAGGAAGAAAAATTATGTGTGTTATTAGATCCTATAATATAATTCACATCTTTTTTAAAACCTGGTTCGCCTTTTTTAGTCGTGATATGTATTGTCCCACCAATTGCACCACTTCCATAAATAGAACTTTGATTGCCTTTTAAAATCTCAACTCTTGAAACCTGACTAGTTAAGATATTGTTAAAATCAAAGTCATTAGAAACACTTGAAGGATCAGACATTTTAACACCATCAATATATACTGTTGAATATCTTTTTGGCATTCCTCTTAGTTGGATAGCAGAGGCTGTCCCATGCCCACCACTTTGAAAAAAATTAACACTTGTAGTAGAGGTGCCTATTGCATCACCCAAAAAATACTCACCTGAATCACTTAAAAATTTTTCATCTAACACAGTTACCGATGTGCCAACTGAAGAGAGAGACTGAGGTTTTTTGCTGGCAGTAATAACAATTACTGGAATATCTTTGGCAATTGATTTTGACAATATTTGAAAAGAAAAAATAAGAATAAGTAGAGATAACTCTAAAAATTTTGATATTTTGTCCATAATACTCCTTTCAAGAGCTCAAATTTACTAAACTTTCTGCCGAAGTATTTTTTGCGAACTAGATTTTTCCTGACCATCGTTCTACAACGGACTCTACTGGGTGGCGCTCCGACTTTACGGTTCCAGGAAGAGCCAATGATTTTCACATTGATTTCCCACCATGCATTTCAGTATAATTTTATTTTAAAAAAGTTTTGATATAATTCAAGTAAAAATTAATTAATCATGAAGATCCATATTAGAAGCCTTGTATGGTCTGTATTTTTCATCAAACTCCTTTCCAAGTTTAGCCATCATTTTATTTCCCTCATCATCGTTTTTTTCAGCGATTTTAATTTCAGGCCATCTTTCTCTTGGAAATTTTACGTATAAACTAAAAACTTTAGCTAATCCTGAAATCTCTTCTTTTGAAATAGTTGGCATTCTTAACATGCTCGCACTAGTATTAGATAACGAGCAAATCTCCTCATCTTTAATATAACCTTTTTCTATTGCATATGTTCTTAAAGGTGTTCCATGATATGGTGCAAAGATAAATGCTCCGGTGGCATCAATAGTTTTAGGAAGTTTTCTTACAAAATTTATTGTATCAAATATCAAATCTCTTGTTTCATCTGGCATACCAATAATACTATTTGCGCAAGAAGCATATTTATGCTCAGCAGCTATTTGAAAAGCCCTTATTTGTACATCATCTTTTACATTTCTTTTTAAATAATTTCTTCTGTAATCATAATTTCCATGTTCTATACCTATATTCATTCTAAGCATATTCATTTCCTCAAGACCAGCAGCTCTATATTCTGTTATAGTTTCAGCTCTTGTATTCATCCAAAAAGGGATTTTATAATCTGAGTAAAGCTCCTTTAATTCATCAAACTCTCTATTTGACATAGCTAAAAAAGTATCAACCACAAAATAAATTAAATTAGGATCGTATTTCTTAACTAAAAAATCTAATTCTTTTCTCATTCTCTCAATACTTTTTTTTCTATGAAATCTTCCACCCGTTTCCGCCTTGTATTCAACGTTATTTGATGGTGAATTACAAAAGGTGCATGTATATGGGCATCCTCTTTGTGTTTCAAAACCTACAGCTCTCCATATTTTTCCTTGCATAGGTCTGTACAAGCTACCTTTTTCAAATAAATCCCAATCGGGTATTGGTACTGTATCTATATCAATAGGTGCACGCATTCCATTTCTATAGATATTCCCCTCTCCTTTGATTGTGAAGTTTTTAATTTGGTCAATTCTGCCTCCTGAACATAATGCGTTTGCCATTTCAACTACCGCACCTTCACCTTCGCCTCTACAAACATAATCGACTAGATCATTTTTAATAACTTTGTCAGCTGCATATGTTGCAAAAACTCCTCCAAAAAGAGTTTTAAATTTTCTATCTTTTTCAGGTATGGACTTAAGTAAATCTATTGCTAAATAATAAGTGCTTTCTAGAACAGAAACTAAAATTAAATCTGGTTGAAATGTTGCTACTTTTTTTTTGAAATCTTCGACAATGCCTTTTTTTGGTTTTACACCTTTTTCATGCCACTCTGAATTATCGTATTTATGAACATTTCTGTTTTCAACTTTTTCTTCGTTTGTATTTTTTCCAAGTGTTAAAGAGTCTATATCTTCATAGTAAGTACAATCAAAAAGATCTAAAGGATAACCCTCTCTCTTAAGTAATGCTGTAAAAATTCCTACAGATTGAGGCATAAGTGCACTCATGTGTAAGTTTGGATAAAAAATCAAGATTTTAAAATCTTTTGGGTTTCTTTTTTTAAAAGGTGATTTAAGCATTTTTGATATTTATTATAGATGAAAATTAATTACAACTCCAAAAAGTTTCCACTCCATAGATTGATTCCCTCGATTTCAGCTAAATCTGCGTCAAGAGTATACATTCTATCCTTATATTTTTTCAATAATCTTTTAATAAGAAATCTATCAACTTTTGCTCTAGAGTCATAAACAAAATAGTTGCTTCTCTCAGATTTATAAAACTGTTTTCCACCTTTCATTCCAATACCAGATATGATTACATTCGCATTTGGGTTCTCAATTAAAGCAAGTAAAATTGCATAAAATCCAGCTGAAATTCCTTGAATTTTTTTATTCTTTATTGCTTTAATTACATGAACAATCTTTTTTAGTATTTTTTCTTGATGACAAAATTCCGAAATAAATAAAGAAAAAAAACCCAACTTAAAAAAATTCGATTGAAAACACCATTGATCAAAATTTGATATACATTTTAATTCGGTGAAACCGTTCAAATCATTAGGTAAATTAATAACACCTGATCTAATTATTAATCTATTAGGTTTTGAATTTATAATCCTTTTGCTTACATGTTCATTTCTTGCAAACTCTGATGCGCCTGTTGTACAAATTAACTCATTTTCTGGATATTTCTTTCTATAAAAACTTGCTCTTTCAGCTGCCCCATTTGCTGTATAAATTTTTGATACTTTTATATTTGGAAGTTTTGAATCTGGTTTAGATCCTAACACAAGAACATTATAATCTGGCATTTCTATTTATAATTTTTCTGACAAGCATTAAAGATTCCTTTGTATCTACTGAAATTGACTTGTTAGACATATTTATCATTTTTATTTCTTGACCTAATTCTAAAAACCTTAATAGTTCACAATCTTCCATGCTCTCAAGTGGTGTTTTTTTTCTAGTAGAACTAAATACTTTTAAAGATTTATAAGGTAATGAATAAATACAAACTTGTCTCCAAGCATAAACATATTTTTTTTCTTTTGTAGTTGGTATTGGAGCTCTGGATTGATAAAGGAGTCTTCCATCTTTTCTAAAAACTACCTTTGGTATATGTCCTGAATAAAAATCTTTTTTGTTTGTAATTTTCGTATATCCATTAATTATTTTGTTAGGATACTTTTTTGCATACCTTAATAATTTTTTTATGTCTGACGTATTACAAATTGGTTCGTCCCCTTGGACATTTAAATAGAACTTAGCTTTATATTTTTTAGCTACTTCTGCAATTCTATCTGTACCAGTCAAACAATTTTTTGATGTCATAACTATTTTAATATTTTCTTTTTTACAAACTTTTTTGATTCTTACGTCATCAGTAGCCACTAATATTCTAGATTTTGAAATTACCTTTGCACATTGCCTGTATGTCCTTATGATCATTGGTAAACCACAAATATCAAGAAGAGGTTTTCCAGGAAGTCTTTTTGATTTATATCTTGCAGGTATAACTAAATAATATTTCATTAATTTTTTAAAATGCGTATATAGATCTGGATTTTACTTTATACTTTGTTGGTGTAACACTTATTATTTCGGCTTTTCTTTTTAAAGATTGGTACAGCAAAAACAATTCATCCATTTCTCTTCTTTTAGGATCGTTAGCATCATAACCGTCAAAACCTGCAAGAAAAATTTTTTTTGCCTTTCCGCTATTTGATATGGCTAAAGCATAACTTATTGCAAGCGAATTGGGTATTACTGCAGAAGAGTTTTTAAATTTAAATGTATTGCTTCTAATTTCAACCCCAAAATCCAATTTTTTCATTTTCTTAAATTTGTCCCTAATTGAACTAGACAATCTCTGATAAGGTAAGATTAATTTTTGTGGAAGACGTTTAAAAGAGTTGTGATCTGTAAGTAATCTTAAGGTGTTGCAAACAGCTCTAACATTTATAAGTTTTGGATTTATATTTCTTTGTGTATTTAAAGCAATAACAAAGGGTTTAAATTTTTTTATAAAACTTTCTATGGCTAATCTATGCTCTTTTACACCAGGACCCGAACCAACAATAAGTACATTTTTATTTTTTAGATTTTTTGATGGATTGTAACTTCCTTTTTTAGCACCCTGAAAATTTTGACTATATGTTTGCAAAAGATCTTTACTAAATTTTTTTCCACCAGTTGTTTTTAAATTGTCTATAACTGCTAATATTTCAGCAGAATTAAAACTTTTGGCCTCAAGCATGCCTTGAATAAAACTAGGGTGTATACCGTATAGTCCAGATAAGTAATAGTATGGATTACTTCCCCATGAGAATTTTTTTTTCATTGGCATGAAATCTTCATCAACTAATTTTAATAACTCAGAGTAATTTACTTTTTTATTGAATTTTTTTTCCAATTCAATAATTAGACTTTCGGTTGTTACATTTCCAGGACCTCTGCCCATACCTAAAACAGTTGAGTCCACCCAATTTGCACCCTTTTCGATTGCAGTAATAGAGTTTTCCATAGCTTTGCCCATATTATCGTGGGCATGAATTCCTAAATGTCCATCCCAATATTTTTTAAATATATTTGTTATTTCTGAGGTTCTTTTGCTATTTAAACTTCCTGTGCTATCTGCAAAATACAATATATCTATATTATTTTTTTTTGATAATTGACAAAAATTTTTTATTTCATTTTCTGATCTATCAGAACTTTGCATCAAATTTAATGCAATTTTAAACCTATATGATTTAAATTTTTTTATAAGTGGCATAACTTTTTGAATTTCGTTGTAATGACATGCTATTCTGACTAGTTTTATTTTTGATTTATTCGAGGTAGTAAATAGTTTTTCTATTAACTTCATATTTTTAGATAAAGTATTGTTTTTTACCAGTTCAGATGCATTAACCATAACCGCTAGTTTAATATTTTTAGGTATTTTAATTGAGTTTAAAAATTCATCAGTAGAGTAGGCGCACGCTCCTCTAAATTCTTTTTTTTCTAAAGATCTAAATCCAATTTCAACATAATCAATCTTTATTTCTGCCATAGATTGAAGATATTTTTCAATTAGATTAATTGAGAAATTCCAATTATTATAATACCCTCCATCTCTAAGAGTGCAGTCTAAGTGATAAATTTTTTTCATAATTCAAAAATATTTATTTTTCCATATTTTTTAGAATATTTTTAAAAATAGTTTTATATTTATTAATCTGTTTTTTATCTCTGTAAATGAATACGTTTTTTTCGCTTTTTTGTCTAGATATTGATCTTTTGCTCAAAATATCACTTTTTTTATCTAGGTAGATATAATAGTCAGCTCTATCAATTAAATTTAAATATTTTAAAAGCTTAATTTTATTAATTTTGTTTTTATTTACCAAAAATAGGGATCTTTGAAGAAAACCCTCATCAAACAAAATAATTTTGTTAGATTTCAGTTTTTTTGCAATATAAAATTGTGCAAAAAGTTCTATAAACCACCTTTTAAAAATTAATTTTTTATCTTTATCCTTTATTTGATTTATCTCTCTCGATACAAAATTTACTAGTAAAGGGTTTTTTCTTTTATATAAAAAAAAAATTTTTTTACTTACTAACAAATACTTATTAAATAAATAACTTGAATATTTATTATTAAAATTTTTCTTATTAATTTTTAATTTTCTTAAATTTGAATTTAAATTTTTTGTTTTTTTAACAGAAAATTTTTTGAAATTTTTCACAAACAACATATATTTCAACGAAATTTTTTCAATATATGACAGTTTTATAAAATTTTTTGCATACTCATGGATTAGATAATTTGACAGAATAATTGATTTATTTTTCTTCTTTAAATAATTGCAAACATATGTTTTTCCACAACAGGGTGGACCAAAAAATTCAATTATTTTCATAATATTTTTTTATTTAATTCAATCTTATGTTCGAAACATTTGGCTTTTTTTTGTCAAAAATTAAAGTTATTCCATCAGGATCTTCCACGGTTATTTCGCTTTTTGCAGATAAAAATTTTATAAAACTGTCATATATTGAAAAAATTTCGTTAAAATATATGTTTTAACTATTATCTGAAGAAAATACTTTTATAAATGGATAAAATATCTCTATAAATGGAGGTGAGTTAAAATAAACAAAGTTAAGATTATTAATACGCATAATAAGTTTATCTCATAATTCTAACAAAATTAAAGAGTACCTAATGCATCTAATACATTAACTATCTATGAATTTAATTAGACAATCATTCTCAATTTTAGACAAGAAAATTAAAATCATTTTTTTTTTAATTTTATTTGCTTCGATACTTGTCTCTTTTATTGAAATAATTGGAATTGGAATTTTGGGGTCATTTGTAATGATGTTGTCAGATACAAATGGATTTTTAAAGTTATTAAATAAGTATGATTTTTTAAATTATTTCAAAAATTTAACTAATGACCAAATTCTAAATATATTTTTAATATTAATTCCTATTTTTTTTATTTCAAAAAATTTAATACTTTTTGTTAACCTTTATCTATTTAACAAATTTAAAGTTATTTTTGGTTATTCGATTTCAAAAAAAGTGTTGAATAGAAATATTTTGGTTAATTATGAACATTTTCTTACTAAAGAAAAAACAAAGATAATTCATGATATTAAAGAAGAAGTTGTCAGATTTACCGGTGTTTTTTTTTCTATAATAAATGTTTTAAAAGAAACTTTATTAATAATATTGCTATTATCTAGCATAATTATTATTAATTGGAAATTAACAATTATAATATTTTCTATTTTTATTTTTTTTTCTTTTATTTTATTTTCATTATTAAAAAGAAAACTTTATTTATTAGGCCTAGATTTAACAAAATTTAATTCAACTTTATTAAAAAATCTTGTTGAGACCTTCAATAATATTAAATTTATCAAAATTAGAAATCTTGAAAACTATTTTTCTAATAGGTCATTAAAATTTGTTTTAAGATCATTTAATACAAGTTTTCTTCAAAATATTCTCGCCGCTTTGCCAAGATTGTTACTAGAGGTTTTTGCTGTAATAGGTTTATGTTTATTAATATACTTCTTTATGAATACTTCATTGCCCCAAGAAAGATTAATTGCAATTATTAGTTTTATTTCATTATCAGTGATAAGAATGTTGCCGTCTATAACTAGTTTAAACATAAATCTTAATAACATTACATCCCACTTGCACTCATTAGAAATAATTAATAATTACTCTAATCTAAAAGTTATTTATCCAAAAAAAAAATCACCGAATAAAAAAATAAGAATTAATAGTTTAAAGTTCAAAAATGTTTTCTTTAATTATGGTGTTGATAAAAAAAATTTTTCAATGAAGGATATAAATGTTGAGTTGTCCAAAAGTGATATACTTGGTGTTTTGGGAAAAAGTGGAAGTGGAAAGACTACTTTTGCTGATTTAACTTTAGGGTTACTAAAACCAAGTAAAGGAAATATTTATATAAATAACAATCAAATAGTTGATGGTAGTTTTGAAAATTTTGACATCTCTTATGTTCCACAGTCAATAAATTTGGTAGATGATAACTTAAAGGAAAATATCTCTTTAGGACATGATTTTGATAATAATTTGATGAATAAAGTGATTTCATTTTCTGACTTAGAAGAATTTCATAAAATAAAACAAGATAAAAGTATTGGAGAAGATGGCAGCCAAATTTCAGGGGGACAAAAACAAAGAGTAGGTATAGCAAGAGCTTTTTATAGTAAACCAAGTTTATTAATTTTAGATGAACCTACCAGTGAGCTTGATTATGAAAGTGAAAATAAAATTATGAAAAATTTACAAAAACAAAATATAGATATTATAATACTGATTGCTCACAGACTTAACACTTTGAATATTTGTAATAAATTAGCTATTTTTAATGAGGGTAAAATTTTAGATTTTGGATTGAAAGATCAGGTAATTAATAATAACAAAGAATTAGAAAAATATTTTGATAGTAAAACATAAAGAAAATGATGATTTCTTGATCATAAATAACAAAAATTTATTAGATGATAACTACTAATAGCAAACATTATCATCTAGATAATTTTAATCAATTTTTTATAAATTTCTGAATTTGTTATGCCATTTTGTAAAATTTTATTAAATAATAAAAATGTTGAATTTCTTTTAAAATTTTTAGTATGAATAGAATTTAAAAAAATTTTATACTTTTTATCTTTTGAAAGATCTTTCGTGCTTATTGTTTGAACATTTAAGCTATTCTCAAATATATATAAAAGTTTTTTGGCATTAATTTCGATTTTTTTTGATTTTTTGAAATTTTGAAACTTAATAATATCATCAATATATTTGAAATAACTTGTTTTATTTTTTGCCTCGTAGGCAATTGCTATTTTTGAATATGGGGATGAGCCAGCTGTTACTACTTTTTTTCCTAAGCATGCAAATTCTATTCCTATAGTGCCCCTTCCTGTTATTACAACATCACAAACCTCAAGTAAATCTTGGACAGGGACTCTTTCTGGACAAAGAAAAATATTATCTTTTTTATATTTAGATATTAAATCCTTGAAAATTTTTTTTTCTCCATAAAGTCTTGAATTAGGATGATTTTTAAAAATCCAAATTACATTTTCATTCGATTTATATGCAAATTTAAGTGTTTCTGTGAATTGTTCATAATAGTCATTAAATATAAATTTTCCTGGTGCATGAGGTGCGTCAGCAAAAGCGTGGCTAGCAAATAAAAATTTTTTTTTCTTTTCTTTTTGTAAATGTTTTAAAAATTCATAACCCTTGATACTATTTTGATTTGAAATCACATAATCATGATTTGTATACCAATTTGTTGTATTGAATTTAATTCTATTTTTATAAAAATTATTTACTTTTTTTTGAGAAATTTTTGAAGATATGTGATTAAATTTTTTCAGACTTATACAGTCAATACCATTTTTATAATAATTTTTATCATAAGAAATTATGCTAACACCGTTTTTGCTCAGTCTAAAATAAGCGTAATTTTTAATTCCCAATTTAGTGCCAATTCTCAAGGTAAGACCATGATTTCTTGAGCCTGTTTCTGTTCCAATCAAAATTTTTTTAATTTTTAATTTTTTTAAATATTTTTGGATTATTAAAAATCTGAAAATACTGGTAAAGTGTATTTTTAAAAAATAAAAATCTAATTTTGGATTTATAAATCTTTGTTCATAACGAATATTTGTATCGTAAATCAAATCTCCTATTAGAATATCATTAATATCAAATTTATTTATTAACCAATTAAATCCATTAAATTTAATTTTTATTAATGAAGCAGTAAAATAATATAGAGAGACTAATAATAAAAATGGATTTAAAAATATTTTTTTTTTTGAAAAACCACTTACGAAATTATTATAACCTAGTTTTATGTATGTGTTAATGATCATACTATTAGGTTTTTGGTCCGTTAAAATTGTTGTATTTAGTTTAAATTTATTTGATAAAGCTAAAGAAAATATTGAAAGTTGGAATAAAGTATCAATCCTTTCTCGATCTACAAATAGCAAATTGCCGAGAGAATTTTTTTTTTTTTTGTAAAATTTATATTTTTTATTAAAAAAATTTTTATCTATCATTAATTATTTAGATCATTTTTTTAAAAATAGCTGTCATCATATTTCCAACACTTGGTGGAGAATTTTTTTTTATCTTTTTTTTATATGTTTTGAGTTGTCTTTTTAAGTTTTTAAAATCATTGTCTAAATTTGCATACGGAGTATCTAAATATTCATATCTCATTACAATGTTTAAAAAACTATTTTTTAAAAAAAGTAAACTTAAATTAACATTATTAAAATGAAATAAATGTCCAGGGTGATTTTGATTAAAATCTTTATTAGATAAAAAAAATGTTAAATTATTAGAGTTGGGTGTTGCAGTTATATAAAATAAACCATTTTTATTAACACATTTTGCGAGTTTTTTGATTATTTCCTCAAAATTTGGAATATGTTCAATTACTCCCCTCATAATTATTAAATCATATTTTTCTTGAAAAACTTCTTTAATAGAAACTCTTCTTACGCTCGTGTCTACCCTGGCATCCTTATTAAAGTCATAACCAATTTTTTTTGATTTGAATAACTTTAAAAAAGTACCATTCCCACAACCATAATCTAGTATTTTATTATTTTTGTTATCTTTGTAATATTTTAAGATTATTTTTTTATCTAGTTTATATTGAATTTTTCTTAATTTAAAATCATTATTATTTTTCAAATAATTTTGATTAAAATATTCTTTACTATAAAGATCTTTTAATTTTTGATTATTCGGTAAAGGATACTGGAATACAAATAAACAATTATTGCATCTATAATATCTTATCTGACTATGGGTATATAAATACGATTTATTTAGATTTATAATTTTGCCACAGATTTTACATTTCATATAATTTTTGATTCTATGAATTTTTTTACTTTTCTTATTATATATTTTTGATCAATTGAGCTTAGCCCTGGATATAGTGGAAGACTAACGATATTATTGCCAATTTCATAGGCATTTGGGCACGTTTTTTTGTTCCAATTAAATAAAGATTTATAATTTTTCATATTTGTTACTGACCTATAATGTACGCCACCACCTATTTTATTTACATTTAGATATTTTAAAAATACATCTCTAATATTTTTTTGTTTGAACTTATTGGTATCAAAAACAAACAAAAACAAATGATACCCATGTTTAAAATTATATTTATAATTGTTTTGTAATTTAATTGGATAATTTTTTAATTCATTATAATAAGTATCATACAGCTTCTTTCTTTTTTTCCACATGTAATTAATTTTGTTTAACTGTTTTATTCCTAAAGCTGCATTTAAATCTATCATATTGTATTTTAATCCTGTGTGTAAAATATCATAATGTTGATACGGCAAATTCTTAGGAGTGTTATCTGGCATGTATCTTTTCCATGCATCTCTAGTCATTCCATGTAAGCGCATAATTTTCACTATTTCTGCTAATTTCCTATCCTTACAAGTTAACATTCCACCTTCACCAGTCGTAATATTTTTATTAGAGTAAAAACTATAACATCCAGAATAGCCAAAATTTCCAACCTCTTTTTTTTTATATTTTGACTCAATTGCATGAGCACAATCCTCAATTATTTTTATTTTATATTTATTGGAAATTCTAATTATTTCACTCATATCACACGGTAATCCTGCAAAATGAACAATTAAAATAGCTTTTGTATTTCGATTTATCTTCTTAATTATTTCCTTTGGATCAATATTAAAATCATTTTTTGATATATCGGCTAAAATTGGTTTAGCTCCAGATAAAATGATACTATTTATAGTAGAGGCAAAGGTCATTGGAGTAGTAATTACTTCGTCAGTTTTCTTTAAATTCATCGATAACAAGGTTAAATGAAGTGCAGCTGTACATGAATTAACTGATATAGCAAATTTAGTTTTTTTAAATTTCGAAAAGTCTTTTTCAAATTGTTGCGTTATCTTGCCAGTTCCTAACCAAGAAGAATTAATTACTTTTTTTACTGAATCAATCTCTTCTCTCCCAAGAAATGGTTGTCCAAAAGAAATGAATTTTTTTTTTGCCACAATTGTTGTATAAACTAGTAAATAATCAAATACAATTAAAACTTGAGTTTATAAAAGAAGAACAAAATAATGAAATCTACTAAAAAATTATGGATGCAGTGCAAATTATTAATACCTGGAGGTAATGGATTGATTTCAAAAAGACCTGAAAGATATTCTGAAGATAAATGGCCAACATTTTATAAAAAAAGTAAAGGACTAAACGTATGGGATTTAAATGGAAAAAAATATAAAGATATGTCTCAAATGGGTATCGGAACCTGCGTCTTGGGATATGCAAATCATTACATAGACAGAAGAGTAAAAAAAGCAATAGATATGGGAGTTAATAGTACTTTAAATAGCACTGAGGAATTAAAACTAGCAAAAAAGATTCTTAAACATGACAAATTTGCTCAAAAGGTAAAATTTGCAAGAGGTGGAGGTGAGGCAATGGCAATAGCCGTAAGAATTGCAAGAGCTGCACAAAAAAAAGATTTCGTCGCATTTAGTGGTTATCATGGTTGGTATGATTGGTACTTAGCAACTAATTTAAAAGGTAAAAATAGATTGAAAAATCATCTATTGCCCGGCTTAGAACCCTTGGGTGTTCCAAAAGCTCTTAAAAACACAATTTTTGGATTTAAATATAATGACTGCGATGATTTTAAGAAGAGGGTAAAAAATAAAAATTTAGCTGCCATCGTTATAGAGGGTTGTAGATTTCAAAATCCAAATAGAAAGTTTGTCAGAGAAATAAATAAGTTTTGCAAAATCAATAATGTTTGCTTAATTGTAGACGAAATTACGTCTGGCTGGCGCAGTACTATTGGAGGCGTATACAAAAAATTTGGCTTGAAACCAGATATTGTTATTTACGGGAAAGGAATTGGTAACGGTTATGCGATATCCTGTATTGTTGGGAAAAAAAAATATTTAAATTACGCAAATGAATCTTTTATAAGTAGCACTGCATGGACTGAGAGAATAGGCTTCGTTGCTGCCAATTCAACCATAGATTTTTTTTTAAAAAATAATGTCCACTTGGAAATTGAAAAAAACGGAGAGTATTTAATAAATAAGTGGAGGTTATTGAGCACAAAGCACGGTCTAAAAATTAATTTTTCAGAAAATCCAGCGTTAGCATCTTTTTACTTTGGCTATTCCAATCAAGTAAACTCTAAAATTTATAAGTTTTTTACTGATCGAATGTTAGATTATAATTATCTTGCAAATAATAGTATTTATTTGTCATATGCCCACAAAAAAAAGGAATTAGATAGCTACCTTAAAATTTGTGATAAAATTTTCAAAGAAATAAGAGATTTGGTTAATAATGATAGTAAAATATATAAACTTAAGTCTAGGAAAGAAAGTTTCAAAAGACTTACCTAATGAACGATTGTATATTAGTTCAAGCAAGAACAGGTTCCCAGAGATTAAAAAACAAAATTTTGTTAAAAATACAAGGTAAAACTGTTCTAGAGATATTAATATCTAGGCTTAAAAAGTGTAAGAAAATACAGAACTTAATAATAGTCACAACAAAAAAACCTAAAGATGATATTATTATAAGAATTTGTAAAAAAAATAAAATTGACTTTTTCAGAGGTTCCGAGAATAACCTTATTAATAGATATTATAAATGTGCAAAATATTATAAAGTAGACAATATCATAAGAATTACATCTGACTGTGTTCTTATTGATCCTAAAATAATCGATAAATTATATTCAGTTTTTAAAGCAAAAAAATTGGATTATGTGTCAAACACTACACCGCCTAATAAAAGTACTTTTCCTGATGGAACTGATGTTGAGATATTTTCATTTAATGTTTTGAAAAAATTAAATCGAGTTTGTAAATCTAAAAGTGATAAAGAGCATTTAACTGATTACATTTGGCGTGATAGTAAATTTAATACTTACACATTGAAGAATAAACTGGACTTATCTAAATTTAAATACTCTCTTGATTATAAATCTGACTACAACTCTATAAAAAAAATTTTTAATATTTTAAAAAAAAAGAAAAAATTTGGATATATGATGGAAGTAATAAAAATTGTGAAAAAAAATAAAAAAATGCTATCCTTAATGAAGCGCTCACGAGAAATGTATTTAAAAAATAAAAAAATAAATCAAACCAAGTATTTATAAAATAAAACACGCAAAATTAAGCTCTAAAACTTTAAAACAAATAATTTTCTTAAAAAAAAAGAGGGGGATTACAGCTTTAAATCACTTTTTTTGTGGATTTAAAATAATTTAAAAGAGATATTAACATTAGAATAGTTTAATATTAAATAGAAATTACTAAAATATATATATAAAAATTTAAAGTATATTATTGATGAAAATTATTTATTTAATACCGACATATAATGATGAAGATAGTTTAATCAAACTTATAAATGAAATTAATACAATTCATGCAGATTTTGAAAACAACTTTTTGATTATAAATGATGGTTCAGAAAAAAAATATGAAAAATTAAAAGATTTAAATAATGTTAACGAATTATATGTAAAGTTAAATCAAGGCAATCAAATATGTATCGGTATTGGTTTAAGTTATCTTTTAGAAAATGATTTAAAATTTGATTTCTTAATAATCATGGACGGTGACGGTGAAGATGACCCTAAGTATATAAAGAATTTAATTAATACTGCCAAAAAAAATGATAATAATGACATTATCTTTGCATCAAGAGGTACAAGGCAAGAGGGGTATCTTTATAAATTTTTCTACTTTTGGTATAAAATTTTCTTTAGGATATTAACTGGTCAAAAAATACATTTTGGAAATTACAGTTGCATTCCATATAGATTATTAAATAAATTTGAGTACATCAAAGAGATTTACACTCATTACAGCGCCAGTATAATAAAATCAAAAATACCTTATAAGTCAATAATATGTAATAAAGGGCATAGATATTTTCATACCTCAAAATTGAATTTTTATGGTTTCGTAAAACATGCGTTAAAATCGTTTTCTGTTTTTAGTGACGTAGTTTTAATGAGAATGTTATTTTTTTGTTTTATTGGTTTTTTTTTAAGCACAATTGGAATTGTATTATTGATAATTTTAAAATTTTTTTATTCTGAGGTTTTATTGGGATGGACATCAAACATGATATTGGGTTTTTCTATAATTGATGTAATATTTTTTTTATCTCTGGTTTTAACTCTGATAAATTTAATTAAAAATAAAGAAACAAATTATAATTTTAAGTTAAAAAATTTTTATAAGGAATTTATTGATTAAGGGTTTAAATGAACAAACTTCACTCTCAAATGGAAATTTTCTTCAATACGCCAAATTGGAAGAATTACTGGATAAAAGATATCAAACAATATTCTACCGGAAATATAATGGAAGTTGGAAGTGGACTTGGGTCAAATTTATTTTTTTTTAAAAAAATATTGAAATTTAAAAAATTAACTTGTCTAGAACCAGAAAAAAAATTATTTAAAAAGTTAATAGAAATAAATAAATCCGAAAACAAGAATATTTTTTTTATTAATAAATCGCTTAGTAAGATAAAAAACAAAAATAAATTTGACACAATATTATACGCTGACGTGTTAGAGCATATCAAAAATGATAATAAAGAGGTTATGTTAGCTAAAAAATTTTTGAAAACAGGGGGTAGACTAATATTTCTTTGTCCCGCCCACAATTTTTTGTTCACCCAATTTGATAAAAATGTTGGTCACTATAGAAGGTATAATAAGAAAATGTTTTCTAATTTATTGCCAGATAATATGAAAATTGAAAAAATATATTATTTAGACTCTTGTGGTTTTTTTTTAAGTCTTTTAAATAAAATTATACTGAATAGAAATCCCAAAGAGCATGAAATTAAAACTTGGGATAAATATATAGTTCCAATTTCGACCATTTTCGACAAAATTACATTTAATTTTTTTGGTAAATCAATAGTTTGTATATATAAAAATTCTTAATAAATGAAAAAAATAGTGATTACAGGTGGCTTAGGTTACATTGGTAGTGAGCTTTGTAAAATTTACTCAGGTTACAGTTGGTTATATGACATTAAAGTTATTGATAATAGATTTATATCAGGACGAGTAAATCAACTAAGAAAGTGGAACATGAAATTTTTTCATGGAGACATTCTAGATCAGGAATTGATAAAAAAGTTATGTCATGATGCTGATGTAGTACATCATTTAGCAGGTATAACGTCTGTACCAAGAGTCGCTAGTGAGGCTAATAAAGAAAAAGAAAAGGAGATCGAAATTAATGCAATTGAGGGTACTCAAAATATATTAAATGCGATTAGAGACGATTGTAAAATAATAATGCCATCTTCACATGTGGTTTATGAAGGTTTAAAAGATGTAAAATTAAATATTAAAGAAGACGAAGTAACTTGCCCTAAATTATCCTATGGAAAATCAAAAGATGCAAACGAAAAACAATTAAAAAAATCAGGAAAGAACTATATAATTTTAAGATTAGGTTCTGTCTACGGTTATTCAGAAGATGCGACACGTTTAGATATAATGACAAATCTTTTTTGTAAACTCTCTTCACAAAATAAAACCTTAAAACTTTTTGCAGGTGGAAGGCAAATTAAAAGCCTAATTCCTGTTATTGATGTTGCCAGGTGTTTTAAATTTATGGAGGAAAGAAAAGATATTAATTATGAAATATTTAATACTTCTAAAGATACTGTGACTGTAAAAAAAGTTTCTGAAATATGTAGAAAATATAACCCTAAGACTAAAATACTAGAAACTAATGATGAAGTTCCTAATTTAGGATTTTCATTGTCAAACAAAAAACTTTTAAAAACAGGATTTAAATTTCTTTACAGTTTGGATGAGAGCATAAGAGATATGATAACAAAATTATCAAAACAAAGCTTAGTAAAAGATATTGAATATGTTCAAAGTGGAACAGATGAATTTGTTGATAGCAGGGGCAAGATAAGTAACTTTGAATTAACTGAGCCAGTGAACATGATTGGATTAATTGACTCAAAAAAAGGCACATTGAGGGCTAATCATTTTCATCCTCAACAAGAACAAAAATGTTTATTCACAAAAGGACAAATAATTGAGGTTTTTAAGGATCTATTAAATCCAAATTCTCCAAAAATTACTCAGGTAGTTAACGCGGGACAAATTTCAATAATAAAACCAAATATAGCACATACAATGATTTTTTCTAAAGATACTACGTTTTTAAATTTAGTTAGAGGTGAAAGAGAACACAAAAACTATGGAATTACTCATACAATTAAGCATATTTTTGTTGACGAAAAAGAGAAAAATTTACTCTTAAGTTGTTATAAATTTGAATGTAGATCTTGCGGCAGTAATAGACTTCAAAGATTTATATCTTTAGGATATCAGCCTCTTGCAAACAATCTTTTAAAAAAAAGAGAGGAAAAAACAGATTTTTATCCTTTAGAGGTAAATTATTGTGATAAATGTCACAATTGTCAGCTATCAGTAGCTGTAGATCCAAAGAAAATGTTCTCAAACTATTTATATACATCCTCAACATCAAAGAAGTTTAGAGATCATTTTTCTAAAGCTGCTAATAAATATATCGATGAATTTAAGCTTAAACCAAATAAGTCTTATATAATTGATGTTGGTAGTAATGATGGAATAGCACTTAAGCCCTTTAAAGACAAAAAGTTCAAAAGAATTTTAGGTATTGAGCCTGCAAAAAATTTATCAAAATTAGCAAATAAAAATAAAATTAAAACATTTAATGGTTTCCTCAATAATCAAAATATGACAAAAATAAAAAAGAATGCTGATTTGGTTTTAGCATCAAATGTATTTGCTCATTCTGACGATCTTACAGGCATGGCAAAATGTATGATAGGGCTATTAAAAAAAAACGGAAATTTAATAATAGAGGTACAATATTTGGTTGATACACTCAAAGAACTTACTTTTGATAATATTTATCATGAACATTATAATTATTGGTCACTAACTTCATTAACAAATTTTTTCAAAAAATTAAATACAAAAATTTATAGAGCTGAGAAAATAAATACTCACGGAGGTTCTTTAAGGATTTATTTAAACAAAAACAAAAATATTAAGGTAGAAAAAAGTGTGAATAGAATTTTAAAAGAGGAAGAAAAATTTGGCATAAAAAAATTTCAAACTTACAAAATTTTTGGTGAAAAGATCAATAAGATAAGAGAAAATATTAATAAAAACTTAGACAAAATAATAAATAAAAATAACAATATAATTGGATACGGGTCTCCAGCAAAGGCAACGACTTTTTTAAATTTTTTTGGTATTAATAATAAAAAGTTAAAATATGTAGTAGAGGATAACATCCTAAAACAAAACAAATTTATACCAGGTGTAAAAATTAAAATTGTAAATAAGAAAAAATTTTATGGGAAAAAAAATACCGTATTAGTATTAGCCTGGAATTTTTTTGAAGAAATAAAAGCATCAAATAAAAAATTAGGTAATAAATTTATTAATATTAAAGATTTGGAAAAGAATAATTTATAAATATTTCAAATAATGGAAAAAATTCGGATCTTTCTAACAAATAAAATAAAATCAATACAATTTTTTGCTTTTTTTCTGTATTTAATTATTGGGATCAATATCACGAAAGATTATGGAATAAGTTACGATGAAGTAGAGTATCGACAACAAGGATTTATAGTCCTTAATTATGTTGGAGAAAAACTTTTTCCTGAAAAAACTCAAAAAATTGCCGAGAAAAGAAAAATTAAATTCACAAAAATAGATGAATATAAGTGGGGTGGCTCAAATAATTATAAAATACAACATACATTTAATGCCCTTCTCGAATTTATATTTATGAGAAATGCTAACAAGTCAGAAGTTTATTATTTTAGACATTATATAAATTTTATAATATCCTTAATGACAGTAATAATTTTCTATAAAATCTTAAGGTTAAATTTTAACCACGTAATATCTACTATTGGATCACTAGCATTTGTATTATCTCCTAGAATTTTTGCAGATTTTTTTTATAGTCCTAACGATATTTGGTCACTGTTTTCTCTAGTTTGTTGTCTTTATTGTATGTTGAATTTTTTAAAGAATAAAAAATTAAAATACTTTTATTTATTTCCGATTTTTTTATGTATAGCAATAAACATTAGATATATAAATTTTTACGTATATCCAATTTTCTTAATATTTCTATTTTATTTTAATAAATTCGATCTTCAACTATTTAAAAAATTATCTAATCAGTTATTAATATTAATTTCTTCTTTAGTAATAATTACTCCCGAAATTTGGTATAATCCTAAAAATCTTTTTATAAATTTTTTTTCACAATTGAATTGGAATTATCCTACTGAGATTATGTTTAATGGAAAACTAATTTTGTCCTCAGAAGTACCTTGGTATTATATTTTAGAATGGATAATCATAAGTACTCCAAGTATGACTTTATTTTTATTTTTTGTTGGAATAATTTTATTTTTAGTAGATCTTTCTAATAATATTATTTTAAAAAAAAATTTAAAATCCTTGCAGAATGAAAGTATAATTTTTTTATTTCTTATAATTCCAATTTTTGCATTTATTGTATTTAAGCCAGATATATTTAACGGATGGAGACATTTTTATTTCTTAAATATTTCTGTAATTTATTTCGTGTGTTATTCATTAAAAAATTTATATAAAATTAAACTTAAGTTTTTTAGGGAGTTCTTTTATTCAGTTTTAATGATTAATTTTGTCTTAATATTAAATTGGATGATTGTAAATCATCCCTATCAAAATATTTTTTTTAATAATATCTCCAAAAAATACGCAGAAAATTTTGAACTAGATTATTGGGGCTTATCTAACATTGAGTCTTTAAAATATCTGTTATCTATTGAGAATGGTACTTTTCAAATTTCTAATTTTGAAGACTCAAGAGCAGATTTCTCCTTAAATTTACTTGATCAAAATCAAAATAAAATTAAATTTGGTAAAGCAAATGACATTCGCTCAAAATATTTAATTTCACATAAAAACAAGGGTTTTAATGATGAATATTTTATAAAAAGAGGTTTACAAGTCATTAAAGAAATTAAAGTCGACAATATTGTTATTAACAGAATTATTACACAAAAAGAAAATAATTAAAATTAAACCTTCTTTTTGCAACAAATTTGACCTTTGTTCATATATATTTTCCTTAGAAAATTATTTTTTTAATCAGTATGTCTTCTATAAGGTTTTATTTGTTGTTCTATTTCTCTTAATCTCATCTCAGGCTTTCCGAGTATAGTTTCCATACGCCTAATATTTTTTACCATTTCAGTTAGTGTACTAGGATCTGCAGATAAAGCATGGTCAGGCCCTTCGTCTTGAGTATTAAGTGTAAAATGTTTTTCAATTATTTTTGCTCCAGACGCAACCGCCATTACTGGAATTTCAACACCGATTGTGTGATCTGAATAGCCTACCGGCCCCGAATGATATGTCTTTAAAAGATTTATCAATGATAAGTTAGCCTCTTTCGATGGTGTTGGATAAGATGATATGCAATGCAATAAAGCCAATTCACAACCTGATCCATCATCTTTTCCTCCAAGTGATTTCCACGCATCACCAAGCTCTTTTACATTAGTCATTCCAGTAGACATTATCACAGGCTTTTTTGTACTAGCTACTTTTCTTAGTAAAGAGTGATTAACGGTATCAAAACTTGCAATTTTATAAGCTGGGCAGTTTACTGACTCCAAAAAATCTACTGACTCGTCATCAAAAGGTGTACTAAAAATAGTGATTCCATTATTTTTACCATGTTTAATACATTTCTCTTGTTGATCAAAACTAAGTTCTGAATCTTTTAGAATTTTAAATATAGGGGAGTCAACTGCAACTCTCTTTTCGGTTAAATAGCTTTGCATTTTGACTGCATTTGCTCCAGCAGATTTTGCTTCATCAATTAATTTTATTGCCTTGTCTAGATCACCACCGTGATTAATTCCTATTTCAGCAACTATATAAGTTTGATTTTTTTCACCAATTTCATAACCGTCAATATTTATTGATTTTCTATTCATAATAATTTTTTTTTAATACCTATATATCAATTAATATATATTTTTAAAATTAAAAGTATAATAAATTAAAATCTATGACAATTAATACTAATTTTGAGTTAGTTTTATTTCATAAAATGCTTATTTCATTAGTTTCAGATAAATTAGTTTTTTAATTCTTTTTAACCCCTTTCCATCGATAAACTTAGGAGCCATTTTATTTATCTTATTTCTCTTTAATGAGTCAGTAATCAAATTATTTAAAACTTTTTGAAAAAACAATTTATTTAATTTCATTTTATTTGAACCTAAAAAGGTTATTCCAAACTTTCTTAAATTATTTATTGTATTTAGTTGATGTTTGTATTGAGGTAGGCTAATTGTTGGTATCCCATAAGCAGCAAACTCAAATAAAGAAAGACCACCTGAAGTAACCCCAATATCAGCTTTCTTGATTATTGTCTGAAAATTCTTGGGATAGATAAATAATTTTATTTTTGAAGTTAAGTTATATTTTTCAATTTTTGAACGATAAAGCTTGACCAATCTTTTATCACTTTGCCCTAATATTATATTAATATTAATATTTAATGGTATTTCTGGAATCGCTGTTAAAAAAAAATTAGTTAATTTTCTCTTATCCACTCCTCCAAACGTGACGACTATATTTTTAATTTTTTTTCTAAATATTGATTTTTTGTAAATTTCTCTTGATAAAATAAGGTAATTATAACCACTATACAAATTAGTTTTCTTCTTACCTAAATATAAACTTCCAATTGATAAATGGGCTAAATTTAAGTGTTTTGCAAATTCATCAAATATTAAAATTTTATAACCAATTTCTTTAACCTTTATAATTAGATTAGAGTTCAATTTAAAAGTATCAAATATTGCTATATTTTTCGAATTAGGATCATATAAATTATTAAACTCTAATATTTCAAGTTTAGAAACTTTTGATATCGTCTTATACTTAAGTTTTTCTTTTGAAATAATTTTTTTACCGTACTCATAACCTGTAAAATCTCTTGTTAGAAAACAAACATCTTCTTGTTTA
>CACCNI010000001.1:92500-154856 GCA_902547215.1 uncultured Pelagibacteraceae bacterium
AGGATAGCGGGATCGAACCGCTGACCTCCTGAATGCAAATCAGGCGCTCTCCCAGCTGAGCTAATCCCCCAGATATATTGGTGGGCCGAGATAGACTCGAACTATCGACCCCACCCTTATCAAGGGTGTGCTCTAACCAACTGAGCTACCGGCCCTCATTGTTTTTAAGAGAAACACAAAAATTAAAAAGAGAAGTGCGGACGGTCAACATTAACCTGTTAATTATTTAGAATAAAATTATTAAATTTTATTCATCCTTAGAAAGGAGGTAATCCAGCCGCAGGTTCCCCTACGGCTACCTTGTTACGACTTCACCCCAGTCGCTGACTATACCGTGGTCAAAGGTATTAAACTTTGCCTTAAGGTAGAACCAACTCCCATGGTGTGACGGGCGGTGTGTACAAGACCCGGGAACGTATTCACCGCGGCGCGCTGATCCGCGATTACTAGTAATTCCAGCTTCATGTACTCGAGTTGCAGAGTACAATCCGAACTGAGGCATTTTTTTAGGATTTGCTAAACGTCGCCGTCTTGCTTCCTATTGTAAATGCCATTGTAGCACGTGTGTAGCCCAACACGTAAGGGCCATGAGGACTTGACGTCATCCCCACCTTCCTCCAGCTTATCACTGGCAGTTCTTTCAGAGTGCCCAACTAAATGATGGCAACTAAAAGTGAGGGTTGCGCTCGTTGCGGGACTTAACCCAACATCTCACGACACGAGCTGACGACAGCCATGCAGCACCTGTGTTTCGTCCGGCCGAACCGAAAACTTTAATCTCTTAAAGTCGCGACGAACATGTCAAGTGTTGGTAAGGTTCTGCGCGTATCTTCGAATTAAACCACATGCTCCACTACTTGTGCGGGTCCCCGTCAATTCATTTGAGTTTTAACCTTGCGGTCGTACTCCCCAGGCGGTGTGTTTATTGCTTTCGCTGCGACACAGAAAATAAATTTCCAACGTCTAACACACATCGTTTACGGCATGGACTACGAGGGTATCTAATCCTCTTCGCTACCCATGCTTTCGTTCCTCAGTGTCAGTAATGATCCAGAAAGCTGCCTTCGCAATTGGTATTCTTTCTAATATCTACGAATTTCACCTCTACACTAGAAATTCTGCTTTCCTCTATCATACTCTAGCTAAAAAGTTTTGATGGCAGTTCCAGAGTTAAGCTCTGGGATTTCACCACCAACTTTTTTAACCACCTACGAACTCTTTAAGCCCAGTAATTCCGAACTACGCTAGGTCCCTTCGTATTACCGCGGCTGCTGGCACGAAGTTAGCCGGACCTTCTTATTCGGGTACAGTCATTTTCTTCCCCGACGAAAGAGCTTTACAACCCAAAGGCCTTCTTCACTCACGCGGCATCGCTGCATCAGGGTTTCCCCCATTGTGCAAGATTCCCTACTGCTGCCTCCCGTAGGAGTTTGGGCCGTGTCTCAGTCCCAATGTGGCTGATCATCCTCTCAAATCAGCTATTGATCATTGTCTTGGTAGGCCATTACCCTACCAACAAACTAATCAAGTGCAGGCTCATCCATCGGCGCATAAAGCTTTCTCCGTAAAGACTTATGAGGTATTAGCATAAGTTTCCTCATGTTATTCCTCACCAAAGGGAAGATACCTACATGTTACTCACCCGTCTGCCACTAAGTATTGCTACTTCGTTCGACTTGCATGTATTAGGCGTGCCGCCAGCGTACGTTCTGAGCCATGATCAAACTCTCAAGTTTAAAAACGGCGCACACTAGCTTCTATATAAATCTAAGAATAAATTTATATAATGTTGAAGTGTGTACGACAAATTTTGGTAACCTTAACCGTCCACACTTCTCTTCTTAAATTTTAACTTTTCAAATAGCTAATTAGGTTTAAGCCTAATAATTAACAATTTTCATTGTTTGGAGAGACTGCTTATAGTACAAATCATTAGTAAATCAAGGGATTATCAAAGAAAATAGCTCAAAAAAGTCAATAAATACCTATACTTTTTAAGCTAGTTTTTTTAAAGACAATAAATTATAGAAATTCCATGAAATTTATTCAACTTAAGGTTACATCATTTATAAGACAAAATACCGAGGTATTTGTTTTAATACTCTTACTGATATTTTCAACTCTGATAATTCAAGTTTACAACTCTCAAAGCAAAAAAGTTGATAATGAATATGTAAAGGTTTTAAGAAACACTTACTTTAAAAAAACAATAAACCACATTTTCTTCAACTTAACTCCGAGATATGAGCAGATTGATTATTCAGTTAAAAGCGGACAGACACTTAGAGATATTCTTAAAGAATTTTCTGTCAAAGATGATGAGATCAAAAAAATATTTGCAATTTTAAATAAAGAAGAAACTAAGAAAATAAGATCTAAGCAAATTCTGAACATAGTTCTGGATAATACTGATAAAAATAACAAGAAAATATTAAGTCTTTTAATACCTGTTTCAAAGACAAGAAAAATACAAATAGTAAAAAATTTAGATACAGATCAACTTAAAAAAGAAGAAATTGTAACTAACCTTACTAAAAAACTTGTATTAAAAGAAGGTGTCATTAGGTCAAGTCTATACAGATCAGCTATAAAACAAAAAATCAGTCCTAATGTTATAATAGAATTTGCAAGACTCTATGGTTTTCAGGTGGATTTTCAAAGAGACATAAGAAAAAATGATTCATACCAAATTATCTATGAAACATTCATAGATGAAAATAATGAAGTATTTAGCACTGGAGAAATAATTTATGCTAACTTAATTATGAGAGGACAGTCAAACCAGTTGTATTTTTATCCAGACAAAAAATTTTTTGGTCACTATGATGAAAATGGAAAAAGTATTAAAAAAGCTTTAATGAAAACTCCAATAAATGGAGCTAGGTTGTCCTCTCCATTTGGAATGAGAAAACATCCTATTTTAGGTTTTAACAAGATGCATCGAGGTACTGATTTTGCTGCACCATTAGGTACACCTATCATGGCATCAGGTGATGGCATTATCTTAAAAGCAGGTTGGTGTGGTGGTGGTGGTAATTGTGTAAAAATAAAACACAATACAACTTATCAAACAATTTATGCACATATGTCTAAATTTTCAAAACTCGCAGTTCCTGGCTCAAGAGTAAAGCAAGGACAAATTATTGGTTATGTTGGATCAACTGGTATGTCAACTGGCCCACATTTACATTATGAAGTAATTGAAAATGGAAAAAAAATTAATTCGCAAACATTAAAATTACCTCCAGGAAAATCTCTTAAAGGGCCAGTGAGAGAAAATTTTGAAATTGTTAGAATAAAAACAGATGTACTTAAGTCAGATTTGATAATTAAAATTAATTAATATTTTTTTAGGAAATATCTTTTTCTTTTTGCTCTAGTGAAACTCTTAAAAAATGGTCCGCATACTGAAAATAGTTTTCTGATAGTATTTTATCTCCATTGGACAAAGCCTCTCTAGCAAGGTCGTTATACTTTGAAATTAATTTTTGGACATTTCCATTACTTCTGTTAATTTTCCTTCTAAAAGAATTATCATTATTTGCAAAATTACCGTTTAATTTGTCTATATCCGAACTTCTTTTAAATGATCTGTCAGAGTGATTTCTATTTCTGTTTCTCTTTAAATTATTTCTAAATTGTCTCATGTATTTTTAATTTATTTTTGTAGATACTATACATCTAGTATTATTTCCATAGTCTTTGATAATTTTATTAATAAAAAACTTTTTTTCTTTTAAGAATTTAGTCACTTTGTATTTCTGATCATATCCAATTTCAAGGATAAGTTTACCATTAATTTTTAATAAATGTTTTGATTTTGAAATAACTTTTTTAATTATTTCTAAACCATCTAATCCACCATCCAAAGCAATTTTTGGTTCATAAATTATAGAGTCCAAATATTTTATTTTGTGTTTAATAATATATGGAGGATTACTTATAATTAAATCATATTTATCGTTGTAAAAATTGTCAACATCTCTTTTGTAAAATTTAATTCTATCTAATAATTGATGTAATTTTGCATTAGTTTTGGCTAATTTTATAGCTTTTCTAGATGGATCTATTGCATCAAATTTACAAAATGGTCTTTCTTTTAAGATAGATATTGATAAACATCCTGAACCTACACCAACATCTAGAATTCTTTTGCCCTGATCTTTTTTTATTAATCTTAATGTCTGCTCCACCAAGTGTTCTGAGTCTGGACGTGGAATCAGAACATTTTTATCTGTTATAAACTTGTCTCTCCAAAAATCTTTATTGTTTATTATATAAGCAATTGGCTCGTTTTTTCTTCTTCTGTAAATAAGATTAAAAAATTCTTCTTTTTCCTCTTTTTTTATATTTCTTTCTAAATTTAGAAGAACCTCTTCTCTTGATATATTAAGGGTTTGAGACATTAAAATTTCACAGTCAATTTTATAAGAGGATATGTTATTTTTTTTTAGTATTTCACCACCATCTTTTAAACTGTTTATAATTTTCATGATATTTTTTTTAACTCTTCCTCCTGGGCTTGTAGGCTTAAATTATCAATCATTTCATCAAAAATTTCTCCTTCCATAAACTCTTCAAGTTTGTGCAATGTTAAATTGATCCTATGGTCTGTGACCCTGCCTTGAGGAAAATTGTATGTCCTTATTCTTTCAGATCTATCACCTGATCCAATTTTACTTTTACGATCTTTTGCTCTTTCCTCATCTCTTTTATTTCTTTCAAACTCATAAATTCTTGATCTTAAAATTTTAAGACCCTTTTCTTTATTTCTAATCTGAGATTTTTCGTCTTGTTGACTGACAACAATTCCTGTGGGAATATGAGTAATTCTTACAGCTGAGTCTGTGGTATTGACACTTTGTCCTCCAGGACCACTGCTTCTAAATACATCAATTCTTAAATCTTTTTCCTCTATCTTAATATCTACCTCCTCTGCTTCTGGTAATACCGCAACTGTAGCTGCTGATGTGTGAACTCTACCTTGTGTTTCAGTGTCAGGAACACGTTGAACTCTATGAACACCACTCTCATATTTTAATGAAGAATATATATTTCTTCCTTTTATTGAGGCAATTACTTCTTTTAATCCACCTGCATCACTTTTTGATATACTAATTATTTCCAAAGACCATTTTTTCTTTTGGCTTACCTTTTCATACATTTTAAAGAGGTCCGATGCAAACAAACTTGCTTCTAATCCACCTGTACCTGCTCTTATTTCTATAATTGCATTTTTTGTATCTGCCTCATCTTTTGGTAACAAAAATAATTTAAGTTTACTTTCGTTTTTGCCTTTTTTAACTTCAAGCTCATTAAGCTCAATCTTGGCTAATTCTATCATTTCTTTATCGTTGTTTTCGTCGCCAATAATTTTTTTAAGATCATCCCTAGTTTTTTCAAATGTTAGATAGTCCTTCGCGTGACTAATTACTGCGTTTAATTCTGAATATTCTTTTGATTTAGACGCAAATAATTTTTTTTCGATAGCTCCAGAGGATAATTCCTTTTCAAGAATCTCATGTTTTTTTATTATCTCCCTTACCTTATCAACTGGTATCATTAAATTTTATTTTTGATATCTTTTTCTTTTTTCTCTACCAATGCTACAACTTTGGAAATTATCTCATCATTTTTTAGTTTTTCTTTTTGAACACCATTTAAATATAACATATTGCTATCCTTGCCCCCTCCTGTAATACCAATATCAGTTGAAGCTGCTTCCCCTGGACCATTAACGACACATCCAATTATTGATAAAGTAAAAGGTGTTTTAATATGGGATAACTTTTCCTCCAGTTTTTTTACTACATCAATTACTTCAAAACCTTGGCGAGCACATGAAGGGCATGAAATGATTTTTACACCTCTATTTCTTAAGTTTAGAGATTTTAAAATTTCATTACCTATTTTAATTTCTTTAATAGGATCATCTGATAAAGAAACCCTGATTGTGTCACCAATTCCCTCCATCAAAAGCGAACCTAAACCTATCGAGGTTTTTACACTTCCTGGCACAAAGCTGCCTGACTCTGTAACACCTAGGTGCAAAGGATAATCTGTCTTGGATGAAAGAAGTCTGTACGACGCTACTGATAAAAATACATCTGATGATTTTACACTTACCTTAAAGTTATAAAAATCCTCATCCTCTATAAGCTGGATATTCCTCATCGCACTTTCTACTAAAGCTTCTGGACAGGGTCCTTTATATTTTTCTAAAATATCTTTTTCTAAAGAACCAGCATTAACTCCAATCCTTAATGCACAATCATAATCTTTAGCTGCTGCTATCACTTGTTTAATTTTTTCTTTTTCACCAATATTACCTGGATTTATCCTCAAACATTTTGCCCCACTTTTAGCCGCCTCTATAGCTCTTTTGAAGTGAAAATGAATATCTGCAATAATTGGAACTTTGCTATTTTTTACTATCTCTTTTAAAGAATTTGTTGACTCCTCATCTGGACATGAAACTCTTACAAGTTCAGCACCTTCTTCAGCACAATCATTAATTTGTTTAATTGTTTCTTTAACATTAGTAGTTAAAGTATTTGTCATTGACTGAACTGAGATAGGGTTATCCCCGCCGATTTTTACATCACCAACGTTTATTTCTTTTGTTTTTTTTCTTTTGATATCTCTAAATTCTTTATATCTCATCTATTTAAATTAAATTCTTTATGTAATAATTCAACTGATTTTTTTAAATTTTTACTTTGAATTAAAACAGATATTTTTATTTCGGAAGTAGAAATAACAAGAATATTTATTTTTTTATTTGCTAATGCCTGGAACATTCGATAAGTTACCCCTGGTGTTGTAATCATTCCAACCCCCACAATAGAAACTTTTGCAACATTTCTATCTACAATCAGCTTCTTAAATTTAATTTTTCTATTTTTAGAAATAAGTCTTTTAGTTTTTAAAAGATCATCAGATTTAATGGTAAAAGTTAAATCAGTTTCTTTCCCATCTGAAGAAATATTTTGAACAACCATATCAACATTTATAGAATTTTTGTATAGTGGTTCAAATATTGCTGCAGCTACACCTGGTTTGTCTTTTACCCCTAGAAGACTTACTTTCGCATCATTTTTAGTAAAGGATACACCTCTAATTATATTTGTGTCTTTAATTTTTTTTCTACCAATTATTTGCGTGCCTGTTTTATTTGTAAATGATGATTTAACATCGATTTTTACTTTATT
Organism: uncultured Pelagibacteraceae bacterium; assembly: GCA_902547215.1. Taxonomy (GTDB): domain Bacteria; phylum Pseudomonadota; class Alphaproteobacteria; order Pelagibacterales; family Pelagibacteraceae; genus Pelagibacter. The sequence continues at coordinate 99,712 of CACCNI010000001.1, forward strand.
TAATTTTGCATCCTGAATTGAAGCTGGCTGCATTACTTTAGCGCCAAGCGAGGACATTTCGAGCATCTCTTCATAAGATAATGCTTTTATTTTTTTTGCCTTTTTCGTTAAATTGGGATCAGTCGTATACACCCCATCAACATCAGTATAAATTATACATCTTTTGGCTTTAAAAAATTTAGCAAGCATAATTGCACTTGCATCACTGCCACCTCTTTCTAAAGTTGTAAGTCTGCTTTCCTTGTTTAAACCCTGAAAACCAGTTATTATTGGGGTTCCACCTTTTTTTAAATATCTTTTTAACTGGTCTGTTCCAATCTTTATAATTCTTGCAGCGCTATAATTACCTCTTGTTAGAATAGGTATCTGCCATGACATCCAAGATCTTGAATTAAAACCTAAGTCACATAACTTTCCAGCTATTAAAGCACTAGCCATTTGTTCACCAGTTGATAACAGCACATCTCTTTCAGAGTTTGGAAAATTTTTAGAAATTTTTTCAGCTTTTTTTATTAGTTCATTTGTAACGCCACTCATTGCAGAAGTTACAACAATAACTTTGTATTTTTTTTTTATATAAGAAACTATTATTTTAGATATTTTTACAATTCTGTCTAACGTACCAACCGATGTTCCACCAAATTTTAAAACAATTATTTTCATTGATATTTTATATTTAAATTTTTATATTTAGATAAAATACATCTAAATTATAAAGTCAACAACCAATGAAAAAAGATACTATTAATAAAAAGGAAATTGATAAATTTTCAAAGTTAGCTGATGAATGGTGGGATCCCGAGGGTAAGTTTAAACCATTGCATAATTTTAATCCGGTAAGACTAAGATATATTAAAGACACAATTACTAAAAAATTTGGAAATAAATCAGAAAAATTACCTTTAAAAGATATTAAGATATTAGATATTGGATGTGGTGGAGGTCTTTTAAGTGAACCTCTTTCAAGATTAGGTGCAACGGTTACGGGTATAGATGCCTCGGACAGAAACATCAAAATTGCTAAAATGCATTTAAAAAAAAGTAAATTAGATGTTGATTATTACTGTTCATCTCCAGATAAATTTGTTGCAAAAGAAAAGTTTGATGTAGTATTAAATATGGAGATAGTTGAACATGTTGATAATGTTGATTTTTTTTTATTTAAAAGCTCAGAACTTTTAAAGAAAAACGGGTTAATGTTTATTGCAACTTTAAATAAAACATTAAAGTCATATATATTTGCAATAATAGGTGCTGAATATATCTTAAAATGGTTGCCAATAGGTACTCATAACTGGAACAAATTTTTAACACCTGGGGATTTAATCAATATTTGTAAAAACAATTCGTTAAATTTGAATGACTTAATTGGTGTAAAGTTTGATATTCTTAAAAATGAATGGATTGTATCTGAAGATAGCTCTGTAAATTATCTTGCGCAATTTTCTAAAACTTAATTTTCTTTATCCTCTATCCAGGGAAATTCCTCAGTTTTAATACCTTCTTGTTTGAGATCTTCAATTTCCTTTCGTGAAGCTTTTCCATAAATTGCTTTATTTTTCTTTTTTAGGTCATAATGTATTGATCTTGCCTCATGAGCAAAGTTGTTTCCTACGTATTGAAAGTTATCTTTAATGAATTTTTTAAATTCTTTTAACTTTGATTTAATCTCTTTAATTTTATTTATATCTTTTTTCTTAAGGTCTGAACTATTTAATACATTTGGTGCCATCAACGTTTTTTCAATTTTCTTGGAATCGCAAAAATGACAATTCAAAAATTTTCTCTTTTTTAATTTCTCGTATTCGGTTGAATTTGAAAACCAACTATCAAAAATGTTATTACAATCTTTACAAATTAGCTTGTATTTTATCATGTGATTAAAATAATAATTCTCTAATTTTTTTCAACCTTTAACTTCTGTAATCTGAATTAATAGATATATATTTTTGTGTCAAGTCCATTGTATAACAAGTGAAACTTTTATTGCCATTATTAATCTCAATTGATATTTCTAAATTTGCTTGCTTCATATAATCAGCAACATCTTTTTCAATATAATTTTTAACTAGCTGTCCTTTGTCCAAAATTTTATACTCTCCTATAAATAAATTCACCCGATCTATTTCAAATTCAACACCCGCTTTTCCTGCCGCCATTAATATTCTTCCCCAATTAGGATCTTCTCCTGTAATAGCTGTTTTTACTAATGGCGAATTAGCAATTGAAAATGATATTTTTTTCGCATCACTCTCACTCGAACACTTTAATGAATTAATCTTTATAAACTTTGTGGCTCCTTCGCCATCACTGACTACTCTTTTTGCTAAGTTTAATAAAACATTATTTAGTGCTAAATCAAAATCTTTTAGTTTAATATCGTTAATATTATTAATAGATTTATTTTTTGCCTTTCCTGTAGAAAAAATTGTAACCATATCATTTGTGCTGGTGTCTCCATCGCAACTAATTGCATTAAACGTATTTTGGATATTTTTTTTTAAAATCTTTTTTAAAACATTCGAAGAAAGATCCGCATCAGTAAAAATATAGGCAAGCGTAGTTCCCATGTTTGGAAAAATCATTCCTGATCCTTTGGCAAGACCATAGATTTTAACTTTTGTATTTCCAATATTGCATTCTTCCATAGCAAGTTTAGGTTTTAGATCAGTTGTCAATATTCCCATCGCAGCTTTGATCCATAAATACTTATTTTGAGTATATTTAATTTTATCAATTAAATTTTTAATGGAAGATTTAATTTTCTCTTTTGGAAAAGCTTCTCCTATAGTGCCGGTGCAACCAAACAAAACCTCGTTTGGTTTAACTTTTTTTGGATATTCTTCGTCTTCTTTTTGTTTCTTTGTTAAATTTGATGCTATTTCCTCAGAAATCTCTGTAAGAGCTTCATACCCTTTTTTCCCTGTAAGAGCATTTGCGTTTCTTGTATTTACTAAAAGAGCGCGAATTTTTTTTGTTTTTAACTTCTTATTCCATTTGATATTTTCTGAAACGACTTGTGATTGAGTATAAACTGATGCATGTTCAGCACCATGTCTAAAGTAAAAAAGGACTAAATCATCTCTTTCATTATTATATAAATTAGCCGAAGTCGTAGATACTGAGACACCATCAATATGATCTAGGTCTTGGAAGTCAGCCATTTTTGACTTTTCTTTTTGAGATAACAAAAAATTGCTTAAATTAAGAGGCATTCTATTTAAAAAAGTTAATTTATAACTATATAATCGATTAATAATTAATTATATATCAAAAAAAAATGTTAAATCCATTAAGCTTTATTAGTAAAATATTTAAGAGTAGCAACGATATCGAGCTTGCTAAGTTTAGAAAAATTCTAGAAAAAATTAATTTACTCGAAAATGATGTGGCTAAGGTAAAAGATAGTGATTTTCCAAATAAAACTGATGAACTGAAAAATCAAATTAAAAGTGGAAAAAATCTTGACGAAGTTTTGCCAGAAGCATTTGCGTATGTGAGAGAAGCTTCTCATAGGACAAGAAATGAAAGACACTTTGATGTTCAATTATTAGGGGGTATTGCATTACATCAGGGTAAAATAGCAGAAATGAGAACTGGGGAAGGGAAAACAATTACAATTGCATTAGCAGCTTATTTAAATGCTCTTTCTGAAAATGGCGTTCATGTTGTTACTGTAAATGATTATTTGGCAAAGAGAGATTGTGAAAACATGTCAAAAATTTACAACTTTCTTGGCCTAAGTGCTGGTTACATCAACAACGATCAATCTGATGATGAGAGAAGAAAAAATTATATGAAGGATATCACTTACGCAACTAACAGTGAACTTGGTTTCGATTATTTAAAAGATAATATGAAATATTCATCGAACAAACTAGTTCAAAGAGAACATAGATTTGCTATTGTAGATGAAATAGACTCTTGTCTTATAGATGAGGCTAGAACGCCATTGGTTATTTCTGGACAGTCAGATGAAACAAGTAATCAATATAAAGCTATCAATAAACTTGTTAGAAAATTAAAACCAAGTGACTATGAATTGGATGAAAAGGATAAAAATGTCACTTTAACAAATGAAGGTATAGATTCTATAGAAAAATTATTAGATAACATTGGAATACTTCAAAATAATAATTTTTACGATCCAGCTAATTTAAACCTTGTGCATCTTGTTAATCAGGCATTGAAGGCAACTCATCTTTTCTCAAAAGATAAAGACTATGTTGAGGTAGATGGAAAGATCAAAATTGTTGATGAACTTACAGGAAGAATTCTCGAAGGTAGAAGGTATGGTGATGGACTACACCAAGCTTTAGAGGCTAAAGAAAATTTAGAAGTCCAAATGGAAAATCAGACACTTGCATCAATTACTTATCAAAATTACTTCAAACTATATAAAAAACTTGCGGGATGTACTGGTACCGCTGTTACAGAAAGTCAGGAGTTTTATGAAATTTACAATCTGAATGTTGTTGTCATTCCAACTAATAAAGAAATGATTAGAAAAGATTGGAACGATCAAATTTTTAGGACAGAAAAAGAAAAACAAGATGCAATTATTTCTAAAGTAAAAATGTTAAATTCAAAAGGTCAACCTTTACTTATTTTTACATCCAGTGTAGACAAATCGGAGGTCTATTCAAATTTATTTAGAAAAAATAAAATTACTCATACAGTTTTAAACGCTAAAAATCATGAAAAAGAGGCTGAGATAATTGCTAATGCGGGAAAATTAAATTCGGTGATAATTACAACAAGTATTTCAGGAAGAGGTGTAGATATTAAATTAGGTGGGAAAGATTCAGATAACTTAAAAGAGAATAAAGAAAAAATTAAATCTCTAGGTGGGCTTTTTGTTATTGGTACAGAGAGAATGGAGTCTAGAAGAGTTGATAATCAAGCCAGAGGAAGAGCTGGGAGACAAGGTGATGAGGGTAATTCAATTTTTTATGTAAGCTTAGAAGATGATTTAATGAGAATTTTTGGATCAGAATCTATTAATAAGATATTAGAAAAACTTGGACTAAAAGATGGAGAAAGTATTGACCATCCTTGGATCAACAAAGCTTTAGAACGAGCTCAGCAAAAAGTTGAGGCCAGAAATTTTGATATAAGAAAAACTTTATTAAAGTTTGACGATGTGCTTAATGATCAGAGGCATGTGATATTTAGTCAAAGAAAAGAAGTCCTAGAAAAACAAAACATATTTGAAACTATTGATAACTTTTTAAAAGATGAAATTGAAGATTTAATTAAGCAAAAAGAAAAATCTCCAACGATTTTTCAAAATAAAGCTCAGTTAAATAGAGTCAATACTCTTTTTGGCCAAAATGAGGAAAATTTAAACGAGAAACTAAGAAGTCTAAGTGAAAAAGAAATATCGAGTTCTATAAATTCAAATTTTAAAAAAAAGAGAGAAGAAAGAAATACTTATTTAGGAGAGGAAGGTTCAAAAGAAATAGAAAAGAAAATCTTTTTGCAATTAATTGATTTAAATTGGAAAAATCACATTCAGTATTTAGAACAGTTGCGTCAAGTTATAGGTTTAAGGTCTTATGGTCAAAGAGATCCCTTAGTTGAGTACAAAAAAGAAGCGTTTCATTCTTTTGAAACACTGCTTAATAAAATTAGGCAAGATATAATAATGATTTTGCTCAATTTAAAAATCGTAGAAAAAAGAAGATAAAATTCCAATAAGCTTCTGTATTATTCTAAGAGAAAAAGTAAAGCTGCTAAAATAAATATCGATCCTATAAAAAAATATTTGTATTTGAATAAAACTTTTTTAAATTTATTTATATTTGCAAAATTAATTGGCAATCTATTAGAAATAGAAACTCCCTCTGTTAAACCTCTATCCCTGCCGATTTCTAAAAATTTTTCTTTTTTAAGAGATATAATTTCAGATTTAGAGAGATTGCTTAACTCATTTAAATTTTTATCAATTGACACCTTTACATTTTCTAAAATTAGGTTTTTATCTCTGTGAGCTCCTCCCGTTGGTTCAGGAATTATTTCATCAATAATTTTTAAATTCAAAAGATCTCTAGAAGTTAGTTTCATTGCTTTTGCTGCTTCTAGAGTTTTTGTTGGATCTCTCCATAAAATAGATGCACATCCCTCTGGGGATATTACTGAATAAATTGCATTTTCTAACATTATAATTTTATTTGAGGAAGCTAAAGCTATTGCACCACCAGATCCTCCCTCACCAATAATAATTGAAATCGTAGGCACACCAACCGACATTGAGCATTCTATTGATCTTGCTATTGCTTCAGCTTGACCCCTCTCCTCTGCTCCAACTCCAGGATAAGCGCCGGGAGTATCTATAAATAAAATAATTGGTAAGTTAAATTTATCAGCTAGCTTCATTAGTCTAATTGATTTTCGATATCCCTCTGGTTTCATCATTCCAAAATTTCTTTCAATCCTAGTGTCAAGATCCTCACCTTTTTCTTGTCCAATCACCAATACAGATTTTTTTTGAAAAGTCGCTAATCCAGAAATCAAAGATTTGTCCTCTCCAAATAATCTATCGCCATGAATTGGAAAGAAATCCTCAAAAAGGTTATCAATAAAAAATTTTGATTTAGGGCGGTCCTCATGACGAGCAACCATTGTTGTTTGCCATGGATCAAGGTTTGAATAAATTTCATTTAGTTTAGAGCTTAAATCATTCTGAAGCTTTGCCAATTTTCCAGTTTCAACTTGTGTGATGCCATCTTTAGCAAATGGATCTTGAAGTTTTTCAATCTCGTTTTCCAAGGATTTTATATCTTTTTCAAAATACAAATAATTTTTCATAATTAAATATCCACTAATATTTAAAAATGGCAATAAAATGATTACTTTTATTAGTGTGTAATTATTATATATGTTAATTTATTAATTTCTAAGATAATTTTTAACTATGAAAACTAAAAATTTAAAAGAATACACGAGTGTTGGAAGTCTATACGTATCAAAAGAGCTATTAAAGTTTGTAAACAACGAGGTTCTTAAGGGCACAAAAATAAAGCCAAAAAATTTTTGGAGTGGATTTGAAAAATCTTTACACATTTTAAAACCAAAAAATGAAAAATTGATTGATATAAGAGAAAGTATTCAAAAAAAAATTGATGATTGGCATATACAAAACAAAGATAATGAGTTCAATTTAGCAGCGTATAAAAAGTTTTTATATTCTATTAACTATCTAAAAAAAGAGGGAAAAAACTTTAAAATCCAAACAGAAAATGTTGATGAGGAAATATCAAAAACGCCAGGTCCCCAATTAGTTGTTCCAATTTCAAATGCAAGATACGCTTTAAATGCAGCAAATGCGAGATGGGGAAGTTTATATGATGCTTTATATGGAACAGATGCAATCGGCTCTGAAAAACTTGATAATAGATACAATCCTGTCCGTGGAGGAAAAGTCATAGATTATTGTAGAGATTTCTTAGATGAAATTTTTCCACTAAAAAACGCTTCATGGAAAAAACTTAGAGAATTAAAAATTGTAAAACATAAATTAATTTTAAAAATTGGTAAAAAAAATATATCTTTGAAAGATAAAAAGCAGTTTAAAGGATATCGACAAGATAAAAAAGGTCTCAAAGGTGTTTTGCTTATTAATAATGGGCTTCATGTAGAATTAATTATTAATCCTTACGCTTTCCATGCAAATAATGATCCCATTGGGCTTAGTGATCTAGTAATAGAGTCGGCTGTCTCAACAATCATAGATCATGAAGACAGCGTTGCTGCAGTAGATGCAAGTGACAAAGTACTGGGCTATAGAAACTGGTTGGGTCTTATGAAAGGAAATTTACATGTCAAATTTGAAAAATTAGGAAAAAAATATAAAAGAGTTTTAAACTCAGATAGAAATTACATTTCTCAAAACGGAAAAAAATTTAAATTGCATGGAAGAGCTCTTTTATTAAACAGGAATGTCGGGCACCTAATGAAAAACCCTTCAATTTTATTATCAGATAAATCGGAAGTTCCTGAGGGTATTATGGACGCCTTTATAATTTCTGCAGCGTGTTTGCATGATTTTATTAAAAAAGGAAACTCAAGAAAAAATTCAATTTATATTGTTAAACCAAAGATGCATGGACCAGATGAAGTCGCATTTGCCGATGAAATTTTTACTCACGTTGAAAATGTTTTAAAAATGAAAAAGAATACAATCAAAATTGGAATAATGGATGAAGAAAGACGAACAAGTGCTAATTTAAAAGAGTGCATTAGAAATGTAAAAAGAAGAGTTGTCTTTATTAATACTGGGTTTTTAGATCGAACTGGTGATGAGATACATACATCTATGGAGTCGGGTCCAGTGATTAAAAAAGGTGATATAAAAAATTCTGATTGGATTAAAGCATATGAGAACAATAATGTTGTTGTTGGATTAGAATGTGGTTTTTCTGGTAAAGCACAAATTGGAAAAGGAATGTGGGCTGCACCAGATAGAATGGCAGATATGTTAAGCGAAAAAATAGGACATCCTTCTTCTGGAGCGAATTGTGCCTGGACTCCTTCACCTACTGCAGCAACTTTACATGCAACTCATTATCACAAAGTGAACGTTTTCAAAGTTCATAAAAAACTATCTAATAAAAGAAAATTCGACTTAGACAATCTTTTGAAATTACCAATTATTCGAGGTCCAAACTGGTCAATGGATGAAATTAAAACTGAACTTGAAAATAATTGCCAAGGTATATTGGGATACGTTGTAAGATGGATAGATAGTGGTGTAGGTTGTTCAAAAGTTCCTGACATAAACAATATCGGTCTCATGGAGGATCGTGCAACTTTAAGAATTTCTTCTCAGCATATTGCTAACTGGTTACACCATAATATATGTACTCCTAATCAGGTATTAGAAACATTAAAAAAGATGGCAAAAATTGTAGATGATCAAAACAAAAATGATCCTGAATACAAAAAAATGTCTGATAATTTTGATAATTCTATTGCCTTTAAAACTGCTTGTGACTTGGTTTTTAAAGGTAAGGACCAATCATCAGGTTACACGGAACCTTTGTTACACTTGAACAGATCTATAAAAAAAAATTTAAGTCCCTCTAGATAGTTGTCCTATTTTTAAAGGCAGAATTTAGAGTGCCATCATCCAAACTTTCTATTTCGCCACCCACAGGTAAACCTTGTGCCAACTTAGTTATTTTAATATTTAAATTTTTTAAACTGTCTTGAATGTAATATGCAGTCGTTTGACCTTCCACAGTTGCGCTTGTAGCTAAAATAACCTCTTTAATTTTATCTTTTTTAACCCTCTCGACTAAAGAGCTGACTAATAAATCCTCTTTATTTTGTCCCGCTGAAGAAATTGTCCCCCCTAAAATGTGGAAATAACCCTTATAAATATTTGAACTTTCAATACTCCATTGATCAGAAATATTTTCAACAACACAAATTTTATCAAATTTGCTATCAATAAAGTTACAATCACTGAAACTACATTCTATAGAGTTACTTTTCAAAGTCCCACAAATTTTACAACGAGATACATTTTTATAAACCTCCGCCAATGTTTTTGCCATCGGCTTTATTAGCTCCTCGCGATTGTTAATTAATTTTAAAACTATTCTTTTTGCAGATTTTGGCCCAAGTCCTGGAAGTTTAGAAATTATTTTTATTAATTCCTCTATTTCAGTGAGATTATTCATACTTAGAAAGGCCACTTAAAGCCTGGAATGCCAAAATTACCAGTGGCTTTTGTTATTTCTTCAGTAGTTTTAGTTTTTAAATTTTTTTTTGCTTCATTATGGGCAGCAATAATTAAATCTTCTAACATAGTTTTATCTTCAGAAAAGATTTTTTCAGAAATATCTATTTTTTCTATTTCACTATTACCGTTCAAAATAACTTTAACTAAACCACCACCAGATGAACCTTCCGCTTTAATTTGTTTAATCTTTTCTTGACTATCCTTTATCTTTTCTTCTATCTCTTTTGCCTTATCTAAAATTTTGTTGAAATCAGTCATCCTTATTATCCTTAACATCTATCAATTCAGCGTCGGGAAATGAGTTTTTAATATTATTAAATATATCTGTTTGTTCAAAATCTTTTAAATTATTTTTCTTCTCTCCCTCTGATGTTTTTTTAATTGTTTCTTGTCCTTTATTTTGTGAAAGAGAAATTATCCATCTAGTGTTAGTCCACTCATAAAGCTTGGATGACAATATTTTTACAAAATCTTTTTTTAGATTTTCATTAAAAGAAATTTCGATGTAACCATTTTTAAAGTTTATTAAATTTACATTAGTTTCCAACTCATATTTCAATTCTACTTCTTTTTTTGAATTGCATATATTAACTAAATCATTGAAAGATTTAATTTCTAAATTATTTATAGATTTATTTTCTTCTAAAATCTTTTTTTGTTTCTCTTGAGAAGAAGATTTTAGTTGATTTACAGCTATTTTCTTTTTCTCAAAATTATTATCGATTTTATTTTTTTGATTTGATGCTGGAATATCAGTTTTTGTTTGATTACCTTTTAAATAAAGCAAGCGTATCAAAAACATCTCTACAGATAAGTTTGGATCGTTTACAATATTAACTTCATCCATTGTCTCTATAGTAAATTGCCAGAAAAGAAGAAGTGTATTAGCGTCTAATTTCTCAGACATTTCTTTAATTTTTTTAAAATTATTTTCAGTTAAATCGGTAGAAAAACTTACTCTTTCTAAATTTTTAAAATTTTTTAAATAATAGATGATTTCCAAAAAACCATTTAAAAAAATTTTTGGCTCTACTCCTTTTTGATATATCTGCCTGTAAAGATCTAGAGTTTTGTCCTCATCTCCATCAAATATTTTCTCTATTAGGTTTATGGTAAATTCTTTATCAAAATATCCAAATATTTCCCTTGCGCTTTCTAAGCTAATATTCCCTTTTTGGCTATCATCATTGGTTAGTGATATTCTATCTAATAATGACAATGCATCTCTAACTGAACCTTCTGAAATTTTTGAGATTAGGTTTAAAACATCTTGATTGATATCTATTTTCTCCATTTCAGCAACTTTTGCTAAAAATTCACTTAATTCCTCGGGCTTAATTCTTGATAAATCAAATCTCTGACATCTTGATAAGACTGTTATTGGGATTTTGTTAACCTCAGTTGTTGCAAAAATAAACTTTAAATAACCAGGCGGTTCCTCAAGAGTTTTTAGTAAGGCATTAAAAGCTTGTTTACTTAACATGTGGACTTCATCAATTATAAAAATTTTAAATTTTGAAGATGTTGGTCCATATCTTGAAAATTCTATTAAATCCCTAACATCATCAACACCAGTTTTGCTTGCCGCATCCATTTCTAGAACATCGATGTGTCTAGACTCGGATATTTCATCACAATTTTTACACTTATTTTTTAAACAACTATTTTTTTCAGAATTTCCACAATTTAAAGATTTTGCTAAAATTCTTGCAATTGTCGTTTTGCCAACACCCCTAATTCCTGTAAATAAAAAAGCATTGGGAATTTTATTTTGAGAGATGGACTTTTCAATTGTTTCTACAATTATGTCTTGACCTATTAAATCTTTAAAGACTTGAGGTCTGTATTTCAAAGCTAAAACTTTTGAATTATTGCTCATTTTTTTTAGGAGACCAATCAACCTGGAAAATACTCATTACCCTTGCTCTTTTTCAAGCCTGGGGGATTCGTGGTACCACCACCTGATTGGCCCCCAGTTATTATAACAGTTATATTTTCCAGTCTACAACAAAACTTTGTAAATTTTTAGATTTTTCTATATTCGCTTGCTTCGTAAACTCCTAGAATATCTAAACTAACAGTATGGAATCCAAGCTCTTCTAAAGATTTTTGGATCTTTGGATCTTCAATATGTCCATAAATATCGCATATGAATAAATACTGTTCAAAACTGTTTTGATCAGAGAAACTTTCTAATTTACTTAAATTAACATTATTAGTAGCAAAGCCGCCTAAACATTTGTAAAGAGCGGCAGGTTTATTTTTTACTTTAAAAATACAACTTGTAATATAATTTTTTTTCTTAAATTCTGGATGAGAAGCTTTGCTACCCATAATTAAAAACCTCGTCACATTACCTTTATTGTCCTCAATATTTTTTTTTACTATCTTCAGATTGTAAATTTCAGCAGCAAGCTCAGATGCTATTGCGGCTTCATTTTCAATTTTGTTTTCACTTATATATTTTGCACTACCTGCAGTATCTGCAGCAATTATAGGCTCAAGCTTGTTTTCTGTAATAATTTTTTGACATTGTGAAATAGCTTGGGTGTGCGATCTTACTGAAGATATATTTTTCATACTTGAACTAGGCAGTATCATTAAATTATGGGTGATCGGTTGAAAATGTTCTGCGTAAATTTGAAGTTTATATTTGTTAATTAAATATTGTATATCTGCAACTCTTCCTGCTATTGAATTTTCTACAGGAATTATAGTTCTATAACTCTCATTTTTTAAGCAAAGATTAAAACATTCTTCAAAAGTATTTTGCGAAAAAGGTTCATAATCAGGGTACATTTTTTTTGCCGCTAAGTGGGAATATGCCCCAGGTGAACCTTGATATACAATTTTCATAAATTTAATCTTTTTTATATTCCATTATTTTTTTAATTTCCATAAAATCATCCATTGTATCTACGCCTATTGGAGAATTTTGTGTATACATAACATCAATCTGTATACCATTATCTAAAGCACGTAGCTGTTCCAATCTAAATTTTTTTTCATTTTCTGTCTGTTTTAAATTGATAAATTTCTTTAAAGTTGAGATTTCGTACTGATAAATTCCAATGTGGTGATAGGTGATTTTTTCGTCAAAATCTTCTGCATTTCTAAAAAAAGTCAAAGCTGGTGAATAATTATTTTTTCGAAAATTCTCATTTACGGAGACTTTTACAATATTCTTGTTACTAAATATTTTTTTGTCCTTAATATCTGTGCAAAGCGTACCAATTTTTGAATTAAGCTTTCTAACATTTTTATCAAGATTAATTATATCCTCTGTTGATATTTGAGGTTCGTCTCCCTGTAAATTAATTACATATTTGATATTTTCTATGCCTTTAATTTTTTCTATTGCCTCAAAAATTCTGTCAGTACCTGTTTGGTGATTTTTACTAGTCATTATCGAATGACCACCATTTTTTTCAATTTCAGTCTGAATTTCAGCATCCTCTGTAGCAACATAAACTTTACCCAAATTTGTCGCCTTAGCTTTATTGTATACGTGCTGAATAATGCTTATTCCATTTATTTTTAATAAAGGTTTTCCAGGAAGCCTTGATGCGCTCATTCTAGACGGTATCAAGATAATTGTGTTATTCATTTTAAAGTTAATGCGTCTTACAGACGCAAATAATTTTTAATTAGTTTATTTTAATATTAACATGTTATATGAGTTCTTAAGAAAAAATAATGGATTCTTTTGAAATAAATAAAATAGTTGCAGCTGTATTGTTAGTTGCGCTCTTAGTTATTGGTATTGGAAAAATCTCAAACTTATTATTCAATGTAGAAAAGCCAGAGGTTTCTGGTTATAAAGTTGAGGTATCTGAAGAAGTTTCAAAAAAATCTATGGCTCAAAAAGAGGAGGAGGTCGAAGTTGATATATCGGCTTTAATGGCCCAAGCTGATCTTGCGCATGGCGAAAAAATCTTTAAAAAATGTTCAGCATGTCACTCGATACAAGCAGGTGGGGGAAACAAAATTGGACCAGCTTTATACAATGTTGTGGGAAGAAAAGTTGCAGTAGTTGAAGATTACAAATATTCAAAAGCACTTGTTGCTTACACAAAAAATTGGACTTTTGAGGAATTGAATGGATATTTAATCAAACCTCAGGCTTGGATAAAAGGAACGAAAATGGCATTCGCTGGTTTAAGAAAAGAGAAAGATAGAGCATCAGTTATTTTGTATTTAAACAAAAATTCGGATAACCCTTTACCGTTACCTTAATTTTCCAAAACAGTACAATAAAATACTTTTTTGAACATGAACTCTATTAAGTGCTTGCTGCCAAACATATGAATTTTTGCTCAAAAAAACGTCATCCGAAACTTCATTTCCTCTAGGCAGACAATGCAAAAATATATAATCCTTTTTTGCCAATCTAACTAACTTTTTATCTATTTTAAAATTTTTAAACGCGTAGATCTTTTTTTTCTTATTCACTTTATCGTTAAGTGAAATTACCTTATCTGAAAATATTACATCAGCACCAGAGACTGCTTTTTTTGGATCATTGTAAATATAAATTTTCTTATTGTTTTTTTTAACCCAGTTTTTAACTTCTTTTCCAGGTTCAAATTTTTTTGGGCAGCCAATGCTTAGCTTAAATGAAAATTTTACAGAGGCGGCTATTAAACTATTTAAAACATTATTTGAGTCACCAATCCAACAAATATTTAATTTTGAAATAGGTTTTTTTTTAATCTCTTCAACTGTGAAAATATCAGACAATACTTGTGTAGGATGAGATAAAGGGCTTAAACCATTTATTATAGGTATTGATAAATATTTTTTAAAATCTTCCATTTTTTTTTCGCTATCAGTTCTCAGCATAAAACCGTCTCCATAAGTAGAAAGAACTTTGGCCGTATCAGTAATACTTTCTCCTCCTTGGCCTAAGTGGAGCTCATTAGATCTTAATGTTAAAGTTCCTCCTCCCAACTGTTTAATTGCCAAATAAAAACTTATTCTTGTTCTTGAACTTGGTTTTTCAAACATTTGTATCAATATTTTTCCTTTAAGCGGAGATCCTTTATCAACTTCAAGAGTGCTGAGTTTTTTTCTTAATCTTTTTCTGTTTTTAGCATCAACGATAATCTTTCTAAGATCTTTTGAAGATATATCTTTTAAATTTATAAAATGTTTCATTAAATTAATATTCTGAGCAAACTTTATTAATAACTTTTAATGCAATATCGATTTCACTCTTCTTAACATTTAGGGGTGGTAAAATACGAATGACATTGTCTGCTGCTTTAATAGTCAATAATTTTTTTTCCATTAATTTTTTAATAAATAAAGTTTGATCTTTATGTAATTGAATACCTATTAGCAAACCTTTTCCTCTTATTTGCTTAATTATATTTGGATATTTGTCTTTTATGTCATTTAAGTTTTTTAAAAAATATTTAGAGAGATTCTTTATATTTTTTAGAAATTTTTTATTTGAAATTATATCCATTACCTCATTTCCAACAGACATAGCTAACGGATTGCCTCCAAATGTTGATCCATGAGTTCCAGGTACCATAGCTTTACTAACCTTTTTGTTCATAAGTACTGCACCAATCGGAAAACCTCCACCTATACCTTTTGCTATAGGTACAATATCTGGTTTTACTTTTGAACTTTCAAAAGCAAAAAAATCGCCTGATCTGCCAATTCCACATTGGACTTCGTCTAATATGAGTAATATTTTTTTCTTATTACATAATTTTCTTAGATCTCTTAAACACCAATCAGGTATTACTTTAATTCCACCTTCACCCATAATCGTTTCAACCATAATAGCTGCAGTATTTTTTGATATTCTTTTTTTTAAAGAATTATGATCCCCAAAAGTAAAATGATCGAAACCACTTACTTTCGGGCCAAAACCTTCCGTCATTTTTTTTGATCCACTGGCAAAAATTGCAGCTATAGTCCGACCATGAAATGAATTTTTTACACAAAGTATTCTATTTTTTTTTGGTTTTCCTATTGAGTAAAAGTATCTTCTTGCCACTTTTATAGCAACCTCTGTTGCTTCAGTCCCAGAATTCTGAAATATCACCGAGTCTGCAAAAGTTTTTTTGACCAATTTTTTTGCTAACATCTCTCCCTCTGGAATGGTAAAAGCGTTTGAAACATGCCAAACTTTTTTTGCTTGTTTATACAATGCTTTAACTAATCTTGGATTTGCGTGACCTAAACTATTGACTGCAATTCCTGAGCAAAAATCTAAATATTTCTTACCATTTGTGGCAACTAAATAGCTTCCAATGCCTTTTTTAAAAGAAATCTTTTTTCTATTATAATTATTCGCTAAAAATGTCATTTAATTTCTAATTTTATATCCTTTTTTATAAAGGAGGAATGATATGAACCATATAATCAAACCAAACAAAAATAAATATATAAGACCAAATTTAATTGAACCGTCACTACTTCCGATAAAAGAAAATCTCAAACCGTCAATCATATGAAAAAAAGGATTTAAAAAACTTATTTTTTGTAAGATTTCAGGAAGTCTATCAATTGAGTAAAAAGTACCCGACAAAAAGGACATTGGAACAATAATGAAGTTGGTTACAGTTGCCATATTCTCCCATTTATCAGACCACATACCTGCTATAAACCCCATTGCTCCCATAGAAAAAGACGACAAAAATAAGAAAACTGCAAAATAAAGAAAGTTTTCAAGACGGATTTCTATAAAAATACTGAATACTAAGATCGATAAAAAACTTATTAAAATAGACCTTGTAATTGAGGCGAAAATTACAGCGAGAGTTACTTCGAGTGCTGAAAGAGGACTTCCTACCAAATCCACAATATTTCCCATCATTTTTCCTGATAGTATTGAGGATGATGAATGTGCAAAAGATTGTTGGATTATTTGCATACTAATTAATCCAGGCGCTAAAAATTCGATAAAAGGAACTCCAAGAACTATTCCTCTATTTTCACCTATAGCAATAGAAATAACCATTAAAAATAAAACTGCTGTAACAACTGGCCCTAAAATTGTTTGACCAGATACAATTAGAAAACGAAGTGTTTCTTTTTTGTATAAAGAGTAAAAACCTATCCAGTTAATAAAGCTAAATCGTCTTACTCCAATTCTGTATTTTTTATTAAGTTCAACCATTAGTACTTATAATTTTTTTTAAAAAAAGTTGTTAAGAAATTAAAGAAAATGCTTGTTTTAGTTAGCATAGTATGGATTACTATATATAGTATTTTAAGTTAAACATTAACTAAATATTGTAATGACCTGGACAAATGAAAAAATAGAAAAACTCAAGGAATTATGGGGCAAAGGAAGCACTGCGAATGAAATTGCTCAGATACTTGGAGGCGTAACAAGAAATGCTGTAATTGGTAAAGCTCACAGATTAAATTTATCAGGAAAAATTCAAACAAAGAAAAGCTCATCTTTAAAAAACAATAATAATGAAAATGAAAACAAAATTTCTCACAAAAACCTCAGGAGAGGTAAGTTCAAATCTTTAATAATTGACAAAGATTTTGAGCCTGAAAATCCTAAACAACTTGAAGAGCTTGATGAAAAATCTTGCAAATGGCCAATTGGACATCCTAATGAGGACAACTTTTACTTCTGTGGTAGAACTTCATTAAAAGATTTTTCCTATTGCAAACTTCACTTATTATATGCTTTTCAGCCGAAAAATAGAAAAGAAGATGTTTTTGATAAAGATAAAGAAAGTGAAGTGTCTCAGTTTATTAAAAGAAAGATTAAGTCAGCTTAGATTATTCGTCTAATATTTTCTTTTTAGCTATAGCAAATTCCTCATCGCTAAGTATTTTTTTTTCGTGTAATTCTTTTAATTCAGTTAATCTTTTAACTATGTCTTCTTGATTACTTGGAATTACATCGTGGACATTTTCTAAATCTTTTTTAGCCTTTTTTGCCTCCATGCCAGTATTTATAGCTCTGAAAGCAATGTATAAAACAAAGCACAATATTAAACCAATCAAAACATAAACTACGGATGTAACCATAAAATTAATTTATCCTTTTTTTAGAATATTCTCCTTCATTCTTCCACATATAAGAATATTTATTAACCTCATCTTCAAATCTTGATGAACAATTAAAATCAAAATCATTATTGTTTTTGTATTTACCAGATAAAATATTATCATATTTTAATAATTTAAGCTGATCATTTGTGATGGGCGGTCTAGGTAAAAGTTCGAAAATGTGTGCGGAAGCTCTAGCAAGTGAAATTGGCATTGGTAAAAGCAGTCTTTTTTTTCCTATTAAATTAAGTAGTTTTTCTAAAATATCCTTGAAAGACATTTCCTCTGGACCGACAAATTCAATTATATTTTCCCTAATGTCATCAGTAATTATCTTAGTTATTGAATTTGTTAAGTCCGAACAGTGTATAGGTCTAAACTTTGTTTTACCGTTATAGTAAATTGGGAAAATAGGTAATAATCCTAATAAAGTCATTAATTGAGTGGTAAAATTATCATTAACTGAGTATACTATAGAAGGTCTAACGACCACAGACTTTTTAAAATTATTTAAAATTTCTTTTTCGCCATTTAATTTACTTTGAGCATAAATCGAGTCCTCTGCGCTCTCAATTCCAAGAGCAGATAAGTGAACAAATTTTTCTAATTGGTATGTAGACGCTAACTTTGAAATCATTTTTGGAAATTCAACATGAATATTGGTAAAAGTATTTTTTCCTTTTTCAAACAATATACCAACCAAATTTACACATAAATCAGCTTTGCTAAATAATTTTTTTATGAGTTCATAATCGAAAATACTTCCCTCGACTATTTCAAGATAACCAGGGTTAGCTTGGGTTTTAAGTATATAGCCCTTTTGATGAATGTTTCTCGTTAATGCTGTTACTTTAATATTATTTTTAGTTAAACTTCTGATCAAATTTCTACCGATTTGACCACTTGCGCCAAAAATTAGACAATTTTTTGGTTTCATATATATATAATTAGTTGGATATGGATATAAAAGTTCACAAAACAGATTTACCAGAAGATCTTAACATTGGCAATAGGATCGCGATAGATTGTGAGTTTATGGGTTTAAACTTTCAAAGAGACAAATTGTGTTTAGTGCAAATTTCATCAGGGAATTCTGACGCTCATATAATTCAACTTGATCGTAGTGAGTATAATGCACCAGTATTAAAAAAAATTTTATCAGATAATTCAATTAAAAAAATTTTTCATTTTGCGAGAGCAGATCTCACTTTTATTAAAAGATATCTTTTAGTCGACGTAAATAATATTGAAGATACTAAACTTCAATCAAAGTTAGCTAGATCATACACTGATAAACATGGATTGAAAGATTTAATTAAAGAATTTGTTGGTATTGATATAAGCAAACAATACCAAAGCTCTGATTTTGGGGGGGAGCTATCTCAAGCTCAAATAAAATATTGTGCTAATGATGTTTTATATTTACATAAAATAAATGATGCTCTCACCAAAATTCTAAAAAGAGAAAAAAGATTTCACCTTTATGAAGATTGTTTGAAATTCATTAATACTAGGGTTAATCTGGATTTAGCTTCATTTTCGGATGATATTTGGTCTCATTAATGAAAAAAGATATTTATAAAAAAATAGCAAAAGAAGTAATAAATACTGAGATAGCTTCCTTAAATAAATTGAAAAATTCATTGGATGTAAACTTTAAAAAAACTGTGGAGGAAATTTTAAATTGCAAAAGAGGAAAAATTATTTTGTCTGGAGTTGGTAAGTCAGGGATTATAGCAAAGAAAATTGCGTCTACGTTAGCATCTGTTGGTACTCCATCTTTTTTTGTAGATGCAAGTTCTTGTTCACATGGTGATCTTGGGCAGATAAGTTCGAATGACATTTTAATATTGATTAGTAACAGTGGAGAGTCAATTGAACTTAAAAATATTATACAGTATGCCAATAGAAATAAAAATATCACGTTAATTGGCATTGTTTCAAAAAAAAATTCACTTTTATATAAAGCATCTGATATTAAGATTTTAACGCCTGAAGTAAAAGAAGCTGGCCCAGGAGGAATAGTCCCTACCTCCTCAACCATAGTTCAATTAGCAATAGGCGATGCAATTGCGATAGCTACTATGAAACAAAAAAAGTTTGGACAAAATGAATTTAAAAAATTTCATCCATCAGGTAGTTTAGGTTCCAAGTTGAAATCAGTTGAGGACTTGATGCTTACTGGAAAAAAAATACCATTTATTAGTGAAAATTCAAATATGAGCATTGCATTAAAACATATTTCACAAAAAAACTTGGGGCATCTTGTGGTCAGAGATAATAAAAAAAAAACCACTGGAATTATAACTGATGGACAAATAAGACGTAAAAGTGAAAAAGGGGGAAATATTCAACAATTAAAAGTAAAAGATGTCATGACAAAAAATCCAATTTCAATTAATTCAGATATTTTAGCAGTCAAGGCTCTGTCTTTAATGAACTCAAAAAGAGTTACTTTTTTATGTGTCCATAAAAAAAAACAAAAAAATAAAACAATCGGAGTAATTCATATCCATAATATTTTAGAAAATAATATTCAATAAATGTCAAAGAAAATATATATACAATTATCTTTAATACTAATTTTGATTATCATATTTTTATTATTATTTTTTACATATTTTAAACAATCAAACTTAAGAAACGATTTTAACATAAACATGGAACAAAGCACAAATACCAGCGATAGTTTAATAGAGGATCTCAAATACCTTTCAACTGACAAAGAGGGAAATAAATATAAAATAGAGGCAAAAAAGGGAAATATAGATCAAGTTAATCCAGACATCATTTTTTTAGAAAGTGTAAAAGCTATCATTTCTTTACAAAGTTCTGAGTACATATCAATTGAGTCAAAATTTGCAAAATATAATACAAAAAATTTTGATACTTTATTCAACGACTCGGTTTCTGTGGATTATGGTGAACATATTTTAAGAAGTGAATTTTTGAATTTATCTTTTGAAAATAATCTAGTATCTATATATGAAAATGTGCGTTATCAAAGTGGTATTTCATTTTTAAAGGCTGATAAAGCTGAAATTGACATAATTAATAAAAAAACAAAAATTTTTATGGAAAATCCAAACAAAAAAGTTCAAATAATTAATAACTTGAAGAATGGCAATAATTAAAAAATTTAGGATTAAAAGTTTTAAACAAAAAAAACCAATTTTAAAACTTGAGAATATTTCGTTATCCTTTGGAAATAGACAAATTTTAGAAAATATAAATTTTGAAATTAATAGAGGAGAAATTTTCGGTATGCTTGGACCTAACGGGGTAGGAAAATCTACAATTTTTAATTTAGTGACAGGCCTAATTTCGCCTGAAAAAGGATCAATTTTTATTGGGGGGGAGAAAGTTAACAATTTTCCAATATTCCATCGTACTAGAAAGTTTAAAATTGGTTATGTACCACAATATGGTGGCTACTTTTATGATCTAACTTTATTTGAAAATCTTAAAGCTGTAGGCGAAATTCTTATTGAAAACCCAAGAGATAGAGTCGAGAAAATAAACTTTCTAACTTCTAAATTTGATCTTGAGTCCATTAGAGACATCAAAGCAAAGTTTTTATCAGGTGGACAAAAAAAAAAATTAGTAATTGCTATGGCGCTTCTTGGAAATCCAGAATTACTTTTATTAGATGAGTGTTTTGCCGCTTTAGATGTGATGACAATTAAAATGTTACAACAAATTATAGTCAACCTTCAGTCTGAGAACAGAATAACAATATGTATATGTGATCATCAGGCAAGAGATCTCCTGACATGTGTAGATGTGGCAGTTGTTTTATCAAATGGTAAAGTCATTGCTAAAGGTACTCCTTCAGAGCTAGTAAAAAATCCAAATGCTCAATCAGCTTATTTTGGCGATTCTTTTAAATTTAATTAATCATAGTGAAAAAAAGATTATTCATAAATTCAAGATATAATTCTTTTAAAAAAACTATTTCTGTTGATGGTGATAAAAGTATTTCTATAAGAACATTATTACTTGGATCTCAAGCATTCGGCAAAACTTTTATCAAAAATATCCTGTTATCCGAAGATATAATAAGTTCTATAAATTCCCTAAAAAAATTAGGTATTAAAATTTCTTTAAAAAAAAAAAATTGTTATATTTATGGAAAAGGCTTAAATGGATTTGAATATAAGAGAAATATTGTTTTAAATGCTGGGAATTCTGGAACATTTGCAAGATTAATATTAGGACTTTTAGTAAAATCACCTTACTATATCAAATTAATCGGTGATAAAAGTTTATCACAAAGAGATTTTGAAAGAGTGATATCACCATTACAAAAAATGGGTGTTAATTTTAAAGTTAACAGCAAAAAAACTTTACCTCTAAAAATTATTGGGTCTTCATTTGTAAATCCTATTCACTATTCTGAAAATAGAGGGTCTGCGCAGTGTAAGAGTACTGTAATGTTAGCGGCCTTAAATTTACCAGGCAAAACTGTAATTAAAGCAAAAAAATCTAGGGATCATACAGAAAATATTTTTAAATACCTGAATATACCTATCATTGTAAAAAAAAATAAGAATAACGATGAAATCAAAGTTAAAGGCCAAAAATTATTTAAATCTTTTAATTATAAGGTTCCATCAGACCCAAGCTCATGTGCCTTTTTAATTGTACTCACGCTTTTATCGAAAAACTGCGAGTTAAGAATTAAGGATGTGAACGTAAATAAATCTAGAATTGGTTACATTGAAATTTTGAATAAAATGGGAGCAAAGATTAAAATCAAAAGAATAAAAAAAAGGTATGGGGAGAGGCAGGCTGATATATTTGTTAAAAGTCAACCCACTTTAAAAAATATAAATTGTCCACCCAATCTAAATAGTAATCTAATCGATGAATTTTTAATTATATTTTTGGCTGCTGCAAAAGCTAATGGGGTTTCGAGTTTTACTAAATTAAGTGAATTAAACAAAAAAGAAAGTCCAAGGTTAAAATTAGGATCTAAATTATTAAATCAATTAGGTATAAAAACTAAGTTAACAAAAGACTCAATTAAAATTTTTGGAAATCCAGATATTAATTTAAGAAAAACTATAGATATTAAAAATTACTATAAAGACCATAGAATATTTATGACTTCCGTAATTGCGGCATTAACATTCGGAGGTAAGTGGAAAATAAGTGACATAGACTCATATAAAAGCTCGTTCCCCTCCTTTTTAAAAATTTTAAAAAAATTGGGTTATGAACTAAAACTTGTTAAATAATCTATATATCTGATCGTTAAAAAAGGCTTTAATAATCATGATTGATCTAATTAATTGTAGCTTGATTAATTGTAATTTTTTATCTAAAACATCAAAATTTTAAAATTATGGAAATATTTAAAAGTGTAAAAACTGAAGCTTCAAAGGAATTCGAGAAACTATTAGATACCCAATTTTCAAAAACCCAAAGCCTAGTTGAAGGCAAGATAATTGAGGGCGTGATAACTAAAGTAACAGAAAAATTTGTCTTTTTAGATTGTGGCCTAAAATCAGAGCCAATAATAGATATTAACGAGTTAAAAACGATTGGTCTTGAAAAAAAAATTACGATTGGAGGAAAAATTCCTGTTTTATTAGAAAGGCTTGAGGATAGGAACGGTGAGATTGTTGTTTCGGCAAGTAAAGCTCAAAAAATAAAAGGCTGGGATATTTTAGTAGACGCATTTGAAAAAAATGAACCAATTATTGGCAAAATTACGAGTAAGTGTAAAGGCGGAGTAATAGTTGAGCACCTTGACACAGGATCCCTGATGTTTTGTCCTGGATCTCAAATTTCCGATACACCTTTAAAAGACATCTCTCACTTAATGAATGAACCTCAAAAATTTGCTTTGATCAAAATGGATAAAGTGAGAGGTAATGCATGTGTATCAAGACGTCAAATAATATCATCGAATAAAAAAGAAGATAAGGCAAAAATTATTGAAAAGTATAAAGTTGGGGACATTATTAAAGATGCAATAGTAAAAGGATATAGTTCTTTTGGATGTTTTTTTAATGTAAACAACGAAATCGATTGCCTTGTGCATTTACAAGAAATCAGTTATTCAAGAGTAAATCATCCTGAAGAAATTTTCACAATTGGTGACAAACATGATTTGTTAGTTATCTCCGTAGACAAAGAAAAGTTACAAGTAGGTTGTTCAATTAAACAACTATCGCCCGACCCATTTGAAAAAATAACTAATTATGAATTAAACAAGAAATATGAAGTAAAAGTTATAAAATTAATGGACTTTGGCGCATTCTGTGAATTAGAACCTGGTTTAACGAGCTTGTTACATTCGAGTGAAATAAGCTGGACAAAAAAAAATGTGTCTCCAAAAAAAGCATTTAAAGTGGGAGACAAAATTACGTGCGTTATAACTGAAATTGATAAAGAAAAAAGAAGAATTGCAATATCTCACAAGCTTACGTTAGATAATCCTATCAAAGTATTAAGTGAAAAAAATCCAGTTGGAAGTATTATTGAAGGCTCAGTTAGTAGTTCAAATGACTATGCGCTTTACATAAAACTTAATGGATATGATATAGATGCTTTTTTACATTGTAATGATCTAAGTTATTCAAAAGATCCAGAGACTGAATTAAAAAATTATAAGATTGGGGACAAAATTAAAGTTAAAATCTTAGAAATTAAAGAAGATCAGCAAAAAATAAGAGTTGGTCTTAAACAAACTCAAAAAGATCCGTTTGATTACTTTAAAGATAAGAAAATTAATGACACGATTACTGTAAAAATAATATCATCTGATAACAAAGGTCTAATCGTTCAGCCAGAGGGTTGTGAACTGAATGTTTTAATTAAAAAATCCCAAATAGCTGTGAACGCAAGTGACGCACGTCCATCGAGATTTGTTGGTGGTGAGCGTATTGACTCGGCAATAGCTGAACTGAATTTTGAAAAAAGAAAAGTATCTTTAAGTATTAAACTTCTTGAAGAAATTCAAAAAAAAGAAGCTCTAGACAAATATGGTGCTGAAGGCTCTGGGAAAAACCTACCCTTTTCAACTTTATCTGATAAACTAAAAAAAAAAGATAAAGATAAAAAATAGGTAAAAAATAAATTGCCGATAACTAAGTCAGAATTAGTAAAGCAGCTGTCTAAAACTTATCCTAATCTCCTAAAAAAGGATCTAGAGAAATTTTTTGATATATTCATAGATGAAATTAAGTTGGCTCTTAAAAATGATGAAAGGGTTGAACTTCGTGGGTGGGGTGTTTTTTCAACCAAAAATCAAAAAAGCAAAACTTCAAGAAATCCAAAAACAGGAGAGAAAGTTATAGTCGATGAAAAAAAAAGTATAAATTTCAAAATGTCAAAAGATTTATTTAGCGAGATAAATAATGAATAAAAAAAAAATATTCATCGCTGTAGATACCAATAAAATCTCTAGAGCAAAAAAAATTATAAGAAATACACAAACAAATAAAATTAAGATTGGTTACAAGTTTGGACTTGAGTTTTTTTACTCAAAGGAGGGCAGGAAATTTATTTCAAGATTAAAAAATCAAACGATTTTTTTAGATTTAAAGCTCAATGATATCCCAAATACAGTTGTATCAGCTGTAAAATCATTGAAAAATTTAAAGATCTCTTATTTGACTGTTCATCTAAGCTCGGGATTAAGTGCCTTAAAAGCTTTAAAAAAGGAGAGTAGAAATATGAAGATAGTCGGAGTAACTACTTTGACCTCATTAAATAATAAAGATTTAAAAGAAATTGGATATAATAAAAAGGTAAATGAAGTGGTTAAGCGTCAAGCCAAACTTGCCACAAAAGCAAAATTAGATGCAATTGTCTGTAGTGGACATGAAATAAGATCAGTAAAGAAGGTGTTTAAAAAAGAAATAATTACACCTGGAATTAAAATAAGCAATACAAAAAATGATCAAAAAAGAGTTATGAGACCCACTGATGCTTTTGCTGCAGGAAGCGATTGGTTGGTAATCGGTAGATCAATTACAAAGGGAAATATTAAAAAGAATATTAAAAATTTATTGGAAATTTTAGAGGACTGATGCAATCTAAGATTTGTGGAGTCAAAGATAGTGAAACATTAAATTTTTTACTTAACTATAAATACCCTCCACAATTAATTGGTTTTATTTGTAATTATCCAAAATCTAAAAGATTTGTTGATGCAAAATCTCTTCAGAATCTTCTCAGGGTTGACAATAAAAAATCTCAATTTGTATCTGTGCTAGTAAAACCTGATGAATTTATTTTAAACGAAATGCAAAAACTAAATTTTGATTATTTTCAAATTTATGATTGCACACCAGATGAAATAAAATCAATAAAAAAAAAATATAACAAAAAGATAATTTCTGCAATTACCGTAGAGACTAAAGAAGATATTCTCAAATATAAGAAATACGAGGATTGTTCTGATATAATATTATTTGACAGTAAGGGGTATGAAAAATCATTAGAATTTGACCACACTTTAATGGAAAATGTGCCAGTCAATGTTAGTAGGATGATAGCTGGAAACATTAAACACAACGATAATCTTGATAAGTTTATGAAAATTTGTAATTATATTGATATATCTGGAGGTGTAGAGACATCTGGATTAAAAGATATTTCTAAAGTAAAAATTTTCTTAGACAACGTAAAAAAATTAAATGATTAAATTGAAAAAAAAAATACCTCTTATTGATCAGCACAATAAGTTTGGATTTTATGGAAATAAATTTGGTGGAAACTTTTGTGCAGAAACAATGCGAAAACCAATTGAGGATTTATCTAAGCTTTTCGAAAAACTAAGAAAAGATAGAAAATTTCTTAAAAAAAAAGACCATTATTTTAAACATTATCTTGGGGGTGAAACACCTTTTTTTAAATTAGAAAATTTAACTAAACATTTAGGTGGAGCTCAAATTTGGTGTAAAGACGTGTCAGCTATAAACGGTGATGCACATAAGGCTTATCACGCAACTGTGAACGCATTGATTTGTAAAGAAAGTGGTAAACGTTATATAGCAGGTGATACTGGTGCTGGAATGTTCGGAAAAAATCTTGCAATGGCAGCAAAAAAAATGAATTTAAAGTGTAAGATTTTTATGGGAACAAAAGATATTTCTAGACAAGCACCTAATGTAAAATTTATGCGTGACGCAGGTGCTGAAGTTGTGCCTGTTGACTCTGGTTCAAAGACTTTAGTAGATGCTGTTTCTGAGTGTATGCGCCACTATGTTTCAAATTGTGACAATACACATCTCGCTGTAGGCTCAGCAATTGGGTGCAATATTTTTTTAAAAATTTGTGCGTGGTCAACTTCTCAAATTTCAAGAGAATTAAAAAAACAATTAATAAAAGAGTTTGGTGAAATACCAAAACTCAAATTAATAAATGTCATAGGCGGTGGAAGTAGTGCGCTAGGATTTTGGAATGAGTTCATTGACTTCGATAAAAAACATGTTGAACTAATTGGTGTTGAAGCAAAGTATGCTGCACCTTTATCTACAAACGCAAGAGTGGCTATTTTACATGGGGCTGCACAATATTGTTTGACTGATAAAGAAGGTCAAATAGCAGAGACACATTCATTGAGTGCGGGTTTAGATTATCCAGGTTCAAGTCCGTTACATGGATTATTAAAAGATTCTGGAAGAGCGCGTTACACTAATGCTTCAGATAAAGAAGCATTAGCTGCTTTCAAATTAATTACTAAATTAGAAGATATAAGGCCAAGTTTGGAGCCAGCACATGCATGGAGCGAATGTATTCGTTTAGCTCCAAAATTGAAAAAAAGTGATGTGCTTGTAGTCAATAATTGTGGAAAAGGTTACAAAGATAAAAAAATCTATATTGAGCAATTAGGATATTATCCCAAATGAAAAATTCTATTAACAACGCCTTTAAGGTTGCAAAAAAAGAAAATAGAACTGCATTAATATCTTATACAGTTTGTGGTGATAATACTAAGGACAAATCACTACAAATATTAAATTCAATATCAAAGGATTTGGATATTGCAGAATGGGGAATACCTCACAATTGCCCAACTGCCGATGGAAAAGATATTCAAAATAGTTCTTACAGAGCCTTACAAAATGGTATTCGATTAAATGATATTTTTAATCTTGTAAAAAGATTTAAGAGAACAAAACAATCTAAACCAATTATATTAATGGGTTACTACCAGATGATATTTAATTATGGAGAAAAAAAATTTATACGAAAATGTAAAGTATCTGGTGTTGACGGGTTGATTGTTGTTGATTTATCATTTCCTGATAATAAAAATTTTGCCAAATTATGTAAAAAAAATTCTATTTGTTTTGTTCAATTAATTGCACCCACCACAACTATGAAAAGAATGAAAGAGATAATAAAGAGCTCACACGAAATGATTTATATGATTTCAACTATATCAACTACAGGTTCTAAATTAAAATATAGTATAAAAAGAATTATTAAAAATTATAATATTATAAAAAAAATCAAACCATCAAAAAATGTTGTTATAGGTTTTGGTATTACCGAAAAAACTATTTCAAATCTAAGATCAGCGGATGGTTTAGTTGTTGGTAGCGCTATTTGCCGAGAAATTACAAGGAGTTTAAAACATAGACAAAATCCCGTCACAAATGTAAGTAAATTAGTAAGGAAACTAAAAAACAAAATTATATGAATTGGTTAAAAAAAACTCTTAGATTTGGTGAAAAGATAAAACAGTTTTTAAAAAAAAGACCATCAAAGAGTGATATAGAAAATAGTGATTGGACTTCTTGTTGCAAAGGTCCAGTTTTGAAAAAAGATTTAGAGGAAAATTTATGGGTCTGTAATGCGTGTGGAAAACATCATCGAATAAATTGTATTCAAAGATTTGATATAATTTTTGGTAAAAACAATTATGAAGTATTAAAAACCCCAATACCTGCAGATGATCCTTTAGAATTTGAAGATTCATCTCCATATATAAAGAAATTAAACTCTGCGAGAAAAAAAACAAATCAAGATTGTGCGGTTATGATTGCTAAAGGTAAAATTGGAAACATAGATGCTATAGTTGGAGCAATCAACTTTGCTTTTATGGGTGGTTCAATTGCAACAAGTGAAGGTGAAGCAATTATTTTTGGTATTCAAAAAGCTGTTGAGGAAAAAAAACCTTTTGTGATCTTTACTTGTGGTGGTGGTCAAAGAATGCATGAAAGTCCCCTGGCCCTCGCACAAATGACGAGAACAACTATGGCCATTAATGATTTAAAAGAAAATAAATTACCTTACATAGTGTGTCTCACAGATCCAACTGCTGGAGGGATCACTGCTTCTTTTGCGATGCTTGGAGACATTCAAATATCTGAACCTGGAGCCTTAATTGCATTTGCTGGAAGAAGAGTTATAGAGGGAACAGTAAAAGAAGAACTACCTGAGAACTTTCAAAAAGCTGAGCATGTTCTTGAGTGTGGATTTGTAGATAACATTATACCTCGTAAAGACTTATCTAGAAAAATTAGTGAGGTATTATCTATATTGCTAAAGAAAAATTCTGAAGTAAATTCAGAGAATAATGAACAAACTCCAGAATTTAATATCGGAACTAGAGAAGCATCATAAAAAAAAATTAGACCTATCCCTGGGTCGAACTTTTAATCTTTTAAAAAAACTTGGAAACCCTCAAGACAAACTTAATAATATAGTTACGATAGTAGGCACGAATGCTAAGGCAAGTATGTCATATAGTCTAAAGGCAATCCTTAATCAAGCTGGATTAAAGTGTAATATGTACACCTCTCCACATCTTCAATCCTATACTGAACGTTTTGTATTTAATGATGCTGAAATTGATGAAGGAAATCTTTTAAAATTATTAGAGGATACAGAAAAAGTCTTAGGAGATGATAGTGCGACTGTTTTTGAAATACTTACATGTGCTTTTTTAAAATATGCGGAAAGCTTCAAAAACAACGTCAATATAATTGAAGCTGGATTATTTCACCAATTCGATAGTACCAATGTTTTTAAAAAAAATTTAATGACATTAATTGGTGTAATACATAACGATCATTTTCAATGGTTAGAAAATAAGAGTATTGATGGAGTTATACATGAAAAAACTTCTAAGCTTTTAAATTCTAATATTTTTGTAAACAAACAGGTTAATGATGAGATAGGTAAAAAAGTAGAAGAATCTTTAAATCAAAATACGTCAAATAAATATTTTTTTGGAAAAAACTTCAATATTTCAAAATCAGGTAATAGCTTCATCCAATACCAGGATGATTTTGGTGAATTGATATTACCAGAACCCAATATTCTAGGAGACCATCAACTTTACAATATTAGTACTTCAATTGCAGCGTCTAGAAAAATATTTAACGTTAAAGATCAAGATATCAAGTCAGGTATTCAAAATATCTCTCTAAGAGGAAGATTGCAGGAAATTAAGTCAGGAAAGCTCAAAAAAATTGCAGGTAATAATAGATTGGTAGTTGATGGAGGCCATAATATTTCAAGCAGTTATGTTATTGCAAATTGGATTAAAAACCAAAATCAAAAAGTTAATCTTGTTGTAGCTATGATGAAAGATAAGGAACATCAAAAATTTATGAAATCTTTTGAGGGTCTAGTTAATTCAGTTACTTTAATTGATATTCCTAATCAGGATGGAGGGATTTCTAAAAATGAATTTAAAGAAAAGATAAGTAATCTCAATTTTAAGTTAAAAATTTCAGATAGTATCGATGGTGCAATTCATTCAAACTCAAAGGACATTAACACTATTACCTTAATTACAGGATCACTTTACTTAATTGGGGAAGTTCTAAATTTAAATTAAGTATTTTCTTTAATCCAAGAAACAATATTAGATTTAGTTGTAGCTCCAACTTTTGTTGCCTTTAATTCCCCACCGGAAAATAGGAGCATCGTTGGTATACCTCTGATTCCATATTTTGTTGGAATGTTAGGTTCGTTATCAATATTGTGTTTTGCAATTACAACATCAGACATCTCATTAGAAATTTCTTCTAAGATTGGTCCGATTTGTTTACAAGGTCCACACCATTCTGCCCAGAAGTCAACTATAACTGGTTTGCCAGCTTTAATAACTTCTGCTTCAAAGTTTTCATCTGTTACGTTTACAGTAGCCATAGTATTTATATATAAAGATTGGATTTATATTCAAGCCCAAAATGATTAAAATTTATTTTATCCACATTAAACATTTTGATATTTCTTCTCAATGGACATTACAAAATTATTTAGTTGGTCCAAAAATTTGAGATTTTTCTCGTCATTTTCATTGGTAAACTTATCTCTTAAATTGTCGCACTCAAAATAAAATTCTTTGCAAGTCCACCACTTCTCTTTTTTATCACTAAGAATTCTCTTAGCTATATCTAGCTTCACTTGTTTTAAAATAGATTCGGGCAGAACATGTGGAGCTTCTTGAAATATTATTTTTTTACCAAATCCAACAAGTCTTTCATCCTCAAACTTATCCAGCAATCTTAGTTTATCTGACCAAGATGCCTCGTGCCATTTTGAGAATAAATTTGTATCTTTGTTAGGAGTGAACTTTTTATATATACTCTCTTCTGGAAGTATATCTTCTTGAGATTTTGATTGTTCTTTTTCTTCAGCAATTTCTCTTAAAGCAGTTAATATATTTTCTGAAAACTTTTCGTTACTGTTTACTAATTCAGCTCTTTTTATCAGAATATTTTTATCTATTGCATTATAAGGTTCAACATCCATACCAAATTTTTTATCCAAAATTATGGGTGCTTTGTTTGATCTGATAGTTCTTAAAAATTTGGGTGATTTTTTCATCTCAGCTTTTAAATCATTGATCGACATTTTTAGAAGAGGCTCTACATCAACCCTTAAGTCGACTGCTTGACCCCACTGATATATCGGATGTGTGCAGAATTTCGGGTGGAGAGGAGCACAAAGGTAAAGCCTTGATTTTCCATAGAAATACTCATTTAAAGTAATAATCTTTTCTTTTTTAATAATCGTTTCTGTGTCTAGCTTATTTGCAGTTTTTAAAAAATCGTTCCAAGTTTCTGGCTGCTTTTTCTTAATTAAGCTTAGTACTTTAAGTGTGAGCTCAGCATCAAAAATTGCACTATGAGCTCCGCCAGATTCAAAACCATTCATTCTTGCTAAAGACTCTAATTTCATCACTGCGTTACCCTTCTCGTTAATTTCAGTGTTTAATATTTTATTATCAATAGCAAAAGCACCTCTTGCTATATTTAGTCCATCGTGTCTTTTGTTTGGTGAGGCATTAGTGATATAGGGGTATCTAATACCCTTAAAAAACTCTTTTCTAATCATTTCATCATCAAAACCTATGTTAGACCATCCCATGAAGATTGCAGGGCTCCACTTTTTAAAAATTGCTTCAACTTGATTTAACATCTGATAATGGCTTAGGTTCGTTTTTGTTAGCAAATCTACGTTTGTTTTATTAACGAGCAGCGCCATACACTGGGGTATTTCACCTTCGGGAAGTCTACATCTTAGATTAAATCTATCTTTTTCTTTAAAGTTTTCATCTACCAATATTCCTCCAATTTCAATTATGCTGCCAAAATCAGTAGAAGAACTTGATGACTCTATATCCCAAATAACAATATTCAATTTTTTTCCTTTTATCTTTATGCTTTTTGTGAAGAGGATATGATCTCGCATCTAAACAAGTAGCAAGTAAATTTGTTAGTATATTAATTTAATAATTTGTCAATCTCATTTGACAAAAAGGTTGTAAAATTTTTCAACTCTCTCAAGAAATTTATTTTGATAATCTAAAAGTTCATTACCTTCGATTTTAAAATCTTGAAATAGTCTGTCTACTGTACACATCAAAACAACTCCCTGTGTGATGTTGGAATTATAAACTGTGTTATGTGCTAATGAATAGGCCCCTATTTGTAAAAAATAGTCTTCAATATACTCTTTCTTTTTTGGTTTATTACTTTGTTTAAAATCTAAAATTGTCTCTCTACCTTCATAAACACCTATACAGTCAGCTGTGCCAGCATATTTGTTGGGATAATATAGTGTTGCTTCAGCACCCCAAACTTCTGTTAGTTTATTTTTTAGACCATTATCTATAATTTCTTCTGCCATTTTTTTTGAGTGATTGTTATCATCAATTAAATCTTGATTAAGCTTTCCATGTAGAAACTCTTCAATAAACTTGTGAATTGAGCTACCTCTACTCGATGCTTCTTT
This sequence comes from uncultured Pelagibacteraceae bacterium, assembly GCA_902547215.1. Classification (GTDB taxonomy): domain Bacteria; phylum Pseudomonadota; class Alphaproteobacteria; order Pelagibacterales; family Pelagibacteraceae; genus Pelagibacter. The sequence continues at coordinate 132,710 of CACCNI010000001.1, forward strand.
TTTGATTCTATCTGCCTCAAGCTTTCCGACTCTTTCCTTCCATGCAGCTAATGCAGCTTTGTCCTCCTCACTTTTTGTTGCTGAAAGTATAGTTGTAACAGAAGGTAAGTTAGATCCATCTAAAGAGTAGTGCCTTTTTCCTTGAATTAATGCTCGAGTAGAACTTGGATAATCAAATTTTTTATTCCATTCCATTTGAGCTGTTATATTTGTTTTTTAATTTGAAATGAATTAGTTTTTAGCTTGTTTGGGTTGTTTACTTAGCTTTTCTACATTCTCTGTATTGATAGCTTTTTCAATCTGCTCTGGATCTTTTATATTTTCTAGTGTACGCGTAATAGATCTGGCATCTTTTCCAAAACTGTCAACGACTGTCATAGCCTCCTCTAATTTTTTTCTTAATTTATAAATATTATCGAAATGAGTTGAAAATCTAGTGCTGATTGTTTTTAAATGATCATAGATTTCTGTTGCGTGCTTTTGAACTTTCAACGTTTGAAATCCCATATGAAGAGATTGCAAATAGGCTGAGAGAGTATTTGGTCCTAAAATTACAACTTTATACTTTTTCATTATTTCTTGTGTCAACAGCTCTTTATTAACAGGGTCTTGGTAAGAGCTTAATTCTGAAAATAAACTTTCTGTTGGAGCATAAACTATTGCGAAGTCTGTAGTTTTAGGAGGGTTTATATATTTATCATTAACTGATTTTGCTTTGTCCCTAAAAGCTTTTGCTAAATTTTTTCTTGCATCAGCAGCAGCCTTTTTATCTTCATCTTTAAATGCATCCTCTATGGCTTTAAATTTATCTACAGGAAAATGACTATCTACTGGTACAAGCACATCCTCTTTAAGTTTGATAGCAAACTCAACATTTTCACTCGTATCTTCTTTCATTTTAACATTAGACAAATATTGTGAAGCTGGTAACAAATCCTCTAATAAAGATCCTAAACTGAATTCAGCTAATGTTCCAAATTTTTTCACCCCTGCAAGTATCTTATTTATGCCTCTCTGGCTTTCATTTAAATCTTTTACCTGCATATTAAATGCTTCAACTTTTTGATTTACTGATGTTAGTGTCTGAGTCATATCTCTTGTGACATCTTTAGATAAATTGTTAAAAGATGCACTCATTGTATTAAATGAACTATTAATACTATCCCTTAAATTATTAATATCTTGAGAATTATCTTTTGGTTCCGATTTATTTTTTCTCTGAGTAATTAATAGGTAAATTATTATTACCATTAAAACTAAAATTAAGTATAAGATCGAATCTTGCATGCTATCAATTACAAATATTCCTATTTTATCAAACTATACAAGTAAAAAGATTAAAAAAACAAATGAAATTGTAATATAATTAATTAAAATAATGGAATTTCAACTAACCTTTAAAATAATAATTATAGTAGGCGTTTTAATAGCTGTTTATGCAACTTTAAGAAATTTAGATGTAATTAAAATTATTCTTATCTATCTTAAGGACTTGTTACTAAGAAAATAACTTAATAATATTTTTTAAACCTTTTTTTGAAAAACTTTTTTTTGATGAAAAAACACACGCCTGAGATTTCAAAATTTCACCATCTTTAAGTATACGTAAGTTGTTACTTTTAATCGTTTTCCCAGTAGAGGTGATGTCAGAAATCAAATTTGCTGAACCAGTAAAAGGATAAACTTCCGTAGCGCCCAAACTTTCGACAATTTGAAATTGAGTTACACCTTTTGAAAACAAGAAGTCTCTAGTCAGATTGGGATATTTAGTTGCAACTCTAAGTCTTTTCTTTTTTTTATCTCTAAATTCAAACGCAATTTCTTCTAAGTCTGCAACTGTTTGAACATCAATCCACGGATCAGGAATAGCAACAACCAGATTTGCTTTTCCAAAATCGTATTTTTTAACAAGGTTTATTTTTTTTTGTGTATTAAATTCACTTTCTTTAAATAAGTCAAAACCAGAAAAACCTATATCTAGAGAACTATCCCCTAGTCTTTCTATGATCTCTCTAGCATGTAAATATAATATTTTTAAATTTTTTTTATTTTTAATTGATCCAATGAGATCCCTTTCCCCTCTTTCTGAAATAAGTTTTAGTTTTTTTCTTTTAAAAATCTTTAAAACGTCTTTTCTTAATCTGCCTTTACTTGGTATACCTATGTTAATTGTATTTTTCATAATTTACTTTAAGTTAATTGCTGCTCCAACAGCTGGCACTTTTTTTTTCGATCCTAAATCTGAAATCAATTGATCATATCTCCCACCATTGTAAATATTTTTAATTTTATTTTTTGATTTAATATCAATTTTGAACACCATGCCTGTGTAATATTCAAGCTGTCTTCCAAATGCAGTTGAGAAAATTACATTAAGTTTCGATACTTTTTTATTTGATAACGGAAAATATTTTTGATCAACTGCTAAGTTAATTTTATTTTTTTTAAAAAATTTATTTAATTCTTGAGCTGCTTTATCAATTGGACATTTAATCTTTAAAAACCCTCTAATAATTTTAGAAACATTTCTACCTTTACTAGGACGTCTTGGATCTTTTATTTTTTTATCAAATCTTTTTAAGATTTCATCAATGGATCTACCAGCAATTATTGACGACTTATTTTCTTTGATCATTTTCAAATAACGTTTTTTATCAACCTCTACAATTGTTGGATCAACGTCTGAGTTTGTCTCTAATCTTTTAAGTAAGTCGTTGAAATAGCTTTCTCTCCAAAAATGTCTTGAAAGTCTCAACTTCCATCTCTTAGGGATATCTAGTTTTGAAATTAAAAGATTGAAAATCTCCACATTGCCGATTGTCAATGTGCCTGTAGAATACTTTAAGTTTTTTATTGATTTGAGAGAAGTATCAATTATTTCTTTATCATCTTTTTTCTCGTCTTTTGATCCAATAATTTCAAATCCAATCTGGTCTCTAATAATTGAGTCTTTTTTATTATTTGATTTTCTATATGCCTGACCGCTATAAAATATTTTTTCTTTAGTTTTAAAATTGTTTTCAAGGTATCTTAGGCAAGAAACTATTGTTAAATCAGGTCTTAAACATAACTCGCTACCATTTTGATCAGTAAATGAAAAAATAAACTTTCTAAAATTTTCGCCTGACATTTGAACTATGTGATTAGCCTCAACTACGGAAGGTAATTCAATGTATTTAAATCCTTTAGATTTCACAGATCTAAGAATTTTTTCAGATAAATTTTTTGATTTCATTGATTAAATTTTCTTTTGAAAATGTAGCTTGATTATTTTCTCCTTTAACACCAAGAAGATTTTTCAAAGTAATGTTGTTATCTTTAAATTCATTTTCCCCACAAATTACTGCAACAGGGCACCCTCTTTTATTAGCATAAGTTAATTGTTTACCAAGATTTTTTTTACTATCTAAAAAGATTTCTGAATTAATATTATTTTTTCTCAAAGTTTCCAAAATTTCGTAATAATTTTTTAAGTATTTTTCATCCATCACACAAATGATAACTGGCTTTTGTTCATCTATTTCTGGGTTTAATTGCATCATCGCAAATAACAATCTATCAACGCCAATACTCATGCCAGTACCAGGTATATCCACACCTTTAAATCTAGATATTAACTTATTGTATTGTCCTCCAGAGCAGATGCTTCCAATATCTACTTCTTTGCCTTTGTTATTTTTTGCTTTAAAATTAAGATTAGTTTCAACACAAAAACCATCATAATATGCAAGACCTCTTACTATTGTAAAATTTGTTTTTACTTGATCAAAATAATTTCCAAACTTTAAAATTTCCAGAAGATCTTCTAATTCTTTAATACCCTCTTGTGTCAAAGGATTTTTGAAATTTTGTTTGAGTTTATTTAGATCATTAATTTTTAAAAAATCTAAAATCTTAGATGCTTGGTCATCACTTAGATTAGCACCTTTTGTAATTGCACCACTTTTATCTTTTCTCTCTTTTTTTAATAAATCCTCAACACCTCTTAATCCAAAACCAGGTTTATCAAGCTTGTCTATAGCTCTCATAACCTTTGTCTGTTTAGTATCTGGAATCTTTAGATCTTTGATTAGGCCTTGAATTATTTTTCTGTTGCTGATGTTAATGATAAATTGATCTTTCTTTAAACCACACCCCAGCAATGTACTTGCAATCAAATTACATAATTCTGCATTCGCTTGAGCTGGGTTAACATTTCCTACAATATCACAATCTGCTTGCGTAAATTCCCTGTATCGCGCATTTCCAGCTTTCTCATTTCTAAATACATTTTGGATTGCATATCTTTTATATATTGATGGAAGATCTTGATTGTTTAGAGCAACAAATCTTGCTAATGGACTTGATAAGTCATAACGAAGAGTAATGTCTTTAGTTCCATCTTTGAAAGAGAATACATCGGACATAGGATTACTTTCATTCTCTGCAAGAAAGGATCCGATATTTTCTGCAATCTCAAACGATGGAGTTTCCAAAGGGTCGAACCCGTATTTTATAAAATTATTCTCTATAACTTTTAAAAGTTTCTTTTTAAGAAGTAATTTTTTATTCCACCTATCTTCAAATCCCTGAGGCAACCCAGGAGTTAATTTATTTTCTTTACTCATTTTTTTGGTACCCTGGCTTGGGATCGAACCAAAAACTGAAGTTCCACAAACTTCCGTGATAACCATTTCACCACCAGGGCCTATGTTTATTTTATATTAATTGTTGTTAAATTTAAATTTATTAAATAATTAAATAGCTAGCGTGCAGCCAGCATGTGTATGATGTCTGTGAAGTGAATTGAACTTATTATTTAATATAGTCATAGAACTTAAATAGCATTTAATTCTAGAAATACAAGAATGAATTGTATAGGAATAGCAAAGCCAATGGATTTTGTACTCCTATACAATAATGATGAATTAGAATTAAGAGGTTTTTTGCAGTTTTACTGCGGCAGGACCTTTTTCTCCGTCTTCAACTTCAAATGTAATTTCGTCACCTTCGTTTAAGAATCTTAAACCAGCTTCTCTAACAGCAGAAGCATGTACGAATACATCTTTTTCTTTATCTTCTCGTTCAATGAAACCATAACCTTTTTTTCCATTAAACCACTTTACTTTACCTTTTAGACTCATTTTACTCTTTCTTTATTAGTTTATCTTTGTTTATACAAAGAATGTGTTTTGTTATTAGATTTCCAAATTAGATGCAAGTGATTTAATTGTCTATTATTGAGCTTTTTGGTGGTGGCCTTGGTAAGAATCGCACTTACGACACATACCTTTTCAGGGTACTGCTCTACTACTGAGCTACAAGGCCATTAAAATCTAAATGTTATACGACCCTTTGTAAGATCATATGGAGTTACTTCTACAGTAACATTGTCTCCCTGCAAAACTCTAATTCTGTTTTTTCTTAATTTTCCAGCTGTATGCGCTGTAACAATGTGATTATTTTCTAATTTGACCCTAAACATTGCATTGGGCAATAGGTCTATAACCTTTCCTTTAAATTCTAAAGAGTCTTGTTTTGACAAATTTATAATTCTCCTAATCTTTTTTTAATTGATTTAGCATGTCCATCTAAACCTTCATTAGTTGCAAGAGTTATAACTGATGGACCAAGAGTTTCAATACCCTTTTTTGATAAATTTATGTATGAAATTTTTTTAATGAACTCTGAAACACTTAATCCACTTGAGTATTTACTGGTCATATTAGTTGGAAGAACATGATTAGTGCCCGGTACTCCATAATCTGTCATTGCCATCACTGCATATTTTCCTAAGCAAATAGAACCAGCATTCTTAATTTTTGGAATTAAAGACTTATAATTTTTTATATTTAACTCTAAGTGCTCTGGGCCCACCTTATTAATTATTTCTGCAATTCTATTTTCTGAATTTTCGTAGATGAGTATGCCATTCGTCATTAAACTTTTTTTTGCAATTGAGCTTCTCGAAATGCTTTTAAGTTGATTTGTTATTTCATTCTTAGTTTTTTTTAGAATGTTTTTATCTTTTGAAATTAAAATACACTGGGCGAGAGTATCATGTTCAGCTTGAGCAATTAAATCACTTGCCAACCATTCTGGATTAGATTTGTTGTCACAGACAACTAAAACTTCTGAAGGTCCAGCTGTCATTGACTCAATACCTATATCCCCAAAGACCTCTTTTTTTGCTGAAGCAACATATGAATTTCCTGGTCCTACAATTTTATTTACAGATTTAATTGATTTAGTTCCATATGCGGCAGCTGCAATTGCTGAAGGGCCGCCAATAGAATAAATTTCTTTAATTTTACATTTTCTTGCAGCATACAAAACTGCAGCGTTTTGCTTTCCCTTATAACCAGGATTTATCATTACGATTCTTTTAACTCCTGCTACAATTGCAGGTATCGTGCTCATTAAAACACTTGATGGATAGGAAACTTTTGAACCTGGAACATAGATGGCAACAGACTCGAGTGGAACATATTTATATTTCACTTTATTTTGATACTTATCAATATAAGAGACATCTTTGAACTTTTGAAGTGAATGAAATTTATAAATTCTATTATAAGCTGCATCTATCGCTTTTTTTACTTTTTGGTCTAAGGATTTAATTGAGTCTTTTATTTTTTTTGAGTTCGGAATAATTGTCTTATTTTTATTAAATTTTTTCTCATATTTTACTAGGGCTTTATCTCCATTTTTTCTTACATCTTTAATTATATTTTTTACTGAAATATAATCTGATCGAAGCTTATTTTTTCTTTTAGAAAGAAGATTATCCAACAATTTATCAAAATTCTTATTTTTAGCAGAAATTACTTTCATTTTATTTCTTTTTTAAATCCTCCAATGTTACCTCTATAATTTCAGAATACAGGGTTATAAAACGATTATCTGAAAATAACAAATTAATTTCATATTGTTTATCAATTTTCATTACATCTATTCCCATCAACTTTAATTTCAGTTTGCTATCTTTTTGATCAATATTTTTTGCTGCTACATTTTCTATAAATTCAAATTTACAAACACTTATAATGTTGCTTTTTTTGTTATCTTTCAGGGATTTTCGATTTAAAGATAGTAAAAATATTTTATTTTTTTTAAGATATTTAATCTCTGAAACGCTTGTGGTTGAGTCCTCACAGTATGTAGAAATTATATTTAAACCATTGAGATCTCTTGCTAATATTTTGGATAAAAAATTTTTGACCATTATTTTTTCATTTTTACTTTAATACCAAGTTCTCTTAATTTAAGTTGAAGGTTTGAGTACCCTCTTAATCCATGATAAATTCTTGATATTGTTGATGATCCCTTTGCTACGATTGCGCCCAATATTATTGAGAAAGTAGTTCTAAGATCAGATGAAATACAATCAGCAGAGTTCAATTTTTTTTCTCCCTTGATTATTGCAAAGTTTTTTTTGATTTTTATATCTGCTCCCATTCTATTAAGTTCGGGGACAGCCATAAATCTGTTTGTAAAAATCGTCTCCTCAATTTTACTTTGCCCAAATATTTTAGTCAAAACAGGTATCAAAATGGGCAAACAATCTGTTGCAAATCCAGGCCATGGTCCAGTTTTGACGTTTATAGGTTTTAATTTTTTAATTGTATTTAATTTTATAGAATTTTTACTTACGCCAACTTTAAAACCTATTTTTTTTAAAATCTTTAATTCTGAAGGTAAAAATTTCGGATTTATATTCACCACCTTTACACTTCCCTTGGTAATTGCTCCAACACATAGATAACTAAATGCTTCTATCCTATCACCAATAATTTTATGATTGCCACTTAATAGCTCTTTAACACCTTTAATTTTTAAAGATCTTTTGCCAATAAACTTTATATTTGCGCCTGAGTTGTTTAGGAATTTTATAAGATCTGTTACCTCAGGTTCTAAAGATATATTTTTTAAAACATGAGAACCTCTTACAAAAACTGAAGACATGATTAAATTAGACGTGCCTGTAACTGTAATTTTTGGAAACTTATAGCTCTTACCTACCAAACCATTCTTTGAAGATATTTTCACATATCCCTTTTCCAAAACGTGTTTAGCCCCTAAACTTTTGAAACCTTCGAGATGCCAAGATGTATCACGAATTCCTAATGCACAACCTCCTCCTTGAGCAACTCTTATGTTTTTCTTTGGATATCTTCCAAGTAAGGAGCCCATGGTTAGAACCCCTGCTCGCATTGTAGATACCAAGTTATAGGGAACAGTTAATTTATGATCCTTTTTATTTGTTATAATCATAATCTTTTTTTTCTCTAAAATTTTTACTTTAGAGCCTAAGGAAATTAAAAGATCTTTCATTGTAAGAACGTCTTGAACTAAAGGAACATTTCTTAAAATTACCTCTTTTTTAAAAAGAATAGATGCCGCCATAAGAGGAAGGCATGAGTTTTTTGCACCACTTATATTTACTATTCCATTTACGGCTTTGCTTGGGCCATTAATTATAAATTTTTTCATACTATTTTGATTTTGCTAAAGTAATACCAACTTGACCTTGATATTTTCCTTTTCTATCAGAATAGGATACCTCTGGCTGATCTCCACTGAAGAACAAAATTTGCGCTGCTCCACTATTTGCATACAATTTTATGGAGTTGCTTGTATGATTTGAAAATTCTAAAACTAAGTTGCCATGCCAACCTGCTTCTAAAACTGTGGGGGGAGTTCCAAGTCCACATCTTGCGTAAGTACTCTTGGCAGTTACTAATCCAGTTACATTTCTTGGCATTTTAAAATACTCAAGACTACTTGCCAGTGCGAAAGAATTTGGAGGAATTAAAATAGACTCTTCACCTTTAATAGTTATAAAATTGTCCTCACTAAAATTCTTTGGGTCAGCTGTAGCTCCTTTTATATTTGTAAAAATTTTGAATTCAGAGCCGCATCTTAAGTCATAACCAAATGAGTTAAGTCCATGACTAATGCCTTTTGATACACTTTCACTCACAAATGGACTTATCATCTCCTCTTTTTCTGCAAGTTCTTTAATTTGTTTATCGTTTAGAATCATTTTTTTGGTTTTTTCGTTTGTGAATTTTTCTTTTCCTTAAATTTTTTCTAAGTGCTTTCTCGAGATCAAGCTTAGAAGGCTTTCTTTTAGAATTCATTAAAAAGATTATTTTTTCTCAGGATTGGTAAGATGCTCCAAAGTAACAACTTGATCAATTGGTATTGTCTTATCCTCAGATTTATTTGTTCCCTGCTTAGATTGTTTTTTGGCTCTTCGCTCAGCTAATTTCTTTTCTCTTTTAGCTTGCTTCTCCATTGCTTTAGCGCCTCTTGTAGATTTATAATCGTAGTGAATTCCCATAAAGTTACCGAAAATTATTATAGACTTATTAAAATAAAAAATTAAGTCAAAAATTTGAATTTTATCGATTTTTACACTATTTTTATTTATTTGCCCTTGTAGTTTTAGTGTTAAAACAGGCCCTTGGTAAGGGTCAGTCATGAGTTAGATTCTCATCGAGGGCACCATTATTTTTTAAAGAAAAATTTTCTTAAAATAAATGTCAGAACGAACAAAAATATTATAGCTGATATTGGTAAATAAATTTCTTGAGTTTTTAAAAGATCTAATATTTTAGGTAATTCATCATTTTCATATATTTTCTTTTCTAAAGCTGATCCTAATGAACAAACAATAAATGCTTGAATAATTACTCCAAGTAAGGTTCCAAAAAAATAGTTTTTTAATTTTACATCAAATAATACAGGTATTAAATTTTGTATCTGTGTCGGAATACCACCAAGAAACCTAAGGAGGCCGACCGCTAAAAGCTGATTGTTTCTTATTTTGTCATTAAGATATTGATACTTATTTTGTATTTTTTCAATGATATAGTTTTTAAAAAAATAATTAGCAACTATAAAAGTTACGCTAGATCCTAAAGCAAAAGTTAACGAAAAAATTAAAGTTCCAAAGTAAGGTCCGAAAATATATCCACAAATCAACCCTAATGGAGACCCAAATCCTTGAAGTAAAGAAATCCAAACAATTCCAAATATAATAAATACAAAAGATGAGAATATTATATTATTTTGTTTAAAATTTATTAGATGCTCACTATTTGATTTGAGAAAACTATATGAAGTTAACTCCTCAATACTTATATAATTTAACAAGAAGTATAAAAATAATCCCAGGAATATAATATAGGCTAAACCTAACAATATTTTTACATTTTTCATAGTTTGCATATTATAGATTTTACATTATAAGTACTTAAATTTTTAATACTAGATAATTAAAATCTTATGAAAAGAACTTATCAACCAAGTAAACTCGTCAGAAAAAGACGCCACGGATTTAGATCAAAAATGAAGACAAAAGGTGGAAAAAAACTTCTTGCCAGAAGAAGAAAAAAAGGTCGAAAAAAACTTACTGTTTAATGAATATTAAAATAAAAAGTCTCTCAAAGAATGAGGACTTTAAAAAACTCCTTCATGGAAAAAAAATTTCTAATCCATATCTAACAATTTTTTTTAAAAAGATTCCTGATAAAAAAAATACATGTCTAAATATTAGTTTTGTGGCAAAAAAGAAAATGGGTAAAGCTGTTGATCGAAATAAGATAAAAAGAAGGCTCAAAAATATGACATATGCAATAACTAAAATAGCTAAATTAAATCTTAACTTTTCTTATTTAGTTCTTGCAAAAAAAAGTGTTTTAGAGGAAAAATACGATGAAATTAAAGAGGCATTACAAAAAAGTTTTGAAAAAATAAGTTAATGAGGATTTTAATCAAGATAATTATCAAAATAATAAAGTTCTATCAGTACCTAATCTCACCTTTGCTGGGTAACAACTGTAGGTATTTACCAACTTGCTCGGAGTATTTTATAGAGTGTTTAAAAGAGTATGGTTTGATAAAAGGATTTTTCAAAGGTACCAAAAGAGTTTTAAGTTGTCATCCTATAAAATTCCTTGGTGGTGGTGAAGGATTTGAACCAGTTAAAAAAATAAAAATTAAAAATGGACTCAAATAAAAATATAATCGCAGCCATATCACTTAGTGCAGCAATAATTGTTTTATGGGCTTTATTTTTTTCACCCTCACCAGAAGATCGAGAAAAAATTAAGCAAAAAAGAATAGACTCAGTTAAAAGTTTAGATGCTCCAGAGATAGAAAATTCTGAAACTAATAACCTTCTCACAAGAAAAGAGGCTTTAAATAAAGATAAAAGAATTGTATTTGAAAACGACAACGTTAAAGGTTCAATTTCTTTAAAAGGCGCAATTATAGACGACTTACTTTTTAAAAATTACAATGAAAAACTCGAGGGAACAAAAAAGGTGGTATTACTAAATCCAAGAAACGCTTCTAATACATATTATTTAGAAACAGGCTGGGTTACTAATAACAAAAACATTGATTTACCAAATAATAAATCAAAATGGAAAGTAGAGGGAAACACAAAACTTTCTCCAGGAAATGACGTTAAATTAATATGGAAAAATGCTCAAGGGTTAGCTTTTGAAAAGATTATTAGCATTGATAATAAATTTTTATTTACTGTTAATCAAAAAATAAAAAACAATACTAACAAAATTTATAATTTTTATCCTTATAGCCAAATTATTCGAAAAAATATTCCAAAAGACATAGTTAATTTTTTTATTTTACATGAAGGACCACTTGGGGTGTTTGACGACCAGTTAGTGGAAAAGGATTATGATGATGTAATAGACAAAAAATATTCAATCAATGCTGAAAAAGGTTTTCTAGGTATTACTGATAAATATTGGCTTACAAGCTTAATACCAGAAAAGAACAAAAATTTTAGAGCGGACTTTGAGTACAGTGAAAAATTTAAAATTAGTTATATAGAAACTGAGGCTCTAGAGGCACAACCTAATAAGCAAATTAGCAATAAAGTTGATATTGTTATTGCCGCAAAAGAAGTAGATGTAATTGATGAGTATAATGAGAAGTTAGGATTGTCAAAATTTGACCTTGTCATTGACTGGGGTTGGTTTTATTGGATTGTAAAACCTTTATTCTTTTTAAATGATTACTTCTTTAAACTTGCAGGAAATTATGGAGTAGCAATTATATTAATAACTGTTTGTTTAAGATTAGTGTTCTTTCCACTAAATAATTATGCATTTAGATCGATGAGTCGTATGAAAATTTTACAACCCGAAATGGCTCGTCTTAAAGAAGTTCATAAAGATGATAAGATGAAACTTCAGCAGGCAATAATGCAACTCTATAAGAAAGAAGGAGTTAATCCTGTAAGTGGTTGCGTGCCAATTTTAATTTCAATACCATTTTTCTTCGCAATATATAAAATGTTATTTGTAACAATTGAAATGAGACACCAGCCTTTTTTTGGATGGATAAAAGATCTATCTGAGAAGGACCCAACATCAATTTTCAATTTATTTGGACTGATACCATGGGCACCCCCTGAATTTTTAATCATAGGTGGGTTACCAGTTCTGATGGGCTTAACAATGTGGGCACAACAGAAACTTAATCCAGCTCCACAAGATGATATACAAAAGAAAATTTTTATGTTTTTTCCCGTTTTTTTAACTGTAATACTTGCACCTTTTCCTTCGGGATTAGTTCTGTATTGGACGGCCAACAATATTCTTACAATGGCTCAACAGTACGTCATTATGAAGAGAACTACTGTGAAAACCTCCCAATAATGGATTTAAAAAAAATCTTACCTACAGACGGACCGCCAGTCGAAGAAGTTTTGAAATATGTTGAGAAGTACAAAAATGAAATAATAGTTATAAAGTATGGGGGCAATGTATTCATTGATAGAAAAATTTTTGATAATTTTATTAAAGATTTAAGTGTACTTAGCAAGCTTGGTTTGCAAGTAGTTGTTGTGCACGGAGGAGGACCAAGAATAAAAAGAGAGTTGTCTAAACAAAATATTGAGTCTAAATTTATAAGAGGTCTTAGAGTTACTGATAAAAAAATTATAAATGTCGTTGAGACAGTGCTTATTGAATTTAATGAGGATATTGTAAATTCCCTAGAAGAAATTGGGTCCAATGCAGCCTCACTGCATACAAAAAAAGACAATGTTATTGAAATTATTCCTGAACAAAAGGAACTTGGTTTTGTGGGAATTCCGAATAAAATTAATACAGAGACTATTTTTGAGAAATTAAAAAATAATATAATTCCTATTATTTCTCCCTTGGGATTAGGAGAAAATAAGCAGACCTATAATATTAATGGAGATCATGCGGCTGGGGCAGTAGCAAAATCTCTTAAATCAAGAAGACTGCTTTTAATGACAAATGTTGAGGGCGTTTTGAATAGAGAGAAAAAACTTATTTCCGAAATCAATTCTTCAAAAATAATCGAAATGATAGAGGACAAAACAATTACTGAGGGTATGATACCAAAAATTAATACTTGTCTGGATGCTGTAAAAAATGATGTAACTGCAGTTGGTATAATTGACGGTCGTAAACCCCGTTCAGTTTTGTTCGAATTATTTTCCGACAAAGGATCAGGAACATTAATAAGAAAATGATAAGTTTGAAAGAAATGAAATACCTGCTTTTGGACCTTGACGGGGTTTGCTATGGTTCTCACAATGGTTATCCTTTAGAAAAAGTCTTTGGTCTTGTATCAAAAAGAATGACTCTTTTTATTCAGGAAAAACTTGGTTTAGATGAAAAAAAGGCAAAAGAACTTCAAACTAATTATTTTTACAAATACAATACCAGTCTTAACGGTCTAATGTTGCACCACAATGTTATTGGGGATGAGTTTCTTAAATTTGTACATGATATTGACATTTCATTTATGAAAGAAGACAAAATAATGAGAAATGAACTAGAGAATTTAGATATGGAAAAATTTATTTTTACAAATGGTAGCGCTGAGCATGCCCAAAATATTTTAACACGATTAGGTATTTATGATCTTTTTGGAAAAGAAAAAGTGTTCGATATAAAAGATGCTGGATATGTTCCTAAACCAGAAGCCCAGACCTTTGATTTAATGGTCAAAAAATTTGGTATTAAACCAAAAGAAACAATTTATATTGAAGATATAGCTAAAAATTTAAGTATCGGCTTTGAAAGAGGCTGTACAACTGTTTGGTTAATCAATGATGAACATTTTGGAAAAATTGACTCTGATAAAGATTATATTTCTCATAAAATTGAAAATCTATCTTTATTTCTTAAAGAAATAAGGTTATTAAAAAGTAAATAAATTATGTCCTTAGAAAAAATAATTAATGACGCTTGGGAAAAAAAAGACCAAGTAAATCAAGATTCAGATCAGTCTTTAAAGGATGCAATAAACCAAGTAATTAAAGATTTAGATAGTGGTAAATCTCGAGTAGCAGAAAAAATTAATGGGGAATGGAAAACCCATCAATATCTTAAAAAGGCTATCATGCTTAGTTTTAGAATTTACCCGATGGATAATTTAAGCGGTCCTTATAGTAGCTGGTACGATAAAGCTCACTTATTAAAAGGTAAAACAGCTAATTGGACAAAGGAACAACATGAGGCTGCTGGATTTCGAATGACACCCAATAGTCCAGTAAGACCCGGATCTTTTATTGGAAAAAATGCCGTGCTTATGCCTTGTTATGTAAACATAGGAGCATATATCGGCGCTGGAACAATGATGGATACTTTTAGTAGAGCTGGTAGCTGCTGTCAAATTGGAGAAAATTGTCATATATCGGCTGGATCAGGTATTGGTGGAGTTTTAGAACCTGCACAAGCACTTCCAACTATAATTGAAGATAATGTCTTTGTTGGAGCAATGTCAGAAGTTGTGGAGGGCGTTATAGTTGGAGAAGGCAGTGTTCTTTCAATGGGATGTTACATTGGTCAAAGTACAAAAATTGTAAACAGATCAAATGGCGAAATCACAAAAGGTCGTGTTCCACCTTATTCAGTTGTAGTGCCTGGTATTCATAAAGATCTTTATGCTGTTCATATAATAAAAACTGTTGACGCAAAGACGAGGTCAAAGACATCAATTAACGATCTTTTAAGAGACTAATTATGCAAAAAATAAACGAATTACAATTAGCCAAAGAGCTAATGAAGTTCCCATCAATAACACCTAAAGATGCTGGTGTTATGAGGTTTTTAGAAAAAAAACTAAAGAAAATTGGTTTCAAAACAAAAATTTTAGATTTTAAAGAAAAAAATTTTCAACCAGTAAAAAATTTATATGCTAGGCTAGGAAGTAAAGGGCCAAATTTTTGTTTTGCAGGCCATTTAGATGTTGTTCCTCCTGGAAATTTAAAAGATTGGACGGTTAATCCTTTCAGACCCTCTATCAAAAAAGGTCATTTAATTGGCAGAGGTGCAAATGATATGAAAGGCTCAGTAGCTGCTTTTGTTTCTGCCGTAAGTATTTTTTTAAATAATAATAAAAGTTTTAATGGTTCAATTAGTCTTTTAATAACAGGTGATGAAGAAGGAGATGCTATAAACGGTACAAAAAAAGTTGTAAATTATTTAAAAAAGAGGAAGGAAAAAATTAATTTTTGTTTAGTTGGTGAACCAACAAATCCAAATAAACTAGGAGAAATGATAAAAATTGGTCGAAGAGGAAGTTTAACTGGAAAAATAGAAATAATTGGTACACAAGGACATGTTGCATATCCTCATAGAGCAAATAATCCCTCAACGATAATTATTAAAATATTGAATCAACTTAAAAATATAAAATTTGATAAAGGTACCAAAAATTTTCAGCCTACAAATTTAGAGATTACAAAAATTAATATTGATAATAACGCCGATAATGTAATTCCTAAGATTGCTAATGCAACTTTTAATATAAGATTTAATAACAAGCACTCATCAATTTCGATCAAAAAAAGAATTAATAAAATTTTAAGTAAAATGAACAAAAAAAACAAATCAAAATTTAAAATAGATTACAGAGTTTCTGGTGAAGCATTTTTAACAAAACAAAACGCAACAACAAATATGATACAGAACGTTGTAAAAAAAATTACTAAAATTAAACCAAAACTTTCAACAACAGGAGGAACTTCTGATGCAAGATTTCTAAAAAATATATCTCCTTGTTTAGAATTTGGTCTTGTGGGAAAAACAATGCACAAGATTGATGAAGCAGTATCATTAAAAGATCTTAAAAAATTGACCAAAATTTATGCTAATATTCTAGATAATTATTTTTCGTGAAAACAGCGATAATATCTTCAAAAACGTCGGTAAATCATTTAACGGGTGATGGTCATCCTGAACAACCTAAAAGAGTTGCAGCGATAACTGAAAGACTTAAAAAAAATAAAAGTTTAATTTGGGATAAGCCAGCTTCTTTCGATCAAAATATATTAAAAAAAGTGCATGATGAAAATTATGTTGATATGGTTAAAAAAAGTTTTCCTTATCAGGGATTAAAATTTTTAGACGGGGACACTATAATTTCGCCTGGAAGTAAAGATGCAACAATAGATGCGGTAGGATCAGTAATTAAAGCAATAGACGGCGTTGAACAGAAAAAATTTAGAAATGCTTTTTGTGCAGTGAGACCTCCTGGTCACCATGCAGAAAAAAATAAAGCGATGGGTTTTTGTATATATAATAATTGCGCTGTTGCCGCTTATTACCTCATGGAAAAGTATAAATATAAAAAAATTGCAATTTTCGATCCTGATGTCCACCATGGAAACGGAACCCAAGATATTTTTTTCAATAATAAAAATGTTTTATACTTATCTACACATCAATATCCATTTTATCCAGGCACTGGAAGCGAAAGAGAAAAAGGTAAGCATAATAATATTTTCAATGTACCTCTTCCTGCTGGGACTACATCAGAGATATATATGAATGCTTTGGATAGAGTTTTAGATAAACTAGTTGAATTTAAACCTGAATTTTTGATTCTAAGTATGGGTTTTGATGCAAATATTGCTGATCCTCTGGCACAGTTTGAATTAAAATCTGAAGATTTTTATGAGATTACAAAAAGAACTCTTAAAGCAACAAATCAATTCACTAATGGAAAAGTTATATCAGTGTTAGAAGGAGGGTACGACCTTAATGCCCTTGCAGATAGTGCATTTAATCATGTAAATGCTCTCGTAGAAAATAATTAATGAAACTATATAAGATCAAAAAGTCTAAAATAGACAACAAGCGAGGTTTATATGCAATAAAAGATATTAAAGAAGGAACAAAAATAATTAATTATATTGGAAAAATCATTACTAACAGAGAAGTCGAGGAGTCAGCAAAATTTGACAATAATAAACCTATCTATTTATTCACACTTAATAATAAATATACCCTAGACGGAGACTTTCATTGGAATATCGCAGGTTTGATTAATCATTCATGTAATAATAATTGTGACTATGAGGGAAAAGGTTTAAAGGTTTGGGTATCAGCAATAAGAGATATAAAAAAAGGAGAAGAGCTTACTTGTGACTATGGTTTTGGATTTGATAAAGACTACAAACAGTTCCCATGTAAATGTGGTGCGAAAAACTGTTGTGGATATATTGTAAGATCAGGTTCAAGGTTTAGAATAAACAAAAAATTTGCTATCAGTAAAAAAAAAACTAATAAATCACTTTAGTTAAATATAGTCCCTCTGCTGGAGCAGGAGGTGCACAATTAATTCTTTTTTTTGATTTG
Organism: uncultured Pelagibacteraceae bacterium; assembly: GCA_902547215.1. Taxonomy (GTDB): domain Bacteria; phylum Pseudomonadota; class Alphaproteobacteria; order Pelagibacterales; family Pelagibacteraceae; genus Pelagibacter. The sequence continues at coordinate 150,352 of CACCNI010000001.1, forward strand.
ATTATTTTGTCAAATTTTCGAATGCTCCACTTGTTCTCACCAACATACTTCAAGCAACCGACCATGGATCTTACTTGATTTTGAAGAAATGACTGAGCTTTTATCTCAATCTCAATAACATTCTTTTTAGTTAAAAATTTTATTGATTTTATTGTTCTTACTGGAGTTTTTGCTGAACAGCTTGATGATCTAAATGTTGAAAAATCTTTTGTTCCAATTAATTTTTTTGCTCCTTTTTTCATCATTTCTAGATCAAGTTTTTTTATTATGTGCCAACACCTTTTATTTTTTAACACTGAACCAGATTTACGATTTAAAATAACATACTTATATATTCTCGCTTTTGCAGAATATCGAGCGTGAAAAGTGAGTTTCCTTTTTTTTAGGTCTAAAATACTAATGCCATATCTGGATAAAAAATGATTAACTGATTTTAAAAATTTATAACTATCTTTAATTTTTGTATTTGTGTCAAAATGAGCTGATTGTTCTAAAGCATGTACTCCAGTGTCTGTTCTGCCTGATCCTATTATGTTTATCTTTTCTTTAAAAATTTTAGAAATAACATTTTGAATTCTACCTTGAATTGTTTTACCTTTTCTCTGTACCTGCCATCCATTATAATTAGTACCAACATATTCAATAAGAATTTGATATCTATTCATTAAGGATGCAGCCTTTGCTTATTTTTGAACCATTTAAAAATTCGTTTATTTCTTGAATTTTTTTTCCCTCTTTTTGAATTTCAATAACCTTTATGCTTTCATTATTTGAGCATGCTATCTCAAGTTTGTCATTAAGAACTTTACCGGAGGGTCCTGTTCCATTTCCAATTTCAGCTTTTAATATTTTATATCTATCCCCTTTAAATATAAAATACGCTCCTGGATTAGGGTGCAAACCATTTATTTTTCCAATGATTTTCTTGGCACTATCGTTCCAAAAAATCTTCCCCTCTGCTTTATTAATTTTTTCAGCATATGTTGCCTTGGAATGGTCTTGATCTTTAAAATTCGCTTTACCACTTATAATACTATCTATGTTTTCAATAATTTTTAAGGCTGCTAGTTGAGATAATTTTTCTTGGAGCTCAGTTGCATTTAAATCTAAGTCAATTTTAATTTTATAAGTTTCAAGAACAGGACCAGCATCTAAATGTTCATTAATTTTCATAAAACTAATTCCTGTTTCAGTATCCTGGGACATAATTGCTCTCTGTATTGGTGCAGCGCCCCTAAATTTGGGCAAGATGGATGCATGAATATTTAAAAAACCATTTTTGGAAAGATCCAAAAATTCCTTTGGTATAATTTGACCATATGAAATTACTACAACAATTGTGGGTTTGATTTTTTTTATAAAGTTGTGCTCATCAATATTATTTTTAAGACTATTTGGAGTTCTAATTGGTAAGCCAAGTAATTCAGATTTAACATGAATTGGGGTTTTTTGAATTCTCATTCCCCTATTAGATTTTTTTGGCGGTTGTGTGTAAACAGCAGAAATATTGAGTTTACTCTCACTAATCTTTTCAAGAATAGGTACAGCAAATTTTGAAGTACCCATAAAAATAATATTATCTGACATTTACACAATAACTCTACTAGATGTATTTTTGTTTTTAGATAATTTTTTTATTAGAATATCTTTTTTAAGCTTTGACAAAAAATCAATGATCAACTTACCATCTAAGTGATTAATTTCATGTTGGACGCATGTAGATAGTAAACCATCACATTCCATATTTTTTTTATTTCCTGAGATATCTACATATTCAACAATACAGGTCTTTGGTCTTTCAATTTCTATAAATGTTTCAGGTATTGATAAACAACCTTCTTCATATATCGATCTATCTTTACCAAATGATTTTATGACTGGATTTATTAAACAAAAAGGTTTTTTTTCCTCATCTTTCTTTGAAACATCAATTACAATCATTCTTCTTAAAACACCAACCTGAACAGCAGCAAGACCTATGCCATTACTTTTGTACATTGTTTCAAACAAATCATCTGCTAGCTGTTTTTCTTTTTTGGTTAATTTTTCAATCTTTTCAGATTTTTTTTTAAGTATTTCATCTGGAACCAGTATGATTTTTCTTTTTGTCATAACAAAAATTATACTCTAACTGGTAAGATTGCAGAAAGGATTTCATTTCTTATTAGATCGATGTCCATTTGGTTTAGAGCATTTACCAGGAAATAAAGGGTTTCTGAACCAAGATTTTTAAGTTCATCTTCACCAATTATTTCTATAATCCTTAACATTGCTAAACCAATTTCTCCGTCATTAATTAAAACTTGTATATCTATAGGCATAGTATTTTCTTTAACTGCATAAAGATCACTGTAATCTTCATTAATTTCAATACCATCAAATTTTAAAGACTCTATAACAATTACATCTTTAGTTATTAAATAATTTTTTTTACTTTTTTTAATTTTTTTCAAAAAATTGTTTAAATCTTTTTCTGTTTTTTTCTTAGAAGGTTTTTCTTGTATAAAATAATTAATAATTTTTGATTGATGCAAAATTTTATTGTTGTATTTTATTTTTTTGTTTGGATTTTCTACTTTAGAATTCAAAACATAAAAGTCTGTTAAATCTGAACTTAATTCACTTTCTTTAAATCTCTCCAAAATAAACCTTAATTCATCTTTAAAGGCATCTTCTATACCATCATTAGTAAAGGATGTTTTTAAATCTTTAGAAAGTTTTGTTACCTTGTTAGGGTCATCATTCAATAAAATACCTTGATACATCAGGGCTCTAGCTTTTATGTTTGATAAATCCTCTTTTTCTCTCTCAATATTGAGAAGTTGGTCAACGGAAAATTGAAATTTCTTGTAAATATTAAGTAAATCTTTCTCATTATAGTTTCTCTCATGCGTAGCTTTTTCTAGTAATGAGATTTTTTCTTCATCAGCAGTATCGATATCACTAGTACTGTCTAATAAGTTGTTAGATCTTAAATAAGTCCAAAATAGCTTTGAGGTTTTTTTTGTAGGTACATATTTAAAATTTTTAATTGTATTGAAAGAAAGATGTAAATTTAAAAGATTTTTATCTGACGAAGTATTATCATCTTTTAAAAGTCCCATTAATGAATTAAATTTTTTCTCAAAAAAAGGATCTGAATAACCAGACTCCTTCTCTAAATCAAAACGGATCATGGCAAGATCATTTTGTTTACTATGTATCAAGCAATATATCGAAAAGTTTTTCAGATAATAATCATTAAAATTTTGATTTATTCTTTTAAATAAACTACATGCCTCTTTAATTTCTGCTTTAGATAAATATTCATTTACAACAAATTTAATTAAATTTTCATTTGATATTATATCTAGATTTTTAGTTACATACTCAATTATTAAATCAAGGTCTCCATTTTTAATTAACCATTCTGCTTTTAAATCGAAAAATTTTTTTTTATCCAAATTGTCTTTCGGTGGAAAGGTGTTGGTAAGAAGAATTTTTTTGTAGATATCGCTAGCATCGTTAGAAAGGTTCATAGAATTAATTTTCTTTTTAAGATTATATATTTTTTTTCCATCTGATTTTGACCACATATCTAATTCGAATCCATATTTTCCGGGGTCATATATCCCAACAACTAAATCATTTTTGTCAGCGAAAATTTCCTCTGAGACCTTAATGTCATCTGTAATGCCAGCATTAATCTTAATTTTCTTATTTTCTATTTCAGTTGATGAATTATCAATTGTTATATTTTCTTCGCTGCTTTTTTCTTCTTTCTCAAGACTCCAAATGTCCGTAGGCTCATTACTTAAAGCAATTTTAGTAAAAGATATTAAAATTAAAAAAATTATAAAAAAATTATTTAACAATTTTCAAGTTTTCTTGTGGGATTTTTTTTTCAATTAGTTGATTTGGTGAAGGGAAATTTATTTTACTAACTAATACTAAAATTCCAAGTAGGATCACCAAAACCACAACTACTTTAATTATGATTTTTAGTGGATTTATAGAGCTGCCAATACTTGTCTTTTTATAAAATTGCATATACTTTTTATTAAATTCAAATTAAGACATATTTGTGTTTTTTCAACTTAGAAAATTATGAAAATAAAAAAAAAAATTGTTTTAGTAGGCATGATGGGATCAGGAAAATCAACAATTGGTGCTTTATTGTCAAAAAAAATGAATATGAAATTTATAGATCTAGATCAAAAAATCGAAACAATTGAAAAACAAACAATTAGCCAAATTTTTAAACTTAAAGGTGAAAAGTATTTTAGAGCAATAGAAGTTAAAACAATCTTATCGCTTCTGGACTCTAAAGAAAAAGAATTGGTTTTATCTTTGGGAGGTGGTTCGATTCTAAACGAAAAAGTCAGAATGAATGTCAGAAACAATTCATTATCATTTTGGTTAAATTGGAAACCTTTAACAATTATTAAGAGGATTAGGAAATCTTCAAAAAGACCACTTATTCAGGGATTAAACGATCAAGACATTGAAAAAATGATGCTAGATAG
>CACCNI010000002.1 GCA_902547215.1 uncultured Pelagibacteraceae bacterium
TTGAGTTTTAATTTTTTTGATAAAATAGAGCTAATGCTCTGTCTTTTTTCATTTTTGTTTAATTTTCTAGTTTTATAACTATTTCTTCCTTTGGGACCATGGGCTATACCACCACCTACGAAAATTGGAGCTTTTCTACTTGCGTGTCTTGCATTACCTGTTCCTTTTTGTGCGTAGATTTTTGAAGTAGATCCAATAATTTCATTCTTTTGTTTTGTTTTAGAGCTTCTTCCTTTGTAATTAGCATTAGTTTTATAAATAACAGAGCTGATTAATTTCTCATTGATTTTTGACGAAAAGATTGAGTCTTTAACTTCAACTGAGCTTTTTTTTCCTTCAAGATTTATTTTTTCAATTTTCATTTATTTTTTCTTCTTTTCTGGAACTTTTTTCAATTTTTCCATTTTCTCAATTTTTTCTAACATAGTGAGTTTTCTTATATTCTTAACTGATTGTTTAACTAAAACTTCGGTATTTCTTGAACCAGGAATTGATCCTTTAAGATACATAATATCATTTTCTAAATCAGTTTTGATTATTTCAATATTTTGTTTAGTACGCATTTTGCTACCCATGTGACCCGCCATTTTTTTTCCTTTGAAAACTTTACCTGGATCTTGGTTTTGACCGGTTGATCCATGTGCTCTATGAGAAATTGAAACACCATGCGATGCTCTAAGACCTCCAAAGTTATGTCTTTTCATTGCTCCAGCAAATCCTTTACCGATTGTTTTTGAACGTACATCAACAAATTTAGCATCTTTAAAGATCTCTAGTCCAAGTTCATTTCCTTCTTTATAATTATCTAATTTAGATACCCTAAATTCTTTTAAAATTTTTTTAGGCTCAGTATTTTTTTTAGAAAAGAAACCCTTCATTTGTTTTGAAAGTTTTGAATTCTTAATTTTTCCAAATCCAACTTGAATAGCATTATAACCTCTTTGATCTTTTGAAATCAGCTGAATTATCCTTCCTTTGTCGATTTTAACTGCTGTGACTGGCACCGACTGACCAGATTTATAAAATTCTCTCGTCATACCAATTTTCTTTCCGATAAGCCCAATTTCCTGAATCATATTTTAATCTCCACATCTACACCTGAAGCTAAGTCCAATTTCATCAAAGCTTCGACTGTTTGAGGTGTTGGCTCTATAATATCTATTAATCTTTTATGAGTTCTTGTTTCGAATTGTTCTCGACTTTTTTTGTCAATATGAGGTGATCTTAACACTGTGTATCTTTCAATTTTTGTTGGTAACGGAATAGGTCCTTTAATATTTGCACCAGTTCTTTTAACTGTGTTAACTATTTCTTCAGTTGATTGATCTAATACTTTATTATCGTAGGCTCTTAATTTTATTCTAATATTTTGTTTATCCATTTGAACCTGTCTTTTTTGTAACTTCATCTTGAACATTTTGTGGAACTTTATCGTAGTGGTCGAAGAACATTGAATATTGCGCTCGTCCTTGTGACATAGATCTTAAAGCATTAATATAACCAAACATATTTGCTAATGGAACCATTGCCGTGATTACTGTAGCGTTACCTCTCTGCTCTTGAGTGTTTATTTGTCCTCGTCTACTGTTAAGATCACCTATAACATCACCCATATAATCCTCAGGTGTTACAACTTCGACTCTCATAATTGGTTCAAGTAATTTTAATGTTGCTCTATTACAAGCTTCTTTAAAACACTGTCTTGAAGCCAATTCAAAAGCTAAAACACTTGAATCGACATCGTGGTGTAATCCATCTAGGATTGTTACTTTGTAATCAATAATTGGAAATCCAGCTAATATTCCGCTGTCGGAGACACTTTCAATACCTTTTTCAACACCTGGTATAAATTCTTTTGGAATAGCTCCACCTTTAATTTTACTTTCTACTTCTCTTCCTTTGCCAGGTTCTAAAGGTTCAATTGAAAGTTTTACTCTAGCAAATTGACCAGCACCACCACTTTGTTTTTTGTGTGTATAATCAAATTCTGACTGTTTAAGTATTGTTTCTCTATATGCTACTTGAGGAGCACCAACATTTGCCTCTACTTTAAATTCTCTCTTCATTCTATCAACAATTATGTCTAAATGGAGTTCACCCATTCCTTTAATAATTGTTTGTCCAGACTCTTCATCAGAAGTAACTCTGAAAGATGGATCTTCTTTTGCTAATCTACCTAAAGCTTCTCCCATTTTTTCTTGGTCACCTTTAGTTTTTGGTTCAACAGCAATTTCAATAACTGGATCTGGAAATTCCATTGGTTCCAATAAAACTGGACTTTCCTCATTAGCCAAAGTGTGTCCAGTAATCGTATATTTTAAGCCAGCTAGAGCAACAATATCACCAGCATTAGCTTCTTTTATATCTTCTCTTGAGTTTGCGTGCATTAAAAGCATTCGTCCAACTCTTTCTTCTTTATCTTTTGAAGTGTTATAAATTCCGGTACCTGATTTAACAGTTCCTGAGTAAATTCTAATGAATGTTAAAGATCCAACAAACGGGTCGTTTGCTACTTTAAAGGCAAGAGCTGAAAAAGGAGCACTATCCTCAAATTTCATTTCAACAACATCTTCTGATCCAGGTTTTGTTCCTTTGATTGAACCAATATCTTCTGGGCTTGGTAAATAGTCAACGACAGCATCCAATAATGGTTGAACACCTTTATTTTTAAATGCAGATCCAGTTAGTACTGGAACAAAATCAAAATTTAAACAGCCTTTTCTTACACATCTAATCAAATCTTCATTTTTGATTTGGTCACCGTTTAGATAACTTTCCATTAGTTTTTCATCTTGCTCAACAGCTGACTCAACAAGTTCTTGCCTGTATTTTTCACAAGTTTCTTTTAAATCTTCTGGAATTTCTTTCTCTTCCCAAGCAGCTCCTAAATCTTCATTTTTCCATACAATAGCTTTCATTTTTACTAGATCAACAACACCTTGTAGTGAAGACTCAATACCAATAGGAATTTGCATGACCATAGGTTTAGCACCTAGTCTGTCTTTAATCATATCTACGCATCTAAAGAAATCAGCTCCTGTTCTGTCTAATTTATTTACAAAACAAATTCTGGGAACTTTATATTTATCAGCTTGTCTCCATACTGTTTCAGACTGTGGCTCTACTCCAGCTACACCATCAAACACCGCTACAGCTCCGTCTAATACTTTTAATGATCTTTCTACCTCAATTGTAAAATCAACGTGCCCTGGTGTATCGATAATATTGATTCTATGATCTCTCCAAAAACATGTTGTAGCAGCCGAGGTAATTGTGATGCCTCTTTCTTGTTCTTGTTCCATCCAGTCCATAGTTGCAGCACCATCATGAACTTCTCCAATCTTGTGACTCTTTCCTGTATAATAAAGAATTCTCTCAGTTGTAGTTGTTTTACCAGCATCAATGTGTGCCATGATACCAATGTTTCTATACATATTTAATTTATGTGTTCTTGGCATATTTTCTTACCATCTAAAATGTGCAAAGGCTTTATTTGACTCTGCCATTTTATGTGTATCCTCTTTCTTTTTAATTGCTGAACCTCTGTTTTGATAAGCATCAAAAATTTCATTAAAAATTTTATCAGACATTTTTTTATCTTTTCTTTTTCTTGAGGCGTCTATCAACCATCTAATTGCAAGTGCTTGCGATCTTTTTGCTTTTACTTCCACGGGGACTTGGTATGTAGCTCCACCAACTCTTCTCGATCTTACTTCTACAGTTGGTTTAATATTGCTAATTGCTTGGTTGAAAACTGTAATAGGTTCGTCTTTTGATTTAGATTTAATTTTGTCTATTGCATCGTAAACAATTTTCTCAGCTATAGTTTTTTTTCCGTCATACATTAGAGAATTTATTAATTTTGGAATAATTATTGACTTGTATTTTGGATCAACAACATTAAGTTTTTTAGGAGCGCTTTTTTTTCTAGACATTTTACTTACCTTTTTTTGCTCCGTATTTAGATCTTTGTTGTTTTCTTCCCGTTACACCTTGAGTGTCTAGATTACCTCTTAAGATATGATATCGAACACCTGGTAAGTCTTTTACTCTACCACCTCTTATTAAAACAACTGAGTGCTCTTGAAGATTGTGACCTTCACCAGGAATATATGAAGTTACCTCATGGCCGTTTGAAAGTCTTACTCTTGCAACTTTCCTCAAAGCTGAGTTAGGTTTTTTAGGTGTGGTAGTGTAGACTTTTACACAGACACCTCTCTTCTGTGGAGATTTCTCTAATGCAGGGACTCTGTCCCTTGCTTTAGGTTTAATTCTTTTTTTTCTTAACAACTGATTAATTGTTGGCATAATATTAATATTTTGGGAGAAATACTTTAGTATCCTATGTATGGTAGCGTTTAGTGCTACAAGGGCACTACATTCCAACCAAAATTCTTGGTGAAAATACTACAGATTTATGATTTGTCAAATTAAAATGATAGATTTAAAGCTAAATTACTATTGATTTACAGGGCTTTCTGGCTGTTCAATCTTTTCTTGTTCAGCAAGGAATTTTTGATCGTCGTCGAGAGCTTTTTTATTCCACTTATTCTTAATCGATCCCGTTCCAGCAGGTACTAGCCTTCCAACTATCACATTCTCTTTTAATCCAACTAATGTATCAACCTTACCTCTGATAGCTGCGTCGGTAAGAACTCGTGTTGTTTCTTGAAACGATGCTGCAGAAATAAACGAGTCAGTTTGTAATGAAGCTTTAGTAATACCCATTAAAATTCTGTCACCAATTGCTGGTTTTTTTCCATCTTTTTTAAGTTGTTCATTCATGCTATCAAATTTAAATCTATCAATAATTTCACCTGGTAATAAATCTGAGTCACCAGATGTTTTAATCTCAACTTTTTTTAACATCTGTCTTAATATAGTCTCTATGTGTTTATCATTTATAATTACCCCTTGTAATCTATAAACTTCTTGCACCTGGTTTACAAAATATTCTGTTAATTCCTCAATACCTAATATTCTTAAAATATCATGTGGTAAAGGGTGTCCATCTAATAAATATTCCCCTTTTTTAATTTCTTCACCTTGGTTGAAATTAATATGTTTTCCTTTTGGAATTAAATAGTTTGAGCTTTCTCCATTTGATGATACTATTGAAACTCTTTGTTTGCCTCGAACTTCTTTACCGAAAATTACTTTACCATTATTTTCTGCAATTATTGCACTGTCTTTTGCTTTACGAGCTTCAAAAAGTTCAGCTACTCTAGGTAGACCTCCAGTAATATCTTTTGTCTTCGAAGTTTCTTTGGGTAAACGAGCAATTACATCACCTGCAAATATTTTTTGTCCATCTTTAACTGAAAGAATTGAATCTGGTACAAGATAATATCTTGCTTCATTGTCATCAGCTTTTTTTATAACATTTCCTTTTTCATCCCTAAGAGTAATTCTTGGTTTTAAATCTGTATTTTTTGATTGAGATCTCCAGTCGATTACAGATTTAGATGAAATACCAGTTGTGTCATCAAGTGTCTCAGAGAGTGAAACGCCGTCAATTAAATCAACAAAGTTTGCTATTCCACTTTTTTCAGCAATGACTGGTGTAGTATATGGATCCCACTCACATATTTTTGAATTTTTTTTAACTTTTTCATCATTTTTAAAAAATAGTTTTGATCCATAAGGAACTTTGTAAATTGCAATTTGTACACCTTTGTCATCCTCTAAACTAATTTGTGTGTTTCTACCCATAACAATCAAATTTTTCTTAGAGTCTTCAAGAAGATTAGTATTTATTATTTTTAAAATTCCATCACTTTTACTCACAATTTGAGAGTCTTGTTTAATTGATGCGGTTCCTCCAACGTGAAAAGTTCTCATTGTTAATTGAGTTCCTGGTTCACCAATAGACTGTGCTGAAATCATACCAATTGCCTCTCCAACATTTACCATCTTACCTCTTGAGAGGTCACGACCATAGCACGTTGCGCAGACACCTTCTTTTGAACCACAAGTAATAACAGAAAAAACTTTTATAGATTTTACTCCTGCCGCATCAATTTTTTCACAATCAGCTTCATCAATCATCTGGCCTTTTTTAATAACCACTTCACCAGATATTGGATTTTTTACATCTGCAGCTACTACTCTTCCCAATGCTCTTTCTGATAAACTTACAATTATATTTCCACCTTCAATAATTTCAGATAAAGTAATATTTCCACGGTTCTTACTATCACAGTCTTTTTTAGTTACAGTTAAATCTTGTGCTACATCACATAATCGTCTCGTTAGATAGCCTGAGTTAGCAGTTTTTAATGCGGTATCAGCTAATCCCTTTCTGGCGCCGTGAGTAGAATTAAAATATTCAAGTGCTGTTAGACCCTCTTTAAAATTGGATGTAATCGGTGATTCAATAATTTCGCCTGATGGCTTTGCAATTAAACCTCTCATGCCAGCTAGCTGTTTCATTTGAGCAGCCGAACCTCTTGCACCAGAGTCTGCCATCATGAAGACGGAATTGATATCTAATCCCTTCTCAGATTTGTTAGTTGCTGATATTCCTTTCATCATTTCAGATGCAACTTTGTCAGTACATTTAGACCAAGCATCAACTACTTTATTGTACTTTTCACCTCTAGTAATTAATCCTTCAGAATATTGATTTTCATAATCTTTAATCAGTTGTTTAGTTTCATCGATCAACTGCTCTTTACTATCAGGTATAATTAGATCATCTTTACCAAAAGAAATACCTGCTTTAAACGCATGCTTAAATCCAAGATCTTTCAATTTATCACAGAAAATTACAGTACTTTTTTGACCTGTATATCTAAAAACAAAATCGATTATTTCTGAAACAACTTTTTTAGGTAAAACTCTATCAATTAGAGAAAATTTGATATCTTTATTTTTCGGTAAAAGATTTGCCAATAAAAATCTACCAGCTGTGCTAGTATGTTTTTCAAATACTTGATTACCTTTTTCATCGACTGTTTCAAATCTAGATATAATTCTAGAATGTATTTTAATTTTCCCAGACTCTAAACCCTGCTCTATTTCAGAATCATTTACAAAGTAACCCTCAATTTTTTTCTCCTGATATGGTGGGAGTGACAAATAATAGATCCCAAGTATCATATCTTGACTAGGAACTATAATTGGCTTTCCATTTGATGGACTTAAAATATTGTTCGTGGACATCATTAAGACTCTAGCTTCTAACTGAGCTTCTAAACTTAATGGAATGTGTACTGCCATTTGGTCCCCATCAAAATCAGCATTAAATGCAGCACAAGTTAAAGGATGTAATTCAATTGCATCTCCTTCTATCAATTTAGGTTCAAAAGCTTGAACACCTAGTCTATGAAGTGTCGGCGCCCTATTAAGGATAATTGGATGTTCTCTTACAATAACTTCCAAAGCGTCCCAAACAGCATTAGTTTCTTTTTCAACTAGTTTTTTGGCTTGTTTAATTGTTGAGGCTAAACCAAGTTTATTTAACCTCGCGTATAAGAAAGGTTTGAATAATTCTAGAGCCATTTTTTTAGGCAAACCACATTCATGAAGTTTTAGATCTGGACCGACTACTATTACTGATCTTCCCGAGTAATCTACTCTTTTACCTAAAAGATTTTGTCTAAATCTTCCTTGTTTACCTTTGAGCATTTCTGCTAAAGATTTTAGTGGACGTTTTCCGGTTCCAGTGATTACTCTTCCTCTTCTTCCATTGTCAAAGAGTGCATCAACAGACTCTTGCAACATTCTTTTTTCATTTCTAACAATTATGTCTGGAGCTTTTAAATCCATATAATAATACTTAACTTATTTATTGACTTTTTGAACCTCTATTATAGTTTCTCACAACTTCCGCAAAAACAGCATTTTGCGGTGTCTTTGGAAACAAAGAGATCGACACCAGTCAGCGAGGGTTCGCCCACTGGTGCGATTGCTGCTGGAAGAAATTATGTTTGAAAATTTGACAAATAAATTCGAGGGAATACTCGATACATTTAAAAAGGCGCCATCCCTTAATGAAAAACAGGTTGATGAGGGTCTTAAGCTTATTAGACAAGCTTTACTAGAAGCAGATGTATCGCTAGAGGTAGTAAAAGACTTTGTAACAAAAGTTAAACCAAAATTATTAGGAAAAGAAATAATAAGATCCACAGCCCCAGGACAAATGGTTGTTAAAATTGTTCACGATGAGCTTGTTTCATTTTTAGGTGATAGCAATCAAGAAATTAATTTAAAGTCCAATCCACCGGTAACAATAATGATGGTTGGTTTACAAGGTTCAGGAAAAACAACCACAACTGCAAAACTCTCAAAATTTTTAGAAAAAAATAATAAGAAAAAAATTATGATGGTAAGTTTAGATATTTATAGACCAGCTGCTCAGGAACAACTAAAAATTTTGGGTGATCAAAATAATATCCAAACCTTGCCAGTGATAAAGGATCAAATTCCAGCTGACATTTGCAGAAGAGCCCTATCTGCAGCTAATTTAAATGGTTCTGATATAATTATTTTTGACACCGCTGGAAGAACTCAAATAGATCTACAGATGATGTCTGAGATAAAACAAATTGAAGAAGTAATTAAACCAACAGAGACTATACTTGTTGCAGACTCATTAACTGGACAAGTAGCAGCGAGTGTTGCAAAAGAATTCTCTAATACAGTAAAGGTTACTGGAATAATATTAACTCGAGCTGATGGTGATGGTAGAGGTGGAGCTGCATTAAGCATGAAACATATTGCCAATGTTCCAATTAAATTTTTAGGTATTGGAGAAAAAATAGAAAATTTTGAAAGTTTTCATCCTGATAGAATTGCTAACAGAATTTTAGGAATGGGGGATATTGTATCACTTGTTGAAAAAGCAGCTGACGAAATTGATGAAGAAAAACTTAAAGAAACTGAGGAGAGTTTAAAGAAAGGTCAGTTTTCTTTAGAAGATTATCTTTCTCAATTAAGACAAATGAAAAAAATGGGAGGACTAGAGGGCGTGATGTCTTTTTTACCAGGAGTTTCAAAAATAAAATCTCAAATGGATCAAGCTGGTGTTGACGAAAAAATAATTACACAAAATGAGGCAGTAATACTTTCAATGACTAAAAAAGAGAGAGAAAATCCAAAGATTATCGATGGTTCAAGAAAAAAAAGAATTGCTAATGGCTCTGGAACAGACATTGCCACTATCAATAAATTGTTAAAACAATTTAAAATGATGTCTGACATGATGAAAAAGATGTCAAAAGGAAACACAAAAGGCTTAATGGAAAAAGGAATTCCACCAGAGCTATTCAATCAACTTAAATAAAAAAGGAGAAATAAATGTTAAAGTTAAGATTATCAATGGGAGGAACAAAAAAGAGACCAGTTTATAAAATTGTGGTTGCAGACAGTAGATTCCCTAGAGACGGGAGATTTATAGAAAAATTAGGTTTTTTTAATCCCCTTATGCCAAAAGAAAAAAAAGAAAGAGTTGGACTTCAGTCAGAAAGAATAAAGTACTGGCTTAGCCAAGGAGCAAAGCCGACAACTAGAGTTGCTCGATTACTTGGAGAAAATAATTTAATGGAAATGCCTAAACCAGGAAATAATCCAAATAAAGCTGTTCCGAAAAAAGATAGAAAGAAAGATGCTTCTGAAGCACCAAAAGAAGAAAAGAAAGCGGTTGCACCTAAGGAAGAGAAAAAAGCTGAAGCACCAAAAGAAGAAAAGAAAGCGGATGCACCTAAGGAAGAGAAAAAAGCTGAAGCACCAAAAGAGGAAAAGAAAGCAGAGGCCCCTAAGGAAGAGAAGAAAAAATAACTATGTTTCAAGCGAAAATTTTTACATTGTATCCTGAATATTTTCCAGGACCTTTCGAAATAGGTATTTGCAAAAAAGCTTTTGAAAAAAAGCTTTGGGATTTAAAACTTATAAATATTAGGGATTACGCAGATGACAAACATAAAACTGTTGATGATACTCCATATGGCGGTGGTGTAGGCATGTTAATGAGACCAGATGTAGTAGCAAAATCTTTGGATGCAAATTTGGATGAAAAAGAAACAGTTTATTATCTAACACCAAAAGGTAAAATTTTTAATCAAGATATTGCAAAGGATATTGTTAAAAAAAACAAAGTAAATATTTTATGTGGGCACTTCGAGGGAGTTGATCAACGAGTTCTAGACTCAAGAAATGTAGAGGAGATAAGTATAGGTGACTTTATCCTTTCTGGAGGAGAGATGGCCTCTTTTGTTGTTTTAGACACAGTTTTAAGATTAGTGCCTGGAGTATTAGGAAATCTAAATTCCACAAAAGATGAAAGTTTTGAAAATGGGCTTTTAGAGTATCCACAATATACCAAACCTCAAATATGGGAGAAATTAAGTGTTCCTGACATACTTTTATCTGGAGATCATAACAAAATTAAAAGCTGGCGTTTGTCACAATCTGAGGCTATAACACGGCACCGAAGACCAGATTTATGGCAAAAATATAAAAAGGATTAAAATTGCAAAATTTAAATATGAAAAACATAGAAGACATAAATAAAGCTAACGTTAAAAAAATTTCAGCTGAAAAAAAACTTCCAGAGTTTTTTCCAGGAGATATAATAAAAGTTGGTGTAAAAATTACTGAAGGAAAAAGAGATAGAATTCAGTATTTTGAAGGTGTTTGCATAGCAAAAAAAAATAGAGACTTAAATTCATCCTTTACAGTTAGAAAAATTTCTTTTGGAGAAGGTGTTGAAAGAACTTTTGCACTTTATAGTCCAATAGTTGATACAATCAAAGTTATAAGATCTGGTAAAGTAAGACGTGCAAAATTGTACTATTTAAGAGAAAGAACCGGTAAATCAGCAAGAATTGCAGAAAAGATAAAAAAGAAAATTGGTATTGATATTGAGGCCAAACCTGAGCAGGTTACAGAAGAAAATGTGTTACCAGCAACAGAACAGAAGAATACTGAGGAAAAAGCTGAAACAAAAGTCGCTGAGACACCCAAAAAACTTGAAGAGAAAAAAGAAGATAGTAAGATTTCTACTGAATTAAAAAAATAATCTTTTTTTAAATGCCAAAGACATTATACGATAAAATCTGGAGTGATCACTTAGTCCACCAACAGGATGACGGAACATCTTTGCTATTTGTGGACAGACATTTGATACATGAAGTGACTAGCCCACAAGCTTTTGAAGGACTTAGAAATAGTAAAAGAGATGTAAGACATCCAAACTTAACCCTTGCTGTTGTTGATCATAATATACCTACAACTGATAGATCTAAAGGAATTGATGACAACGACTCTAGAATTCAAGTAGAAACACTTGAAAAAAATTGCAAAGACTTTGACATTAAACTTTTTGGAATGAATGATAAAAGACAAGGAATAGTTCATATAGTAGGACCCGAGCAAGGATTTACTCAACCAGGAACAGTTATTGTTTGTGGAGACAGTCACACGGCAACTCACGGCGCTTTTGGGGCCTTAGCGTTTGGAATAGGAACCTCAGAAGTTGAACACGTTTTAGCAACACAAACTCTTGTTCAGAAAAAAGCAAAAAATTTTAGAATTAATGTTAATGGAAAACTTCCTTTAGGAGTAACATCAAAAGATGTAATTCTTCAAATCATTGGCAAAATAGGAACTGCTGGAGGAACGGGATGTGTCTTAGAATATGCTGGTTCAGTCATATCTAATCTTTCTGTCGAACAGAGAATGACTATTTGTAATATGTCTATAGAGGGTGGAGCTAGAGCAGGATTAATCCAACCTGATGAAAAGATTTTTAATTATCTAAAAGATAGACCAATGTCTCCAAAAAAAGAAAACTGGGAAAAAGCACTTGATTATTGGAGTAAATTAAAAAGTGATAGCGATGCAAAATTTGATAAAGAAATTAATTTAAAAGGTGATGAAATAGCGCCTATGGTTACATGGGGAACTTCACCTGAGGACGTAGTTTCAATTAATGGAAAAATACCCAATCCAGAAAATGAAAAAAATATTGATAAAAAGAATTCGATAAATAGATCTCTTAATTATATGGGGCTTAAACCTGATGTGAAGGTTCAAGACATTAAAATTGATAAAGTTTTTATAGGAAGCTGTACGAATGGAAGAATTGAGGACTTAAGAGAGGCTGCACAAATATTAAAAAATAAGAAAAAGGCTTCACATGTACATGGAATGGTCGTCCCTGGTTCTGGTTTAGTTAAAGAACAAGCTGAGCAAGAAGGTCTAGATAAAATATTTATAGAGTCCGGTTTCGAATGGAGAGAACCTGGATGTTCAATGTGTTTAGCAATGAATGCCGATAAATTAAAACCTCAAGAAAGATGTGCATCTACTTCGAATAGAAACTTTGAAGGAAGACAGGGAAGAGGAGGAAGAACCCACTTAGTAAGCCCAGGTATGGCAGCTGCTGCAGCTATTGCTGGAAATCTAGATGATGTAAGAAAATATCAAAACTAATGAAAAAATTCACTTCACTTAAAAGCATTCCAGCTTATTTACCGATTGTAAATATAGACACGGACATGATTGTTCCTAAACAGTTTTTAAAAACTATTAAAAGAACAGGATTAGGAAAAAACTTATTTCATGAAATGAGGTACGATGATGATGGAAAAAATATTGATAATTTCATATTAAACAAATCCCCGTACAATAATTCAAAAATTTTAATAGCCGGAAATAATTTTGGCTGCGGATCATCGAGGGAACATGCTCCGTGGGCACTCTTAGACTTTGGAATAACATGTGTTATAAGCTCAAGCTATGCAGACATTTTTTATAATAATTGTTTTAAAAATGGTATTTTGCCGATAATTCTTGATGAGGAAAAAATAAAACAGTTAGCTGAATATTCAAAGAGAAAAGAAGAAATTGAAATTGATTTAAAAGAGGAAAAAATTCTTTTTGGAAATAATGAATTAAAATTTAAAATAGACCCTTTTAAAAAGAAATGCTTGATTGAAGGTCTAGATGATATTGCTTTATCATTAGAAAAATCATCACATATTAGCGAATTTGAAAAAAAGGTTAAGTCAGCAAGGCCTTGGATTTTTAATGATTAAAGTTAAAAAAAGAAAAATTCTTCTTTTACCAGGAGATGGAATAGGTCCAGAGGTTATCGCGGAAGTTAAAAAGATTATTCAGTGGTTTAACAAAAACAAATCCTTAGATTTTGAAATTGATGAAGATCTTGTTGGTGGAGCAGCATATGATAAATACAAGACACCCATAACAGATGAAGTGTTTTATAAAGCTTTAGAGAGTGAAGCAGTAATACTTGGTGCTGTAGGAGGACCTAAATGGGACAAGCTTGAATTTTCAAAAAAACCTGAAAGAGCACTTCTTAAACTTAGAAAAGAATTAAAACTTTTTGCTAATTTAAGACCTGCCATTTGCTTTAAGCAATTAGTGGACGCTTCAAGTTTAAAACCAGAAATTGTTTCAGGTTTAGATATTATGATAGTAAGAGAATTAACAGGCGGAATATATTTTGGGGAGCCGAGAGGGATTAAACCAATAGATAATGGTGAAAGAAAAGGAATTAATACCCATACTTATACTACAAAAGAAATTGAAAGAGTTGCGCGAGTTGCTTTCGATTTAGCTAAAAAAAGAGGCAATAAAGTTACATCTTGTGAAAAATCTAATGTGATGGAAGCAGGTCAGCTTTGGAAAGAAGAAGTTCAAATTTTACATGACAAAGAATATAAAGATGTAGAGCTATCTCATATGTTAGCAGATAATTGTGCTATGCAATTATTAAGAAATCCAAAGCAATTTGATGTAATCGTAACTGATAATTTATTTGGAGATATCCTATCAGACGAAGCTGCAATGTTGACAGGCTCTTTAGGTCTATTACCATCTGCATCATTAGGAGCCAAAGACAAAGATGGAAATATGAGATCGATGTATGAACCTGTGCATGGTTCAGCTCCTGATATAACTGGCAAAGGAATTGCAAATCCTATTGCAACTATACTAAGTTTCTCAATGGCATTAAAATATTCATTAAATTTAGATAAAGAATCTAAAGCCTTAGATAACGCTGTTCAAAAGGTATTGGATGATGGATTAAGGACAAAAGATATTATTTCTAAGGGAAAAAAAGAAGTTTCTACTTCAGAGATGGGAGATGCGATTATTGCGTGTTTGCAAAAATAAATAAATTAACTTACCCTAGATAATTAGAAAAAATATGACTATTTATACTGCACCAGTTGAAGAAATGATGTTCCTCTTTGACAATCTTAAAGATAATCAAAGATATAAAGAAATTGAAAAATACAAAGAAATTAATTCGGAACTTGTTAAAGGAATTTTAGAGGAAGCAGCAAAAATAAACCAAGAGCTTATTTTGCCATTAGCTAAAGCAGGAGATGAAAATCCTTGCGTGTATGAAAATGGTGTTGTGAGAACACCTCCAGGCTATAAAGAAGTCTATAAAAAGTTTATAGAAGACGGCTGGACTTCCCTTTCTTGTGACCCAAAATATGGTGGTCAAGGTATCCCAAAAACTGTAAGCACTTTTTTTGAGGAAATGCTGTCATCTTCAAGTTTAGCATTTAAATTATATAGTGAACTTAGTATTGGCGCTTATAATTGTATACTTACTCATGCTGAACAAAGCATAAAAGATAAATTTCTTCCAAAAATAGTAGAGGGAAAATGGAGTGGAACAATGTGCTTAACTGAACCACAGTGTGGAACAGATTTAGGCTTATTAAAAACAAAAGCAGTCCCAAAAGGCAATGGAACCTATGAAATAACTGGACAAAAAATTTTTATTACATCTGGGGACCATGATTTAACGGAAAATATAATTCATTTAGTTTTAGCAAGAACAACAGATGCACCAAAAGGAACAAAGGGAATAAGTTTATTTCTTGTACCAAAATTTGAGGTTAGTGAAGATGGAGTTGTAGGTTCTAGAAACGGTGTCAGCACAAACTCAATTGAAAGCAAGATGGGAATTAAAGGTTCACCAACTTGTGTTCTAAATTTTGAAAATTCGAAAGGTATTATGATTGGACCTGAAAACAAAGGTTTGAACTCCATGTTCACAATGATGAATTTAGAAAGAATTGTAGTTGGTGTACAAGGTTTAGGAATTGCTGAAACTGCTTACCAAAACGCTGTTGCATATTCAAAAGAGAGAAAGCAAGGAAAAGCAAACAATAGTAAAAATGGAGAAACAGATTTAATTATCAAACATGCAGACATAAGACGAAGTCTAATGAATATGAAATCAATTATTGAGGGCCAAAGGTCTTTTGCCTTTTGGTTGTCACAGCAAATTGATGTAAGTTTGTCTCATGATGATAAAGATGTAAGAGGTGATGCATCAAATATGGTTGCATTGCTCACTCCAGTTATTAAGTCATTTTTTACAGATAATGGTGTAGAAATTACCAATGATGCAATTCAGGTATTTGGTGGTTATGGTTATACAAAAGATCAAGGGATCGAACAATTATTTAGAGATAATAGAATAACACCAATATACGAAGGTACAAATTCTGTTCAGGCAATTGACCTTGTGTACCGAAAAATTTCTTCAGAAGGCATATTTGAAAACTTTATAAAATCAATGGATAATGAAATCAAAAATTGTAAAAACGAAAAAAATTTAGAAAGTTTTTTAAACATTTTTGAAAAATATAAAGAAATCTTGGTATCTTTTACGAAGTGGATGAGAGAAAAAATCAATTCAAATAAGGATGATGCAAGTGCAGCATGCAACGATTATTTAAAAGTATTGGGTTACACAGCACTAGCTTTTGCTTGGATTAAAACTTTAAAGATAAGTTTTGAAAAACAAAATTCAAATAAAGAATTTTATGAAGATAAAATTAATACAGGAAAGTATTATTTTGAAAAAATTTTACCAAGAGCACAGTCTCATTATGTTGTTGGAACAAGTGGCAGCCACACAACCATGAATGCTAAATTTAATTAATGAACAAATATAATCAAAATTTAGATAAAAATAATGCTAATTTTGTACCTTTAACTCCGTTAAGTTTTCTTGAAAGAGCAAAAGATATATTTCCAGATTATGAAGCGCTAGTATACGAAAATCGTTCTTATACCTGGTTACAAATTTACAATCGCTGCATTAAGTTTGCTAGTGCATTAGAGAAGATTGGAATTAAGGAGGGTGACACTGTTTCAGTGATGGCGTTTAATACTCCTGAAATATTTGAAGCTCACTATTCTGTTCCAATGACTGGAGCAGTTCTTAATACCATCAACACAAGATTAGACGCAAAAACAGTCTCTTATATTTTGGATCACGCTGAGGCAAAAGTTCTGATAGTTGATAGACAACTTCATTCAGTAGTAAATAAAGCCTTAGAAAATGTAAAATCTAAGCCTTTGATCATTGATATTCAAGACGATAACGCAGATCAGTCTTTGCTTAAAAAAATTGGTGATAAAGAATACGAAGATTTTTTGAATACAGGAGATGAAAATTATGTTTGGAAAAAACCAAAAGATGAATGGCAAGCAATTTCGTTGAGTTATACTTCAGGTACCACAGGCAATCCAAAAGGCGTAGTATATCACCATCGAGGTTCTTATCTTATGTCAACTGGAAGTGCAGTTGCATGGAATATGCCTAATAGATTAAATTTCTTAACAGTTGTTCCAATGTTTCACTGTAACGGATGGGGATACCCTTGGACAATTCCAATGTTAAATGGAAAAACTATATGTTTAAGAGCCATCGATATTAAAAAAATTTTTGAATTAATTGAAAAACATGACATCAGTCATTTTGGTGGTGCACCAATAGTTCTTAATATGATTACAGGTGCTTCAGAATCTGAAAGAAAAAAGCTGAAGAAAAAAGTTTTTGTTTTGACAGCAGGCGCTCCACCCCCAAGTATAATTTTTAAAAAAATGGAAAATTTAGGTTTTGAAGTGATGCATGTTTATGGATTAACTGAAACGTATGGTCATATCCTGCAATGCGCGTGGAATGATGAATGGAATTCACTTGATGAAGACAAAAAAAATGAAATCAAAGCCAGACAAGGTGTTAGATATCCAAACACAGAAGATACAAAAGTAATAGATCCAGAAACCATGAAACCCGTGCCAAAGGATGGCAAAACTATTGGTGAAATTATGATTAAAGGAAATATCGTCATGAAAGGTTATTTTAAAGATAAAGAGGCAACTGATAAAGCAATGGCTCATGGATGGTTTCATTCTGGAGATTTAGCTGTAGTGCATCCAGACGGTTACATAAAGATCAAGGATAGATCAAAAGATATAATTATTTCTGGTGGTGAAAATATCTCGTCTATTGAAATAGAAAATACTTTGGCTAAACACCCTAGTGTTTCAATAGCAGCAGTGGTTGCTAAACCGGATGAAAAATGGGGTGAAGTACCTTGTGCATTTATTGAAAAAGTAAAGGATCAAGAGGCAACAGAGAAAGAACTTATTGATTTTTGCAGAGAAACACTGGCAGGTTTTAAAATTCCAAAAAAAATTGCATTTTGCGAACTACCAAAAACTTCAACAGGAAAAATTCAGAAATTTGAATTAAGAAAAAAGGCCAAGGAACTAAGTTGATTTTTGAAATAGATAAGAAGCAAGTATTTGCATCTACTGCAGGTAAAGAATTTGATCCTACGAAGAAAACAGTATTTCTCTTACATGGAAGCGGATTGTCTCACATAGTGTGGTCTCTTACAGAACAATTTCTATCTAACAAAGATCTAAATATTTTGTCGTTGGATTTACCTGGTCACGGAAATTCGGATGGGCCCTGTATTGATTCAATCGAAAAAATTGCAGATTGGATTGAAAGTGTTAGACTTTTTTTAAAAACTGAGAAGGTTTCAATAGTAGGACATTCACAAGGATGTTTAGAGGCACTAGAGTATGGCTCGCGTTTTAAAGAAAATACTAACAAATTAGTTTTTTTAGCGGGCTCCTATAAAATGCCCGTTAACCAAGATTTAATTGATCTCGCAGACTCCGGGGATAAAAAAGCTGTACATTTAATGATGAAATGGGGTTACGAAGGTTCAAGGAAATTTATAGGAGGTAATCCAGTCGAGAAAATTATTAATTCCTCAAGAGAGGTGAAAGAAATTTTAGCCACAGACTTAAAAGCTTGTAATAATTATAAAAATGGCAAAGCTGCTTCAGCTGCAATTGATTGTCCAACTTTATTAATTTTTGGAGCTCTGGATAAAATGGCCCCCTTAGAAAACGGAAAAAAATTCGCAAATTTAATTAAAAATTCAGAGACCCAAATAATTAACGAGTGCGGACATATGATTATGTTTGAAAAAGCTTTTGAAATGAGAGAAAAGGTAGCTGAATTTTTAAAAAAATGAAAAATTTTCCAATTATAAGATCACGTAGACTTAGAAGCACACCTTACACAGAAAGAATAGAAGCTCACGGTGTAAGCGGATATACAGTTTATAATCATATGCTATTACCAGTATCTTTCAAATCAATTGAAGATGACTACAATCATTTAAAAAAGTATGTTCAAGTTTGGGATGTTGCTGCGGAAAGGCAGGTAGAAATATCAGGCAAGGACTCAGCAGAACTTGTTCAATTAATGACATGTAGAGATTTATCTAAATCTAAAATTGGAAAATGCTACTACGCTCCATTAATTGACCAAGAAGGACTTTTGGTAAATGATCCAATAATAAATAAACTTGAAAATGATAGATGGTGGCTTTCAATTGCCGACTCTGATGTAATTTTTTTTGCGAAAGGCTTGGCTGCAGGACATAATTTTGATGTCAAAATTCATGAGCCAAATGTTAACATACTTGCTATTCAAGGTCCTCTATCAGACGACTTAATGGCTAAATTGTTTGGCGATGAAATAAGACAACTAAAATTTTTCAATTTTAAATACTTTGAATTTAAACAAAATAAATATTTTATAGCAAGATCAGGTTGGTCGAAACAAGGGGGATTTGAGGTATATGTTGAGAATGATATTGCTGGTCAAAAATTATATGATGGCTTATTTGAACATGGCAAGGAACTGAATGTCAGAGCTGGTTGCCCAAATTTAATTGAAAGAATTGAATCAGCGCTTTTATCGTATGGAAATGATTTTGATAATAGAGATAACCCATTTGAAGCAAATTTCGATAAGTATATAAATTTAGATACTGATGTAAAATTTCTAGGAAAGGAAAAGTTACAAAAAATTAAAAAAGATGGAGTCTCTAGAAAATTAATGGGAGTTAAAATTGATCATAACGAAATCAATATGAGCAAAGAAAAGGAATTGTTTGATGAAAAGAATAATATTGTTGGATATATAAGATCAGCCGCTTATTCCCCAAATTTTAAAAAGATTATTGGTATTGCAATGATTAATAAACCTTATTTGGATGGCAAACATCAATTTAAGATCGAAATTAACGATAAAACATATTTAGGAACAGTTTGCGATTTACCCTTCATCTAGTATAAGTAAAACATCATGAATATTGCGATTGTAGGTGCCACAGGAAATGTTGGTAGGAAAATAATTGAAGTTTTACATAATAAAAAAATTTCGATTGATAATTTATATTTTATAGCGTCGTCTAATAGCGCAGGATCTACTCTTAAATTTGGTGATAAAGAAATCAAAGTTGAAAATTTGGAAAATTTTGATTTTTCAAAAGTGAATATTTCTTTTTTTTCAGCTGGAAAAACAATCTCTGAAAAATATGTTCCTCTAGCAGCAAAACATTCAGTTGTAATTGATAACTCAAGTTTTTTCAGAATGGACCCTGATGTACCTTTGATAGTTCCTCAAGTTAATAAAGACCATTTAAAAAACATTAAAAAAAATATAATTGCAAATCCTAATTGTTCAACTGCACAGCTAGTCATTGTTTTAAAATCACTTAATGATAATTTCAAAATTAAAAGAATAGTGATTTCCACTTATCAGTCTACCTCTGGAGCTGGAAAAAAACCTATGGATGAGTTAATTGATCAAACAAAATCGATATTGAATAATAAAAGTTTTGAGGTAAAAAATTTTACAAAACAAATAGCGTTTAATGCAATACCTCATATAGATAGTTTTTCTGACGATGGTTACACCAAAGAAGAACTAAAAATGATTAAAGAAACTAATAAAATATTAGGTACTAAAATTGATATTACTGCAACATGTGTAAGAATTCCTGTTCTCGTTTCACATGCAGAGTCAGTAAATATTGAATTTGAAAATGATTTCTCTATTAAAAAAGTAAAAGAATTATTAAATACTGCAGAGGGCTGTAAAGTAGTCGATGAGAATTCTGATGGTGGTTATATCACACCAGTAGATGCAGAGGGTAAAAACGAGACTTTTATTTCAAGAATTAGAAAAGATAATAGTAAGAAAAATTCTTTAAATATGTGGATTGTTTCTGACAATTTATTGAGGGGCGCAGCTTTAAATGCTGTTGAAATTGCTGAAGCTTATATTAAAAGATAAATATGAAAGAAAACAATCCATTATCTCCTCATATTCAGATATACAATTGGCATGTGTCATCCCTTGTGTCTATTTCACATAGGATCACAGGTATTTTAAATTATTTTTTGTTAATTTTTATTTGTATTTGGGCTGGAAGTATATTTTTTGGTGAAGACGCATATGATATTTTCAAACTATTTTTAAATTCATTATTAGGAAAATTTTTTGTCATAGGTTTTATTTGGTCTTACCTTTTTCAAATTTTGAGTGAAATAAGACATTGGTTTTGGGATGTTGGTTTAGGTTTTGAATTAAAAACTTCAAAAATAACAGGGCTCTTAGTTATTTTTGGTTCTTTTCTATTAACAATATTAATATATTCTTCTAGGGGTTTTTTACAATTATGATTAAAGCAACAAAGAAATGGCTTTTTTTAAAAATATCTTCTTTAGTAATGGTGCCTCTAATGCTGTGGTTCTTAGTGAATTTTGTTTCACTTTATGATTCTAGCTATAATGAAATCTTAGCTTTTTTATCTTCCCAACCTTCAAAATTATTTTTTTCTTTATTCCTTGTCTCAATGTTTTTTTATTCTGCTTTGAGCATAAGTGAAGTCTTTGAGGACTATATTCACGTAGAGAGCACAAAAAAGCTTCTAAATATTGGTGTTTTTTTGTCATCTTTGATTATTCCATTATTTACAATAATACTTATATCTAACTTATAAAATATGAAATCTTACAAAATTATCGACCACGAATATGATGTAGTTGTTTTAGGTGCAGGAGGCTCAGGTTTAAGAGCTGCGGTTGGATTAAGCGAAGCAGGATTAAAAACGGCATGTGTATCTAAAGTTTTTCCAACAAGAAGCCACACTTCTGCAGCACAAGGTGGTATCTCTGCAGCCTTAGGTAATATGGGTGAAGATGATTGGAGATGGCATATGTACGATACTGTTAAAGGTTCAGATTGGTTAGGTGATCAAGATTGTATCGAGTATTTGTGTAAAGAAGCTCCAAGAGCAGTTTTAGAATTAGAAAAATATGGTGTTCCTTTCAGCAGGACTGAAGATGGAAAAATATATCAGCGTCCTTTTGGAGGAATGACAAAGAATTATGGTAACGAGCCTGTTCAAAGAACTTGTGCTGCTGCAGACAGAACTGGCCATGCTATTTTGCACACCTTATATGGTCAGGCTTTAAAACATAACACAGAATTTTTCATTGAGTATTTTGCGTTGGATCTTTTAATGAAAGATGGTCAGTGCAAAGGATTAATTGCTTGGAATTTGAATGATGGAACTATCCATAGATTTAGATCTCACATAACGATAATTGCAACAGGTGGTTACGGAAAAGTTTATTACTCAGCAACTTCAGCTCATACATGCACTGGAGACGGAAATGCTATGGTGCTTAGAGCAGGCCTACCTTTACAGGATATGGAGTTCGTCCAATTTCATCCAACAGGAATTTATGGTCATGGAACTTTAATTTCAGAAGGTGTGAGGGGCGAAGGTGGCTATTTAGTAAACTCCAAAGGCGAAAGATTTATGGAAAGATATGCTCCAAAAGCTAAAGACCTCGCTTCAAGAGATGTTGTAAGTAGGTCAATTGCGGTTGAAATTAATGAAGGTAGAGGGGTTGGAAATGAAAAAGATCACGTGCACCTACATTTAAACCATTTAGATCCAAAAGTTATAGAAGAAAGACTTCCAGGTATATCAGAGTCCTCAAGATTATTTGCGAATGTAGACGTAACAAAAGAACCTATCCCAGTAGTTCCAACTGTTCACTATAATATGGGAGGTATTCCTACAAATTATAAAGCTGAAGTTTTAACTTTAAACGGATCAGAAAAAACCGTTCCAGGGTTGATGGCGATTGGTGAGGCAGCCTGTGTGTCAGTTCACGGAGCTAACAGACTTGGATCAAATTCTTTAATTGATTTAGTGGTTTTTGGAAGAGCTGCTGCAAAACGAGCAGCGGAATTGGTAAAACCAGGGACACCACATGAAGAAATCTCGCAATCTGAGACTGACAAATGCCTAGAGAGATTTGATAGACTAAGAAATGCATCTGGATCAAATAGTACTGCAGATTTAAGATTAGCAATGCAAAAAACAATGCAGTCTAAGTGTGCTGTTTTCAGAACTGAAAAAACTTTAAAAGAAGGTATAAATGAAATTAGAAAGCCTTTTGAAGGCATGGATGACCTTTCGGTAAAAGACAAGTCTCTTATTTTTAATACGGATTTAGTAGAGACATTAGAATTCGATAATTTAATTAGACAGGCGATAACAACAATGGATTCTGCTTATCATAGGAAAGAAAGCAGAGGTGCTCACGCTAGGGAAGATTTTCCAAAACGTAACGACGAAAAATTCATGCAGCATACATTATCATGGTGTGATGGTAAAAAGACTAAAATTGACTATAGACCTGTTCACAGATCAACGCTTTCAAATGATGTTCAATACTTTCCACCACAAGAAAGAGTTTATTGATGGTACAAATAAACTTACCACAAAATTCCAAAGTTGAAAAAGGTAAGTATTTTAAAGATAAGACTGGCTCAAAAAACATTCGTAAAGTAAATATTTATAGATGGGATCCTTCTACCGGAGAAAATCCAAGGATTGATACTTACGAAGTAGACATGGATAATTGTCCTTCGAAAGTTTTAGATCTATTAAATAAAATTAAAAATGAGATAGATCCATCGATTGCCTACAGAAGGTCTTGTGCACATGGAGTATGCGGTTCTTGTGCTATGAATATGGATGGTAAAAACGGATTAGCTTGTACGAAGCCACACTCAGAAATTAAAGGAGATATTAATATTTATCCATTACCACATTTGAAAGTTTTAAAAGACTTAATAGGTGATCTCAGTACTTTATACAAACAATATGAGTCTGTTGAACCTTGGTTAAAGACAACCTCAAAAACTGAAAAAGAGAATATTCAATCCAAGGAAGATAGAGCAAAACTAGATGGGCTTTACGAGTGTATAATGTGTGCATGCTGCTCAACATCTTGTCCAAGTTATTGGTGGAACGGTGATAAATATTTAGGCCCTGCCGTTCTTTTACAGGCTTACAGATGGATAATTGATTCAAGAGACGAAGACAGAAAAGAGAGATTAAAAAAAGTTGCAGATGAACTAAAGTTATATAGGTGCCATACTATTATGAATTGTACTAATGCTTGCCCCAAAGGTTTAAATCCAGCAAAAGCAATAGCCTCAATTAAGAAAATGCTTGCAACTAGCTAATTACTTAATTAAATAATTTCGCCGATGAATTTAATTCAACATTATATAAATGGTAAAATCTATAAGGGATCGTCATCAAGGAAAGGGAAAGTTTTCAACCCTGCAACGGGTGCTCAAGAGTCAGAAGTAATACTTGGTACAAAATCTGATTTGGATCATGCTGTTGAAAATGCGAAAACAGCTTTCGAAAAATGGTCCCAAGTCACCCCCCTTCAAAGAGCGAGAATTATTTTCAAATATAAAGAATTAATTGAAAAAAATTATGATGAATTGACTAAACTAATTGTTTCAGAACATGGAAAAGTCTATGAGGACGCAAAGGGCTCTCTTACAAGAGGTCTTGAAATAGTTGAGTTCGCATGTGGTATTCCTCAAATGCTCAAAGGAGAGTTTACTGAGAATGTTGGAACTAACATAGATAGCTGGTCTATGAGACAGCCTTTAGGTGTCTGCGCAGGAATCACACCTTTTAATTTCCCTGCTATGGTTCCAATGTGGATGTTCCCAATGGCAATTGCTTGTGGAAATACTTTTATTTTAAAACCTTCGGAAAAAGATCCTTCATGCTCAATTCGTCTTGCTCAACTTTTTTCAGAAGCTGGATTACCTAATGGAGTTTTAAATGTAGTAAATGGTGATAAAGAGGTAGTTGATTCAATATTAACAAATAAAGATATTAAAGCTGTAAGTTTTGTAGGTTCAACACCAATAGCAAAATATATTTATGAAAACGCTGCGAAGAATGAAAAAAGAGTGCAAGCATTGGGAGGAGCAAAAAATCATTGTGTGGTAATGCCGGATTGTGATATGGATCAAGCTGTCAACGGTCTCATGGGAGCTGCCTATGGTTCTGCTGGAGAGAGATGTATGGCACAATCAGTTGCAGTAGCAGTAGGAGGGATTGGTGACAAACTTGTAGAAAAATTATCAAAAAAAGTTGAGGCCTTAAAGGTTGGTCCAGGTCTTGATAAAAATTCTGAAATGGGACCTTTAGTTACAAAAGAGCATTTAGAAAAAGTTAAAGGTTACGTTGATTTAGGAGTAAAAGAAGGCGCAAAATTAGTTGTGGATGGTCGAGACATTAAACTTCAAGGATATGAGAATGGTTTTTTCATTGGTGGTTGCTTGTTTGATAATGTCACAAAAAATATGAGAATTTATAATGAGGAAATTTTCGGTCCAGTGCTTTCTGTCGTAAGAGTTAAAGATTTTAATGACGCGATTAAATTGATTAACGATCATGAATTCGGTAATGGGACAAGCGTTTATACTAGAGATGGAGATGTAGGAAGAACTTTTGCAAACAAAATAAAAGTCGGGATGGTAGGTATAAATATACCTATTCCTGTCCCCGTTGCATTTCATAGTTTCGGAGGATGGAAAAGATCTTTATTTGGAGATTTGCATATGCATGGTCCTGAAGGTGTTAAATTTTATACTAAATTAAAAACTATCACATCACGTTGGCCATCAGGAATTGGTTCAGACCCTGAGTTTACAATGCCAACAATGAAATAATATAAAGGAAAATATGAAAAAAATAAGTTTAATTGGAGCAGGACAAATAGGTGGAACTTTAGCCCATTTAATAGGAGTAAAAGAACTAGTTGATGAAGTTGTCCTTTTTGATGTAGCTAGTGGCATCGCTAAAGGAAAAGCCCTTGACATTGCGCAATCATCTTCAGTTGATGGTTTTAATGTAAAATTTTCAGGGACGGATAAATATGAAGATATTAAAAATTCTGATGTCATTATTATAACTGCTGGGGTCCCCAGAAAACCTGGCATGAGTAGAGATGACTTAGTAGGCATTAACCTAAAAATAATTAAACAAGTTGCAGAGGGAATTAAAGAAAACTCTCCAGATGCTTTTATAATTTGTATAACA
Organism: uncultured Pelagibacteraceae bacterium; assembly: GCA_902547215.1. GTDB lineage: Bacteria > Pseudomonadota > Alphaproteobacteria > Pelagibacterales > Pelagibacteraceae > Pelagibacter. The sequence goes on from CACCNI010000002.1 coordinate 25,599, forward strand.
AATCCCCTAGATGTGATGGTAATGGCTTTCCAAAAATATTCTCAGCTTGCAGCTAAAAAAGTTGTTGGTATGGCAGGAATATTAGATAGCTCAAGATTTAAGCTTTTTTTGTCAGAAGAATTAAAGGTTCCAGTAAAAGAAATAGACGCAATGGTCATGGGCGGACATGGAGACACGATGGTACCAATGCCAAGATTCACTAAAGTATCTGGAAAACCTTTATTAGATCTTGTCAATTCAGGTGTTATTTCTAAAGAAAAACTAGAAAGCATCAATCAAAGAACAAGAGATGGTGGGGGTGAAATTGTAAAATTTTTGGAAAAAGGTTCCGCATATTATGCGCCAGCTGCTTCGGGAGTACAAATGGCTGAAGCATTTTTAGGTGATAAGAAACTACAGTTACCTTGTGCCGCACAATTAGAAGGTCAATATGGTTTTAACGGAATTTATGCAGGTGTTCCAGTTGTTATTGGAAAAAATGGAGTAGAAAAAATAGTCGAAATTCAACTTGATGAAAAAGAAAAGGCTGAATTTATTAATTCTGTGAATGCTGTAAATAAGCTTTGGGAGGCTGCAGTAAAAATTGACCCTAGCTTGAAAAAGTAATGAATATTCACGAACACCAGGCTAAACAGTTATTAAAAAAATTTGGCGCCATTGTTCCTAATGGAGAAGCTTGTTTTACTGTACAGGAAGTTTTAGAAAATGCAAAAAAACTCAATCTTAAAAAATATGTTCTAAAAGCACAAATACATGCAGGCGGGAGAGGTAAGGCAGGCGGAGTTAAAATATTAGATAATTTATCTGATCTAGAAAAAGCTGCAAAGGATTTGTTAGGAAAAAAATTAATTACACATCAGACAGGACCAATTGGTAAAGAAGTTAAAAGACTTTATCTAGAGGAGCCATCCAACATAAAAAAAGAATTCTATTTATCCTGTCTTATTGATAGGGCAAGTTCTAAAATTGCTTTTATTTCTAGCGATCAGGGTGGGATGGACATCGAAGAAGTTGCAAAAAGTGATCCTAATAAAATTAATACTGTAAAAATTAGTTTTAAGGAAGATATTGAAGATGAGGATTGTAAAAAAATTATTCATAATTTCAATCTAGATGATGATGCCAATCTTAAATGTATCAAGATTATTAAATCAATTTACAAAACATTTGTCTCTACCGATGCAAGCTTAATTGAAATCAATCCACTAATACTTACAAAGGAAAACAATATTGTTTGTCTGGATGCAAAAATAAGCTTTGATGATAATGCAATTTTCAAACATCCAGAATTACTGGAATTAAGAGATTTGAATGAAGAGGATCCTACAGAAATAGAGGCAAGTAAACACGATTTAGCTTACATAAAATTAGATGGATCCATTGGATGTATGGTAAACGGAGCGGGATTAGCTATGGCAACAATGGATATAATAAAACTGCATGGTCAAGAACCTGCAAATTTTTTAGATGTAGGAGGCGGTGCATCTAAAGAAAAAGTTGCAGCTGCGTTTAAGATAATTTTATCAGATAAAAATGTAAAAGGAATACTGATAAATATTTTTGGAGGGATTATGAGGTGTGATGTCCTTGCCCAGGGAATTGTAGAGGCTGCAAAAGAATCCAAAATAAATATACCTCTTGTAGTAAGACTTGCTGGAACCAATGCTAAAGAAGGAAAAAAAATATTAGATGAATCTGGATTAAAAATAATCTCTGCTAGCGATCTAGGGGATGCAGCAAAAAAAATTGTAAAACAAGTGGAATAAAATGTCAGTTTTAATAAATAAAAATACTAAACTTATATGCCAAGGCTTCACAGGCGCCCATGGAACATTTCATTCTGAACAGTCAATAAAATATGGGACGAATCTAGTCGGAGGCGTAACTCCAGGTAAAGGAGGACAAACACACTTAAATAAACCTGTTTTTAATTCTGTAAAAGAAGCAAAAGACAAGACTAATGCAAATGCAACAATGATTTATGTCCCTGCAAAATTTGCTGCTGCAGCAATAATCGAGGCAATTGAGGCTAAGATCGAATTGATAGTTTGTATAACTGAAGGGATTCCAATCTTGGATATGTTAAAAGTAAAAGAAAAATTATCAAACTCAGCTTCCAGACTAATTGGACCAAATTGTCCAGGAATTATCACTCCAGACGAATGTAAAATTGGTATCATGCCAGGAAATATTCATAAGAAGGGATCCGTTGGTATAGTCTCAAGATCAGGAACTCTAACTTATGAGGCTGTCGCACAAACAACTGAAAACGGATTAGGTCAGTCAACATGTATTGGAATAGGAGGAGATCCAATTAACGGAACTAATTTTATAGATTGTTTAGACTTGTTTTTAAACGATCCAGAGACTGAGTCTATTTTGATGATTGGTGAAATTGGGGGAACTGCAGAGGAAGAAGCAGCAGAATTTATCAAAAATCATAAAATCAAAAAGCCTATGGTAGGATTTATTGCTGGTATAACAGCACCTCCTGGACGAAGAATGGGACATGCGGGAGCAATAATTTCTGGTGGCAAAGGAGGAGCTTCAGATAAAATTGATACAATGACAGATGCAGGTATTACCATTGCAAAATCCCCTGCAGAAATGGGAATTACATTAAAAAATAAATTGGGTCTTTAATATTTTAATGTTAATATTATAATAATCGTAAATGAGCTCCTCAAAAAACTTAGAATTTAAGCAACAGTCTTTTCTTAATAAATCTAACAGCCAGTTTATAGAGGAAATGTATGTAAGATTTATAGAGAATGACCCAAAATTACCAGATAGTTGGAAAAAATACTTTAGTGATTTAAATGAAGATTTAAATTCAGTTTCAAAAGAAATATCGGGCCCTTCATGGAGTCCAAAAAAGATATCGATAGATCCAAAAAAAAATAAAAGACTTGAGGAAAATCTAAATGGTTCTGAAAGGGAGAAAATAGATTCTATTAAAGCAATCGCATTGATAAGGGCATATAGAATTAGAGGCCACCTTATAGCAAACCTTGATCCTCTTGGTTTAATGAAAAGAGAATATCTTTATGAATTACATCCAAATGACTATGGTTTCAAAACTGAGGACTTTGACAGAAAAATCTATCTTAATTCATATATGGATGTGGGTTATGCCTCAATAAATGAAATCATCACAAAATTAAGAAAAGTGTATTGCTCATCAATAGGTGCTGAATATATGCATATAACAAATCCAACGGAGAAAGTTTGGTTTAGAGAAAGAATGGAAAAAGAGGAGAACCAAATTAATTTTACTGAAAAAGGAAAAGACGCAATATTAAATAAGATTATTCAAGCTGAAGGTTTTGAAAAATTTTTAGCAAAAAAATATGTTGGCACGAAAAGATTTGGTCTTGATGGTGCAGAGTCTTTAATTCCAGCACTAGAACAAATTATTAAGCGTGGAGGCCAGCTGGGAGTAAAAGAAATCAAAATTGGAATGTCACATAGAGGTAGATTAAATGTTTTAGCAAATGTTCTTCAAAAGTCTTATAAAAGAATTTTCAACGAATTTGCTGGTGAATTTGCTTCTTCAAGCGAGGACTCTACAGGTGATGTAAAATATCATTTAGGTGCTTCATCAGATAGAACTTTTGATGGAAACTCTGTACATGTTAGTCTTACAGACAACCCTTCTCATTTAGAAGCAGTTAACCCTGTAGTTCTTGGTCAAACTAGAGCAAAACAATATTTTCATAAAGACACAGAAAGAAAAAAAGTAATACCTTTACTTATTCACGGGGATGCAGCATTTGCAGGGCAAGGAGTTGTAGCTGAATGTTTTGCGATGTCAGGTTTAAAAGGTCACAACACAGGTGGAACAATTCATATAATTGTAAATAACCAAATTGGTTTTACCACTAGTCCAAGGTTTGCTAGATCAAGCCCGTACCCATCTGATTTAGGAAAAATTGTAGAGGCTCCCATTCTTCATTGCAATGGAGATGATCCAGAAGCAGTTGTTCATTGTGCTAAAATCGCAATTGAGTTTAGACAAAAATTTAACAAAGATGTTGTAATTGACATGATTTGCTACAGAAGATTCGGTCATAATGAAGGAGATGAACCATCTTTTACTCAGCCTTTAATGTACAAAAAAATAAGATCACATCCATCTACTTTAAATATATATGGGAAAAAACTTATTAAAAATAACAGTATAACTGAAGATCAATTCAAAAATAAAGTAAACGACTTTAAAAAACTTTTGGATGATCAATTTAAAACTGCAAATGATTACAAACCAAAACTGAATTGGTTTGAAGGGACCTGGTCAAGATATCAACCAAAGAAAGGTAAGGATAAAAGAGGACAGACAGGAGTTGATACGACGAAATTAAAAAAACTCTCTGCAAAAATAAACTTTTTAAAACCAGAGCTTAATATTCATAAAACTATACAAAAAGTTTTTGAAAATAGAGATAAGTGTGTACAAGATGAAAAAAATATTGATTGGGCTAATGCAGAAACGCTAGCATTTGCAACATTACTCGAAGAGGGATTTCCTGTGAGATTAGTCGGCCAAGATAGTGGTCGTGGTACATTTAGTCAAAGACACTCAGTTTTACGAAATCAAATAGATAACTCAAGATACGTGCCGTTAGATCATGTATCTACAAAACAGAAAAAATTTGAAATTGTAGATAGTTTTTTATCTGAACTAGCAGTACTAGGATTTGAGTATGGATACAGCCTTGTAGAGCCAGAAACCTTAACGGTCTGGGAGGCGCAATTTGGAGATTTTGCAAATGGAGCTCAAGTCGTAATTGATCAATTCATTGCCTCTGGAGAGAGAAAATGGTTTAGAGCCTCTGGATTAGTTCTATTGCTTCCCCATGGTTATGAGGGACAAGGGCCTGAACATTCTTCAGCAAGACTTGAAAGATTTTTGCAACTTTGTGCTCAAGAAAATATGCAAGTTCTTAATTGTACTACTCCAGCAAATTATTTTCATGCTCTTAGAAGACAGATTCACAGAGAATTCAGAAAGCCACTTGTTATAATGACTCCAAAATCTTTATTGAGAAACAAATACTGTGTTTCAAATATAGAGGACTTTGATAAAAATAATTCATTTCATAGAGTTTTAGAGGATCAAGCCTTAAATAAAAAGAACAAATTAATTGAATTAAAAAAACCAAAAAAGATAAGAAAAGTTATTCTTTGCTCTGGAAAAATATATTTTGATCTTTTAGCTGCGAGAGAAAGGGAGAAAATTGACGATGTTGTTTTTGTAAGAATAGAACAACTTTATCCATTCCCAGTAAGGTCTTTGACGAAAGCTATTAAACCATATGCTGAATACGCTAAATTTATTTGGTGCCAAGAAGAACCTAAAAATATGGGTGCTTGGTTTTCAGTAAGAGATTATATTCAATGGACTTTAGATAATTTAGAGGTTAAAAAGAAATTAAAGTTTATTGGCAGAAATCCTTCAGCTTCACCAGCTACTGGATATGCGAAAAGACATGCAAAACAACAAAAAGAAATTATAGACAAGATTTTAGAATAATGTCAGACAAAATTGTAGTTCCAGTTTTAGGAGAAAGTATAACAGAAGCAACTGTAGCTAAATGGTTAAAAAATAAAGGAGATAGTGTCGAAGCTGATGAACCTGTTGTTGAACTTGAAACTGATAAAGTAAATTTAGAGGTTCCATCCCCTTCAGATGGAGTATTAAGCGAAATAAATGCTCAAAATGGCTCGACAGTTGAGGTAGGAGCCGTTCTCGGATCAATAATCGGAGGAAGCTCAAAAAAAGATGAAACTGAGAACGAACCTAAAGAAGAGAAAAAAGCAGTACACAACGAAGATAATATTATTAGTTTAAAAAAAGAAGTCGAAACAAATGAGGTTGAAACAAAACTGTTCGATAAGGAAGAAAAAATTTCAGAACCTAATGAAAATACAAGTAAGGAAGAACCATTAATCCTCACAGAAGAAGTATCCTCTAAAAAAGAGAAATCTAAAAAAACAAAAGATGTATCTGTTTCTCCTGCTGTGAGAAAGATTGCTGCAGATAATAAAATTGACTTAAAAAAAATTCAAGGAACTGGCAGAGGTGGAAGAGTTTCAAAAGGTGATCTACTAAGTTTAATGAACATTAAACCTGGACCTTCTGAGCGGAAAATAAAGTTTGGCCAAGAAGAAAAAATAAAGATGACAAGGCTAAGGCTAACAATTGCTAAAAGACTTAAACAAGCCCAAGATAATGCTGCAATGCTTACAACTTTTAATGAAGTCGATATGAGCGGTATAATTGACATGAGAAAAGAAAATCAAAGTGATTTTCAAGATAGGTTTGGCATAAAACTAGGTTTTATGTCCTTTTTTGTTAAAGCTTGCATTGAAAGTCTAAAACTTTTTCCAGCAATTAATGCTGAAATTGAGGGAGAGAACATAATTTATAAGAACTACTATAATATAAGTTTTGCAGTAGGCACCGAAAAAGGTCTTGTGGTTCCAGTTTTAAAAAATGCAGATGAAATGTCTTTCGCAGACATAGAAAAGAAAATTAAAGAATTGTCTGATAAAGCAAGAGATGGAAAGATTACAATTGACGATCTTCAAGGCGGGACATTTACTATCAGCAACGGTGGTGTCTATGGGTCAATGTTATCAACACCTATTTTAAATTTACCTCAATCCGGAGTTTTAGGAATGCATAATATTGTAGAAAGGCCGCATGTGGTAAATGGTGAAATTAAAATAAGACCAATAATGTATATAGCTTTATCATATGATCATAGAATAATTGATGGGAAAGAAGCGGTTTCTTTTTTAAAAAATACAAAAGATAACTTAGAAGATCCAAGAAGATTATTTTTAAATTTATAGTTTATGACAGAAAAATTTGATTCAGTAGTGATCGGTGGCGGACCTGGTGGATATGTTTGCGCTATAAGGTTAGCTCAACTAGGTCAAAAAACCGCCTGTATAGAAGCTAGAGGTGCTCTAGGTGGAACTTGTTTAAACATTGGATGTATTCCTTCAAAAAGCTTATTAAATTTGTCTGAGAATTTTAAAAAGGCTAAAAATTTTTCTAAACTTGGAATTGAAACAGGAGACGTAAAACTTAATTTAGACAAGATGATGAAAAATAAAGAAAAAGCAGTTTCAATTTTGACCAAGGGTGTTGAATTTTTATTTAAAAAAAACAAGGTAACTTACTTAAAAGGTTTCGGCAGTTTCGTTTCTGACAAAAAAATATCAGTAAAAGGCGAAGATGGTAAAAAAAAAGAGATTGAGGCAAAAAACATTATTATTGCGACTGGATCTGAGGCAATGCCCATGCCCAACGTAGAATTTGATGAAAAAACAATCGTCTCTTCGACAGGTGCCCTATCTTTAAAAGAAGTTCCAAAAAGTCTAGTTGTCGTTGGTGGGGGTTATATAGGTTTAGAAATGGGTTCTGTCTGGTCTCGTTTAGGGGCTGAAGTAAATGTAATCGAATTTTTAGATCATATAACACCTGGGATGGATAGAGAGATTTCAGAAGAGTTTATGAAAATATTGAAGAAGCAAAATATAAAGTTCCACTTAAATAGAAAAGTAACTAGCATTAAAAAAACTAACAATGGGGTACAAATTTCAACGTCAGATAAGAATGGAGACAGCAAAGAATTTAATTGTGACGTAGCCCTAATATCAATTGGAAGAAAACCGTTTACATCTAACTTAAATTTGAGTTCTGCAGGAGTAAAATCAGATGAAAAAGGAAGGATTAAGATTGATAAGAAATTTCAAACTTCAGCAAAAAATATTTACGCTATTGGAGATGTAATTGATGGGCCAATGTTAGCTCACAAAGCTGAAGAGGAAGGGATCGCAGTCGCAGAAATAATTGCAGGCCAATCTGGTCATGTAAACTACGATTTAATTCCAGGGGTAATTTACACTACTCCTGAGGTTGCAAGCATAGGTTTAACGGAAGAGCAACTAAAAGAGAAAAATAAGTCTTATAAAATTGGAAAGTTTCCTTTTATGGCCAACTCAAGAGCTAAAGCAATTGATGAGCCTGAAGGATTCGTAAAAATCTTAGCCGATAAAGATACTGATAAAGTTTTAGGAGTACATATGATAGGGCCTCATGTAGGAGAAATGATCGCAGAAATGGCAGTTGCAATGGAATTTGGAGCAAGCTCTGAGGATATCGCACGAACTTGCCATGCTCATCCAACATTTTCTGAGGCAATAAAAGAGGCAGCTTTATCTGTTGAAAAAAGACAAATACATTCTTAAAATTTTTTTCATTACAAAATGAAAGTACCAGTACTATTACCGAACATTTTTGATCACCCATTTACATACACCTCAAAAGAAAAACTTAAAATTGGCGATTATGTAGAAGTACCTTTTGGTAAAAAAAAAATGATAGGTATTATCTGGGATAATTTTGAGGAAGGACCTAAAAAAAAATTTAAGATAAAAGATATTATAAAAAAATTTACAAAAGATCCTTTAGAAAGTAAAACAATAAAATTTTTAAATTGGTTTTCTGATTATAATATTGTCCCCAAAGGTATGGCGTTAAAACTTCATCTAGTAAATAATTCTATAGAAGAAGATTATAAAACAGACACTTACGATCAGTTTAATGAAAAATACCCAATTAAAGATTACAGGCTTAACACCCAGCAAAAAAAAAGTTTATATGAAATAGAAAAGGGGGATAAAAATTTTAGAGTTCATGTATTACAAGGAACAACAGGTTCAGGAAAAACAATAGTTTACTTTAATGCAATAAAAAAAAAATTAAATGAAGGTTATCAATCTTTAATATTACTTCCTGAAATTGGCCTTACAAAAGAATTTGAAAAAAATTTCATTTCTTTTTTTGGTTTTAAGCCAGCTGTTTGGCATTCATCAATTACAAAAAAAAATAAAAAAATAATTTGGAGTGGTTTGAAATCAGGAAAAATAAAAGTAGTCATTGGTGCAAGGTCGGCTTTATTTTTACCTTTTAAAAAATTAGGTCTTATTACTATAGATGAAGAACACGACCAATCTTACAAACAAGATGAAGGTGTAAACTATCATGCTAGAGATATGGCAATATCCAGAGCATCATTTGAAAATATACCTATCAACTTGATATCTGCTGTTCCATCTATTGAAACTTATAAAAATATTAAAGGAAAAAAGTTTCATTCATCAAGGTTAACTGAGCGATTTAGAGATGCAAAGTTGCCAGATTATGAAATTATAAAAATTAAAAAAAGTGAAAAAAAAGGAACATTTATTTCAGAGGAATTGATTGAAAAAGTAAAAGATAATTTATCTAGGAAAAATCAGGTTTTATTTTTTGTAAATAGAAGAGGTTACTCGCCATTTGTATTATGTAAAAACTGTTTGAAAACTTTTGACTGTCCTTTTTGCTCAATCAATCTAGTTTATCATAAGATAAGAAATAAAGTTTTGTGTCATTATTGCGGTTATTCCGCAGAGATGAAGCGAGACTGCTCTTCAAAAGACCTCCAATGTGATTTTAACTTTAGTGGTCCAGGTGTTGAAAAAATACTCGAGGAAATAAAAAAGATTTTTCCTGACAAAAAAACTTTAATTTTCTCAAGTGACACCATGAATAAAAAAGACTCATCTTCTAAAATCCAAGAGATAATAGATAATAAGATTAATATTTTAATTGGTACTCAACTGATTTCAAAAGGTTTTCATTTTCCTAATCTGAACTGTATTATTGTATTGGATATTGACTATTCCTCTCGAGGTTACGATTTAAGAAGTGCTGAAAAAACTGTACAGCTTTACCACCAACTATCAGGTAGAGCCGGTCGAGAAGGAAAGCCTTCAAAAGTTTATTTTCAAACAATGAATTTAAACTCAGATTACATATCACAAATCGTAAATCCTGATCCTTATATTTTTTTGGATAAAGAATTAATTCTGAGGGAAAAGAATTTATTGCCTCCCTTTGAGAGATTTATATCAATAATAGTCAGTGCTCAAAATAGCAAAAAATCCGACCAGGCATCATTTGAATTGTCAGAATTTTTAAAAAAAAACCTTAAAGTCAAGATTCTTGGACCAGTAAATGCTCCGATCTATAAAGTAAGAGGAAATTACAGGAATAGGATTTTATTAAGATCTGCAAAGAATATTTCAGCTCAGAAAAACTTAAAAATGGCTCTTAAAAGATTTAATATCCCAAAAGGAATAAAACTTTCAGTTGATGTTGATCCAATAAATTTCAATTAACTGTTATTTTTGTGGCTTTTTTTAAAGCTCATACTTGATCGTTACTTGCCTATATGTTAATTAATCTGAAAATTTATCAGCAAATACAAAGGATCTAACTTGTCTAACTCCCAAACTAAAGCAACAAACAGTTATTCCCAGTCTTTGTTTGAGCTTGCAAAAGAGAATAGTGTGTTAGATGAAATCGAAGCTCAGGCAAAGTCCTTATACAGCGTAATTAAAGACTCTCAGGATTTCTCAACTTTTATAAAAGACCCTACATTCAAACAAGATAAGCAGCTTGAGATTTTTAGTGCAATTTTTGAAAAAGTAAAATTGAACAGCTTATTTATTAAGTTCATAAAATTTCTTATTCATAAAAGAAGAATATTTTTTTTAAATAATATCTTAAACGATTTTATCACCTATTGTTCAATTCAAAGAGGAGAAGTTAGAGCTGAGCTTGTATCTTCAAAAAAATTAGATAACTCTGAGATAGAAAAAATTAAAGAGGAAATGACCAAAGACTTTAATTCAAAAATTAACTTAAGTTATAAGGTTGATGAGTCATTGCTTGCTGGAGTAAAAATAAAAATTGGAAGTATTATGATTGATAACTCTTTAAAGAATAAATTAATGAAAATGAAAAACTCAATGAAGGGAGTATAATGGATATTAACCCATCAGAAGTAACAAAAATATTAAAAGAACAAATCAAAAAATTTGGAGATAAATCTGAAGTTACAGAAATTGGTCAAGTTTTATCTGTAGGAGACGGAATAGCAAGAATTTACGGACTCGACAATGTTCAAGCTGGTGAGATGGTAGAATTTGCTGATGGTTCTAAAGGTATGGCGTTGAATTTAGAAAGTGATAACGTTGGAGTAGTTATTTTTGGTGATGATAGAGCAGTTAAAGAAGGTGATACAGTCAAAAGAACTGGAGCGATTGTCGATACACCAGTTGGTAAAGAATTACTTGGAAGAGTTGTTGATGGATTAGGAAACCCAATAGACGGCAAAGGAGCTTTAGACAAAAGTATTAAACGAAGTAGAGTCGAGGTGAAAGCACCAGGAATTATTCCAAGAAAATCTGTCAGCGAACCAATGCAAACAGGTTTAAAATCAATTGATAGTTTGGTTCCAATAGGTAGAGGTCAAAGGGAATTAATTATTGGAGATCGCCAAACAGGAAAAACTGCTGTTGCTATTGATGCGATAATTAATCAAAAAAAGATAAACGAGTCAGGTGATGAAAAACAAAAACTTTATTGTATTTATGTTGCAATAGGTCAAAAACGATCGACTGTTAGACAGATAGAGAAAACTTTAGAAGAGGCTGGAGCTATGGAATATACAACAATTGTTGCGGCAACAGCTTCAGATGCAGCTCCATTACAATTTTTAGCTCCATACACTGGATGTGCTATGGGTGAATATTTTAGAGACAATGGAATGCATGCTTTAATTATTTATGACGATCTTTCAAAACAAGCAGTAGCCTACAGACAAATGTCACTTCTTTTAAGACGTCCTCCAGGAAGAGAGGCATATCCAGGAGATGTTTTTTATTTACATAGTCGATTACTTGAAAGAGCAGCAAAATTAGGTGACGAACATGGCGGAGGATCATTAACTGCGTTGCCAATCATCGAAACTCAAGCAGGAGACGTATCAGCTTACATACCTACTAACGTAATCTCAATTACTGATGGACAAATATTTTTAGAGACAGAACTATTCAATCAAGGAATAAGACCTGCAATTAATGTTGGCTTATCAGTTTCAAGGGTAGGATCTTCTGCTCAAACAAAAGCTATGAAAAAAGTTTCTGGATCTATGAAACTTGAACTTGCTCAATATAGAGAGATGGCAGCTTTTGCACAGTTTGGATCTGACTTAGATGCGTCAACTCAAAAACTTTTAAACAGAGGAGCAAAATTAACTGAATTATTAAAACAAAAACAATATTCTCCAATGACAGTAGCTGAACAAGTTATTTCTGTCTTTTGTGGTGTAAAAGGTCACTTAGACGATATTCAACAAAAAGATATATCAAAATTTGAGAAAGATATAATTGAGAAATGTAAATCTGAACAACCAGATTTGATAAATTCAATAATTTCATCAGGAAAACTTGAAGAAGATAATGAGAAAAAATTAACGAGTATTATTTTGGATTTAAAGAAAAATTTCGATAAATAATTATGGCTAGTTTAGACGATTTAAAAAAAAGAATAACAAGTGTAAAATCTACACAAAAAATTACAAAAGCAATGAAAATGGTTGCAGCTGCAAAGCTTAGAAAAGCTCAGGAAAGTGCTGAAAAAGGAAGGCCTTACTCTGATAAGATGCATAATATAATCTTAAATTTGTCTAAGAATATAAATGATAAGGAAAATGCACCAAAGCTTTTAGCTGGCTCAGGTAAAGATAATGTGCATCTCTGTGTGGTAATGACCTCTGACAGAGGTTTATGTGGAGGTTTTAATTCAAACATCACCAAAAAAGCAAAGTCCTATTTCAAAAAAATATTAGATAGTGGTAAGGAGCTTAAGATAGTAACAGTTGGATCAAAAGGATTTGATCAACTTAAAAGAGCTTATAAAGAGCATATAATTGAGAATATTTCTTTCAAAGAATCTAAAAATGTAAATTACTTTGACGCTGATAAAGTAGGAAAAATGATAATTGAGAAATTTGAGAAAGGAGAATTCGATGTTTGCACAATCTTCTTTAACAAATTTAAAAATGTTATTACCCAAATTCCTCAAGAACAACAAATTATCCCATTAAAATCAGAGAAATCAGACGATAAAAATGATGTTATGAATTACGAGTTTGAGCCCGAAGAGGATGAAATATTAAATAACTTGTTACCAAAGAATATTTCAACACAAATTTTTAAAGCAATGTTGGAGAATTCGGCTAGCGAACAAGGATCAAGAATGAGTGCAATGGATAATGCGACAAGAAATGCTGGGGAAATGGTTGAGAAACTCACAATTGAATATAATAGAAGTCGACAAGCAGCTATTACAAAAGAATTAATTGAAATAATATCAGGAGCAGAAAGTTTATAATATGAGAAAAGGAAAAATAACTCAAATCATCGGAGCAGTTGTCGATGTAAGTTTTGAAGGAGAATTACCCGAGATTTTAACTGCACTAGAATGTAAAAATGCTGGGAACAGGTTAGTTTTAGAAGTAGCCCAACATTTGGGAGAGTCTAGTGTGAGAACCATTGCTATGGACTCTACAGAGGGTCTTAAAAGGGGAGATGAAGTAACAGATACAGGCGCACCAATTAAAGTACCAGTTGGACCAGAAACTTTAGGAAGAATTATAAATGTCATTGGCGAACCTATTGATGAAAAAGGTGATGTTAAGAGTAAAGAAAATTGGCCAATTCATAGAGCGGCTCCAGAATTTAATGATCAATCTACAGAGACTGAAATATTAGTTACAGGTATTAAAGTAATTGATCTTTTAGCGCCATATGCAAAGGGTGGAAAAATTGGATTATTTGGTGGCGCAGGTGTTGGAAAGACTGTTTTAATTATGGAATTGATAAATAACGTTGCTAAAGCACATGGTGGCTTTTCTGTTTTTGCAGGTGTAGGGGAAAGAACTAGAGAAGGAAATGACCTTTATCATGAGATGATTGACTCAGGAGTAATTAAGCCAGAAGGCAAAGGTTCAAAAGCTGCATTAGTCTATGGTCAAATGAACGAGCCTCCAGGAGCAAGAGCAAGGGTCGCGTTAACTGGATTGACTGTTGCTGAATATTTTAGAGATCAAGAAGGCCAAGACGTATTATTTTTCGTTGATAATATTTTTAGATTTACGCAAGCTGGTTCAGAAGTTTCTGCATTATTAGGTAGGATACCTTCAGCTGTTGGATATCAACCAACTCTTGCTACCGATATGGGTAATTTACAAGAGAGAATTACGACGACAAATAAGGGCTCAATTACTTCAGTACAAGCGATTTATGTGCCTGCAGATGACCTAACTGACCCTGCACCAGCAACATCTTTTGCTCACTTAGATGCAACAACAGTATTATCGAGACAGATAGCAGAAATAGGTATTTATCCTGCAGTTGATCCTTTAGACTCTACTTCAAGAATACTAGATCCAAGGATTGTTGGTGATGAACATTATAGAGTAGCTAGAGAAGTACAAAAAGTGCTTCAGACTTACAAATCTTTACAAGATATCATTGCAATTCTCGGAATGGATGAACTATCCGAAGAGGACAAATTAATTGTAGCCAGAGCTAGAAAAATTCAAAGATTTTTATCTCAACCATTCTTTGTTGCAGAGGTCTTTACTGGATCACCTGGAAAATTAGTAGATCTAGACTCAACTATAAAAGGGTTTGATGCAATTTGTAAAGGTGAATATGATCATCTTCCTGAGGCAGCATTTTATATGGTTGGTACTATCGAAGAGGCCATTGAGAAAGCTAAAAAAATGGAGAAAGAAGCCGCTGCATAATGTCAGATTCGTTTAACTTGGAAATTGTTAATCCAGAAAAATTATTCCTTTCTTTAGATAATGTATCTGAAGTGGTGGTACCTGCATTTGAAGGTGATATGGGTATTTTGAAAGATCACATATCTATAATTTCATTTTTAAAACCTGGAATAGTCAAGGTTTTTACAGGCAATGAAGTAAAAGAATTATATGTTGAAGATGGAATTATAGAATTTAGTGAAAATTCTTTATCAATTCTTACCAGCAGAATTATCGACATAAAAGAAATTAAAAAAGACGATTTAAGCTCAATGATTAATGAGGCCAATGAAGCTTTAAAAGATGAAAATTTAGATGACCAAAAAAGATTTTTAGCAAATCAAAAAATTGATGTTTTGAATAGACTCAATTAAATTATTTTAAAATATCCAACACTTTTTTTTTGACTTCATTGTAAACGTCTAATTTGAAATCAACCACATTTTTCGTTATATCTTCAAGGCTTATCCATTTCCACTCCAAGAACTCAGGCTTTTTGGTTTTTATATTTATTTCGTTATCACTACCTAGAAATCTCATACAAAACCACTTTTGTATTTGACCTTTGTATTTTCCTTTCCATATAATTCCTAAAAGATTTTGAGGAAGCAGATAAGTTTGAAAACCGTCCAACTCTTTAATCAATTTAACATTTGTTATACTTGTTTCTTCTTCTAACTCTCTTGTAGCTGCATCAAGATAGTCCTCATTTTCATCAATTCCACCTTGAGGCATTTGCCAATAATTGTTTGGATTATCTATTCTTTTTGCTACAAAGACTTCGTTGTTTTGATTAAGTAAAACAATGCCCACTCCTTTTCTAAGTGGCAACTTTTTAAACTTTTCGAGCATCTATCCCGCTAAAAGTTTACGAGCAAAATTTAATTGATTATCGGTTTCTGTATCAATTCGAAAATCACTCTCTTCTTCTTCAATTGATATATCTGGAGCTACACCAACCTCTGAAATTGATTTTCCTGAGGGTAAATAATATTTTGAAATTGTTAGTCTAATTGCTCCCTCATTTTTAAGAGGAATTATTGATTGAACAGAACCTTTACCATATGTACTTTCACCAACCAAAACTGCTCTTTTGTGATCCTTTAATGCTCCCGCAACTATTTCTGATGCTGATGCAGACCCATTATTAATTAAAACTACAAGAGTTTTACCATTTATTAAATCTCCACTACTTGCAAACCATTTTCTATTTTCACTTTTTTGTCGGCCCTTGGTAGATACGATTTCTCCATCCTCAAGAAAAAAATCTGATATTTTAATTGCTTGAGATAATAATCCTCCAGGATTATTCCGTAAGTCAAGGATATAGCTTTCAATTTTTTTATCTCTTTTAAATTTTTTAATCTCAGTTTTGATTTGACTACCACTATTTTCATTAAATGACGTCAATCTTAAGTAACCAATTTTTTTATCATAAGTCTTTGATTTCACTGATGCGATTTGAATAATTTCTCTTGTAATATTGAATATTAATGATTTCTTTTTCCCAACTCTTCTAACTGTAATTTCGATACTACTTCCAACTGGTCCTCTCATTAAATCAACGGCTTCAGTCAATGTCTTTCCTTGTACCTGCGTGTCATTTATTTTCACTATGTAATCACCTGCTTTAACACCAGCTTTGTCAGCTGGAGAATTATCTATTGGAGATATTACTTTTACAACACCTGCTTCCATACCGACTTCGATTCCTAATCCCCCAAATTTACCGCTTGTTTCAGTTTCCATTTGTTTAAGATCCTCTGGTGATAAATATGCAGAATATGGGTCAAGCGATCTTAAGACTCCATCGATCGCAGCATCCATTGCTTCAGCTTGATCTATCTCTTCAACATATTCTTTGTTGACTTTATCAAGTACTTCTCCAAATAAATCTACTTTATCGTAAATGTTATCATTATTTGAAAATGCAAGTGTAAACGTATGAAAAAATATAATTACAAAAATAATTATTCTCATTAAACAATAACTTTCTCTTTTGGAATTAACTCAGACCAAATTTTTTCTAATTCATAAAACTTTCTTTTCTCTGGATTAAAAATATGGACTACAATGTCTATTCCATCTACCAGTTTCCACTCAGCACTATCTTTTCCCTCAATTTTACAATTTTTTAATCCATTAGTTTTAAACTTTTCCAAAACTTGTTCAGAAAGAGACTGGATATGTCTAGAAGACGTTCCACTTGCAACAATCATATAGTCAGCTATTGAGGATTTATCTTTAAGATCTATAGATACTATGTCTAAAGCCTTATTACTATCGAGTGTTTTGATGATGATTTTTTTTAAGTCTAAGTTTTCGGCCATTAATTATTTACCTTATCAAATATTTCTTATTTGAGAAGATGAAATATTTACCTTATTAAAACTTATGTATTTTAGACCCCTTTTTTTTAAGTTCTTATAAGCCACTGATTCCTTTGATTTTTTTTTGTACCCGCTTCTATCAAAAACTAAAATTTTTGCTAACTTTCCAATTTTAGACCAATTGTTCCATTTATGAAAATTTATGAGATTATCAGCTCCCATTATAAAAAAAATTTCGTTACTGCGATTCTTTTTAAAAAATTTTATAAGCTTAATTGTCTTATTAGATTTAATTTTTTTTTCATAAAAACCCACAGTCACATACTTTGTTTTTTTTGTTAAACTCCTTGCAATTTGGACTCTTTTTTTAAGGCTATAAAAACTTTTACTTTTAAAAGGGTTTTTTTCAGTGATAGCCCATACAATTTTGTCTAATTTGAATAATTTTTTAGCAACTTTAGAAATTTTTAAATGCCCTTTGTGAGCAGGATCAAAAGTTCCACCAAGAATACCTAGTCTAACTTTTTTTTTAAGATCGTATTTGGCCATTTCCTATTACTTCATATTTATAAGTTACAAGTTGATTTAAACCAACAGGACCTCTAGGTGGTAATTTATTAGTTGATATACCTACTTCGCCACCAAAGCCAAGTTCAGCTCCATCTGCAAATTGAGTCGATGAATTATGAATTAATATTGAACTTTTCACATTTTCAAAAAAGTATTTTGTATTTTTTTTATTATTAGAAATAATTGCCTCAGTATGTGAGGTACCATACTTATTAATATGTTCGACGGCATCCTCTACACTGTTGACTTTTTTTACAGAAATTTTTAATGACAAGTATTCGGTCGACCAATCTTTTGATGTTGCTTTATGAATTTTTTTTGGAGAAATTTTTCTGATAGTATTGTCAGCATATATCTCACAATTATTTTTTAATAAATCATTAATAATTAAATTGATTTTTTCGCTAGAGAGCTTTCTATGAACAAGCAATGTCTCTGTAGCACCACAAATTCCAGGGTTTCTTAATTTTGCATTTAATATAATTTTACTTGCCATTTTGTGATTTACGTTTTCATCTACAAAGGTATGACATAAACCTTCAAGATGTCCTATGGTGGGTATATTTGAATATTTTTTTACCTTTTTTACTAGATTTTTGCCGCCTCTTGGAATTATTACATCAATGTAAGACTCCATTTTAGACAATAAAAAATCTACCACTTTTCTATTTTTTTTTTCAATAAATTGAACAAAATTTACATCTACCTTATTTTTCTTAAGAGCTTTTCTGAATAAGTTTGAGATAATTTTATTAGAATTAAAAGCTTCTGAACCTCCTTTTAATATTACACTATTTCCAGATTTAAAACATAAAGAAGAGACGTCTGAAGTTACGTTTGGTCTACTTTCATAAATAACTCCAATTACCCCAATAGGAATAGTAACTTTTTTAACCTTTAATTTGTTAGGTCGACTCCATTTAGAAACCACCCTATTAACCGGGTCTTTGAGTTTAATTATTTCTAATACAGATTTCCTGATACCTTCAATCTTTTTATCATTAAGCTCTAATCTATTTATTAAGTTAATATCAAGTTTTTTTTGTTTAGCTATCTTCAGGTCCTTTAAATTTTCTTTTAAAATTTTGTCATTATATTTAGTTAATAGGCTCACATAATCTTTTAAAATTTTATTTTTTTTTTCTTTATCAATAATTTTTAATCCTGCCTTAACTGCGTTTATCCCAATTCTATTTAAATAATTTTTCATTTACTAAATCCCACCATATCATCTTTATGAACTACTTCAGACTTAGTTTTATACCCTAATATTTTATTAATCTTGTCAGAATGTTGCCCTTTAATCTTACTTATCTCTTCAGATGAGAAAGAGCTTAAACCTCTTCCTAATTCAAAATTTTTCTCATCTACAATTTTTATATGATCCCCTTTATCAAAGTTACCTTTTATATTTTTAATTCCAGCTGCAAGAAGACTTTTTCCTTTTTTAAGAGCTATAATAGCTCCATTGTCTATCATCAACTCACCTTTTGGTGAGACAGAGCTTGCTATCCACTTTTTTCTTGCATCTAATTTTGAAATTTCTGGCAAAAACCATGTGCACTCTTTGGATAAATTAATATGTTTTAATGGGTTTAATATTAAACCACTTGAGATCACCATTTTACATCCTGCTAAACCACATATCTTTGCTGCTTCAATTTTAGTTAACATACCTCCTGATCCGTATTCACCAGTTGTTTTATTTGCAATTTTAAATACATTCTCATCAATTTTTTTCACCTCTTTAATTAATTTTGCATCTTTATGAACTTTAGGATTTTTATTATAAAGCCCCCCAACATCTGAAAGTAGAATAAGACAATCAGCGTTAGATATTTGGGCAACTCTTGAAGCAAGTCTGTCATTATCACCGTATTTTATTTCTGATGTAGCGATACTATCATTTTCGTTTACCACCGGTATAAAACCAATATCAAAAAGATTGTCTAATGTTCTTCTTGCATTTATAGCTCTTCTTCTTACTTCAGTGTCCTCAAGAGTAATTAATATTTGAGATATGTCCATTTTCTTTTTAGAGAAGTTTTTTTTCAATAGATTCATTAATTCTATTTGACCTATTGATGCAACAGCTTGGCTCTTATCAATTTTAAGTTTTTTTTTATCAAGATTAAGTTTTTTACATCCTAAAGCTATCGCTCCTGAACTTACAATTATAATTCTTTTACCTACTTTTTTGAAACCCTGGATATCCTTTACAAAACTATCTAGCCATTTACTTCTAATCTTTTTTTTCTCATCAATTATTAATGATGATCCAATTTTAATTACTATTGTGTTTAATTTATCAAAATACATATTCTAATAGTTTAGATTTAATCTTTGAAATTTTTGATTTATCTAAGGTAGATAAATCATAAATTTTTTTCTTGATTTTGCCGCTTAAAATTTTCTTTTTTGAATCTAAATTTTTTTTATCAATAAGATCAATTTTATTAAGCACAATTATCTCATTTTTTTTTAAAAGAGATTTACTATATTTACCTAACTCAGCTCTAATTTGTTTATATGATCTGATTAAATCTTTTTCTGTTACATCAATTAAATGAAGCAAGGTTTTACACCTTTCAATATGTTTCAAAAATTTTGTTCCTAAACCCACCCCTTTGTGAGCACCTTCTATAAGTCCAGGAATGTCTGCTAAAGTAATTTCTTTATCATCATATACCGCAACACCCAAATTAGGGTTTAGTGTTGTAAATTTATAATTTGCGATTTTTGGGTTTGCGCTTGTTATTGATGCTAGTAAACTTGATTTACCTGCATTAGGTAATCCTATAATTCCTATATCTGCAATAGTTTTTAATTGCAACCATATCCAAAAATCTTCCCCCTTAAGCCCTTTAGTAAATTTACGTGGCGCTCTATTTGTTGATGATTTAAATCTCGTATTCCCAAAACCACCCTTTCCACCTATTGCGGCTGTATATTCCTCTTTTTCTTTTTTAAAATCGAAAATTAAAGTTTTATTATCCTCTTCGAAAACTTGCGTTCCAATCGGAACTTTTAAGTATAAATTATCTCCACCTTTTCCAGTTTGATTTTTTCCTTTTCCATCACCACCTCTTTCAGCTTTGAAATGTTGTTGATATCTATAATCTATCAAAGTATTTAAGTTTCTCTCAGAGACGAGTACTACTGATCCACCTTTTCCACCGTCGCCTCCATCAGGGCCACCAAATTCTATAAATTTTTCTCTTCTAAAACTCGGAGATCCAGATCCACCGTCGCCAGCTTTAATATATATCTTTACTTGATCTAAAAATTTCATAAAACAACAGGGTTAGTTGTTTGGATATTAATTGGGTTTTACTGAAACGTAAGTCCTATCAGACTTTGATTTTTTGAAAATAACTTTCCCTTTTATAACCGAAAAGATTGAATGATCTTTCCCCATACCAACATTTTGACCAGGGAAAATTTTTGTTCCCCTTTGTCTAACAATAATATTTCCAGGCACTACAAACTGACCCCCATATTTTTTGACTCCTAGACGTCTGCCCGCACTATCTCTTCCGTTCCTTGACGATCCACCTGCTTTTTTTGTTGCCATTATTTAACTTTAGTTGTTGTTTTTTTTTCTTCTTTTTTTTTGATTACTTTAGTAATTTTCTCTGCCTCAGACAAGACCTTTCCATCTTTTGACATAATTTTGTTTACTCTAATTAATGAAAATTGCTGTCTGTGACCGTTTTTTCTTCTTGAATTTTTACGTCTACGTTTTTTAAATATTAAAACAGTTCTATTTTTTGAATTTTTTAATAATTCAGCCTCAACTTTTGCACCAGAAACAACAGGGTTACCTAACTCAATATTTTTGTCATCTCCGTAAGCCAAAATCTCTTTGAATTCTATTTTACTATTTGGTTTACCTTCTGGAAATTTTTCAATTTTTAAAATTTCTCCAGCTTTGACTTTGTACTGTTTCCCACCTGTTTGTATGACTGCAAATGACATAAAAGTATTTTCTAAATTATGCTGCAATATAGTTATAAGGTATTTATAGTCAAGTTATATCGATTAAAAATTATCCTTTAAATCCCTTAATTTTGAAAATTCTTCCTGATTTTTTGCCCTTAAAAAAATGTTGCAATTCAATTCATCTTTTATTGTAGATGGCACAGAGGGAAAACCACTATCCAATTTTTTTTTAATGCTAAGAATCTTTTTATTAAGTTCAGAATTGTTTTGATCAAATCTTTGACAAAAAATTGCATTATTCAACGTATATTCGTGTCCAAAGTACACTTTTGTTTCAGGAGGTAAAACTTTTAATCTTAATAATGAATTAAACATATCTTCATAGCTCCCCTCAAAAATTCTTCCACACCCCAAAGAAAACAATGTATCTCCAGTAAAAACTGTTTTTTCGTTAAAAAAATGAAAGCATATATGTCCAGAAGTGTGCCCAGGTACATGAATTACTTTAAATTCAAATATATCATCCTTCCAAACCTGATTATCTTTTAAGGGAATATCAATAATAGGAATTCTATCTTTATCATCTTCAAAGGCTAGAATTTTTGCATCAAACTTGCTTTTAAGGATATTATTTCCACCAATATGATCATCATGATGATGAGTATTTAGAATGTATTTTAAATTTAAATTATTTTTTTTGATATACTCTAATACTGGTTTAGCCTCTCCAGGATCTACCACGCAAGTATCCAGGTTTTTTTCATTGATTAGCAAATATGAAAAATTGTCAGTAAGACATTTAATTATTTCAATTTTCACTTTATTTCTCTAGTATAAAAATTCCTAATTCAGAAAATAAATTCTGAAATTTTAAATTTTTTAAATTAATCTTAATATTTCTTTGCTTACAATAATTTTCAAAATCTTTAATTGTACACATATGCAAGTTTGGGGTATTATACCATTCATTAGGTAAATTTTCTGTAACTGGCATTGTGCCTTTTAAAAGTAAATGAAGTCTTACTTTCCAGTGTCCAAAATTTGGGATTGATACAATTGCTTTTTTGCCAACCCTTAGTAATTCATTCAATACATTTTCTGGATCTAAGAAAGCTTGTAAAGTTTGACTTAGAATTACAAAATCAAAAGAGTTATCTGGAAATTGCCTTAAATCTTTTTCTGCATCACCCTCAATGACAGTTAAACCTTTTTCAACACACTTTTGAACATTTGATTTTGATAATTCAATTCCCCTTATATCTTCACTTATATTTTCAGTTATATATTTCATTAATTCGCCATTCCCACATCCTACATCTAAAATTTTGGCGTTTTTTGTCACTAAGTTTGCGATATTATAAAATTCTTTTTTCATTAAATTTTCTCATAAGATTTGTTTAAAAAATTCCTCACAGTGTTGAGGAAGTCTGGAACATCAAGTAAAAATGAGTCATGTCCCTTGTCAGATGCAATTTCAACAAATCCAACGTCTTTACCAATAGCATTAAGTGCTATCACTATTTCTCTGTTTTCAGATGTTGGATAAAGCCAGTCTGATGTAAAAGATATAATAAAAAATTTTGTATTACTTTTTTCAAAAGCTTTGGATAGATTTCCCCCAAACTTTTTTATTAAGTCAAAATAATCCATGGCTCTTGTGATATATAAATAGCTATTTGCATCAAACCTATCCACAAAAACTGAGCCTTGATATCTTAAATAACTTTCTATTTGAAAGTCAGCATCAAAGCTAAATTTTAAATCATCTCTTTCTTGCAGCTTTCTACCAAACTTTTCTTGAAGACCTGCTTTAGACAAATAAGTAATGTGCGCTGCCATTCTTGCAACTGCAAGACCTTTATCTGGCTGTTTATTTTGTTCTTCATAAAACCCATCCTGCCAGTTCCTATCTGCCATTATAGACTGTCTACCAAGTTCATTAAGAGCAATATTTTGAGCTGAATGACTTGCAGTGCAGGCAATTGGTATTGCGGTATGAGCCTTGTTTGGGAAGTTAGATACAAACTGAAGGACTTGCATTCCACCCATAGATCCTCCAATTACGCAGAATAATTTTTCAATTTTAAAATATTCTAAAAGGTTATATTGAGCATTAACCATATCATTTATTGTGATTACAGGAAAATTAGTTCCGTAAGGTTTTTTTGTTTTCGGATTTATATCACTTGGTCCAAAAGAACCCATACAGCCACCAATAACGTTAGCTGCAATCACAAAAAATTTATCAGTATCAATAGCTTTACCGGGTCCAAGGGCGTAATTCCACCAACCGTCTTTCTTAGTAATTGGATTAGTTCCCGAAGCAAACTGGTCTCCTGTTAGTGCATGAAAAACTAAAATAGCATTATCTTTTTTATCATTTAATTTCCCATAAGTTTCATAAGCTAATGGAAAATCACTTATTGTCTGACCACAATCAAGCTTCAACGGTTTTTTTACCAATAAAGTTTTTATTTTATCTTTTTCACTCATAGTTTTTTTGTGAATTGTGAGGAAAAAAAAACTTATTTAGCGGTTTTTTTATAGCGCTCGCAATTCAGTTAAATCAGCGCAAAATGCTTTTATAACATGTTACTATTTATGTCAATTAAATCTCACAGAGGGTTAATTTTATTTAAATAACCAGTATATTATTTATATATATCATTATGCAAAAATTAAATTATAGAAAAATAAATGTTCAAAGCTATGTACCTGGTAAGTCTAATATTTTTAGAAAAAAAAATATTATTAAACTATCTGCAAATGAATCAGCACTTGGCCAATCACCTAAATCCAGAAAGATAATTTCAAGTATAAAAAAGCTTGATAAATATCCAGATAGCAAAACAAGAACTTTAAGGAGAGAAATCTCACAAAAATTTAAATGTAATTTTGATCAAATTATTTGTGGCTCAGGATCTGATGAAGTCATACAATTATTGTGCCAATTATTTTTACAAAAAAAAGATGAGGTGATTGTTCCTCAGTACAGTTTTTTAATGTATAGGATATACAGCAACATAATTGGCTCAAAAGTAATTTTTTCCAGGGAAAATAAATTTAAAGTTTCAGTTAAGGGAATTCTGGATAAAGTTTCGAATAAAACAAAAATTGTTTTTTTAGCTAATCCTAATAATCCAACAGGTACTTATTTAACAAAAATAGAGCTTCTTGAATTAAGAAAAAAACTTAGACAAAATATTCTTCTTGTAATTGATGATGCTTACTATGAATACATGGTAAATAAAGATTACAAATCTGGATTAGAATTATTTAAAAATAAAAAAAATGTATTTGTTCTAAGGACATTTTCAAAAATATACGGCTTAGCTTCACTAAGAATAGGTTGGGGTTATGGCTCTAAAGAAATTGTAAGAGAACTTCTTAAAATTAAACCACCATTCAATATAAATAAAATTGCAGAAATGGCAGCTGTCGAGGCTTTAAAGGATAAGTCTTTTGTTTCAAAATCTATCAAACATAATTTAAAATGGGCCATTAGAATTAAAAAAACTTTGGAAAATTATAAAATTCAAACTAATAAAGTTTCAGCGAATTTCCTTTTGTTAGATTTTGATTATTGCAAATACTCTGCAATTAGAATAAAAAAATCACTTGAAAAAAAAGGAATACTTTTAAGAAGTTTAGAAGCATATAGACTTAAAAACAAACTAAGGTTAACTATCGGAAATACCAGAGAAAATATTCTTCTTCTAAAAACTCTAGGAAAAATATTTAAAAAATGATCAATAAATTACTAATTGTAGGCTGTGGTTTAATAGGGTCATCAATATTAAAGAAAGTTTGCAAAAAAAGAATTGCAAAAAAAATTCTTGTTTTTGAAAAATCAAAAAAAAATCAAAAAGTGCTAAAGAGATTTAAGCTAAAATTTGAAACAATTAAAAGAATAGATAAAAAAATATCTACATGTGATTTTATTATCATCTGTACTCCATTAAGTGAATATAGAAAAATTTTTTTAGCATGTAATAAATACTCAAAAAAAAATATATTGATCACTGATGTCGGCTCTGCAAAAAGAGATACAATTACTAAAATAAATAGAATTAAAAGAAAAGATATTAACTGGATTTCAAGTCATCCAATAGCAGGATCTGAAGTATCTGGACCATTAAATGGTAATGAAAATCTATTTGTTAATAAATGGTCAGTAATAATAAAACAAAAAAACTCAGAAACCAAAGGAATGAAAAAAATATTGAAATTTTGGAAACTACTTGGCTCAAAAACAGTTACTATGGATGCAGATCAACATGATAAAATATTTGCAATAACAAGTCATTTACCACATTTAATTGCTTACAATTTAATTTTGACAGCGACTAATTTTAAAATTTCAAATAAAGACAATGTTCTTAGATTCAGTGCTGGAGGATTAAGGGATTTTTCTAGAATTGCTGCTTCAAATGAAATCATGTGGAGAGATATATTTTTTAACAATAAATCAAATATGCTTAAAGTGATCGATCTTTTTATTAAAAATTTAAAAATATTTAAACAAGATATAAAATTAAATAGAAAGAATTTAGAAACAAAATTGAAAAATTTAAAAAAGGTAAGACAAAAGATAGTTTTATTAAAACAAGATACATCAAAACCAGATTTTGGAAGAATTTAATCTAAAACTCTTTAACTAAATCTCCAATCATGCTCTTGTAATTTTTGATGGTATTGGAAACTTTTTTACTTATTGGTTTGTTTGCCTGATCAAAACTTAATGTTCTTATTACACGTGAACTCTTGTGGTGGCTCATAACATTTTCATCCCATTTCAAATTACAAAAATTTAAAATTTTTTCAATTTGAGCTTTTGGATTTTCTAACAAGGTTTCATAATTTAGATTGAAAATATTTTTAGGGAATTCATTTTGCCAAAATTTCATTGTATTTAAATAAAGTTTATAAAATTTAGTGATATCCTTAAAGTCATTCACAAACTCTGTTTTAATTGGAAAATAATTTTTATAAATTGACCAACAGTTATCTAAAGGGTCTCGAGTGCAATTAATTATTCTGGCTTTTGGAAACAAACTTAAGATCAATCCTATATTATAAAAGTTTAATAATTCTTTATCTGTAAAAAAAGAAGATGAATCATTTAACTCTGATATTAAAGAAAGATAATCATTTCTATAATTATCGATTGAAGAGACATCAATCTTTTTCTCATTTATTATTTTGTTAGCAATTTCCTGTATGTACTGTATCTCACCCCCACCAAATACGTTTTTATGGGACGAAAGTATTTGTTCAATCAACGAAGAACCTGAGCGCGGCATACCCACAATAAATATTAAATTTCTGTGAGTCTCAGATGATTTTAAATGTTTAATCTTTTTGTATAGATTTATGTAATTATTAATCTTTTTTTCATCTTTACTAAAGTTATATTTTGTCTCCTTTTTTATCAATTCGTTTCCTATCTTCAAAAATTTAAAAGCATTCTTATAATCTTGAATGTCTTCATAAGCTTTATGAACTCCATAATAGAGATGTATTTTTTCTAAATTATTTAAATCCTTATCATTTATTTTCTTTAGCATTTCATTTAAGTGAGGGTCGTTTTTGACGTATTTATGAACCAAAGAATATTGACGATCAGCATCAGTTAATTTTTTATTCAATTCTAGTATTTTTTTACAATATTTTTTCGACTCCTCTTTTTGATTAGTAATTCTATAAATGCCAACTAGATTAAATAAGGCTGGAACAGCATCTTTTTGTATGCTTAAAACTTTTTTATAATATTCTATCGACTCTTCAATTTTATTAGTATCTCTTTTTAAATTTCCCAAATTATTAAGAATATGAAGATGATTGTTGTCTATTTCTAAACCTTTTTCATAATATTTTTTTGCTATTGAATATTTGTGTAACTTATAAAAACATGTGCCTATATTATTTAGGAAATTTGGATGATTGGGATTCAAAGCTAACGCTTCTCTCATAACATCTATTGATTTTTCAATTTCCCCATTCTTCTGGTAAGCAATACTTAATAAGTTAAAAAATAATTGGTGCTTTCTTTTTTTAAGTATTTTTTTGCATTCTCTTATAACTTCTAAAAAATTTCCTTTGACAAATTTTCGGTAAGATTGATCATATTTTTTTTTTAATAAATCATCTGATATTATATTCATTTTATTCCAATCACCTCAAGTTTAGCGGTTTTTTTTATTAAATTTATCGTTTTTCTAATATCCATAATAATTACTTTTTTCTTTGGACCATAAGCATGTATCAACTTTTTTTTTGATAAACATACAGCTACATGTCCTTTCCAAAAAATAATTGCATTTTTTTTAATTGATCTTGATTTCTTGAAGTACTTAAATTGAGGCCCTGTGTCCCTTGGACAATAAAGATTGTTAAATTTATAAAACAGCTGAACTAGTCCTGAGCAATCAACTCCATCAAATTTTTTTCCACCCCATTTGTATTTCACGTTTTTAAAAATAGTTATTTTATTAAATATTTTTTCTCTAAAATTTAAAGGGACAACATCAGACTTTTGTATCCAATAGTTATCAAAATTTAAAAAATTGTTTTTTCTAGATTTGATTTGCAATAATGAAGCAAAACTTAGTTTCATCTTAATTTTCGAACTTTTAAAAGGTTTTGAAAAAACGTTTGCCTTTAAAGAAGATACTTTATGAGTTGGTTTATGCGCAAATTCTTTAAATTTTTTTGGTTTTATAAATCCTACATATTTGTCATAATCTGTTTTAATTTTGTACCAATCTTTATATTTCTTTAAAATTGAGAACTTTTCTCCGTAGAGAATTTGAGAAGATAGTTTAGAATTTTTTTTTTTATCTTCGTATATGTTTATGGATGAATATTTACTAATCATTTGTCTTTTATAGGTGCAATTATACCTATCCAATAGATTAAAAATAGCACCGGCATTCCCAATAAAGCGGTGAGTATGAAATAGTTAGTATAACCCATTACATCAACCCATGCACCAGAATATCCCGCTATAAGTTTAGGTAAAAATAACATAATTGAACTAAACAAAGCATATTGTGTTGCAGTAAACTTTATTGATGTTAATCCAGATAAGTAAATTACAAAAGCAGCTCCAGCAAATCCACTTGATATATTGTCTGCTGTAATTACCATGATTAAATAATTAATATTTGCATCAACTGTTGCTAGCCAAGCGAATAGTAAGTTGCTTAGGGATGCAATTAGGGCACCTAAAAATAGAGCTTTCATTGTGCCTTTTTTAGAGGCAAAATAGCCTCCTAATAAACCACCAGCGATAGTTGCAAAAACTCCAAAAAACTTCGAGTATGTCGCAATGTCTTTTATTGAGTAGCCTTTTTCTAAATAAAATATATTCGCCATTACACCCATTACAACATCGGCAATTCTGTATAGAGAGATGAGCAAAAGAATAATTAGTGCAAATTTTCCATATTTCTTTATGAAATTTGTTATTGGTGCAATATAACTTTCAGCTATCATTTTTTTCTCAATTATTTTTAGCTTTGTCATTAAGACCAACAAAACTCCTGAGACTGAAAAACATAAAGATAGCTTTAAACAAGTAAGAAAAAAAATTAATAAATTATTTTCTTTAACAGCGAAACTGATATTTGAGTAAAGATAAATAAATACTGTGATAGTGAACAATATAGATAAAAAGAAAATCAAGTGGTTGTTAGTTTTTTTAAAAATATTTTTTCTTATCTTTGGCTCATTCGAAGTTAGATTGGCAAATATACCAATCGCCATAAATAAAGCCATTATGCAATAAACTTTTTGCCATACGATCTGATCGTAGTTATCTGAACCAAAATAAGAAGCTAACCACAAACTCCCAGCCCCACTTACTAGCATTCCAACTCTATATCCCGCTATATACATCGAAGATAAATATCCCTGTTTGCTCTGAGAAACTGACTCAATCCTAAATGCGTCAATTATAATATCTTGAGATGCACTAAAAAAAGCCAATAGAACAATAAAAAAAGCTGTTGTATATAAATTTTTTTGTGGATCGGTAAATGAAGTGAGTATTAAAGATAAAATAATTAAAATCTGAATTAATAAAAGCCAACTTCGTCTATGACCAAATTTCTTAAATACTGGTAGACTAAATCTATCTATTATTGGAGACCATAGGTACTTAAAGGCGTATGCGAAGCCTGCCCAACTAAATAGAGTTATTGTACTTCTCTCTACACCGGCTTTAGATAACCAAACTGATAAAGTTGAGAACACTAATAATATTGGTAAGCCAGAGGAAAAACCAAACAAAAGCATTTTTAATGATTTTTCCTTAAAGAAGTAATAAAAATTGTCAGTCAATTAATTTCTCCAAAATGATGGTAAAAAAATTACTAAAATTGCAAAAATTTCTAAACGTCCTAAAATCATTCCAGCAGACAAAATCCATTTTGATACAGCGGGTAAACTTGCATAATTACTATTAGGCCCAATCTCGTTACCTAGTCCAGGTCCGACGTTTGATATTGAAGACGCGGCCCCCGAAATTGCTGTAATAAAGTTTAAACCCGTAAGTGTTAAAAGAGCAGATATCACAAAGAAAATTGTAATATAAAGATAAATAAACGATATAATTGAAGCGATCAATTTATCTTGAACTATATCATTATTATATTTCAAATTAATAATTGCTCTAGGATATATTATTTTAAGTAATTGATTCTTTAAAAAGAAATAAAGCATATGAACTCTAAATACTTTAATACCACATGTAGTCGATCCCGCACAGCCACCTATAAACATAAGTAATAAAAAAAATATTAAAGGAAAATTACCCCATTGATCAAATTCTTTAGTGACATAACCGGTTCCTGTTAATATTGAAACAACATTAAAGATAATTGCTCTTAATTGAATTTCAAAAATACTTTTATTAACGATTGCCAAATAAATAAAAAGTATAAAAATTGAAAAAAATATTAACTTCAAGAATAATTTTATTTGCTCATCTTTAAATACTATTTTCCTATTACCAGATAAAAATTTAATATATGAAATAAATGGGATACTACCTAAAATTATAAAGACTATAGAAACATACTCAATTTTGGCACTTTCGAAAAATCCTATTGACTGGTTATAATTCGAAAAACCTCCTGTAGCAATAGTAGTCATCGAGTGAGTTAAGCTATCAAAGAAATTCATTCCACAAACTTTATAAAAAAATGCACAAAGCAAAGTTAATGAAAAATAGATCAGAACTAATCTTAGAGAAATTTGTTTTGATTTGGGAAGTATTTTTTCTGAACTATCTCCACTCGAAATTTTCATTAGCTGCATACCACCGATGTTCATTATAGGCATTAAGGTAATTGCCATTACAATGATCCCAATTCCACCTAACCATTGGAGCATTGCCCTCCAGCCTAAAATCGCCTTAGGAGTGTCAGATAAATTATTGATAATTGTAGCTCCAGTAGTTGTAATTCCAGACATACTTTCAAAGAAAGCGTCGGTTAAAGATAGGTTTAAGTCTGAAAATATAAATGGAATAGATCCGAATATTGCAACTCCTATCCAAGATAATGCGGTGAGGAGAAAGGCCTGCTGAGTACTTAGGCTTTTGTTATGATCGATATTGGCTAAAAAAAATAAAGAACCAAAAGTAATTGTAATTATTGAAGATATTATAAAGGTAGAATTAAACTCACTATAAATTAATTGTATAATAATAGGAACTAACATTGAAAAACCTAATACAATCAACAATACACCTAAAGTAAAAAAAACTGTTTTATAATTGGACATTTAATTTGAACATTATTTTATGGAAAATAAATTTCAACATTATATGAATTTAAATATAAGCTAATTATACAATAAATTCGTTTTTTGATGAAAGAAATTAACAAACAAGACATTGAAAAATCAAACTCATGGCCAATCGTTGAGGCAAAAAAAATTTTGAAAGAGAGAAAGTCCTTCATTGAAAAAAAAGGAAAGATAGTTCTTCAAACTGGTTATGGTCCATCCGGGTTACCTCACATAGGAACTTTTGGTGAGGTGGCACGTACATCAATGGTAGTAAATGCATTAAATTTATTAACAGACTTACCTAAAGAAATTATAACATTTTCAGATGATATGGATGGCCTCAGAAAAGTACCAGATAATGTGCCTAATAAAAAAATTTTAACTGACAATCTACATAAACCACTAACTGTTGTTCCAGATCCTTTCCAAGAGTTCAATAGTTTCGGTGAACATAATAATGAAATGTTAAAAAAGTTTTTAGATCAATTTAATTTCAAATATAATTTTTTAAGCTCAACAAAGTTATATAAAAGTGGTTTCTTTAACGAACCACTTAAAAAAATTCTAGAAAATTATGAAGGGATAATGAACATTATAATTCCAACTCTTGGTAAAGAAAGACAAAAAACCTACAGTCCTTTTTTACCGATATGTCCAAAAACTGGTCAAGTTTTGGAAATTCCAGTTTTGGAAATAGATAAATCAAAATCTTGTATTACATTCGATAATAAAGGAGAGAAAATTAATGTCAGTATTCTTGATGGTAAATGCAAACTTCAATGGAAAGTAGATTGGGCAATGCGTTGGTACGCTTTAGACGTTGATTTTGAGATGTATGGAAAAGACTTAATTGAAAGTGCAATCCTATCAACAAAAATTGTGAAACTTTTAGGTAAAAAAAATCCATCAGGTTTTGCTTATGAATTATTTTTAGATGAAAAAGGAGAAAAAATTTCAAAGTCAAAAGGTAATGGTGTTACAATTGAGGAATGGTTAAAATATGCTTCTCCAGAAAGTCTATCCTTATTTATGTTCCAGAATCCAAAACGAGCAAAAAAACTTTATAAAGAAATTGTGCCGAAAGCGGTCGATGAATATTTAGATTGTATAGAAAAAAGTAAAAATCAGTCAAATAAAGAAATTTTATTGAATCCAGTTTGGCATGTTCATAACGGAAATATTCCTGATGAAAAAAAAATTATGAGCTATTCAATGTTATTAAATTTGGTTGAAACAAGTAATGCTAATTCAAAAGATGTTTTATGGAAATTTGTTGAAAGGTACGCAAAAGACCTAAATAAAAAAGACTATCCAATATTTGATAAGTTAATTGAATACTCAATAACATATTTTAATGACATTGCTAAAAGAAATAAAATATACAAAAATCCAAATGATGAGGAGAAAAAAGCGTTATTAAATTTAATTAAGATGTTAGAGAATTCTCCAGATAACCTTGAACCAGAAGATATTCAAACAAATATTTATACTGTTGGAAAAGAAAATGGTTATAAAGAAAATTTGAGGGACTGGTTCAAATTAATATACGAAGTAGTATTTGGAGTTGAAAATGGACCTAGGTTAGGTTTTTTTATAAGCTTCTTTGGTGTAAAAAATACTATTAAATTGATAAAAGAAAAAATTAATTAATGTTTTCTAAAATAAGACCTTTTATTTTTAAGCTAGATCCTGAATTAGCGCATAATCTTGCAATAAAAGCACTTAAAACAAATTTAATTGTTAAAGATTATAAAAAGAATGAATTAATTCTAAAAACTAAATTATTTGGAAAAGAAATTCCGAATCCAATTGGTATAGCTGCTGGATTTGATAAAAATGCAGAAGTTTACAATCCTTTATTTAAACTTGGTTTCGGTTTTGTAGAAATTGGTACTGTTACTCCTTTAAGTCAGTACGGTAATCCAAAACCTCGAGTTTTTAGATTAGAGGAAGATTGTGCTCTAATAAATCGATTGGGCTTTAATAATAATGGGGCTGATGATGCAAGATCAAGAATAATCAAAAAAAAACCTATAGGGATGCTCGGAGTAAACATAGGACCCAATTGGAACTCAGAAAATAAAATTGAAGATTATTTAAATTGTTTAAGGAAGTTTCATGATATTGCTGATTATATAACAATAAATATTTCATCACCAAATACGGAGAATTTAAGAGATTTTCATAACAATGAAGAATTAAAAAATTTGTTGGAAAGTATTCATAACGAAAGAGAAAAATTGAAAAGTGATATTCCGATAGCCATTAAAATATCACCCGATATTAATCAGAAAAAAGTCGAGGAAATCTGTAGATTAATTTTGGATTATGATATTAAGGCCGTAATTGTCTCTAATACGACAGATGGTAATCGTGACAGTTTGAAAAATCACAAGAAATTTCAAAAAGGAGGACTTTCAGGAAAACCTTTGAATGAAATATCTAATAAATTAATAAACAATTTTTATAAAATATTAAATAATAAGATAGATATAATTGGTGTAGGAGGGGTGGACTCTGGTGAGACAGCTTATCAAAAGTTTATGCATGGTGCAAAATTTGTGCAACTTTATACAGGTATGGTTTTTCATGGTCCAAAAATTGTTAGCAAAATTTCAGAAGAGTTAAATAATATTCTTGAAACTAATAATGTAAAAAAATTAAGCGATATTATTGGAAAAATTTAAAATATCGACTTGACTGACAACTAAACTACATTTATACCACGTTAACCATCATGACAAAAAAATGTGAACTTACTGGCAAAAGACCCTTAAAGGGTCACAAAGTTAGCCATGCAAACAATAAAGTTAAGAGAAGATTTTTACCTGGGATTAAAAAAGTAAATTTTAAGAGCGATATTTTGAACAAAAGCTTAAGATTAAATGTCTCAAATTCTGCAATGCGATCAATTGATAAAAAAGGTAGTTTTGATCAATTTATGAAAGAGGTTAAATCAAAATACCTATCGGATAGACTTAAAAAAGTTAAAAAAAGTATTCTGCAAAAATCTGCTTAATGAATAAAATTTTTCTAACCCTGTCTTTTTTTATGGGTTTGGTGGTTTTAGCATCAAACTACTTAGTTCAATTTCCAATAAAATATTACGGTTTAGATCAATTGTTAACATATGGTGCTTTTAGTTATCCTATAGCCTTTTTAATTACAGATTTAGCAAATAGATCATACGGCAAAATTGCAGCGAGAAAAATTGTATATTTTGGATTTGTAATTGGAATTAGTTTTACGTTGTTTTTCTCAACTAATTTTGATGATTTAATATCAGTTAGAATTGCAATTGGATCAGGATCAGCATTTTTAGTTGCTCAACTTTTGGATGTTCAAGTGTTTGATAAGTTGAGAAAAAAACGATGGTTCATTGCTCCGTTAACCTCATCTCTTATCGGATCCACAGTTGATACCTTCTTATTCTTTTCAATTTCTTTTTATGCAACTGGTGTTCCTTGGGTTACTTTATCTTTAGGTGATCTAGCAGTAAAAATATTTGTTGCATTAGTAATGTTAATACCTTTTAGATTATTATTAGGCACTCTAAAGCCAGTTCAAAGTTAATACAAAAATTTATAAGATAAAATTTTATAGACCAATTTAGCCGCAAGGAAATTATATGAATTAAAACCCTTAATAGGCGAAAGTTCATTTAAGTCTGCACCAACAATATTTGAATTTTTCGCAGCGATCTTAAGAATACTCAATGTTTCATCCCAAAATAAACCACCAGGCTCAGGTGTACCAGTTGCCGGCATAATGCCCGAGTCTAATCCATCAACATCGAAAGTAATATAAGTATCTTTATTTTTTATTAATCTTTTAAATTTATTTAAATCCCATTTACCTTTATCCTTAGCCCAAAATATTTTTATTCTTTTTGAATTTCTTTTTAAAAATGGAATTTCTTCTTTAGATATATTTCTTATACCAAAAGAAATAACTGAAACGTTTGGATAATCTAAACATCTTCTAATTGCAGATGCATGTGAAAATTTTTCTCCATTATAACTATCTCTTAAATCCGCATGAGCATCAAAGTGCAAAAGACAAATATTTTTGAACTTTTTAGTAAAAGGAGCAATACATCCAGGAGTTATTGAATGCTCTCCTCCTAATGTCATAGGGAATAATTTTTTTTCCAAGATGCCTTGATTAATTTTTGACATTACGCTGAGAGCTTTTTTAACATTTTTTTCTATTTTAAAAGGTTTTAAAGTTTTAATTCCAATTTTCTTGAAAGGTTCACAATTTAATTCTTCATCATAAAGCTCAACTTGATGGGAGGCTTTAATAATTTCTTTTGGTCCATTTCTGGTACCTCCTCCATAGCTCACAGTTTTTTCCAGACCAAATGGAATAACAATTACTTTTTCTTTAAAGTTAAATTTATTATCGATACCTAGAAAACCATTTTTGTTTGAAAGAAATTTCATCTCGGAATCCTATTCTATCAAGAAAATATTTTTGAAAAATTTTTTCTTTCTCTCTTTTTCCATTCACCTTTATGATAAGCATCACTAGCAATTAAAGGCAGTACACTAGTTGCTTCAGCAAAAACCATCTGTTCTTTTGTTATATCTACTTTTCCCCAAGAACTAGCCTCTTTAAGAGTAGAACTACTACATGCCCCGTCTCTTGAGTCTGCGACAGTTATTTGAATTGCGTATTTATGCATCTCTACTTCTTTACCTAATAATTCAGCACAAATAACTGTGTCTTGAATGAAATTTTTTGGAACACCTCCGCCTATCATAAATAGACCAGAATTTTTTGATTTAATTTTAATTTCTGTTAATTCTCTAAATTCTCTAATTGAGTCTATCGTGATGTGTTTATTTGGATTTTTTTCTTGATGCATGACTAGTCCAAAACCAGCGCTAGAGTCAGTAAAAGCAGGGCAAAAAATAGGAACATTATTATCAAATGCTGTTTCTATTAATGAACCTTTTTTTTTTGAATTATCTTTTAAATATCTACCCATTTCATAAATAAATTCTCTAGAGGTATAGGTTTTTGGGGGTAATTTATCAGCTATTTCACATATAATCTTATCACACATTTGTAATTCATCTTCATCAATATAAGTATCGTAAATTCTATCAATGTAATTTTTTCTAAGTTCACTATCATCCTGAAATTGTGAACCTTGATAATGTTTAAAACCCAAACCCTCAAAAAAATCCATATCAACTATAGAAGCGCCAGTAGCAACGATAGCATCCACCATATTATATTTGACCATATCTTTATAAATGTTCATGCATCCTGCAGCAGATGTTGATCCAGCAAGTGTTAAAAAAATTGTGCAGTTTTTATCCTTTAACATTTCATTAAAAATACTTGCAGCGTTTCCGGTTTCTCTGGAGACAAAAGACATTTTTTGCATTGAGGATATAATATCTCGAGAGTCAAAAGAAGTTATGTCAATGTGCTCTACAGGTTTGTTAAGAAAACTTTTTTTTGTATTGTGGCCTAAATTTTTCTTCTCTGACATTTATGCGACTAGAGATCCTTTATTTTTATCTCTATCGTACATAGTCATTATTGGTTCATCCTCAACTTCATAAATCTCGTTAGAATAAAAGCCATTGAATTGAGTTCTAAAAGTTAATCCATATGCTCCTAGTTGACCAAGTTCTATGTAATCATTTTCTTTTACATTGTTAGGTAAAATAAAAGGTCCTTTCATGTAATCAAGACTGTCACATGTTGGTCCATAAAAATCAAAAGCAGTCATTTTTTTTGAAATCATTCGTCCATTTGTAATTATTTTTGATGGATAAACTATATTAGGAACCCCACCATCAAATAAAGTTCCATAAGTTCCATCATTTATGTAAAGTTTCTGTTTTTTTCTTAAATTCACTTTTACTATCGTTGATCCTGACTCCGCGACTAACGCTCTCCCTGGTTCACAAATTATTTCGGGCATTTTATTTAATTTTAATTTTTCAAGAGCTGTTTTAATCTCATTAAAATAACTATCCAATGAAGGTGGAATTAGATCTGGATAAATAGTTGGAAATCCACCACCAATATTTATTACATCTGGGATGATTTTGGTTTTTTTGATTATATTTCCAATTTCAGAAATACCTTTAGCATATGAAATAGGATGCATACATTGCGAACCAACGTGAAAACTTAAACCAATTTTTTTCGCATATTGTTTAGTTAATCTTAATAACCCGATTGCTTCAGAACTTAATGCACCAAATTTTTTCGATAAATCAATTTCAGCATGTTCGTTGGAAACAGCCACTCTTACATATAATTCGAGATCCTTAGCCTGATCTGTAGATTCAATAATTTTGATTAATTCCTCTTTTGTATCTAATGAAAAACTTTTAACATTATATTTAAAATACGCATCTCTAATACTTTCTCTACTTTTTACAGTATGCATATAAGAACATTCTAAATCTTTGTTGATCTTTTTAATCATCTCTATCTCTTTAATTGAAGCAACGTCAAAATTCTTTATTCCTGACTCTATAAGAGTTTTAACTACAAAAGGATGTGGATTAGTTTTAACCGCATAAAGGATTTTACCCGGGAAATTTTGTAAAAAAACTTTGGTAGCTTTTTTTATCGAGTTCTTTCTGATGCAGTAAACTGGATCAGAAGGTTTGATTACATTAATTAGTTCATCAACCGTTTTAAATTTTTTCATTTTTTTAGCTCCGTAAAAAAAAATTTAACAAAAAAAATCTGCATAACAGCTATGCAAATTTCATTAAATTGAGCATTTAAGGGATTATTCACCTAGTGTAAAGAAAATAATTGATAAAAATCAATGTTTCCCAAGCTATTGAAATTTTAAAAATAAACTCCATATACATAG
This sequence comes from uncultured Pelagibacteraceae bacterium, assembly GCA_902547215.1. Lineage (GTDB taxonomy): Bacteria > Pseudomonadota > Alphaproteobacteria > Pelagibacterales > Pelagibacteraceae > Pelagibacter. The sequence goes on from CACCNI010000002.1 coordinate 63,827, forward strand.
TTATGAACGTCCAAAACGTAAAAAATATAAGCCAATTTGAGGACAAATCTCTTCTGATTGTGGATGATGATAATCCTTTTAGAGAGCGCTTAGCTAGAGCTATGGAAAAGAAGGGATTTAAAGTTTCACAAGCTGAAGGTGTAAAAAAAGGAATTGATGCCGTTAAAACAAATAAACCTGCATTTGCTGTAGTGGACTTAAGGCTTAGTGATGGCAACGGATTGGAAATTGTTAAAGAAATTCAAAATTCTAATGCAGATAGTAGAATTGTGATGTTAACTGGCTATGGAAATATTCCAACTGCTGTTGCTGCAATTAAACAAGGTGCAATTGATTATCTCGCTAAACCAGCTGATGCTGACGACGTTGAAAAAGCACTTTTAGCAGATCCAAATAGAAAAGCTGATCCACCAGATAATCCCATGTCCGCAGATAGAGTTAAGTGGGAGCATATCCACAGAGTTTTTGAATTATGTAATAGAAACGTTTCTGAAACAGCTAGAAGATTGAAAATGCATCGTAGAACTCTTCAGAGAATTTTATCAAAAAGATCTCCTAGATAAACTTTTTAAAAAAATCGACTTTTGTAGAAATTATAACTAATAGAAAGATTTTAAATAATTCCGCTAGTAAAAAAGGTTTTGCTCCTAGATCGAAAATTGGTTTATCCCAACCAATTAAAATTCCTAACCAAATAAGTCCCAATATATAAATTGGCAAAACTGAGAAAAAAATCTTAATAAAATTTAAAAGATAGTTTTTATTGAAATTAAATTTTCCAGCCAAATAAACCGCTATTATAAAACCTAAAAGATATCCCATCGTTGGACCCGTAAAATAAATCATACCAACACCTTTTTCTGGAGAATTAGAAAAAACTGGTATTCCAACAATGCCTTCAATTAAATAAAGCGCAACTGTAGCCAAACCCAATTTATAACCAAAACACATTCCTAAAAATATTACGACGAATGTCTGCATTGTCATTGGAACTGGGTAAAATGGTATTTTTACCTTTGCTGAAATCGTTAACAAAATTGTTCCTAAAAAAACAATAATAGCTTTTTTAATTACTTTATTATTTTGAATCAGCTTTACGGTTTCCATGATTTAATAATATATTAATTTAAGTTTTTAATCTAGTTATTTGTTAAATTAACAAAAACGTCCTCTAAATTGGCATCCTCAGATTTAATATCTTTAATCACTATTCCTTGGTTTTCTAATAACTTGATTATTTTTTGTATGTTAAATTCTTGTTTATTATATTCTATCTTAAATTCCGAATCTGTATTAGTTAAAATGTTATAACCTTTATTATTCATATCATTTAAAACTACTTTTTTGTTAATCTCAAATCTAATGGTTTTTGTTTGAATCTTATTTAACATATTTTCGGTTGTATCTAATGCTATAAGACTACCTTTGTGAATTATACCAACTCTGTCGCACAATTCTTCAGCCTCTTGGAGATAGTGTGTAGTCAGAATAATTGTTACTCCAAGTTTTCTAAGGGATCTAATATTTTCCCACAAATTTCTTCTCAATTCGACATCAACACCTGCGGTTGGTTCATCTAGTATTATTATAGGTGGTTTATGAACTAAAGCTTTCGCTATCAATAATCTTCTCTTCATACCTCCTGATAAATTTCTTGTATAACTATTTGATTTATCTTTTAAGGCGACTAGTTCAAGAACAGTATCTGTTATCCTATCTTTTTTTTTAACACCAAACAAACCAGCTTGAAGATCCAATAGTTTTTTTGGAGTAAAGAAAGGGTCAACGTTTATTTCTTGAGGAACAATTCCTAGGGAAACTCTTACTTGGCGTGGATTTTTATCTAAATCAAACCCCCAGACAATTACTTCACCTGAGGTTTTATCTGTTACACCCCCAAGAATATTTATAAAAGTACTTTTTCCAGCTCCATTTGGACCAAGAAGTCCTAAAATTTCTCCTTCTTTCACCTCTAAGTTTAAATCTTTAAGCGCATGGATATTCTTTCGATAAATTTTATTTAATTTTTTAACAGAAAGTACGTTTTTTTTACTCATTTAGATTTATAGGCTTATAACATTAAGGTAAATTAATAATAATTTAATAAATGGCTGAATTAAATAAAAAAAAACATTTTTATCTTATTGATGGCTCTGGGTATATTTTTCGGGCGTATTATGCTCTTCCTCCTCTATCCAGAAAGTCAGATGGTTTACCAACAGGTGCTGTTGCGGGATTTTGCAATATGCTTTTCAAGTTATTAGAGGATGCAAAATCAAAAGAAAATAAAGAGAAACCAACTCACTTCGTGGTTATTTTTGACTCTGCTAGAAAAAATTTCAGAAATGATATTTATGAGGACTATAAAGCGAATAGATCAGACGCACCCGATGATTTGATACCCCAGTTTGAATACATTCGAAAATCTGTAGAAGCTTTCAATATTCCTGCTGTAGAAATGATTAATTATGAGGCCGATGATTTAATTGCAACTTATTCAAAACAAATTACTAAACTTGGCTCTGATGTAACCATTGTTTCGTCTGATAAAGATTTAATGCAGCTTCATGACAAAAAAGTAAGAATTTACGATCCTATGAAAAATAAATTTATTAAAAAAGAGGATGTAATTGCTAAATTTGGAGTTACTTCAGATAAGGTTATTGATGTTCAATCTTTAGCTGGTGATTCAAGTGATAACGTGCCAGGTGTTCCTGGTATTGGAGTAAAAACAGCAGCAGAATTAATAAATAAATTTGGAAGTTTAGAAGAACTTCTCAAAAATGCTGAAACAATAAAGCAAAATAAAAGACGAGAAACAATTATCGAAAATAAAGATAAAGCTTTAATAAGTAAGAAACTAGTAACCTTAAAAAATGATGTACCTGTCAAAAATAAATTAGATGATTTTTTATTGAAGGAAATTGATAAAAAAAAACTCTTCAATTTTTTAAGAGATATGGAGTTTAATAGACTGCTAAGTTCAGCGATTTCAACATATGGAGAAATTGATTTTGAAAACGAAAATAAAGAACAAGCACAAAAGACAAAAGATAACCTCTCAAAATCGAACTATAATTTGATAAATAGTGAGGAGGAATTAAAAAAATTAATACACAAAGTTGAGGAGGTTGGAGAGCTTGCTATTGATACAGAAACAAACTCCCTTAACCCGCATCTTGCCAAATTAGTTGGTATATCTATCTCTTTTAAAATAGGTGAAGCTTATTATGTTCCTTTAAATCATTCTAATGGGAAAAATTTGGGTGAAAAAAATATACTTAAAATTTTAAAGCCATTATTAGAAGATAAAACCATTAAAAAAATCGGTCAAAATATAAAATTTGATTACATAATTTTTTATCATAGAGGCATAGAAATGAAATTTTTGGAAGACACAATGTTGATGTCTTATGTTCTAGATGCTGGAAAAAACAAACATAACATGGATGAATTATCAAAAATACATTTAGATCATCAAACAATATCTTATAAAGACTTAGTTGGAACTGGAAAAAAACAAATAACCTTTGATGATGTAGACATCGATCAAGCAAAAGATTATGCAGCCGAAGATGCTGATGTTACTTATAGGTTATACAAAAAGTTTTTGAAAGATATCAAAGAAGAGAAATTAATAAATATTTATGAATCTTTTGAAAAACCAATGATTGAAATTTTGGCTAAAATGGAAATCAGTGGAATAAAATTGGATAAAGATTTTTTATTAAAGCTCTCAAAAAAATTTGAAAAAAAAATAGCCGAATTAGAAAAAGACATTTTTAAAATATCGAAAAAAAAATTTAAAATTGGTTCAACAAAACAGCTTGGTGAAATAATGTACAATGATTTAAAAATTTCAGCATTAAAAAAAACAAAAAAAGGAAGCTTTGCCACGAGTGCCAGTGTTTTGGAAGATCTGGCATTTAAAGGACATGAATTACCTAAGTTAGTATTAGAGTGGAGGCAAATTTCAAAGCTCCAAAATACATATTCAGACTCACTTCCAGAATTTATCAATCCTGTTTCAAAAAGGGTTCATACATCTTTTTTGTTGGCAGCTACAACAACTGGAAGGTTAGCATCAAGTGATCCAAATTTACAAAATATTCCAATTAAGTCTGAAGATGGAAAAGAAATAAGAAAAGCCTTTATTTCAGAAAAAGGAGCCTCACTTTTATCTGCTGATTATAATCAAATTGAAATGAGAATACTTTCTGATTTAGCAGATGTGAAAGAATTAAAAAAAGCGTTTAATAATAATGAAGATATTCATTCTTTAACAGCCAGCCAAATTTTTAACGTAGAAATTAATAAAGTCAGTAAAGAGATGAGGAGAAAAGCAAAGGCAATTAATTTTGGTATCATCTATGGTATTTCACAATATGGATTAGCAAAACAAATTTCTGTTTCAACAGCTGATGCTGAAATATTTCTAAAGGCATATTTTAAGAAATTTCCTGAGATAAAAGACTACATGTCGTCTACAATAAAACATTGTAGAAGAAGTGGATTTGTTAACAATATTTTTGGCAGAAAAACACACATTATAGGTATCAATGATAAAAATTTTAACATTAGAAACTTTCAAGAAAGGGCAGCGATTAATGCACCAATACAAGGGTCAGCATCGGAATTAATGCGAATAGCCATGATAAGAATTTTTAATAAACTTAATGATGATGCAAAATTTAAAACAAAATTATTATTGCAAATTCACGATGAACTAATATTTGAAATACCTAACAACGAATTAGATAGAATCAAAAAAATAATTAAAACAGAAATGACCAGTGTTAAATCAAGCGAGCATCACACTTTCTCTATACCTATTCTAGTAGATGTAAATATTGGGGATAATTGGGGTATGTTGCATTAAATATTAGTGTATTGTCTAAATTGGGACAATTTAGTATTTTTATATTAGACTATGACACAAACAATTGCACTAATAGATGATGACAGAAATATTCTTACCAGCTTAAGTATTGCCTTAGAAAAAGAGGGTTTTAAAGTCCAAACTTATTTAGATGGAGAGAGTGCACTCATAGGATTAACTAGAACACCTCCAGACCTAGCAATCGTTGATATCAAAATGCCTAAAATGGATGGGGAGGAGTTGCTAAAAAAATTAAGAAAAAAAAGTTCATTACCAGTAATTTTTTTAACTTCAAAAGATGAGGAAGTAGATGAACTTTTAGGTTTAAAGTTAGGAGCAGATGACTTTGTTAAAAAATCTGGTGGTTTTTCAATAAAAGTTTTAGTTGAGAGAATTAGGGTTCAACTTAGAAAGAAAAATATTAGTGTAGATGACAATAAAAATATTATTACTCATGGCAAACTCAAATTAGATCCCTCACAACTTGAGTGTGAATGGGACGGAAAACAGTTGCCAGATAAATTGACAACAACAGAATTTTTAATCGTTCAAGAACTTGCTAAAAGACCGGGGATAATTAAAGAAAGAGCACAATTGATGGATATTGCGTATAGAGAGGATACTGATATCGAAGATAGAACTATTGATAGTCACGTTAAAAGAATTAGAAAAAAATTTAAAAAAATTGACTCGAGTTTTTCCGCAATAGAAACAAGGTATGGAAGTGGCTATAGGTGGAATGTTAATTAATGTTTTCTTCACTCATCAAAAACCTCTCTATTCTTAAAAAATTTTTATTCATCAATCTTTTAATCTTTATATTTATTGGTACATTAACCATAATTTACCTTAATTATGTTCAACCAAACTTAATTAAAAAAAAAACATCTCTCCAAATTGAAGTTATAAATAATACAATTAATAATTTGAATAGACTAAATATTGAATTTGAAAAAAATGAGGTAAAAAAATTTTTATTGTCGACAAGATTTTTATTTCAAAATCTTGATAGGGTCATTTTTTTTAATGAGTCATTTGAGATTTTAGCAGATACAGATACACTTGATCTTGACCCAAGATCCTTTTCATCAAGAATTGAAATAGTTGAATTTGATTCACAAAACAACCAAGATAAAGAAAAAACTACAGATGAATTAATTAATTCAGAAAAAAAGAGTGAATTTGAAGTAACACTTCAGGAATATTCAATATCTGATGATTATGGTAAGCCTGTTACTTTTACAAATGAAACTTATAATAAATTTAAATTATCAACTATAAAGAATATTTTGATTGATGATGAAAATGTTGGGTATATTCTGATATCTCAAAACGCCAATGACGTTAAAACAGCAATCAATGAAAGAAAAACTTTTGTTATTCGTACTGCAATATTAATCGCAGTTGTAATCTTTATTTTTTCATTAGTTTTAAATAGATATTTTTTAAAACCAATTAAAAATCTTGTTAATTACACTGAAAATATAAAAGAAAAGAGTAAAAAGAAAATAGATATTAAAAATTTAATAAAACGAAATGATGAACTGGGAACTTTGTCGTTATCTCTAGATGAAATGACAAATGAATTACAAAAACGAGTAAATACAGCTGAAAACTTCTCCACAGATTTAGTTCATGAAATTAGAAATCCTTTAGCTTCGCTTAAAAGTGCATCTGAATTATTAGAAGTTACTAACAGCAACCCTGAAAAGGAAAAATTAACGAAAATTTTGACACACGATGTAGAGAGAATTGAAAGATTAATAACTGATTATTCCCAGATGCTTAAAGATGAAGTCGCGATCACAAGGGAAAGTATGAAAATTTTAGACTTAAAAAAAATTGCTGACTCAGTCGTTGATGACTTTAACGCCATATACAATACAAAACGGGGTATTAATATAGATTTACAGTTTAAAAATTCTGGCGAAAGATTTAATATTAAAGGTATTGAAAATAGGATTGAACAAGTCTTAGCAAATCTTCTTGAAAATTCCATTTCATTTAGCAAAGATAATCAGAATATTGTAGTCAAACTCTCACAGAAAAAAGATGGAAAAATTTCTCTTAGTGTAATTGATGAAGGAATCGGGTTTAAAGAAAAAAATACAGAAAAGATTTTTAAAAGATTTTATAGCAACAGACCAGATAAATTTGGTGAACATTCTGGATTAGGATTGAATATTGTTAAAAATCTGGTCGATCTTCATGGAGGTCAAGTAATCGCATCTAATAATATTAATAAAAAGGGAGCAAAAGTAGAAATTATTTTTCCAAAATTAAATTGATATGTTGAATAAATTATCCTTTAATGTAAAAGATTTGCAAAAATGAGTGATTATAAAGTAAAAGATATCAAGCTAGCTGAGTTCGGTAGAAAAGAAATTTCTCTTGCCGAGACTGAAATGCCTGGACTTATGGCATTAAGAAAAGAATACAAAGGAAAGTTTCCTTTAAAAGGTGCTAGAATTTTAGGCTGCCTGCACATGACAATTCAAACTGCAGTGCTTATTGAGACATTGGTAGCCCTTGGTGCAGAGTGTAGATGGTCATCATGCAATATTTTTTCAACACAAGATCATGCTGCTGCAGCGATAGCAAAAGCTGAAATACCTGTGTTTGCTTGGAAAGGTGAAACCGAGGAAGAGTATTGGTGGTGTGTAAAACAAACAATCGAAGGTAAAAAAGATTGGAAGCCAAACATGATTTTAGATGATGGTGGTGACTTAACAGCTCTAATGCATAAAGATTATAAGCATTTAATGAAAGATATTAAAGGGTTGTCAGAAGAAACTACCACAGGTGTTTTAGCATTAAAAAAGATGGAGAGCGAAGGGACATTATTAGTGCCGGCAATAAATGTTAATGACTCAGTGACAAAATCAAAATTTGATAATTTATATGGGTGTAGGGAAAGTTTAGTCGACGGAATTAAAAGAGCTACAGATGTAATGATGTCAGGTAAAGTGGCAATTGTTGCAGGATTTGGTGACGTAGGCAAAGGCAGTGCAGCATCATTGAGGCAATCTGGAGCAAGAGTTATGATTACTGAAACTGATCCAATATGTGCCTTGCAGGCAGCGATGGAAGGTTATGAAGTAGTCTTAATGGATGAAATGATTAAAGAGGCTGACATAGTGGTAACCGCGACTGGCAACAAAGATATTATAACAGCAGATCATATGAGAGATATGAAGGATAGAGCGATACTATGTAATATTGGACACTTTGATAATGAAATCCAAGTTGAGGCATTAAAAAATTATAAGTGGGATGAAATTAAACCCCAAGTGCACGAAATAGAATTACCAAGCAAAAAAAGAATTATTCTTTTAGCTGAAGGTAGACTTGTTAATCTTGGATGTGCAACAGGGCACCCTAGTTTTGTAATGAGCGCATCTTTTACAAATCAAGTCACTGCTCAAATAGAACTTTGGAATAATTCATCTAAATATGAAAAAAAGGTTTATGTTTTACCAAAACATCTTGATGAAAAAGTAGCTATGTTACACTTAGAGAAAGTGGGTGCAAAATTAACAAAACTATCAAAAGAACAAGCTGATTATATTAGCGTAAAACAAGAAGGGCCATATAAGCCAGATGCTTACCGCTACTAATCGTAGCAATATAAAAATTTCAAAAGAAATTGAGTTAAAAAGATTTTCTGAGAAAACTTCTAAATTTGTAAAAAAATTTAATACAATTTTTTTATATGGTGAACTTGGAGTTGGGAAAACTACATTTGTTAAATATTTGATCAATAACCTGCAAAAAAAGGAGAAAACCAAGATTTCAGAAATACCAAGCCCAACATTCAATTTAGTTTACGAGTACAAAATTAAAAAATTTAGAATTCAGCATTTTGATTTGTATAGGTTAAAGAGTAAAAAAGAATGTCTAAATATTGGTCTTTTTGAAGATGATAATGTGATTTCAATAATTGAATGGCCAGAAAAAGTACATTTTAAACCTAAAAAAAGGATAGAAATTTATTTTAAGTATTTTGATAACTTTAATTCAAGATTATTAAAAATTAAATTTTTTGGAAAAAATGAGGTTAAATAAGAAAAAAGTAATAAAACTAGAAGGGGATGCTTCAGAAAGAAAATTCTATAGATCAAAAGATTCTATAATAATTTTTTCAAAAAAAAATAAAAAAAAAGATTTATTAATCTATGATGCAATAAATAGAATACTAAATTCAGGGGGTATTTGTGCTCCTAGACTATTAAAAAACAATTACAAAAAAAATTTAATAGAGGTAAATGATTTGGGAGATGTTACCTTGCTCAAACTTCTTAAAAATAGAAAAAACAAAAAAAAAATTTTTATAAAAGTATTAGATTTATTATTAAAAGTTCAAAAAATAAAAAAATTTTATAATAAAGATTTTACAGGTAGAAAATATAAGATGGTAAGATATTCAAAAGATAAACTTTTAAAAGAGGCTTATTTGTTTAACGAATGGTATCTTCCTAGAAAACTTGGTAAGAAAAAATTAAATCAATTTAAAAAAAAATTTAAGAACATTTTTTTAAGATTATCAAAGGCAATTAAATTACCTGATAATGTTTTTGTGCATAGAGACTTCCATGTTTCAAATATAATGCTTAAACAAAAAAAATTCCATTTAATAGATAGTCAAGACGCAGTTATTGGAAATCCAGCTTATGATCTTGCTTCATTAATTGATGACGTCAGACTTAAAACATCAAATAGTTTAAAAGAAGAAATGTTTAATCATTTTACAAAAAAATACTCAAATAGAGATCTTAAAAAATTTGAAAATGACTTCTTAATTTTATCAGTATTAAGAAATTTTAAGATTCTTGGAATTTTTTCAAGACTTGCAAAAAGAGATGATAAAAACAAATATCTTAAATACATCCCTTATACGTGGAGTCTTATTAAATTAAGAACTAAAAATGGAAAAGTATTTGATGAGTTAAGGTTTATTTTAAATAATAATAAATTTATATAAAATTTAATTGTATGAAAAAAATTGAGGTTGCAGTGATATTAGGTGCTGGCTTTGGAAAAAGATTAACTCCCATTACAAACGAAATTCCAAAACCTCTTGTTGAAATCGGAAATGAAACTATACTAGAAAAGACTATTAAACTTGTAAAAAAATTAAATCTCAAAAAAATTCTGATAAACACCCATTACAAACGAGACCAGCTTAAAAATTTTATTGAAAAAAAAAACTTTGATATTGATATAGAATTATTCGAGGAAGTCCCTGAAATTCTTAATACTGGTGGAGGCATTTTAAATATGATCATGGAAAACAAAAATGAATATTTTTTAACTTTAAATCCAGATACTTTATGGAACGAAAATTATATTGATGAAATCTTAGAAATGGAAAATCAGTTTTTTAACTCAAATTCAAAAAATATTTTATTAGTGGTAAATAAGGATAAAAGCTTCGATCAAAATTTGATAGGAGACTTTAATCTTGAAGCGGACAAGCTTAACAAAACTAAGCCCTTAAATTTTATTTACACGGGATGTCAGATACTAGAAAAGAAAATATTTAAAAAATTTAATAATAAATCTTTCCCAATGTCGGAGGTGTGGAATGATTTATTATCAAGAAATGAACTGATGGGTTTTGAAAGTAAAGTGAACTTTAAACATGTCACTAATTATGATATTTATAATCAACTTCTAAAAAGCAACTAAATTTTTGGCTCTCCCTTGATCAAGATATGTTACAGATGAAATTTGAAGTTTGTTCTCAAAAATTATTAAAAGAGGATTTCCGGTTGGTATTTCCATTTTAGAAATTTCCCTCTCATTGATTTTAAAAAGAAACTTGCATAGAGCTCTTAAAGAATTTCCATGGGCCGAGATGCATACACCTTTACCATTTTGAAGATCTTTTAAGATCAATTCATTATAACAATCCACTACCCGTTTATGAGTATCTTTTAAAGACTCAGTATCTGGAATATCAGACACTGGAATATCCTTATAAGTTTCTATATTTAGCGGATGGTACGGGCTTTTCCTATCTAAAGCACCAGGTTTAACATCCCAAGATCTTCTAAATTGATGGATTTTCTCTTCTCCATATTTTTTCTTCATATCTTCTTTATTTAAACCTGTAAGCTCTCCATAATGTCTTTCATTTAATTGCCATTTTTTAGTAATTAAGTTTTCATCTTCATTTAATTCTTTCATTACAATTTTAAGAGTGTCATTTGCCCTTTTTTGGTAGGAGCTATAAAAAGAATCAAGTTTAATTTTTTTCTCTTTTATTAATTCACCAGCTTTTTTAGCCTCAGCTCTACCTTTGTCTGTTAATCCGACATCGACCCAACCAGTAAATCTTTTTTGTTGGTTCCACTCACTTTGTCCATGCCTTATAAGAATAAGATGTTTCATTGAAATATTTGATATATTAATTAATAAATAAAATAAATAAAATTAATGAAAATTTTTACAAATAATCTTCAATTAATTTTCAAATTATCCAATATATGTTTAATAATTTTATACCTATATCCAGGTAGCATATTAGGTTTCGTTTTATACAATGATTTTAGTAATCAACCTCAAATCACTAGAGATTTTTTTCAAATATCCTCAAATCACATTTACGCTTTTTCTCTGATTTCAATTCTTGGTCTTTTCGCCTTTAAAATAAAAAAAAGATTATTTGTATATTTGGTTTGTTTATCCATAGTCCTTGAACTTTTCCATTTGGTCATACCAAATCGTAGCTTTCAAACAGGTGATCTAAATGGTAACTTACTGGGGGTAATAATACCTTTTTTGATTTACAAAGTTTATGAAATCCTATTTAAAACCAAAAAAGATTAAAATTATATATTTAATTTTATTAATAATCTTTTTTTCCAAAACCAATGCTTATTCGGAGGAAATAACAGGATATGCAAAAGTAATAGATGGTGACACAATTAGAATAAAGGGAAATAAAATTAGACTTTACGGTATCGATGCACCTGAAAACAATCAAATATGCTCTAAGCCTTGGTTGAGCCTGAACGTAATCACATTTAATAAAGATTATGAGTGTGGACTTAAAACTACTAGTTTATTAAAAAAGTTCATTAAAAAAGAAATAATAGTATGTAAAAAGAAATCCATGGACAGATATAATAGAGTTGTGGCTATTTGCTTTAAGAAAAAACGGGATATTAATTCTTGGCTTGTTAGGAACGGTTTAGCTGTTGCTTACACTAAATATTCAAAAAAATATATTATAAATGAAAATGATGCAAAAAAAGAAAAAAAAGGTTTATGGGCAGGAAATTTTGAAATGCCTTGGGAATGGAGAAAAAAACGTAAATAAATTATAAATAAAGGGTGATTCGTTTTAAATTTTTTTTATCTTTATCAATTTTTTTATTTTTGCTGAGCTGTTCATCTATTCCAAAAAATACCTCAAGTAGTTGCTCAATATTTTCTGAAAGATACTTTTGGTACAAACATGCAAAAAAGACTGAAGAAAAATGGGGAACACCTGTGCACATACAACTTGCATTTATTAAATTTGAGTCAGATTTCCATTGGCTCGCAAAACCTAAACGACAAAAACTTTTTAAAATAATTCCTTTTAAAAGACCCTCAAGTTCATTTGGATATTCTCAGGCTGTAAAGGGAACATGGAAACAATATAAGGAGGAACAGAATAAACCATTAGCTCTTAGAACAAGATTTAAGGATAGTGTTGATTTTATTGGCTGGTATACAAATAAATCATCAAAACTTTTAAAGATCCCTAAAAACGATGCATTCAAACAATACATTGCATATCACGAGGGATGGGGAAATTATAAAAATTATAAAAAAAATGAAAAGGTAATTTCTTATGCAAAAAAAGTAAAAAAGTATTCAGATCAATACAAAACTCAGCTTATAAAATGTAAAAAAAAGCTTAACAGGAAAAAATTTATTGTTTATTGATTAAGTTCTTTTTCTAACTCTTTTTCAATATGATTTATACTTTTTGTATTCTTTCCTAATAATAAATAAATTATTGGAACTACATAAAGTGTAAAAAAGGTCGAAAATATCATTCCAGTAAATATAGTAATACCAACAGATAGTCTACTTGCCTCTCCAGGACCACTACTTATCACTAGTGGTAAAACCCCAATAATAGTAGAAATAGACGTCATTAAAATTGGTCTTAATCTTAGCGCAGAAGAATCTAAAATTGCAGTTAACTGATTTTTCCCCTCATCTCTTAATTGATTTGCAAATTCAACAATCAATATTCCGTTTTTTGTTGCTAATCCAATTAGTATTATTAAAGCTACCTGACTGTAAACATTAATTGAGCTACCAACAAGTAATAGACCTATAATTCCACCAAATATTGCTAGCGGGACTGTCAGCATTATTGTGAAAGGATGAACAAAGCTTTCAAACTGAGCCGCCATCACAAGATATGCTGTAACTAAAGCTAAAAAGAATATTACATAAATCTGAAAACTTATTTCTTTTAGTTGCTCACTTTCCCCTTTGAAATCAATTCTGGCATTAGGTGTATTTTCTTGAACAACTTTTTCCAAAAAAGTTAAGGCATTTTGAAGGGTATAATCTCCTACGATATTTGCAGAAATAGTAACTGCTTTTTGTCTATTGTACCTTGATAGAAATGGAGCAGTTCCTCTTTCATTAATTGTTACTAAATTTGATAAAGCAATTAATTGACCAGAGTTTTTTGATCTAACATAAACTTTATTTAAACTTGAGGGCTCATTTCTATTTTTAATATCTCCCTGCAGGATAATTGAATACTCTTTACCATTCTTCGTAAATTTTGTGACACTTCTCGAGCCAAAGATAGTTTCAATTGTTCGACCTATTTCTGAAGTAGACACTCCAAGATCTGATGCTTTCTTTTGATCGATCTTTACATTTATAATCGGTTTATTTAATTCAAAATCATCTTCGATATTAGCTAAATTATTATTTTTTCTAGCCTCTTTTTTTATAGTTTCTTTCCATTGAATTAATTCTTCATAGGTATTACCTAATATTACAAATTGGACTGGTTTCTCTACACCACCGGTTCTTATTCCCTGGGGCATAACAGGAAATGATAAAACACCTGGAACTTTTGAAATTTCTCTAAAAGACTCCATCATTATTCTGTTTCCTTTTCTGTCTCTTTTTTTCCAATCCTCCAACAATACAATTATAAAAGCCGAGTTGACTTGTTTGCTACTTTTTCCGAAACCCGGTACCCTTAAAATTAGTCTTCTATACTCACCTTGCCCCACTTTTGGTAATAACAATTTTTCAATATCCTGAGTTTTTGAGGAGGTAAACTCAAACCCTGAGCTTTGAGGTGCTTTTACTATTACAAAGAAAGCACCTCTATCTTCCTTTGGTATAAGTTGTTTTGGAATATAAATAAATAAACCAATACTCAATATTAAAATTGATATCAAAAAAGTGACTATACTTTTTTTCTTTAAAATCCAATATTTTAAAGTGTAAATATAAAACTCCTTAAAATCATTTAATCTTTTTTCAAATTTAAGAGTTAATTTATTTCTTTTTGATTTTGTGTCTAAAACTTTGCTAGCGATCATCGGGCTTAAGGATAATGCTACAAAACTTGATATTATTACTGCGAAACTTAAAGTTACAGCTGTTTCAGCATACAACACTCCAGCTAAGCCCTCTATAAAAATTAAAGGTATGAATACAGCGACAAGAACTAAGGTAGTTGCTATAATTGCAAAAGACACTTGTCTCGATCCCTTATATGCAGCAACCAATGAACTCTCACCTTTCTCAACCCTTCGGTATATATTCTCTAACATTACAATTGCATCGTCCACCACGATTCCTATTGCAAGAACTAATGCCATAAGAGTGAAAAGGTTTATTGAAAAATCAAAAAAATAAATTGCTAAAAAAGTTGATATTAAAGAGACCGGCAAAGCTACAATTGGTACTACTAAAGCTCTGATATTACCCAAAAAAAGATAAATAATGAGTGTGACTAAAATTAGTGCCACAAATAATGTTTTGTACACCTCTTTAATTGCATTTGAGACATAATTCGATCTATCAAAAGAAACCTCTAATGTAGATCCATCAGGTATAGAACTTTGTATTTCTTTAATCTTCTTTTTTACTTTTGTAGCTACCGCAATTGTGTTTGCATCTGAGTTTTGATAAATACCAATACCTACAACTTTTTTTCCATTTCCTTTAAAAAGTGTTCTTGTAGAGACTGGACCAAATTCTATCCTAGAAACATCTTCCAAAGTTGTTACAGAACCATCAATTGCCCTCTTCAAAGGTAGTTTTTTATAAGAGTCTAAATTTTCATAAGCGTTTTCAAGTTTAATTGAAAGATCTACATCTTTTGACTCTATTCGACCTGCAGGAAATTCTAAGTTTTCTGAATTTAAAACTTGTTCAACATCTTGAGTTGTTAAATTTCTAGCAGCCAGTGAAAGGGGATCTAACCAGACTCTCACAGAGAGCTCCCTTTCACCACCTAATCTCACACGTCCTACTCCTTCTACAGTTGAGAAATAATCTACCAAATATCGATCAGCAAAATCAGTGAGTTCTAAATCACTCATAAAATCTGAGCTAAAACTCAACCACATAGTAGTTCTAAAGCCCGCAGATTGTTTGAAAATTTCTGGAGCGCTAGCCTCTTTTGGTAAATTATCCACCACTCTTGAGATTGCACTTCTCACATCGTTAGCAACATCATCAATATCAAGGTTATCTTTGAAGGTCATATCAATTCTCGACCTTTCATCTTCACTCATAGAGTCAATTGAAACGAGACCAGGGGTGCCTCCAATAAAATCCTCAATCTTTTGTGTTATCTGAGTGTCAATGACCTGAGCTGAAGCCCCTTTGTAATCAGTTTGAACTGATACTACTGGTCGGTCAATATCTGGTAATTCATTAGTTGGTATTTCAAAAAAAACTAAAATACCAAACATAACCATGACTATACTCATTACCATTGAGACGACCGGTCGTTTGATTGATAAGTCTGTTAAGAACATCTTTTAATTAATGATTTTAATTTTAATTTTGTCTCTTACTTTTGAAATTCCTTCTTTTACTATCTTGTCGCCCACAGACAAACCATCAAGAATAGAAACTTTTCCATAATTTCTTTTTCCAATTTTTACTTCAATTTTCTCGACAGTATTATCCTCTAAAACTTTATATGCAAAAGCTGTATCACCCTGAATCAATAATGAGTTTTCAGGAACTCCTATTTCTTGAGTTTCATTATAAATAATTTGTATATCTAAAAGCATTCCCGGGACCAATTCTAAATCTTTGTTATCCACTGTGATGCTTGCAAGAACTGACCTTGTACTAGGATCCACACGAGAACTCACAGAGTCTATTTTGCCATAAAATTTTTTATCAAACGCATCCGATTTAACTTCAGCGATAAGACCGGGTTTTAAAATTTTAAGATAAATCTCGGGGACTTTAATATTTAGAATAATCGATGAAGTATCATCTAGAGTGAGAATAAATGACTCTGTTCCTAGAACACCTTGAGCAATTTCTCTTTTTCCCAAAACTCCTTTAAAGGGTGCAATTATAATTTCATTTTTTGTTCTTAATAAAACTTCACCTTCATTAAATACTTTTCCAATAAGAATTTTTTCATCAAGTATTTCACTTTTTTTGACTCTAAAGTTTTTATTTTTTTTTGATAAAGCAGTTCCAAATGTTTCAATATTGTCAAAAAAATTGGATGATTGAACAACTTCCACAATTACTCCTGGTGGTGGATATTTAGAAAATTTCTTCTGAAAATGTTTTCCAACAAAGTGTCTTGCTAATATCACCGAAGCAATGACAATTGCCAATATTATTAAAAATATGGTAATTTTTTTTGAAGTTTTCATGCTGGATATTTACCATATTCACTCCAAGAACCATCATAAATTTTTGGAATATAATCGTTATTTACCATTTTATAGGCATAAGCTAGGACTGCGGCGGTAACACCAGATCCACAAGTAAAAACTGGATCTAATCTTTTTTCTATATTTTCATTTTGATTGAAAAGTTCTTTTAATTCTTCCACATTTTTAAACTCTCCGGTTTTTTGATTTATACAAAGATTAAAAGGTAAACAAAAAGAATTTTGGATATGTCCACTTCTTAAACCTTTCCTTGGCTCAGATACTTTTCCCTCAAATCTTTCAAGGCTTCTTGCATCAATAACATTAAAACTCTTACTTAAAATATTCTTTTTGATTTGATCAAGGCTTACTACTAAATTTTCTTTTTTATTTGCAGCATAATTACTTTCAATAATTTCTGTCGTATCTTTGGTTGTAGGTTTATTTTCAAAAATCCATTTTTTTAGTCCACCATTTAAAATATGTATTTTTTTTTCATTATGACCAAAATATAAAAGACTAAACCAACACCTACATGAACTTTTTAAATCAGAGTTGTCATATATGAGAATATCATCATTATTATTTATTCCTAAGGAGGACATTATTTTTTCCCAAGTTTTTTGTTTTGGAAGCATATGTGGAAGATCCGTATCTTTCTCAGAATTTTCATCTAAATCAAAAAAAATAGAGTTTGGAATATGACCATTTCGATATTCTTCAGCAGGGTTTCTTTTTTGAGCTGGCATATGCCAAGAGGCGTCTATTATTTTTAAACTATTTAAATTATCGAGAACCCAATCTGTCGTGACTAAACTCATCTAAAATTTCTTATCCAAATATTTCTGATGGTATTCCTCAGCTATACAATAATTCTTTAGCAAAGATAATTTAGTTACAATTTTTCCTGAAAAATCATTGTTTTTTAATTTTAAGACCTTTTCAGCAATTTCTTTTTGTTTTGTGTTTAAATAAAAAATTTCACTTCTGTACTGGGTTCCAAAATCTGGACCTTGAGAATTCAAAGTAGTTGGATCATGAATTTTAAAAAAAAAATTTAAAATTTCTTCATAAGTAATAATTTTTGGATCAAAATTTATTTTTACTACTTCAGCATGATTTGTTTCACCAGAGCAAACTTCTCTGTAAGTTGTGTTTTCAGTTTTGCCACCACAATAACCTACTTCAGTTTTATAAACTCCATCGAGATCACCAAATTTTTTTTCAGGTCCCCAAAAACATCCACAAGCTAAAACTGCTATTTCCATTGATTATTTAAATTATATAACTAAGTTAAACTTATGCTTTCTAAAAATCAATTAGGCTTTTTGTACATGTTTCTCTCTGTTTGTGCATTTTCATTAATGGATTTAATTGTAAAGTGGTCTGTCGATTATCCAATTGGTCAGGTTTTGTTTTTTAGGGGCTTCTTTGGAATAATCTTTTATTTATTTATAATCCCGAGAGAAAGATTTCATAATTTTTATAAAACTAAACGGCCAGGATTACATGCTTTAAGGTGCGGCTCAGGGCTAATAGCACTAATTGCAATATTTATTGCTTTAAGACAATTGCCATTAGCAACTGTAGTGAGCATATCTTTTGCTGCTCCAATATTCACAACAATATTGTCTATTTTTCTACTAAATGAAAAAGTTGGAATTTTTAGGTGGTTAGCAGTTATCATAGGCTTTTTTGGAATTCTTATAATTACAGAACCTGGGATCACTGAATTAAATATTTATTATATTTTTCCAATTATATTTTGTTTAGGTCTCTCCTATGTAGCGATTACTATTAGACAACTGTCAACTACTGAACCAGTGTGGTTGATTTCTTTTTATTTTTCTTTAGCAATTTTATTGTTAAGTTTTTTAACTATTCCTCAGGGCTGGATTATGCCTACTTTAAATCATTTTGTACTTTTATCATTAATAGGTATTTTCGGGGGTGCTGCGAACTTATGGTTAAGTCAATCATATAAATTTTCAGAAGTTTCTTTAGTAACTCCTCTCAAGTATTTGGCTTTAGTTTTTGCTGTTATATTTGGATATCTCATTTGGGACGAGATACCTTTGTTTAAAACACTAATCGGAGCTTTATTGGTAGTTGTTTCTACGCTTATAATTTTTAGAAGGGAAATTTATAAGAAAAAAATCATAACATCTAGACCAATTAATGACTAAAATCCCTAAATATTGGAATAATGCAAAAAAATATTTATCCAAAAAAGATGAAACTATTTCCAAGTTAATTAAAAGTTACGAAAGTCCCTCAGAAACTATTTTAACTACAAGGCGAGATATTTTTTTTTCGCTATGCAAAAGTATAATTGGACAACAAATAAGTGTTGCAGCAGCGAATTCAGTTTTTTTAAAATTTAAAAAGAAATGTAAAAATAAAATTAATGCAAAAACAGTATCCAAGTTGACCTTTGCTCAATTGAAAAGCTGTGGATTAAGCAGGCAGAAGGTATTAGGCATAAAGAGTTTAGCCAAGCAAACGATTGAAAAAACTTTTAACCCTAAATTAATTCATAAGATGTCTGATGAGGAGGCTATAAATTATTTATCACAGTTAAGACAAATAGGAAGATGGTCAGCTGAGATGATATTACTATTCACATACAATAGACCAAATATTTGGCCAATTCAAGATATTGGCCTTTTAAGAGCTATATCAAAAAATTATAAAAAAAAATATTTACCACCTGAAAAATTTGTATCATTATTAAAAAAAAGATTTAGTCCTTACTGCTCTGTTGCAACGTGGTATTTATGGAGATCAATAGACCCTGAACCCATTCAGTATTAGTTCAATCAAGCCAATCCTTAAACTTACTTTCGTGATTCTGAACGTATTGTGGTAATTTATCTTTAGGATATAAGCTTAATTTTCTTTTTTTTTCAGTAAATTTTTTTTTTGTTTTGTCTGCATACATGTCATAAATAGTTTCATTATTTCTCATTAATCTTGATATTTCTTTTAAATCAATATTTTCAACTTCAAAATCTCTGTGGTGTAAATAAGATTTTAATTTGATCTCAATATCAGCTGGACTTTTCAAATTTGAAAAATGCCAACCCCCATCATTAATGAAAATTTTATTAATATATTTTGTCTCTGAAAAAATAGTATCCAGTCTCCAAAATCCAAATTTTTTATTCTTAATGTTTCTTATCCATTGAGGTGATTTTAGATTTTTCTTTTTACAAGCTTTTGTTCCATACCACTTAAAACCTTCAAGGTATCTATTCAATTTATAGTAAAAAATGCTTTGTTCAAAAATAACAATTTTATTTTGCACTTTTGCTACATTTAGATCTTTTAAATCTGGTATTTCATCTACATCAGATATCATTATCAAATCATCTTCGTTTGCTTTATCTAGCCCTTTATGAATTTGATTTCTTTGAAAATTTTCTCTTTTGTGAGCATTAAAAATAAATTTATGAGATTTTAATGCTTCGTCATCCTCTTTATTAACTTTTTCTAAGTTTGTGGGTTCATCATCTTGTACAACATAAATTATCTTATCTTTAAATTTAGGGTACTTGCTAATATCAAATTTTAAGTCCCTTTTTTACCGTTGTGGTAGAATTTACTTTCAACGATAACGAAACAATCAACAGAATTTTTTAAAGAGTTTAGTCTTATGTCTAATACAGCCTCTTCATCATAAAACATAAAACAATCAAAGATTCGCATAAAATGATTTCTAACTTATATATCTTGATATATAAATCTAAAAATAGAACAATTTTTTATGTCTAAAAAACTTATTATTGACTGGAATGAATACAATAAATCAATAGATGAACTTGCCGTTCAAATTAGTGAAAGTGGCTTTAAACCTTCCTTCATAATATGTATTGCTCGAGGTGGCTTGAGAGTAGGGGACATACTTAGTAGAATTTTTAAAGTAAAATGTGGTTACCTTGGAGTTGAAAGCTATTCATCAGCAGGTGAGGGAAAAGTATCCGATGTTCAAAATGAACTTACATTTGCAAGAGACTTATCCACAACAAGTAAAGTTTATGGGGAAAATATTTTAGTTACTGATGATCTTATTGATACTGGTGTGACACTTGAAAAGACTTTAGACTGGCTTAAAAAATATAAAGATTTTGAAAATAAGAAAATAACTTTTAAATCTGCCGTTCTTTACAAAAAAGAAAAATCTAATTTTAAATCAGATTATATTGTACATAGTCTTAAAGATAACCCTTGGATTGTTTTTCCTTATGAATTACGTGAACTTATCTCAATAGATCAATTAAAAAAAGAGCTAAAAAAAAAGGACTAGAAATTGTTTTTCTAGCCCTTTTTAAATTAATTTAAATTAAGCAACTACAAAACTTAAAACACTTAAAATAGCAATTATCCATATTGCTGGTGAAGTGGTTGCAAATTTTCCTGTAAAAATTTTAATTAAAGCATACGCCACAAAAGCAAGCGCTATACCATTGCTTATACTATACGTTAAAGGCATCGTAATCATCGCAACTATAGCAGGAGCAGACTCGGAAATGTCATCCCAGGAAATATCCGTGATATTTCTCACGAATAAAACTGCTACATACAATAATGCAGCTCCATCAATTTCTTTAGGCAAACTTGTTGCTAAAGGAGAAAAAAATAAACATGACAAAAATAATACACCAATAACTAACGATGTCATTCCTGTTCTTCCACCTGCTTTTACCCCAGCTCCAGACTCAACATAACTTGTTACAGTAGTTGTTCCCATTAAAGCACCAGCAACTGTGCCCACACTGTCAGACAACATCGCCTTGTTGATATCTTGAACTTTACCTTTGCTGTCTACCTTACCTGCAACATTTGCTACTGAAGTTAATGTTCCAGCTGTGTCAAAGAAATCAATAAATAGCAAAGTAAAAACTACAGTAGACATACTTGCAGTCAAAGCAGCTTTGAGATCAAAGTCAAACAAGTAAGTCATAGGAGGTGGTGTATCAACTATCCCATTAAACTTTGCAAGACCTGTTGCCCATGCAATTATACTAAATGCAATTATTCCAATTATAATATTGCCTTTGACTTTAAGTTTTTCTAAAACAACCATGGCTACAAAAGCTAAACATCCTAAAAGTACTAACGGATTTTTAATATCACCTAAAGTAACTAAGGTAACTGGATGATCTCCAACTACACCCATAATTTCAAGACCAATTATAGCTAAGAATAAACCTATCCCAGCACCAATCCCTAATTTCAAACTTCTTGGTATAGAATTTATTAACCAAGCTCTTAAAGGAGTAAGTGAAATTATTAAAAATAGAACCCCCGCAACGAGCACCGCACCAAGAGCAGCTTGTGGAGAGTAACCCATTCCACCTACAACTCCGAAAGCAACAAATGCGTTTATTCCCATTCCAGGCGCGAGACCTATTGGCCAAGTTTTTCCATAAAAAGCCATTATGAAACAAGCTACGGCAGTTGCTAAAATTGTTGCGGTGAAAACTGCTCCAAAATCAAAAAAACCTTTTTCAGGACCAGCAAATTCTCCTGACAATATAAAAGGATTTAAAAACATAATATAAGCCATTGTTAGGAAAGTTGTTACCCCTGCAATAACCTCTGTTTTAAAACTAGTTTTATGTTTTTTATATTCGAAATATTTATCTAACATGAGACCTCCAATTCAATAGATTGATTATCAGATTCTTTTTTTAATTACTTTAATTACTTGTTTTTTATTAACAAATTTCAACTTGAAGTTTATTTTTTAGATAAAGTAATTATAATAATATCAAAATGATAAAAAAAATACTTATTATAATTTTATTGATACCGTTAGTTTATGGATGTCAAACGGTCCAGGACAAAACAAATAATCTAGTCGAAAAAGAAGAAAAATACCTAGAAAAATTTATCCATAAAAAAATTGATAAAGTTATTCAAGAATTTGGTGAACCAACGCAATATTTAACGCCAGACCCAGAAAGCGGTGGAGGAAAATTAATATACAATACAAAAAAACTGGGAATTAAATGTGTGAGAACTTTCGAAGTTGATGAATCAGAGAGTGTCGTGGGGTTTTCATCAAAGGGATGTTTTTAACTTGTGGGGAAAACCCCCACAAGCAAGGTAGAACTTATTTAATTTCAATAAGCTTTTTTTTCTTATAATCAGGTATTACTCTTTCGCAAGCGATAGTTAGTAAACCATCTTTTAACTCGGCTCCATTTACTTTAACATCATCTGCTATTGTAAATGATCTGGCGAATTGTCTTTGAGATATTCCTTTATGTAAAATCTCTCCGTCCTGATCTTTGTTTTCTAATTTATCTGTCTGTTTTGTTCTAACAGTCAGCATATTATCTTCAAATTCCACCTCTACATCTTTTTTAGTAAAACCGGCTAAAGCAACTTCAATAGAATATTTATCTTTACCTGTTTTTCTAATATTGTAAGGCGGGTAATTTGATTGCATACTCATTCCTCCATTACCCAGCATGTTTTCAAATTGATCAAACATGTCGTCAAAACCAATTGAAAATGGTCTTAAGGAATTGAATATTGATAGATCCTTACTTGTCATATTATCCTCCTTTGTTAGCAAGAATTATAAAGGTCCCATTAGGCAACCTTTAGTAGTCATATGGTAACTATTTCTATTTTATCAAGATGCTGAAATTAAATTTTTTTTGCAATCTTACATATGAAAGCGTAGTCAAAAGCTATCTCCTCAATAATTCCATCGCGACCAGATTTACCTCCATGACCCGCATTCATTTCAGTTTTTAAAAGTAAAAGATTATTGTCAGTTTTGTTGTCTCTTAACTTTGCTGTAAATTTGAGAGGTTCATCAAATAAAACTCTATTGTCACTGAGGCTAGTAGTAATTAAAATGTTTGGATAATCCATTTTTTTTATATTGTTGTATGGCGCATATGAGTAAATATAATCAAAGTGTTCCTTGTTGTCTTTTGCATTTCCAAACTCATCAAATTCTCCAATCGTCAAAGGTAAAGAATGATCAAGATTAGTTGTCAAACTATCAACAAAAGGAACAGCCATTATCATACCTAAAAATAAATCTGGTTTTTCATTTACTACTGCCCCCATCAGCAATCCACCAGCTGATCCTCCCATACCAATAATTTTTTTCTTTGAAGTATATTTTTTATCAATTAAAAATTTTGCACACGAAATATAGTCTTGAAAAGTATTCTTCTTGTTTAATAACTTTCCTTCTTTCCACCACTTCATGCCTCTTTCCATTCCTCCTCTAACATGAGCGGTTGCCCAAATAATATCCCTGTTAATTAAGCTTAATCTGGTAGAGGAAAACGATGGCCACATTGAATTTCCATAAGAACCATATCCATATAAAAGTAAATTTGAATTTCCATCCAGTTTTGTAGTTTTTTTTCTTGTAATTGTGATTGGAATTATTCTTCCATCATGTCCTTCGCACTCAAGCCTTTCAACAATATAATCATTTGAATTATGACCTGATGGAATTATTTGTTCTTTGACAAGTTTTTTTTCTTTGGTTTTTAGGTTGTAAATAAAAGTTCTAGATGGAGTTTTTGGAGTAGAGTAGGAAATATATATATCATCTGTGTTACGATCTCTCTGCATAAGAGAAACAGATGAATCGTAAACTATTTCTTCAGTAAAGATAATTTCTTCCTCCTCATTTGTTTCGAGATTTTTGACATAAATTTTATCAAGTGCGTTATTAAGTTCCGATCGGATTTGCCAATTTTTGAGGAATGTTAAATTTCCAATCATAGTTTCAGATTGGTTTGGAATATAAGTTTTCCATTCTTTAGACTCAATATTGTTTGAAACCAAAATTTTAAAATCTTCGGCATCCTCATTTGTGTGCATGTAAAAATTTCCACCCCATGAATTCACACTATAAATTATCCCCTTTTTTCTTTGTTGAATAAGTTTAGGCTCAGGTTTTTTTTCATCTATACCAAAGTAATATTTCTCTGATGTGTTGTGATCTGAGCTATTTATAAAATAATACTTTTCGTCAGAACTTACTCCAATGCCTACAGTGAATGCTTTTGTTTTTTCTTCAAATATAAGTAGGTCTTCATTAACAGATGATCCAATTTGATGTCTAAAAATTGATCTTGGCCTGTGATTTTCATCCAACTTAGAATAAAATATATATTGGTCATCTAAACTAAAATTAATTGAACCAGAAGTATTTTCAATTTTTTCAGTAACTAACTCGCCAGTCTTAATTTCTCTGACATAAATTGTAAAATATTCTGAACCTTTTAAATCTAAAGAGTAGGCAAGAAATTTGTCATTAAAACTTACTTCAAGATCACCTACTCCAAAATACTCAGTCTTCAATTTACTTTTCTCTTTATCTCCGTTCCAAATTTCCTCAACTTCATCAGTTCCAATTTTCTTACGGCATTTAATTGAATAGTTTCCTTTTTTAGTTGTTTTCGTCCAATATTCATAACTTTTGTCTTTGAAAGGAAGAGATTCATCATCTAACTTTATTCTTGCTTTGATTTCATTAAATAAAGTTTTTTGGAATTCTTTGGTATCTTGCAGGTGAAACTCTGTATACTTATTTTCCTCCTCTAAATATTTTCTTACCTCAGGTAAAAGCTTTGAGCTATCTTTCAAAACTTCCAATATATTTTTTTGGTGAACCCAACTATAATCGTCTGTCCAGGTGACGTTATGACAAGATTTTGTTTCTGATTTTTTTGAAAGTTGTGGTATTTTCATAATAACTATTTACATGAATTTTTTTTTTATAACACTTGTTATTTTTGTCGTAATATATTTGATATTGAATTGGTTTGCTAAAACCTCGAGTAGAAAAATTTCAAAATTTATTAGGTCGTTTGTAATTATTCTATCCATAGTCCTTGCTATTGCAATGGTGGTCGCTGGAAGATATATATTTTCACTGCCTTTTTTATTGATGGTGCTTCCTATATTAAAAACAAAAGCTGGTTTTACCCTTTTTCAATTATTTAGGTTCTGGGGCTTATTAAACGTTCTAAAAAATTCTGGAAGATTTAATTTCAATAATTTTAATAAAAATCTCAATACTAGTGAGATTACCTTGGACGAAGCGTACAAAATTCTAAATCTTGATCCAAAAAAAAAATACTCAAAAGATGAAATTTTAAATTCTTATAAAAAGATAATGAAAAAAATTCATCCAGACATTAGCCCTGAATTGACTAGATTAGCCTCAATTGTCAATGAGGCTAAGGACGTTGTTTTAAGAAACATTTGACAAAATTTCGTCTAGTTTTTTTTGAATTTCTGAGGGACTAATCTTATCTTTTCCTAAAGTATCATGGCTGACTGTGTTCGCTCCCTCAGGAAGTATAGGGTGCATTAGAGAACTGTAACTTCCGTAAACTAGAGGTGTATCAGCCATAAGCACAATTGTCGGAATATTTAAAGCAGCAGATAAATGGCTGAAACTTGAGTCATTACATATTGAGACATCACAATTTTTAATAATAGGAATTATTTTGCTAATATTTAAATTGTTTAATGGTATACAAAATTCTTTTAAATTTGATTTTAAAATCTGATCTAAAATTTCAATTTCCTCCTTTGCATTTCCTGTTGCAATAAAAAATTTACATTTTCCTTTTTTTAATGTGTTTTTCATCACTTCTAAAAATATTTTCGAGGGAACTCTTTTTGTTTCACCTGATCCACCTGTTCCAAGAACAATATTAGTTTCATCATTACTAATTGAGTAATTTTTCTTTACTTGGGCAACAGAGTCTGTGCTAAGATTTATAGTAGGGTTTTCTTTGACATCAACTTTTAATGTATCTCTTATAAACTTTTTAGCTGTCTCAATAATATGTTGATTTTTTTTTCTAAGAAGTTTGTAAGAATTTATATTCTTTATTCCACCTATTTTAGCAGCCATATAAAATCTAAGCGAAGAATTAAAAATAAAAACTTTATCAAATTTTTTTTCTTTAAAATCTTTTATAAGATTAAAGAATCCTTTAACACCAACATGTCTTTTTTCACCCTCGCTTCTTTCGAGATAAATTATTTCTTTTATATATTTTTCCTCATTTAAATATTCCGAGGCTTTAGTACTTTTTTTAACCATTAAAGAAACTTGTTCCCTATAATAATTTGAAATTGCTTTAATGAAAGGAAGAAACATGATCATATCCCCAATTCCCATTCGATTTTGAATTACAAGTATTTTCATAGATTCTTTATATCTTTACTAAAAAAAAAATATTAGTTAAATTTAATTATGGGAGAAATAAAAGGCATTTATGCGGCGGCTGTTTCTATACTAAATGATGACTTATCATTAGATGTTAACAAAACAGTAAAACACTGTGAAAATATAATAAATGATGGTTGTCATGGAGCAGTTTTATTTGGGAGCACTGGTCAATCACAGTTAATACCTCTTAATGAAAAAATTGAGATGATTAATTTTGTCTCAAAAAACGACAAAATTAAAGATAAGTTGATTATTGGAACTGGACTAAATTCACTAGTAGAAAATATAAATTTCTTAAAATTATCTTTGAATATTGGTCTTAATAAATTTTTGATTATGCCTCCAGCTTACTATAATTACGGAGATAAAGAGGTAATAGAATATTATACAAAATTAATTAAATCTGTTCCAGATGCGAAAATAATTCTTTATAACTTTGAAAAACTTTGTGGATATAAATTTTCTGTTGATTGTGTTGAAAATTTAGCAGCCAGATTTCCCAAAAATATAATCGGTGTAAAAGACAGCTCATACAATCTTATGGGAAACCTTAAAATCAAAAATTTTTCTATTTTACCCGGATCAGAATTGAAACTCCTAAGTGGGCTTAAGAAAGATTGTTCTGGAATAATAACAGCCACATGTAATGTTACCGCCAAACTTGCGAGAAAAGTTTTTGATGACTTTGAACAAAATAAAGATCAAACTGTAAATGATAAACTGTGTGAAGTTAGAAAAGCTTTTGATCAGTTTAATTTAATATCAGGCTTACATTCATTTCTTAGTTTAACTGATAAGCAGTTTTTAAATATATTACCTACATGTTCGCTACTCAGTAAACAGGATGAGAAAACACTCATAGATAAACTTAAAGATTTAGACTTTTTAGGAAAAGATTTTAAAGCTGCATAAAATGAAACTAGTTAATTTTTTAAATGATCTATTCAAAGAAGATGGATTTAGATTAATTGATGCGAATAAAAAAGAATATTTAATTGGAAAACCCAAGAAAAAAAAACCTATTATCTTGGAGCTACTAGATTCATCTATGCATTACAAACTTTTGCTTCTTCCTGAATTATACTTAGGAGAAGGTTATATGGATGGTAAAATTAAGATACACAATGGTACTATCGCAGAATTTTTAGAAATTACTTTAAAAAATCTTGGAAAACGACATCCAAATAATTTGAGCAAGATGGTAAATAAAATATTAGGCACATATAAATATTTGACCAATTTTAATTTCGCAAAACAATCGAAAAAAAATGTAGCTCATCATTATGACATATCCGAAAAACTATATGATTTATTCCTTGATGGAAAAAGACAATATTCGTGTGCTTATTTCAGAAATGATAACGACACCTTGGAATCTGCGCAAAATAATAAAATTGATCACATAATTAAGAAATTAGACATTAAGGATAATCAAACTGTTCTTGATATTGGTTCAGGGTGGGGCGGAATGGCAATAGAAATTGCAAAAAAAACAAAAGCCAGGGTCCTTGGTATAACTTTATCAGAAAACCAACTCAAGTATAGCAGACAAAAAGCGAAGGAAATGAATCTTGAAAACCAAGTAGAATTTAAACTAATTGATTACAGAGAATTAAAATCAAAATTTGATAGAATTGTAAGTGTTGGCATGTTTGAACATGTTGGAAAAAAATTTTATAAAAAATACTTTAAATGTGTCCACGATCTTTTAAATGAAAATGGAGCTGCATTAATCCATACCATAGGTTCGATTGATAGGCCTAGAGACCCACAACCTTGGATTTCCAAATACATTTTTCCAGGTGGCTACACACCTAGCTTAAGCGAAATTGCAAGACCGATAGAGGACTCAAACTTAATTCTAAATGATTTAGAGGTTTTAAGATTGCATTACGCACATACTTTAAGAAATTGGAGAGAAAGATTTCTTAATAAAAAAGATAAAGTATTAGAAATGTTTGATGAAAGATTTTTAAGAATGTGGGAATTTTATTTAGCTGGTTGTGAGATGGCTTTTAAATGGGGAGATCAGGTTGTATTTCAATTACAATTGAGCAAGAATAAAACCACAATACCACCTACAAGAGACTATATTTATCAATAAATTACTGATAATTTTGAAATCTCCTGATGAAAAAAAATAAAAAAATAAAAAAAAAGATCATAAAGAAAAAAAAAACTCAGAAAAAAGCCAAAAGAAGTTTTAAGCGAGCCAAAATAAGAAAAAAGAGTAAAAAAAAAATTAAAAAGATCACAAAAAAAAGGTCTAAAAAGCAGACAGGTTTTTTAGCAAAATTCATTTTTTTACAAGAAAGTATAAAAAGTAAACTACGTTTCAAAATTAACCTTAATCCTGAAAAGAAAATTCAGGGTTTTTTTGATTTAATTGAAAAGAAAATTATTGATACGAGGAAGTTAATTATTGAAGAAAAGCAGAAGTTTAAAATACGAGAGGTTGAGAGGGAAAGACAACAAAAAAGAGCGGAGGAAAAAGCTAAAATAGATTTATTAAAGAAACAGGTTGAGCTTAAAAAAACCGAGTTAAAAGAGGAAAAAAAGCTACAAATAGAGAGAGCAAGAGACCTTAAGAAATTTTTAAGACAAGAGCAGGCACTTTTAAGAGAAGAACAGGCACAAGTTCAAAGGAAGTTTCTTGAAGAAATTAAGTTAGAAAAACAAATTGAAAAATTTAGAATAAGAGAGGTAAAAGAGCTAGAGACTCTTGAGCGAATTTCATTAAAAGAAAAAAGAGACGATTATAGCGAAATCCAAGAGAGAATAGATAAGTTAAAAGAAAAATATAGGCTAATTAGAGATCAAAAAATTCGCGAGCGATTAGAAGCGTTAGGAATAAAAACTTTAGATGAAGATGATAGAGAAACTTTATTAAAAAAAGAAAAAAATTATATTGCTGCCAGACAACTAGTAGAAACATCTTTAGAGAGCTTTTATAGAAGTGCCTCAAGTTTAGTTTTTCAATTAAACAAAAGACATCTTACAAGGGACATGTCTATATTCAGATGTATTGATAGAAGGTTTGAAACAGGTGAGATATTTATAAAGTGGGATGAGTCTAATGACGATGAATGGCTTATACTGATTTATATAAAAGATAATTCACCAGAGGGAAAAATAATTATTGAAGATAAATGCAATCATGAAAAATATTTTTCAGATGAATATCAGTCAAATGAAATATTTAAGGCATCGGATAAAATGGTAGACTCACTCACTCAACTTTTGTATCGTGAGCGAAGTAAGAATGTTAATCAATCACTTACGTAAACAGACACACCTCTAGCATTTACATCAACGTCAAATTTTTTGTGAAGCGGAGGGAAAGCTCTTTGTGAACAATCAAGTCTATCACAAGTTCTGCAGGATACACCAATTGGAATTTCCGTTTTTTTGTCACTTAAACTTAAATTTTCAGTGTAAACGAAATCCTTGGCATACTTGGCTTCGCAACCTAGACCTATTGAAAGCATACTTTTTTTTTGTCCGTATCTTCCAACACCTTTTTCAACAGTTCTTGCAATACAAACATATTTTTCTCCATTTGTCATTTTACTTACAGCAGCTTGTATGACACCAGGTCTTGAAAATGCGGAATAAACGTTCCATCTCGGGCAAGCTCCTCCGTATCTTGGAATTTCTATACCAGACAAAGAAAACCTTTTTGAGATGTTCCCGGCAACATCTACCCTTAAAAAATGAAAGGGAATACCCGGTAACTTAGGATCCTGTAAACTTGTTACTCTATGAGCAACTTGTTCGAATGAAGTTGCAAAAGTATTTTGTAGCAATTCCAAGTCGTATTTCAATTTTTTACATTCAGAATGGAATAATTTGTAAGGCATCAAAATTGCTGCACCACAATAGTTTAATAAGGCGATTTGAGTGAGTCTTTTTGATTCTTCAGTTGGAAATTTAAATTCAGATAAATAATCATTTATTTCTTTCATTGCTCCTTCCTGAGCTATTTGAGCCGCAGCGTGTAATTTCTTAGTTTCTAGTGAATTATAATCGCTTAACAAAAGTTCTTTTTTATTTTTATCAAAAATTTTTGAAAACGGCTTACCCTCATCAGGAATTACATCTTTTACTGTAATAGAATATTCTGTTTTTAAAAACTCACACAATGCAACATATCTTGTACGATTATTCTTTTGAACTTTTTCAAAAACACTATTTGCAAATTCCTCTAATTTTGGAAAATAATTTTTTTTTTCTTGTAAAAAATCAGAAATTACTTCACCAGGGAAAGCAGTCTTTCTGCTATCAATAATCTTTCCAGATAAATTTTCTACCTTGTTAATTATTTCATGATCTTTTTGTTTAAAATTGTCCCCTAATTTTATCAGAGCTTTTGCAATTTTTGGGTTTGTATTTACAAGGTCTTTAACCTCTGGCCCCACAATATCTAAATCTTCAAATAACTTATCGTCCAGCAATTCTGATATGTCGTTAACGAGGTTTAAGTCAGATTTATTGGTTAAATCTGAAAGCTCAATTTTTAATTCTTCACAAACTTTTAGTAATAAATCCCCGTCAATTTTTCTTTTTCCACTCTCAATTAAATTAAGATAGCTTGCAGAAATTCCCAATTGTTCTGATAGTTTATTCGCTTGAAGCCCTAATTGACGTCTAAATGACTTGATTTTTGGCCCTATTTTAAGATCAACTTGACTCATGTTTTCTATTTGTAAACTTTGTAAATTATTATTTACAATAAATTTCTATATTTTACAAGGGTTTTATTTTATTTAATTGATTTTGTAAATTTTGTAAATTATAAGGTTTACATGGACAACAAAAACAAAAAAAACTACTTAAAAAGCCAAGAAAATACATCAGAGAATATGCCCTCTAACAGCAACTCAGGTATTTATTTAAGAGATGATCACTGTGATTGGGGTTCTAGCGGGATGAACGAGTTCACTCAAGAATTTGTTGAAAATAACTAATTTCGCTTAAATCTGACAACATCAACAAAGGGCAATTTAATGGGTGCTGAAAAAAAGGTTTCTTACGACTTAAAAAGATTTGCAGGTATCAAAAGAGATTACAATCAAGACGACGTTGAAAGATTAAGAGGTTCAATAAAAATTGAATATTCAATATGTAAACAACAATCTACAAAATTGTGGAATTTATTAAATTCTGAGCCTTATGTTAATACACTAGGCTCTTTATCAGGCAATCATGCAGTTCAACATGCAAAAGCAGGTTTAAAGGCAATTTATTTGAGTGGATGGCAAGTCGCAGCTGACGCTAATAGTGCTGGCGAAATGTATCCTGATCAATCACTCTACCCATATGATAGTGCACCAAAATTGGTTGAGGCTATGAACAATGCTTTACTAAGAGCTGACCAAATTCAGCATATGGAGATTAAAGATGGTGATCAAAAAAAAGAAAAAAGAATAGATTACATGCTTCCAATAATTGCTGATGGAGAAGCTGGATTCGGTGGACCATTAAATGTTTTTGAATTGACTAAGAAATTTATAAAGGCTGGAGCAGCTGGGGTTCACTTTGAAGATCAATTAGCAAGTGAAAAAAAATGTGGTCATATGGGTGGCAAAGTTTTAATACCAACAAGCCAAGCAGTAAAAAACTTGAAAGCCGCAAGGTTAGCAGCTGATATAGCTGATGTGCCATTAATAATTCTTGCTCGAACTGATGCAAACGCAGCAAAACTTATCACAAACGATCACGACGAAAATGACAAACCTTTCTTAACTGGCGAAAGATCTCCAGAAGGATTTTATTATGTTAAATCTGGGATTGATCAAGCAATTTCAAGAGGTCTTGCTTATGCACCATATTCAGATCTTATATGGTGTGAAACCGCAACACCAAATTTAGAAGAAGCAAAAAAATTTGCTGATGCCATACATAAAAAACATCCTGGAAAATTATTAGCTTATAATTGCTCACCATCTTTTAATTGGAAAAAACATCTTTCTGATAATGAAATTGCAACTTTCCAAAAAAAAATTAGTGAAATGGGTTATAAATTTCAATTTATTACTTTAGCAGGATTTCATACCCAAAACATTGCAATATTTGAGTTAGCGGAAAAATACAAAGCTGAAGGTATGACAGCCTATTCAAAAATTCAGGAACGTGAATTTGCGAGAGAGAAAGATGGATATACTAGCGTAAAACATCAAAGAGAAGTAGGGACATCTTATTTTGATGCAGTTTCAAATACGATAAGTTCTGGAAAAAGTTCAACCACAGCAATGGAAGGATCAACTGAGTCTGAGCAGTTTTAGATGATTACAAGTGGATTAATTTTAATCGGTTTATATTTTTTGCTAATGTACGCGCTTGAATGTATTAAATATTTTAATAAAATAGATGAAAGATTTGGAAATTCTTTATGGAGATGGTCTTACGATTATCCCGTAAAAGGGAAACAAGATATTTCAAAAATAGATGATCCAGAGTTTGTGGCATTAAGAAGAAGGAGAAATACCGCAGTTACTTGCATGTATTGGATTTTCTTCCTAGGTTTTTTTGTTCTAATGAATTTTGTAAGTCAAGTATTGTTAAAAATTTTTGTTTAATTTAATTTTTCAACAGTTTTAACAATATATTCCCAATCCCCAAATTTAGAGTAAGATACTTTTAAGATAATCTTTGATTTATCGTCTAACCAAACATTAAATTCCTCTTTTTTTTTATCACCAATATTTTTCTTTAACACAATCTTAAATCGACTCGTGTCATAAAAACTGTTTTCTATTTTAATGATTTCTTTCGATAAAAAGTAAACTTCTTGATATTTTAAACTTCCAGAAAGTGGACTTATAATTGTGTTTGATTGTAATATGTTATGATTCCACCAATTTCCAATTACAACGTTAGAAGGTGCAGTACCGGTAAAAGAAGAACCTTTTATTTTATAAATTTTATTTTTTTCATCAAAAAATAAATCATTGTATTTTTTTTTTTTATTTTGAGTGGTTCTAGACTTATATTTCACTAATTTTCCATTTTTATAAGTCTCAGTAGATGATCCATCAATACTCAATAAATCTAAACCTATGATATTTGCTACAAAATTTAACTCATTTTTTACGATAAAAAAATTATTTTCAGCAGTAAAGAAATATTTATTGTAACCTATTTTTTTGCCATTTCTTAGCACATCCATTTCAATAGATTTTATTTTATTATAATGATCCTCATGCGAATATAGAAACGAAGGGTATATTAGAAAAAAAAAAAGAAAAAATAATTTAAATTTCATTATTTATTTTCCCACAAACTCAATTTTATACCACCTTGTAAAATTATTTCTCTTAAAACTTTAATGTTAGTTGACGGTTTGAAACATTGATTAACTGGAAGCGTTAAACAAAGGTTCCAAACTTTCCCTCTATAATTTTCAAGATCTCTATTTACAAGATTAATTTCGTATTTTTTGTTCTTTATTATCGTGTGTACATAATTAGATAAAACTATACCATTATGATCTGGTTTTTTATCAATCTTTGCTTCTCTATAAAGGATAATGTTGTTTGTTTCAGATTTTTTTATTATTTCAAAAGCAGCATCAAAGTCTGGCTTGAATTTTCCTCTCTCATAAAAAAATTGTTTTAAAGTACTTTCAGTTAAATGATTGCCTAAATTTATAAATATAAAAAGAAAAATTAAAAATTTTTTCAAATTTTTATTCTCTAAATAAAAAATTAAAATAGAAATTATCAAAATAATCGGAATTAAAACAAACATTATGTATCTCGGAAAAATAATTGGTTTTAAAAAATAACCATAAACTAAAGGAGTTAAATAGGATAAAAACAACATTATAAATAGAAAAATCATTTTTTTATTACTGATAATTTTTCTCCATAGGTAAAAAGATAATATAATCAATATAACTAAATGAATTATACCTAATAATCTTGATCCAAAAAATTTTGAAAAGTAAAAATTTGAATAGAATTTTAAATCTGGTTGTTTAATCCAATCAATTGTATCTGTAATTAAAGAAACGTACTGCAAGTAATGAAATAAAAAAAACAAAGTTAAAATCGAAACTATTGTCAATGAGATGTTTATTTTTTGATTTTTTTCTTTAAAAAAAAAATAGTTTATAAATGTAAAGCAGACTAAAGAAGCTAGAATAATAATACTAAAGGGATGACTAAAAATAGACATAGACATAAATAAAGAAAAAAAGAAAAAGTTTTTAGTTAAAACTTTAGATCCGATCTCATCATAAAGATTGAAAAAAAATATCAGAGCCAGTGAGATTAAAAAAAATGTTAAAGTATAAACCCTCATTTCTTGAGAGTACGCTATTAAGAATATATTTAAACTTGTTAAACAAAGTGAAAGTAGATAACTTTTATTATCTACAAATTTCTTACATAAAATACTTATTGTAAAAATACTTGAAAAACCTAATACAGCAGAAAATATTCTTCCTACGATTGGATCATAACCAAAAATTGAATTACAAATTTTGATTAAGTAATAATACAAAAAAGGTATTGACTCAGTTGATTTTACTCTTGAGAAGGTTTCAGTAAATGACAAATTAGGGTCTGTAACCCAAAAAGAAAAAATTTCATCAAGCCAAAGGTTTTCATAACCAACGTTATAAAATCTAAAAATTAATCCTAACAAAATTATTAATAAAACCGAAACATAGATAAAAATATTATTTTCTTGAAACTTTAAAATTTTGAACATATTTAAAAGTAAATAGTTTTCTGATTTTTAAAAAACTAAAGTTATATTATATTGACTAAAAATATGTTTTTAACAATTAAAAAGATCCCTAAAAATTATTGGAGTTCAAAAAAGCCCCTAAATTTAAAACCTAAGTCGTTAACTGTTTTATATCTTACTTTGGGTCTAACAATTTTTGGTTTAGGTGAGGGATTGTTGATTGTATCTTACTCTGGTGCATCACCTTGGAGCGTTCTTGCACAAGGAATCTCATTAAATATTGATTTGTCAATTGGAGTGGTAACTTTTATTGTAAGTGTCTGCACTTTAAGCCTGTGGTTTTTTTTGAAACAAAAACCGGGCATCGGAACAGTTTTTAACATCATTATTATTGCTGCAATGATTGATTTAACAATTTTTTATTTTGTAACACCGGAAACTTACTTTGGAAAATTATTAATGGCGGTATTTGCAGTTTTATTAGTAGGTTTAGGAAGCGGTTTTTATTTGATTGCAAATTTAGGTCCTGGACCTAGAGATGGATTAATGACTGGAATTCAAAGAATAACAAATTTTCCAATAGCTGCAGTCAGAGCGGGAATAGAGATAACAGTTGTATCTATTGGCTGGTACTTAGGAGGCACAGTTGGTGTGGGAACTTTATTATTTGCCTTTGGAATCGGTCCAGCTGTAGCACTTGGTCTTTATTTAGTAGGGAAATTCTTTAATTGATTTTTGTCTTAAAAAAAACTATTAATTTTTTATGTCATTAAGAAATTTTATGATCGAATCAGCAAACATTTTGTTTGATGATAGTAAAAACGATTTAAGAGCTTTACCTAAAACTGTAAGACTTCAAATTTTGCTAGTTTTGAGTTTCATTTGGTCAGTGGTATTTAGTTTATACATTTTTACATACACAACATTTATCTTTGGTTGGGCGGGAGTATTTCTTGCTCATTTAGGTCTTATTTTTGCAGTTTATCACACCTTCAAACAATTCCATAAAGCTGAGGAAAAATCAGCAAGTGTTTTTGAGACAAAAAATTTTAATCCATTTAAAATAATGGCAATTGTTTTCGTAATTGTTTTCATATTTGTTTTTTCCAAAGGTATTGAGGTCCTAACAAATACAAATTCGTATAAAATTCCTTATGGGGGACCAGATAAGTCTGCAATAGAAAAATGGTTACCATTTACTCAGAAAAAACCAAAAGATTAGATATATATTTTATTTAAAATCAGCTATATTTAAATCAATGAAAAATCTTGTCAAAAATTTGCAGCTTCTTTTATTAGGAATAATTTTACTTAGTACAATCATCGCGGTGGTCCTAGAAATAAGAACGATGTTCTTAAATCAAACTGTTACATTAGCTGATTTATTATTAATGTTTCTATACTTAGAGGTTATGGCAATGGTAAGAGTATTTTGGGAAGAGCAATCGATAAGTATTTCTTTGCCTTTGTTGATTGCAATTACTGCATTAAGTAGATTTATTATTTTGCAAGGTAAACAAATGGATGCCTCTCAACTTCTTTATGAGTCAATCGCAATAGTTCTGATCGCTCTCGCAATAGTAGTATTAAGACTAAGGCACAGTGATAAATTAGGCTTATCTAAAAAGAAAAAAAGAAAATAAATATTTAATACAACCTAATCAATTGTTATGATTTGTTTATGTGGTTTATCAGAATCAGGCTACATAAATTTGTAAGATTAACTTTTCATCCACCATGAATTAAATAAAGTTTAAAAATTTAGACAAAAAAAAACCCTCTTTCGAGGGTTTTTTTTTAAATCTTTTTAAGTGGAATTTTACATTCCCATTCCACCCATGCCACCCATACCGCCCATACCTCCAGCCGGCATTCCTGGTGTTGAATCTTTTTCTTCTGGTTTATCTGCAATCATTGCCTCAGTTGTAACCAGCAAACCTGAGATTGAAGCTGCATCTTGAAGAGCAGTTCTTACAACTTTAACAGGATCAATGATTCCTTCTTTAAACATATCAACATACTGTTCTGACTGTGCATCGTAACCGTTTGAGCTCTTGTTGGTTTCTAACAATTTTCCTACAACAACAGATCCATCAACTCCAGCGTTTTTAGTTATTTGTCTTATAGGTGCCTGTAGAGCGCTTTTAACAATTTCAACCCCTGCTTTTTGATCATCACCTTTTACTTTTACCTTATCAAGATCTTGAGAAGCATAAAGCAATGCACAACCACCACCAACAACTATTCCTTCTTCAACAGCTGCTCTTGTAGCGTTAA
Organism: uncultured Pelagibacteraceae bacterium; assembly: GCA_902547215.1. Classification (GTDB taxonomy): domain Bacteria; phylum Pseudomonadota; class Alphaproteobacteria; order Pelagibacterales; family Pelagibacteraceae; genus Pelagibacter. The sequence goes on from CACCNI010000002.1 coordinate 101,805, forward strand.
GTGCGTCTTCTACTCTATCTTTTCTCTCTTTAACCTCAACTTCTGTTGCACCTCCTACTTTTATAACTGCTACTCCACCAGCAAGTTTCGCTAATCTTTCTTGTAGTTTTTCTTTATCGTAATCAGAAGTAGTTTCTTCAACTTGTTGTTTGATTTGAGCACATCTAGCTTCAATGTCAGATTTTTTGCCTGATCCACTAACAATTGTACTGTTCTCCTTATCAACCTTAACTCTTTTTGCTGATCCTAAGTCATTGAGTTTAACATTTTCAAGTTTAATACCTAAATCTTCTGATATTACCTGTCCACCAGTTAAAATTGCAATATCCTCGAGCATTGCCTTTCTTCTATCGCCAAAACCAGGCGCTTTGACAGCAACAACTTTAAGACCACCTCTTAATTTGTTTACAACTAGTGTGGCTAAGGCTTCACCTTCAACATCTTCGGAAATTATCATAAGAGGTCTACCAGCTTGAACAACTGCTTCTAATAGCGGAACCATCGGTTGAAGATTAGTTAATTTTTTTTCATGCAATAATATCAGTGGGTTTTCTAGTTCAGTTGTCATTTTATCACCGTTAGTAATAAAATAAGGAGAGAGATAACCCCTATCAAATTGCATACCTTCTACAACATCAAGTTCTGTCTCAATACCTTTTGCTTCTTCGACTGTTATAACACCTTCATTACCAACTTTTTGCATAGCTTTAGAAATCATATTACCAATTTCTTTATCCCCATTAGCCGAAATTGTACCTACTTGAGCAATTTCATCACTATCTTTTACTTTTTTAGCTGAGGAAATTAGTTTTTGTCTTACATGATCAACCGCTGAGTCTATTCCTCTTTTTACATCCATTGGATTCATGCCAGCTGTAACGTACTTACAACCTTCCTTTACAATTGCTTGAGCAAGAATGGTTGCCGTAGTTGTTCCATCTCCAGCTTCATCATTTGTTTTGCTGGCCACTTCTTTAACCATTTGAGCACCCATATTCTCAAATTTATCTTCAAGATCTATTTCCTTAGCTACTGATACCCCATCTTTAGTAGTTCTTGGTGCTCCATAAGACTTGTCTATAACAACATTTCTACCTTTAGGGCCCAATGTTACTTTCACTGTGTTGGCAAGTATATCAACACCTTTTAGCATTGCTGTTCTTGCGTCTGAATCAAACTTTACTATTTTTGCCATTTTATACTCCTTTATTAAAAATTATTTTCCTGTTGAAATTCCCATTATGTCAGACTCTTTCATAATACTGTATTCCTTGCCCCCAATTTTAACCTCAGTGCCTGACCATTTACCAAATAATACCTTATCACCAACCTTAACATCCATTGGAATGATTTTTCCATCTTCAGTTTTGGCACCACCTCCAACAGCAACAACTTTGCCTTCTTGTGGTTTCTCTTGAGCTGTATCTGGAATTATAATTCCCCCTGCAGTTTTCTCACTGCTATCTAAAACTTCTATTAAAACTCTATCGTGTAATGGTTTAAACTTCATAAAAACTCCTTTAAATATGGGGTTCATATAAAGATCAAAATATATTTTTTCAAGATAAAGGATCAAATTAATATTACAAAAAAAACCAAGAAATATGCATATTTTTGAGTTATATCATAAAAAATGACTTCAAATTTAGATGAAAAAGGACTTAGATCAATTATTGATGAATACGATCTTTTTTTTATAGATGTTTGGGGAGTACTACATAACGGGATTAACCTTTTTCAAAATTCTGTTGAAGTTCTTGAGAGGCTTGAAGAAAATAAAAAAAATTACGTCCTGCTAACTAACGCGCCAAGACCTAATCAAACTGTATTTGAATTTTTAAAAAAAATGGGTTTAGATAAAACAAAAGCCCAACATGTGTATACATCTGGTCAAGCTGCATTAGATCAACTCAAAACTATGAACTTCAAAAAATTTTTTCATGTGGGCCCTCCTAGAGACTTTGATTTATTTAAAACGTTTGAAAATCAAAAGGTAGAAAATATAGATAGCTGCGATTTTTTGTTATGCACTGGTTTATTTGATAGTCACCAAGAAGATTTAGAATATTATGAAAATCTTTTTTTAAATCATATTCAAAAAAAAATGATCTGCACAAACCCAGATCTTATAGTTGACAGAGGTAATGTTAGAGAATTTTGCGCTGGGACATTAGCAAAGATTTTTGAAAAATTAGGGGGTGAAGTCAAATACTTTGGCAAACCACATCCAGAAATTTACAAAAAAGCATTTGGTAACTTAAAAAGTAAAAAAGTAATTTGTATCGGTGATAGTCTTAACACAGACATAAAAGGCGCAAACATACAAAATTTTGACTCATTACTCATAACCAGCGGTATTCATAAAAATGAAATAAGCAGCGGTATCGAAGAATTAATAAAAAAGCATAATGTTAATTTAAATTATACTCAGAAAGATTTAAAATGGTAAATAACTTGAAAATTTATAATAATTTTAATTTAGCGAAAAAGGATAAAGGCTCAATTATTTTAATTGGAAATTTCGACGGTCTCCACAAAGGTCACCAAAAACTTTTTAACAAAGCAAGAAATTTTAAAAA
>CACCNI010000003.1 GCA_902547215.1 uncultured Pelagibacteraceae bacterium
TTGAAAAAATTCATTTTTTCTTTAAAAAAGAAATAAGAAATTAAAATTATAAAAATAGGTGAAGAAGTATAAATAATTCCCATGTTTATTATTGTAGTTGTCTGACCAGCCATAAATGGAAAAGCTCCACAAACTCCGCATCCCATTAATCCTAAAAAGAAAAGTTCTTTATATTCTTTAAATAAAATTTTTTTTTTGTATAAAATTCTGTAATTGAACAGCATCAATAAAAGAAATACTGATAACCATCTCCAAAAAGCTAGGGATATAGGAGGAACAAATTCTACACCCCCTCTTGCAACTACAAGATTGCTCGCCATAAAAATAGGTTGGATAAAAAGAAGTGTGTAAGGTAAAAAATCCTTTTTTTTCACTTAGTTACTTGGACTTGTCAAAAAAAGCTTCGTAAATCATCATGGCAATTGCACAGCCCATTAATATATAAACAGGCAATACATCAAGAAAACCGATCATCATTGATCTTGTTAATGTAGTAGCTAGTCCTATTAAAAAGAAGATCGCAAAAGACAACCCAACTAGTGTAGTAATTTTATTCATTAAATTTTTTACTTTCTTTTTCTAGCCAATTTGCAACACCTAAAAATCTTTGATCATCGTATTTGTCACCAATTAACTGAAGTCCTAATGGTAAGTTATTTTCCCCCTGAAGTAAAGGAAGAGAAATTGCAGGTGTATGCATATAGGACCAAACTCTATTGAAATCAGCACTTCCAGTGCTTTTCAAACCCTTGTCAGCTACACCTGTACTACAAGGACTTAATACTCCATGATAATCCTCAAAAACTTCTTTGTATGATTCATAACTTCTACTCATAAAATCAACTGCATCCAGGTATTCTTTTGCAGAATGTTTCATTCCTCGAGAAATTGCTGTTTGCATTTCTTTTGAAAGTTTATTTTTAGATTTCTTATAATAAACTTGAAAATTATTTGCTAAATCAGTTTCGTGAACAATCCGATGATATTTATCAATATCTTTAAAATAAGAGGGTGTATCAAATACCTCAATATTTTTTTTAAAAGATTTTATAAAAAATTCAAAAGACTCTCTTGATTTTTTATCAATTTTTTTCCAACTTTCAGTTTTATAAAAAATAAATTTTGGATCAAACATTGGTCCTTTCTTACATTCCTCTAACATAAATTCAGATGAATAATGAATGGTCGCTTTATCATATGAGTCTTTTTTTATTAAAACTTTAGCTAATAACGCAACATCTTCTACAGTTTTTCCAAATACTCCAATATGGTCTAAATGATAGGATGTTCTTAAAACTCCATTTCGTGAAATTAAACCATAGCTTGGTTTATAACCAACTACCCCACAGTAAGATGCAGGTCTTATTACTGATCCTCCTGTCTGAGATCCAATTGATAGTGGTGCCATGTGAGATGCTATAACAGCAGCAGAACCACTTGAGGATCCACCTGGTGTTCTAGAATAATCATGAGGGTTTCTGGTTTCTGGGGGAGCAAGAAATGCAAGTTCCGATGTATTTGTTTTACCCATTATAAGGGCTCCAGCAGATTTTAATAAGTCTACTATTTCAGCATTTTGAGACTCAGTTTTACCTTTTCTTAAAACAGTTCCACATTCAGTTGGCATATCGTAGGTTCCAATTATATCTTTAAGTGCTACTGGAATACCATGAAGAGGACCAACTGACTTTCCAGATCGTCTATGTTCATCCGCCTCTTCAGCTTTTTCTAAAAGAAGTTTTTTGTCAAAATGTGCCCATGCCTTAACATCTTTTTCGAATTTATTTATTTGCTCAATATATGATTTACACAAATCAACTGAGTTTAAATCTGAATTTCTAATTTTTTCCGCAATTTCGGAAACTGATAATGAAAAGATATTGGACATTAAATTTACTCTGCAAATAACACATCAGGTAACCATAAAGCTATACCAGGAAATATGTACATCAAAACCATTGCAAGAATTACTATCGCTAAGAAAGGCATTATACCTGTAAATATTTGCATTAGCTCTACATTTCTACTCTGAACACCTTTTAAGTAGTAAGCAGACATTGCCATGGGTGGTGTTAAAAAAGAAGTTTGTAAATTCAAAGCAATTAACATTGCAAAGAAATAAGGGTTTACTCCAAAAAACTCAACAAGGGGTAAGAATATTGGAACAAATATAATTAAAATTTCTGTCCACTCAAGTGGCCATCCTAACAAAAAGATTATTATTTGTGTAATTACTAAAAATTGCCATGGTTGAATATCCATTGACTTAAAGAAAGTTTCAAAAACTTCATGTCCTCCAAGATATGAAAATACGGAAGCAAAGGTCCATGAACCTACAAACAACCACATTATCATTGCACTTGTTTTTGCAGTAAGAAAAACCGACTCTTTAAAGTTTTTCCATTTTAAAGATTTATAAAAATATGAAAGCACTAAAGCTCCAAAAGCGCCAACTGCTGCAGCCTCGGCTGGAGTGGCAAGTCCTGCCAAAATTGTACCGAGTACTAAAATTATCAAAGAAAATAATGGAACAAAAGATACTAAAACCTCTTTTAAAATTTCCGCTCTAGGAGGTATTTCCTCAGCGGCAGGTCTAGGTGCTAAAGATGGATTGAAATATGCTCTTATGATTACATAAAGAATGTACAATCCAGCTAACATTAAGCCTGGAAATATTGCAGCTGCAAAAAGTCTTAAAGGCGACAGCTGAGCTATAACAGCGTAAACAATCAACATAATGCTTGGTGGAATTAGTATTCCTAAACAACCTCCAGAACAAATCACACCTGATGCAAATTTTTTATCATACCCAGCTCTTATCATTGCTGGCCAAGCTAGAAGTCCCATTAAAGTAACAACAGCACCAATAATACCTGTTGCTGTCGAAAATAAAGCACAAGTTACAAGTGCTGCAACAGCCATTGATGCTGGCAGTCGATGAGATGCTAATCTTATCGCAAAAAATAATTTTGCTACAATTCCTGCTCTTTCAACGAGATAACCCATAAAAAGAAACAAGGGGACTGCAGTTAAAACGGTGTTATCCATTATTGTATAAGTATTTTGAACTAATAAAGAAAATATCCGATTATCGAGTAAATGATCCATTCTACTTGGATCAAAGTAAGCATAATAACCGAATCCAACTCCCATCGCTAATAAAGTGAATGCAATTGGAAAACCTAGTAAGACAGTAAATAGAAATAAGCTCATCATTAAAATTGCTATCTCAGGATTTGTAAGTTCAAATAACATCTGCTTGATTGTCCTTTTGTGAAGTCCTCATTAATACTTTTTCTGTTTCTTCAGCGTCTGCTGATAATCTTTCTGGCCAGTGACCTGTTTTAATACATATAATTGCTCTAAAAACTTCGCTAATACCCTGAATTGCTAATAACAATCCAGACAACGGTATTATAGATTTTGCCATATAAATTTGTATTTGTGCTGGACTATTCCAGCTAGTTTCTTTTATTTTCCAAGCCAACGCTGCATATTCGTATCCATAAAATACTAAAGCTAAAATACCTGGAAAGAAAAAAATAAAATATAAAACTAAATCAATCCAACCTTGAACTCTTGTTGGAAATAATCTGTAAATAACATCTCCTCTAACGTGCGCCTCAGTTGATAAACAATAAGCGCCTGCCATCATGAAAATTGCTCCGTACATTTGCAAACTAAAATCAAAATTCCACAAAGTTGGGCTGTTAAAAGCATAGGCCATTATTACTTCATAACACGTTCCACCCATTAAAATTACTATGCACCATGAAAAAGCCTTTCCCATTGATGCACTTAAAGTGTCTGCAAATTTTATGAAAGATTTCATAGTACTACTTTATGTTAAATTCTACCTATTAATCAAACAAAAAAAAGGGGGCCAAAGGGCCCCCTTAATTTAATTAAGATAAATCTTTAGATTTTAACTTTTCCTAAAGGTCCGAACTCATTTTCATAAGCTAATCTGTAATTAGGCTGATTCATCAGTAAGTACTTCATTACTCTCTTAGCGTATGCCTTTTGAGAATCGACGATTTTCTTAAAGAAAGCATCTTTCTTATTGAAATCACCGATAACTTTATCCCAACCTTTTAATTGTTGAGCTAAAATTTCATCAGACGTTTGGTAAACGTTTACTTTATGTTGATTCATTAGTTTAGATAAATCTGCTGAATATCTTACTAATGCTTTAAAGTAGTTATCTGTGTTTGCAGCATAAGCAGCATTTTTCAATATTGCTTGGTTTGCTGGTGACAGACCATTAAACGTTTTATTGTTAATTGGTATTTCAAACATCTCTTGTGATTGGTGGAAGCTTCCTAAGTGATAATGCTTAGAAACATCTTGCATACCAAATTGAGAGTCTGAAGTTGGGTTGTTAAACTCAGCTGCTTCAATCAAACCAGTCTTCATGGCTGGCTGGATTTCACCACCTGGTAACTGTCTTACGACCATTCCCATTGCAGTAAGAACGTTAGTAGCAAGACCAACTGTTCTGTACTTCATACCTTTAACATCAGATACTTTTGTTACGTTCTTTTTAAACCAACCGAAAGGTTGAGCTGGCATAGGCATATGGAAAACACCTGTGTAGTCGAAACCTACTTTTCTCAGAGTTTCTTCATACAGTTTTCTTCCTCCACCGTACTCCATCCATCCCATAACTTCTTGAGATGACATTCCGTATGATGGTCCAGTTCCAAATAAAGATGCGGCTGGATTTTTACCATACCAATAAGCAGTTACCCAGTGTCCCATATCAACAGCACCTGAGCTTACAGCTTGACCGATCTCACTAGTTTTTACAACTGCTCCAACTGGTTGAAGATCGATTTTTAAAGAACCGCCAGACATGTCGCTAACCATTTTGCAATAGTCTCCTGCCATTTCAAAAAAGATGTTAGCACCACTTGGCCAAGCAGCTTGCATTTTTAGAGTTTGTGGAGCTCCGAATGCAATGTTTGGCATTGCTACTGCTGCTGTTGCTGCTGCACCAGTTGCTGCCGCTGCCTTAAAGAACTTACGTCTTGAAGGAATTTTTCCCTTCAACGATTTTTTTTCTTTAATCATTATTTTCTCCTCTTATTAAGTTAATTAACTTGCAACTATTTAAGCACAATAATTAAAAAGAGTCCTACTGTTAATTCGCGCGTAGGTAATTTATTTACAACTATGAGTGGTATTATTTTATTAATTTACTTTATTTTTGCAAGAACCTGTTTGGAAAAATTCGCTGATATTATCAATAGCTAAATTTGCCATTGCGGTTCTAGTTTCTTTTGTAGCACTTCCCAAATGAGGAAGGATAAAAGCACTTTTGTGTTTTAAATAACCAGGGTTTAGATTTGGCTCATTTTTATAAACATCTAAACCAACTGCATAAACTTTTCTTCTATTTAATGCATCAATTAAAGCTTCATCATCTACAATATCTCCCCTTGCAACATTGGTGACAACTGCGCCTTTTGGTAGAAGCTCTAAACTATCCTTATTGATTAAATTAATTGTTTCTTTTGAAGCAGGACAACAAACTGAGAGGACATCTGAAACAGACAACAAACCCTCTAATTTTTCATGATAGATGGCCCCTTGCTCTTTTTCGGAATTTAATTTTGATCTGTTATGATAATGAATAATCATTCCTAAAGATTTTGCAATTTTAGCAATTTTTTGACCAATTCTTCCCATTCCTAAAATACCTAATCTTGATCCTGTAAGCTGTTTTCCAATCAAATAGTCTGCTGACCACTTCCAGTCTCCAGCTCTTGCTCCATCTATTCCCTCTGAAGCTCTTCTGCATGCCCCAAGAATCAAAAGAATACCTATTTCTGCTGTAGCATCTGTTAAAACTTCTGGAGTATTTGTGACGATAATATTTCTTTTTTTTGCAGCCTCAAGATCAATATTACCAAATCCAACTGCAAAGTTGGAAAGAATTTTCACACTATCTGGTAACAAATTTATAGTTTCTTTGTCTAATTTATCAGTCAATGCAGAAAGAATACCATCACAACCTTGGCTCATTTCTATTAATTTTTTTTGAGAATATAATTCATCATTTGAATTTAGTTTCACATCATAAAGCTTTTTTAATTTTTCCTCATTCGAGTCAAGTAATTTTCTAGTAACTAGTATTTTTTTCATGGTTTAACTAATTTAAATCAAAAATTTTACCGGGATTCATTATGTTGTTTGGATCCATAGTTCTTTTAATTAATTTCATTGTTGGAAGATTATCGGCGTGTTCTTTTTTTAGGTACTCCTTTTTATGTAACCCAACACCATGTTCGCCAGTAATTGTTCCCTCAAGTTCTAATGTTTTCTCAATTAAAATGTCACTAAACTTTCTTATCTTTTCGTAAGTTTCTTTTTTTTCAGGATTGTAAGGGAGTAAAACATGAAAATTTCCATCTCCTAAGTGACCTACCATTGGAGCCCTTAATCCAAATTTTTTAACCTCTTCTTCCGCAAATTTTACACATTCAGTTATTTTTGAGATTGGTAGACACACATCTGTTGAATAAACCCTGCCATTATCTATTAAAGCTTTAACTGAATAATATACATCCCATCTCGCTTTCCATAATTTATTTCTCTCTTCTAAACTTTTTGCCCACTTGAATGAACTTCCATTGTTATTTTTTGATAATTCCTCCACAGTTTTAATTGACTCTTTGTTTGAAATTTCTGAACCATGAAATTCAAAGAATAGTGTTGGAAGAGCTTTAACATCCTCTAATTTTGAATAATTAATACTTATTTCCATTTGATCTTTATTTAGCATCTCAATTCGTGCTATTTGGATACCATATTGAATAACTTCTTGCGCAGTTTTCACTGCGTCTTCTAAAGATGGAAAATGACAAACAGCACTCATAATGCTTTCTGGAATGGGAGACAATCTTAATTGAATTTCAGTTATAATTCCTAAGGTTCCCTCTGATCCCACAAATAAATTTGTTAAGTTGTATCCAGCGGAAGTTTTTTTTGTTCGTCCTCCTGTATTCATTATTTCGCCATTAGGAAGAACAACTGTTAAGCCAGTTATAACAGTTTTCATTGTACCGTATTTTACTGCCATTGTTCCAGAAGCAGAAGTTGAAGCCATACCTCCTATTGCAGCGTTTGCACCAGGGTCAATTGGAAAAAAAACCCCGTCCTCTCTCAAATAATCATTTAGTTGTTCTCTTGTCACGCATGCTTGAACCCTGCAGTCAAAATCTTGGGTGTTAACACTTAAAATCTTATTCATTTTTTCTAAAGAAATTGTTATTCCTTTATCATTACCAACTACATTTCCCTCAAGGGATGTGCCAGTACCAAAAGGAACGACTGGTACTTTGTGTTCGTTGCAAAGCTTTAGTATTTTAGACACCTCTTCATTTGTTTCTGGGAAAACAACTGCTTTCGATAAGATTGGATCGTAAGTATCTTCTCCTCTAGAATAATTTAAACGTGTAGACTCTGATTGAGAAAATCTGCCATTCAAAATTTTTTTTAATTCTTGTTGAAGAATGGTGTTCATAAGATTTGATATTATCTAATATTTTTTGGAAATACTATTAAAACTATTTCAGCATTTTTTTTATATTTTCTAATGCTTGAGAAATATTATCTCTTGATGCAGCAAAACTGAATCTAACATAATTTTGGCAAGTTTCGCCAAAAGCTGATCCTGGAACTATTGCTACTCCAGCTTCATGCATAGCCTTCCTCGCAAATTCAGCACCGTTCATGCCAGTTCCAATTACTTTAGGAAATGCATAAAATGCTCCACCTGGTAAGCTACATTCGACACCTGGTAAATCATTTAAACCTTTATAAATTAAATCTCTCCTTTGAGTAAATTTTTCCATCATCGCATTGATTGAATCATCTGGTCCATCTAATGCGGCAATACCAGCAAACTGAGCCGCAGCATTAACGCATGAAACGCTATTGATTAATAATTTATTAACGTGATCGATTAAGTGTTGAGGCCAAAAACTCCAACCAAGCCTCCAACCTGTCATTGAATAAGCTTTACTCCACCCCTCTAAAACTATTAATCTCTCTCTTAATTCTGGATAATGGAAAAACGATGGCATTTCTTTATTATCAAAAATTTGTCTGCTATAAATTTCATCACTTAATATTGTTACATGTGGATATTTTTTTAAACCATCAGCTAGGAAATCAATATCTTTTTTTTCAACAAAGCTTCCTGTTGGATTGTTTGGATTAATTAAGACTAACAATCTAGTCTTGTCAGTAATTAAAGATAATATTTTATCTGGGTTGAATTTTAAGTCTTTATCCTCTGTTAAATCATAAGGTACAGATGTTGAGCCAGTATAGTTTATCATAGACTCATATATTGGAAACGCGGGTGTAGGATGTATTATTTCTGCTCCCGGTTCACCAAAACATTGGATAGCATAGCTCATAGTAGGTTTTCCACCTGGCATGATGAGAATTCTGTTAAAATCAATATCAACATTGTAACGTCTTTTTATCCATCTTGTGACTGCCTGACGGCATTCAGGAATACCATTTGACATTACGTATCCATGATGTCCATCATCAAGTGCTTTCTTGGCTGCTTCAACAACATGTTTTGGAGTTTTAAAATCTGGTTGGCCTAATCCTAAATGGATCATAGGTTTACCTTGAGCCTCCAATTTTTTTGCCTCTGCAAGGACGGTAAATGCAGACTCGGTTCCTAACCTATCTAAGCTTCTAGCTAGTTTCATAAAATTATTGTATAAATTTATTTAAAACTATTCAACTCTTTATCTTCTAAATCTTAAATTGTTTCTGTTGAGATCTGAAATTTTAGTACATCCCATTAATTTCATATTTCTTTGTAATTCCGCTTTGTATTGTCCTAAAGCCCTTTCAACACCTGCTTGACCTGCTGCAGCTAAAGCGTAAAGATATAATCTTCCTCCTGCACAGGCCTTAGCACCAAGAGATAAAGCTTTTAACATATGTGTTCCTCTTTGAAATCCACCCTCACATATAACATCTAATTTATCTCCAACTGCATCTACAATTTCTGCAAGTTGATCGAAAGGAGATCTTGAGCCATCAAGTTGTCTTCCTCCATGGTTTGAAACCATTATTCCAGTACATCCAATATCAACAGCCTTTTTTGCATCCTCAACGCTCATAATTCCTTTTAATGCAAAGTGACCTCCCCATTGAGAACAAAGTTTTTCTGCATCTTTCCAATTCATAGATTGATCTAACATAGTAGAAAAATAATTTCCGATTGAAGAATTCGTACTCGTACCTTCCTTAACGAAATCTTGAAGATGAGGTAGTTCAAACTTACCTTTTGTTAAGTAGTTAATTCCCCACATTGGTTTAGTGGCAAAACTAAATAAACTTGATAAGGTTAATTTAGGTGGGGAAGTAAAACCAGTTCTTAAATCCCTTTCACGGTTTCCTCCAGTAATAGTATCAACTGTCAAAGCCATAACATCAAACTTTGCAGCTTTTGCTCTTTCTAAACATGAGGTATTTAATCCTCTATCTTTATGAAAATAAAATTGAAACATCTTAGGAGTGTCAATCATTGAAGAGATTTCCTCTACACTCACCGTAGCTAAAGCAGAAACTCCAAACATCGTATTAAATTTTTGTGCCGCCTTTCCAACCGCTCTTTCCCCATCGTAGTGAAAAAGTCTTTGAAGTGCTGTAGGTGAACAATAAAAAGGTAGATCAAGTTTTTTTCCAAATATAGTTGTTGATAGATCGACGTTCTCAACCCCTCTTAAAACATTAGGAACTAAATCAACATCATCAAACGCACTCGTATTTCTTGCGTAAGTAATTTCGTCATCTGCAGCTCCATCTATATAATGAAAAATCGGTGAAGGAAGTTTTTTCTTAGCAAGTTTTCTAAAATCACGAAAATTATGACAATTTGAAAGTTTCATAAGATTATATTAGAAACTTTTCATGAAATTAAACATGTAACTATCTGCCCCAGGATTCTTATCGTCTAAACCAGCATTAGACAAATGACTTTGTGAATAGCCCAGTTTAGTGCCTGGACGAAGATCTAGGGATAGTTGAAGTTCAGATTTAAATTCTAGGGGCGAACCTAAATCTTTTCCATCACCCATTGAGTATAAACCAGGTGAGAAACTTGGAGTTAAATTTAATTTACCAATTTTATATTCCGCTTGAACCCCGGTATAAAGATATGTTGTTGAATCTGCTGTCATCATGAACCCAGTTATTGGACTTAACTTTCCTAAAAAGGTATCCCTGAATAGGTCTTCATTCGAATGTTGTATACCAAGTAGTTCTGAACTTTTTTTAGAACTGGTGTTGATATCAAATACTCCTGAAAAGAAATTAAACTGATGGCTATCAGAAGGTTTCGGCTCATCAGCATTAATGTTTTTTTTCAATCCAAAAAGTATTAAAAAAACCACTAAAATTTTAATTATACTCTTATTCATATTTTTCTAAAAATTTTTTTCGCTATTATGACACCTCCAATTAAAAATAACAATAAGGGCAAAGACCACAATAAAAGGGTATTTCGGGATATACCAGGGTCATATACTATCCACTGACCATATTTTTCAATGAGAGATGAAAATACTTCATCTTTGGTTTTTCCACTCTCTAATTCGCCTTTAATATATTTTTTCATACTTTCAGCAAAATCTGAGTTAGACTCGTGAATAGTTTGACCCTGACAAATTAAACAACGTAAATTTTTAGTAATATTTATAGTTTGCTCCTCAGAAAAAGAAGATGATATAGCAGTATTATTAAAGCTTAAACAAGTTAAAATAAAAATTATTAAGATTTTAATTTTTAGTAATCTTTTTAATTTCATAAACATCCTCATCATTTAATGGACCAACATATTTTTTCAATACTTTATTATCGTTATTAATTAAAAATGTTTCTGGAACTCCGTAAGCACCAAAATTAATTGATATCGTTCCTTTTTTATCAACAAAGATTTCTTCAAATGGATTTCCGTATAATTTTAAAAAGTTTAAGGCATTTTTCTTTTTGTCTTTATAATTTATTCCAATCATCATAATCGTAGTATCATTTTTTAATTCTAGGAGTTTATCGCTTTCATCCCTACAAGGTTCACACCATGAGGACCAAATATTAATTAAATAAAAATTTTTTCCAGAAAGAAATTTTTCAAAATTTATCGTTTTTTCCTCAACTAATGTTTGAACTCTGAAATCAGTAAAAATATTATTGTCACTCATTTTCGGAGAATAAATTTTTTCTTTTTCTAGGGAGGATTTAAAAACAAAAAAAGAAATAACCAAAAATATTAATATGATTAAACTAAATATTGAATTCTTTATTTTTCTTAAAAATTGCAAATAATCCCCCTAGCATAATTATTAAAGTTGAAATCCAAATCCAAATCATAAAAGGCTTCTGTTGATACCTTACATTAAAAAAGTTTTGATCTTTAATTATATTAATTGTTATAAATCTATCTTTAAACAATGTAGTTTTTATAGACGCTTCACTTGTCGCCATTTCTGGTTCATTATAAATTCTTATTTCAGGTCGTAGATTGATAATTTTATTTTTCTCATCAAGTACTTCAAAAAAACCAATAATTGATTCGTAATTTTTTTCTTTTTCTACTGCGATTTTTTTAAAAATTATCTTTTCATTTTTCAGAACAAAACTTTCCCCAACTTGGATATTTTTGATTGTCTCATTTGACAAAAAACTATTTAACAATATAGATATCAACAAGAGTGAAAATCCTGAGTGTGATAGTATTTGAGCAAAATTTTTTGTTCTCTGTCTTAATTGATCTAAACTTTTAAGAAGTAAATAAAAAAATCCAACAAATAATAAAAGAAGAAATACATTTTTTTTACCAATAAAATAAATCGTTATGAAAGAAAAAATTAGTGTCAAAAAAATAATCAAGAAATTTTTAAGTCCAATTTTAAAATTTGTTTTAATCCATCTCATACTTGGACCAATAGACATAAAAAGAGCAAAAGGAATAAGGAAAGGTAAAATAAGCTTATTATAAAACGGTGGTCCTACTGAAATTTGCTCATCCATTATTACGTCAAGAAATATTGGATAAATGGTACCTATTAAGACAACGCTCAAAAAATATAATATGAACCAGTTATTTATTAAAACTGCAGTTTCCTTACTTAAAGGAAAAATTTCACTTTTTTGGATAAAGTTTTTATTTTCATAAATTGTAAAAATTACAAACGATAATAAAACTAAAACTAATAAAAATGTTAATATATAAATTCCCCTAGACGGGTCATTTGCGAAAGTGTGAACGGAATTTAAAATCCCAGATCTCACTAAGAATGTTCCAACCATACTTAATGCAAAAGTTATAATGCATAAAACAATTGTCCATTTCTTAAAAAGCTCTCTTTTTTCTAAGGTCACAATACAGTGAAGCAGTGCAGTTAAACTTAGCCACGGCATTAGTGATACATTTTCCACTGGGTCCCAAAACCAAAACCCACCCCATCCAAGTTCATAGTATGCCCAAATCGAACCTAATAGAATTCCACCTGTTAAAAAAATCCAAGAAAATAAAATCCAAAATTTTATATTTTTAGCCCAACTTTTATTTACATAGTTTGAAATCATTGAAGCTAGTGCAGCTGAAAAAATTATCGATGTTCCAACATAACCTAAATATAAAATTGGAGGATGAATACCTAATGCTGGATCTTGTAAAATAGGGTTAAGCCCAAGTCCTTCTGTTTGAACTGGAAAAATTTCATTAAAAGGATTTGATGTTTTTAAAACAAAAACAAAAAAACCAATTATAATTATTTGATGGAATAATATAGTTAATCGCCTGTAACTACTTGGTTCATGTCTAGATTTAAAAATAAATCCTAATAACACACCAGTTAGAACCAATAACCATAAAAGTAAACTACCTTCGTGGTTTCCCCAGGTTCCGGTAATTTTATAAAACAGGGGCTTTGTGGTATGAGAGTTGCTATAGACTGTCTCGTTACTAAAATCAGAAATTATAAAAGAATAAATTAACGAAATAAAAGAGATAAAAACAAAAAAAAATTGAAAACCAATTAGTCCTGTAGTTTTACTAGAAATAACTGTATCGTTTCTTTTTATTTGAACTGAAGAATTAAAAAAAATAAAAATTGAAGTCAACAATCCAAAAATTAGTGAATAATATCCTAATTGTGAAATAATCAATTTATTCTCCTAAAGATTTTTTGACTTCAGGTGGCATATAATTTTCGTCGTGCTTAGCCAAAATTTTATCCGCTACCAGAAATTTTTTATCGTTAAGAAATCCTTCTGCAACAACTCCTTTTTCTTCTTCAAATAAATTTGGAACTGTCCCAGAAAAAGTTACATATAATTCATTTTTAAAATCAGTAATTATGAAGTTAATTTTGTTATTATTCATCATTACTGAGTTTTTTTTTACCATACCTCCAACTCTAATTTTTTTGGATGAAATTTCTGACAAAAGATTTATTTCACTTGGAGATTTAAAATATACAACATTATCCTTTAAAACTTCAAGAACTGTGTAGGTTGTGAGAGATATTAATGTAAGGAATACGAAGATGAATGAGAGTCTTAACTTAACTTTTTTGCTGTACATTAGTTTAAATTAAATTTTTTGTGCAGCGTTACTTGAAACTAATACCTGATTAGTCCTTTGTTTGTAGGCCTCGGAATATTTAATTTTTTCTAAATGATTAAATTTTAATTCGAATTTTTTGTTTTCTTTTATTAGTTGTCGATTGATTATTATATACAGTGTAAAAAAATTGATTAGCGTAAATGCAAACGCCGACCACACAAATAATCCATAACCATTCATTAAAAACAATTTAATCACAATCTATCTAATCCTTTAGTCTTAATCTTTATCAATTCTATATTATATTTCATTAAAAAAATTAGTACTGAGAATAGTGCAAATGCCGCAGTCATTAACAATAATGGCGTCAACATCGAAGAATGAATTGTGGTTTCGGAAAGAATTTTGACTGAAGATGGCTGGTGGAGACTTGCCCACCAATCTACAGAAAATTTAATTATAGGCACATTCACAAAACCAGTAATTGCTACTAAACTTGAAACTTTTGTTGCTTTATCATTTTCAAATAATCTCCACGAAGCAATGTAAAGGATATAAAACAAAAAAAGCACTAACATTGAGGTAATTCTGGGATCCCAGGCCCACCATGTTCCCCATGTTGGTTTACCCCAAATAGAACCTGTCACTAAAGCAATTAAGTTAAAAACCAAGCCTGAAGGTGCAAAACTTTTTGCAATGATTACAAAATTTTTATTTTTAAAAATAAAAATACCTAATGATAGGAAAGCTATAAATGAAAATATTCCTAAGGAAATCCATGCTGCAGGGACATGAACGTACATAATTCTTACTGCATCGCTCTGAATATAATCCTCTGGAGATAATATTAGAGACTCTAAAAGACCCAGGGTAAGGAAAATAACAAAAAGTGAGAATACAATTATTCTCGTTAACTTTGAGAGTGAAATTATTTTTAGTGTTTCAAAAATTTTGTTAAACATTTGTGTAATTGTAAGGATTTTATTATAAAGAAATTAACTGATCAAGAACGTTGAGGGAGATAATGTTGGGAAATATTTAACATCCTTGATCAGTAAATATAATATAGACCAAAGGTATGTCTAAGATTTGAGAGAATTGTGTTTAAATGATGACCCTAGTAACTAATTTGACTGTTTAAAGTAAGAAGAGCCTTTTTTCCCCGAAAATATCTCATTAATTAATGGATGTTTAATCGGTTCTTTTGAATCGTCTTTAAGAAGATTTTGCTCAGAAACATATGCTTCATAAGTTACATCCTCATTTTCAGCTAACAAGTGATAAAATGGTTGATCTTTTCTAGGTCTTACATTTTTGGGTATAGACTCATACCATTCTTCAGAATTATTAAACTCAAAGTCTACATCGTAAATAACACCTCTGAAATCAAAATGCTTATGCTTGACAACGTCACCGATTGAAAATTTTGCTTTTTGAACACTCACACTAAATAATATGGGTATTTGAGATAAAAAATCAATAAAAAAATTATTAAAAGTTTATAAATCTGATAATATTAACTTGTGAATAAGTCGCTAATAAAATTTTTAACTGACTTTGGTCCATTAGTAATTTTCTTTTATTTTTACTATAATTCTGGAAAAGATCTTCAGGTAGCTATACCTCCTCTTATAGTTGCGACAATAATTTCTATTTTAATTGTTTGGTTTTTTGAAAAAAAAATTCCTATGGTGCCTCTTATAGGAGGTATTCTTATAACTCTTTTTGGAGGATTAACTATCTACTTTAATAATCCGATTTTCATTTATATGAAGCCAACAATAATTAATATTTTATTTGGTTTATCCCTTTTTTTTGGAAAATATTTCACTAAGGAGCCTCTTTTGAAATTAATTTTGGGAAAATCACTACCTTTAAATGATGAAGGATGGAATATTTTAAATTTTAGATGGATATGGTTTTTCTTTGGTTTGGCCATTTTGAATGAGCTTATTTGGCGAACTCAAACTGAGGAATTTTGGGTGAATTTTAAAGTGTGGGGTATGCTACCAATTACTTTTATTTTTACAGCTTTTCAAATTCCGTTAATTAAAAAATACTCTCAAAATGAATAGAAATTTAAAATTAGTTATTAATAACTCTATAAAAAAATACGAAGAGAAATTTTTTTTTGAAAAAAGTGAACTTAAAATTATTTTAGATTTATACGCAAAAATGGTTTCAAACGGTTCATGGAAAGATTATGGTCTTAATATTTCAAACAAACAAGTGAGTTTTAGTGTTTTTAAAAATGCTGCCGAAAACGCAATTTATAATATCTGCAAAAATTTCAAGCCAAATAGCAAGAACTTAAAGTATTGTATTACTGATAGCAGGGGCCGCATTTTAAAAAATTCACACGACCTTGAAAATTTGATTAATAAAATAAATTGGAAAAAACTTTAATTATCTTCTTTGACCAAAAAGTCTTAGAAGCATGATGAATAGATTTATAAAGTCTAAGTAAAGTGTTAACGCACCCATTATTGCTTTTTTGCCAGATATTTCAACAGTATCTGAAGCTGAATACATATTTTTAATTTTTTGTGTGTCATATGCAGTCAGACCGACAAAAATTAAAACACCTAAAATTGAAATTACAAAATACATCATGGCAGATTTTAGAAAAATATTTACTAGTGAAGCGATTATAATTCCTATTAAGCCCATCATTAAAAATGAACCAAACTTAGTTAAGTCTCTTTTAGTTGTGTAACCATAAATACTCATAGCTCCAAAAGTTGCTGATGTAATAAAAAATACTCTTGCAACACTTACTCCTGTGTAAACTAAAAGTATCCATGATAAGGATAATCCCATTAAAGATGCAAATACCCAGAAAACAGTTTGTGCTTTTGCAGCTGACATTTTATTAATACCAAAACTCATATAAAAAACTATTGCTAAAGGTGCTAACATTATTACCCATTTTAAACCTGAAAAGAAAATTGCGTTACCGAAATTTGTAAATGAAGCTATCGTCCCTGCAGAATCTGTAACTACAGACATTTTAAATGAAATCAATGAAATTATACCAGTTAATAGCACTCCAGTTGCCATGTAGTTATATACTTTCAACATGTAAGCTCTTAAACCAGCATCCCAGACTGCACTTTTTGCAGAAGTTGCTTGGAAGATGTTTTGTTTGTTAAAATCCATGGTTTGAATATATTAATTTTACAAAAATTTTCAATGGTCTAAAGGTACCAAAATATTATATTTTTATGAATTATAAGAAACTAGGTAGTACAGACGTCGATGTGAGTACAATTTGTCTCGGAACCATGACTTGGGGAGAGCAAAACTCAAAGGCAGATGGTTTTGAGCAAATGGATTATGCAATTGATAATGGGGTAAATTTTTGGGATACAGCAGAAATCTATGCAATACCAATGAGAAAAGAAACTTATGGTGAGACTGAAAACATCATAGGTGAATGGTTCAAAAAAACAAAAAAAAGAGAGAAAGTCATTTTAGCCACAAAAGTTTCGGGTCCTACTAGTAAGGAATATATAAGGGGCGGTGGATGCAGTTATGATCAAAAAAGTATGTCAGAGGCATTAGAGAAAAGTTTGAAGAGAATGCAAACTGATTATATCGATTTATATCAATTACATTGGCCTGAAAGGAATACTAATTTTTTTGGTAAGCAAGGATATGAACATGATTCAAATGAAAAAAATTGGATTGCTTTTGAAGAGATTTTAGAAAGTTTAAAAAAATTTATAGACGCCGGGAAAATTCGATATGTAGGTCTTTCGAATGAGACTGCATGGGGTTTAGCAAAATGTCTAGAGCTTTCAAAGATAAAAAATTTACCTAAAATGATGTCTGTTCAAAATCCTTACAACTTACTCAATAGGACTTATGAGGTTGGTCTTGCTGAAATCTCGGTAAGAGAGCAAAGTGGTTTGTTGGCTTACTCTCCATTAGCTTTTGGTTACCTCACAGGAAAATATAGAAATAATAATATGCCAAAAGGTTCAAGAATAGATCTTTTTAAAGATTTCGATCGTTATAATAATGAGAATGGCATTAAAGCTATTGAAGAATACTACAAAATTTCTCAAAAATTTAATTTGGATTTTGCCCAAATGTCCATAAAATTTTGTGAAATACAGCCTTTTGTTACAAGTGTAATAATTGGTGCTACGACTATGCAACAGTTGAAAACAAATGTAGAAAGTGTAAATGTAAATTTAAATAATGAAATTATTAATGAAATTAACGAAGTTCAAAAAATATATCCAAACCCATGTCCCTAATAAATAAAATCACAGTATTATTATTTTGTCTTTTTATAGTGTCAGAAGCCTCAGCTCAGGAAATTAAAAAAGTTGGCAAATTTAAAGACTGGGAAACAATAGTAGTTACAGATGGATCGAAGAAACTATGCTTTGCTCAATCAAAGCCAGTCTTACAATCACCAAAAAAGAGTCCGAGAGAAGCAAGACTATTTATAAGTTTTAGACCGGCTGATAAAATCAAAGATGAGGTAAGTATTACGTCTGGTTACCAATATAACTCACAAAATTCTATTACAGCTAAATCTGGAAAAAATAAGATTAAGTTTGATGTTAAAAAAGAAAACTTTGCTTGGATAGGTGACACGGGTTTAGAAAGAAAGATGGTTAATGTTATGAAAAAGGGATCAAGAATTATGATCACAGGATATAATCAATCTGGATCTCAAACAATCGACCACTACTCTCTGATGGGCTTCACAAAGGCTTACAATACTGCGAAAAAAAGCTGCGCTTAATATCTTAAATGAAAAAAAACAAAAAAATTGTTTTAGCCTACTCAGGCGGACTTGATACATCTATTATTTTAAAATGGTTACAGGAAAATTACGATAGTGAAGTAATTGCCTACACTGCAGACATTGGTCAAGAAATGGACCAAAAGAAAATTATCAAAAACGCAAAAAAACTTGGTGTTAAAAAAATAATAATCAATAATTTAAAAAATACGTTTGTAAAAGAATATGTCTTCCCAATGATTAGAGGTCACGCAGTTTACGAAGGGGTTTACCTTCTTGGGACATCGATTGCGAGACCGTTAATTGCAAAAGATCAAATTAAAGTTGCTAGAAAGTTTAAAGCCTTTGCTGTATCACATGGATCAACCGGAAAAGGTAATGACCAAGTTAGATTTGAACTTGGATATCATTACTTTGGTCCAAAAATAAAAGTGATAGCTCCTTGGAGAATTTGGAAATTAAAATCAAGAACTGATTTAATTAATTATGCAAAAAAACATAACATTCCAATTCCAAAAGATAAAAAAGGTGCCCCACCTTTTTCAGTAGATGACAATTTATTTCATACATCTACTGAAGGAAAAGTTTTAGAAAATCCAAAAAATTCAGCGCCAGAATTTATTTTTCAAAGAACAACTTCACCTGAAAAAGCACCTAATAAACCTAGTTATATTTCCATAGGTTTCAAAAACAGTGATCCGATTAGTATTAATGGAAAAAAATTAACCCCAGAAAAACTTTTAGAAAAATTAAATCAGATCGGTGGAAAAAATGGTGTTGGAAGAGTTGATTTAGTTGAAAACAGATTTATTGGAATTAAATCAAGAGGTGTTTATGAAACACCAGGTGGGACATTACTTTTAATCGCTCATAGAGCAATGGAATCTGTGACATTAGATAAAGATACTATGCATAAAAAAGATTCTATTATGCCAAGATATGCAGAATTAATTTATAACGGTTATTGGTTTTCAAAAGAAAGATTTAAATTACAAAAAATAGTGGATCTAAAAAAAAATAAGGTAAATGGAAGTGTTAAGCTAAAACTTTACAAAGGTAATGTTACAATTCAATCGAGAATGACAAAAAGCAGTGCCTACTCCATGAAAAAAGTTTCTTTTGAAGAGAATAAAACTTTTAACAAAACTAATGTTGAAAGATTTATAAATTTCCATAAAAAAAAATTGAAGTAAAAGTATGAATTTTGAAGCTTCTAGAGCAAAAGCTATTGATAAATTAAATAATTTTGTAGAAAAAAATCTTTCGGATTATTCAAAATTGAGAAACTTCGATTTTGGGCCTGATAAAAGAGATAACGTTTCTTGCTTATCGCCCTATGTTACTCATGGGGTTCTTAATGAAATTGAAATTATTAAAAAATCATTAACGAAGTTTTCCTTTTCAAGAAACGAAAAGTTTATACAGGAAGTTCTTTGGCGAACTTATTGGAAAGGTTGGCTTGAGTTAAGACCAAATGTATGGACCGATTATTTAGTAAGTTTAAATAATATAAGAGAGAAATTTAAAAATAATAAAGAATACTTAAATGCGATAGAGGGAAATACTAATATCGAATGCTTTAATGAATGGGTAAAAGAACTAAAAGAAAACAATTACCTTCATAATCATACGAGAATGTGGTTTGCAAGTATCTGGATATTCACATTGGATTTGCCTTGGCAACTAGGCGCAGAACTTTTTATGCAACATCTTTATGATGGTGATGCTGCATCAAATACACTTGGATGGAGATGGGTTGCTGGAGTACAAACTCAAGGAAAACATTATTTAGCAAGTGAATGGAATATCAAAAAATTTACCAATAATAGATTTAACAATATTAAATTGAATGAAAACGCGCCACCAAAAGTTTCTGAAAAGACGTACTCAATTATAAAACAAAATTTTGCTAATCCTCAAGATATTGATCAAGATAATTTATTGGTTTTTGAAAATAATCTCTCTCTTGAAACTACTGATTTTAAAGATAATAAATTTAAGAAAGTCTATTTAGTTTCAAATAATGAAAATAGATCTATAAAACTTAGTGAAAAAGTTATCAAATTTAAGTCTCTTTTATCTAAAGATCAGGAGCAAAGATTAAAAGATCGATCGATTGATTGTGAAATTATAGATGTAAGTGAAGTTAAAAAAATAGGTGAAAATATTATCAGTTTATATCCCACGGTTGGTGAAAATTTAGATTATTTAAATTCAAATAACATTAAAGTTAACTTCTTGTACAGAAAGCTCGATCAGTATTCCTGGCAATATTGCAATAAAGGTTTTTTTAATTTTAAAAATTATATTCCGAAAATTATTACAATGTTCACTTAGATGAACATCGTTTTGAACAGTATTTAACTTTATCCCAATTTAATCTCCATTTTTTTCTCCATTTAAATGGTCTTTGACAAACTGGACAAATTTTAGTTGGAAGGTTTTGTTTCTTCATTAAGTTGATGTTTATTTTTCAAAAAAAGAAAGTAAGCAACAAATTCATATAAATAATGAAAAATAATAAAAAAAGGTTTGAAACTAAATATTTTAGCTAAAAATTTATATTTTGGAATTTTAGACCAAATAATCACAAATGCTTTTGCACCACCTATAACTTCTCCATTGTCGATGACATGCAATCTTCGTAGAAGCTCTGCTTGGGATTTTGAAGTCAAATTAATTGCTTCCTGATTATTTGTAATATCAACCCACTCTAAATTTTCATCAGAATTTTTTTTATAATGATCAATTTCCATTTTACAAATGTTACAGGAGTTATTGAAAAAAACCTTAATTGGCATTTGTATTTTCTTTAATAAATTTATCTGCTGCAGCCAGAATCATTTTTTTTCTAGGTGCATTCATTTTATCATAAATTCTGACCATCATCGATAGTCTTGGGTTTTTTAAAAAAAATTTTCTATTTTTATCGATAAATCTCCAATAAAGACCATCCATAACATTACACCAATCACCCTTTTTAAAATCCATCATTTTTAAAAAATAACTTGACCCACAAATATATGGTTTGGTTGCAAATATTCCTCCGTCGCTAAAGAGCCCCATGCCGTAAACGTTTGGTGACATTACCCAGTCAGATGAATCAACAAACATTTCCATAAACCATCTATAAACAAAGATTGGTTTGATCTCGCAAAGGTTCATTATGTTTGATAAAATCATCAGTCTTTCAATATGGTGAGACCAGCCATAATCATTAGCATTTTTTATTGCATAATCTAAAGGAGGTAAACCTGTGTTTCCTTCATACCAACAAGGTTTCATTTTTCGATTATGTTTAAAGTAATTTCCAGTTTCTAATTTACTATGAAAATTTTGATAAATTCCTCTCATGAACTCGCGCCAACCAATTACTTGTCTAACATAGCCTTCCAAAGAATTAATTCTTATTTTTTTCTTTTTGTGACTTGTTAAAATTCTATCTAAAATAATTTCAGGTGTGATTATTCCTAAGTTTAAATATGGACTAAGTGCACTATGAAATAATACATTATTGCTTTGATCAACAGCATCTTCATAATCCCCAAACAAATTTGATTTTTCTTTAATGAAAAAGTCTAATAATTTTATTACATCCTTAAATTCAGTTGCAAACCAGAAATTTTTTGTTGAACCAGGATGTTTTGAAAATTTTTTTTCTACAATTTCTTTTAAATTTTTTGTATGAGAAGTTTCATTTATTTTTGGGAAGGCTGGAATTTTAGTTCCTTTAGGAAGTTTTTTTCTATTATCTTCATCAAAACTCCATTTTCCTCCAACAGGGTCTTCACCATTCATTAAAATATTCATTTTTTTTCTTGTTTCTTTATAAAACACTGCCATGAAGGGTTTTTTTGATTTAGATAAATATTTTTTAAAATCATCTCTAGAATTTAAAAACATTGGGGTTTTGATTATATTTAATTTTATTTTATTTTTTTTTACAAAATCTAAAATTTTCTTCTCAAACGGTTTATCTTCTATTTCAAAAAAAGAAATTTCTTTAATTTTATTCTTTTTAACAATCTTTTGTAATTTTGTTAAATAATCACTTTTAAAATCAGCGCTATCAATCTTTGAATAAGTTAATTTAAAACTATTTTTCTTTAAATTATCTGCATACGATCGCATCGAAGATAAAAATAGTAATATTTTTAGTTTGTGATGTTTTTCATAAGTACATAGGCCATAATCTTCTGCCATAAAAAAAAGATGGTCATTTTTGAAGCGGCTTAAGTATTTTAATGGAAATAGTTGATTTCCAAGTGTAATAAACAATTTCATAATCTATTTATAAATACTATTATAAGATATGTCAGGAAAATATTTAATATTTGGTGCGACAGGTTCTATCGGTTCAAATTTATCAAAAATGATGGCTGAAAATAATGAAGATGTTCAACTAATTGGAAGAGATGAAGAAAATTTAAAAAATATTTCTTCTGAAACAGGTTGTAAATATACTGTAGTAGATGTTCTTGACTCTGCAAAAATAGAAAGTTTAAAAAATGAATTTGCAGATGAGGAAATAAAAGGAATTGCATATTGTGTAGGTTCAATAGACCTTAAACCTCTAAGAATGGTAAAAAAAGACGACTTTCAAAAGTGTTTCGATTTAAATTTTTACCCAATTGTAGATACAATTAAAAATTTCCAAGAAAGTTTAAAAAAAAATAGAGGCTCTGTTGTAATTTTTTCAACTGTTGCAGTCAGAAGAGGATTTACCAATCATAGCATTATCGCTTCTGTAAAAGGAGCTTTAGAGGGATTGACTGTATCTTTAGCTGCTGAATTTGCCCCAAATATAAGAGTAAATTGTATTGCTCCAAGTTTAACTAAGTCCAAAATTGCTGAACCAATGCTGAAGAACAAACTTATCGCGGAGGGTATTGCTAAAGCACATCCCATGAAAAGAATTGGTGAAGGCAAAGACGCAGCTGCAATGGCAAAGTTTTTATTAACTGATGAAAGTTCATGGATAACTGGTCAAATTATAGGCGTAGATGGTGGAAGATCAAAACTAACTTGATCAAAATTATTAAAATACCTTTTTTGATAAAATAATATATTCTTAAAAATATTGTGAAAAAATATTCAGCAGAAGAGCTTTTTAAAATAGCATATGCTCATCTTCAAAAAAAAGACTTTAGGAAATCTTCAGGTCTCTTCGAAAAACTTATTAATGATTACCCAGAAAATCTTTCAATATTAAGAAATTTAACTCACTGCTATATTTACCTAGGAGAATTTGAAAAAGCAGAAACTACTATTCGAAAAATAATCAGTATCAAACCAGATGAACCTTTTATATATCAAACTCTTGCTTCAATACTAAAAGATCAAGACAAATTAGAGGAAGCTACCTTAATTATAAATCAAGCCTTAGATAAAAATTTAATTAATAAAAAATGGGAGATACAAAAAAATTTATTTTTTCCTAAAATTCCTTCAAATAAGGAGGAAATTAAAATGTATAGAGAAAAAATTAAAAAAGAAATTGAAAAAATATTAAATGTAAGTTTTCTGACAAAATTAGATTATGATAAAGATCAAATAATTATTCCACCCCATGTTGACCTATCATATAACGATTGGGATAATCTTGAATTAAACAAAAGAAATGTACTAGCATTTAAAAAATTGTATGAGATTTTAAATGATGAGTCTTATATAGAAAAAGATATTAAAGGAAAAATAAAAATTGGAGTAATTTCTGAATTTTTAACAGATCATACAATTGGTAAACTTTATAAAGATCTTATCTTCAGTCTTGATAAAAATAAGTTTGAAACTTTTATTTTTCACTCACAGAAAACTAGAGCTGGAGAAATATTTGATGAATTTAAAGAAAAAGAGAAAGAAGGTATTTTAAAAAATGAAATTCTTCCAATAAAACTTTCAGAAAAAATTGAAGTGATTAAAAAATTCAGGTTAAATATAATTTTTTATCCTGACATTGGTTTATCTTTCGAATTTTATTATTTGGCTCTAATGCGACTAGCAAAATACCAAATTACCACTTTTGGCCACCCAGAAACGACAGGTAGTAATTCTATTGATTTTTATTTGATTTCAAAAAATTGTGTAAACGAAAATACGCAAAAACATTATTCTGAAAAATTACTTTTAATGAACTATTTGCCAATGATTTATCCCAAACCATTTACAAAAAAAAAACTCTCTCAAGATGAACTTAATAAAAAAAATATTTATTCTTGCCCACAGACTTTAATTAAAATTCATCCTGACTTTGACCAAATAATCTTTGATATTCTTGAAAAAGATAAGAAAGGTATTGTTTATTTGATAAAAGATAGGAATAGGGTTTGGTACAAAAAGTTAGTTAAACGATTTAACACAAATAAAAAATACGATTCAAAAAAAATTATTTTTATCGATCCTTTAAGTTATGAGGATTATCTTCTACATCTTGGAAGATCATCTGTTTTGCTGGATCCGCTTTTTTACGGTGCTGGAAATTCTTTTTTTGAATCTATGCTTTATGGTACACCAACTGTTACATTTCCTACCGATCACATCAAATCAAGGTTAGTATTAGCCGCTTATAAGCAAATGGAAATTGAGCATCCTCCTGTTGCAACCAGTATTAAGAATTATGTAGACTTGGCCGTTAGTTATGCAAATAGAGACGATATTAGTGCTTTGAAAAATACTTATAAAACTGCGGCTGAAAAAAAGTTGTTTAATACAAAAAAAGCGGGCGAAGAATTTAACAAAATTATAAATAATTTATTTAATTTGACTTAATTCTTTTGAAACAGTCTATTGTATTTTTTATCAAGCATGCAATTGTCATTGGCCCAACACCTCCAGGAACTGGAGTTAATGCTTTTGCCTTTTTTGAAACTTCCTCAAAATCTACGTCTCCAACTATTCCCTCGTCAGTCTTATTAATGCCTACGTCGATAATTATCGAGTCCTTTTTCACCCAATCACCCTTTACTAATTTTGGGATACCTACTGCAGCAATTATAATATCAGCTTCTAGACATTCTGATTTTAAGTTTTTTGTTTTAGAATGAGTAATTGTGACCGTGCAATTTTCCTTAAGGAGCAGTTGAGCCATTGGTTTTCCATTTAAATTAGATCTACCTATAATCACAGCTTTTTTACCACTTAAATTTGGCTCAACCTTTTTTAATAAAAGATAGCATCCAAGAGGGGTACATGGTACCGAGCTTTCGTAACCGGAAGATAAATTTCCTACATTCACAGGATGAAAACCATCAACGTCTTTGCTTGGAATTATTGAGTCAATTATTTTTTTTTTATCAATGTGTTTTGGCAAAGGTAATTGCACAAGAATTCCAGAAATTGATTTATTTTCGTTTAAATCTTTTATTTTTTTTAAAACAATTTTCTCATCTACATCTTCTGGGTATTTTATTACATCCGAATTTAATCCCACTTCCTTTGCAGATTTTTCTTTATTTTTAACGTAAATTTGACTTGGTGCAAGTTCACCTATTAATATAACGGTTAGGCCGGGCACATCATTAAATTTTTTTTTCAGCTCATCAACTTCTTCCTTAAGTTTGAGTCTAAGTGAACCTGCTTCTTTTTTTCCATCTATTAAAATCATTTTATATAATTGGTCTTATATAATATTCCATACACATTTGCATAATCCATATCAACATAAGTAATATTATAGGTGAAATATCAAATGCACCAAGATTTGGTAAAAAAGCCCTTATTCTTTTTAAAAAAGGTTCAGTCATGCGGTATGTAAAATCTAAAACAGAATAAACAAATCTATTACTAGTATTAATTACATTAAAAGCTACTAACCAACTTAAAACAACGTTTGCAATCACTACGTATGAATAATATTTTAGAACGGTCATAGCAACTATGTAAATTATTATCATTTTTTCTCTACGTAAATTGATTGACTAGGAAATGCAAACGATGCTTTATTTTTTTCTACGATTTCTTTAATTCCTATAGCTAATCTTTCCTTAACTTTAAGCCATTCATTCCAACTACTTGTTTGGGTAAAACATCTAACATACATGTCGATGGAACTATCTGAAAATTTATCTACTCTTACCGCTAAACCAACTTTTGTATCAAAATCTTTGTTGTCTTTAATAAAATTTTCAATTTGATCTCGTACATTTTTGAGTTGTTCTATAGTGGTGTCGTACTGAAGTGTAATTGTCCAGCTTATTAACCAATTTGTTGTTTGGCTGATATTTATCACAGCATTTTCAGCAAATTGAAAATTTGGTATTATGGCTAAAGATTTATCAAACTTTCTTATTGTAGTTGATCTAAATCCAATTTTCTCAACAATGCCCTCAATGGTACCTTCTACTAAAATCCAGTCACCCATTTTAAATCTTTTTTCAACTAAAACTAAAATTCCTGAAATTAAGTTTTTAAATAAATCTTGTGCACCTAGTGCTACGGCAACACCGAACAAACCAAGCCCTGCTATAATTGGACCAATCTTTATTCCCCATAATTCTAGGACAGCTGCAGCTCCAAGTATAAAAATAAGTATCTTTAATGATTTAATTATCCAACCAATTAATTCTCGAGTTAAAATTCTATCTAGTCCACTTAGAATATAAGAAATTGGTTCTATTATCTGATGTATGATCCAAAATAACAATATAGTAATCAGAGTTCTATTTACATTATCAACAAATGAACTGGTTTCATCACTAAATGTCATATAATAACTTGCAAAAAAGAAACCTAGCACTATTGGTAAAAATCTTGCTGGACCAACTAAAGATTTTACAAATGTATCATCTAATTTATTAGTTGTTTTTTTAGATATAATTTCCAATTTTTTAAGAATTAATTTGCTAATAAGGCCTCTGAAAATTAAAAAAATTAAAAATATTCCTAAACCAATCAGAATTTGACCAATATCAATTCCAAGAATTCCCTGGTCCCAAACCGAAAGAAATAGATCTTTAAAATTTATAAAAACTTCCATATCTAAATTTTATATAATAAAAATTCTTCTTCACCAGGATTAAATAAGAAGATTTTCTTCCATTTTAGCTCATTTAATACAGATGAAGTTTTTTCACCTATGCACATTAAATTGGTTTTCATCCAATAATCGTCCAGCTCGTATTTTTTTATCAAATTTAAAAAACTTAATGCACTATTTTGAGAATAAATATAAACAATATCTGGAATTTTTTTTTTAAGTTCACTTAAAAAATCAAAACTTATATCCTCAATATGAGAAACACTATAATTAATTAATCTTTTAACATTCAATCCTTCTTTAATTAAGTCTTTATCCAAATCATACGAAACTAATCCACCGCTGATATACAAGATTTTCTCAGTTTTTTTTTCTAAATTTTGCAAAATTAATTCTCGCAAATTTTTTACATTTCCACCGGCCGAAAATGTGTTATAGAAACCTTTTTGTTTTGCAGTTTTTTCTGTTGCATCACCTACACAAAAACATAAACTTTTTTTATCAAAATCTTTAGTATCCAAATTTCTAATTGCATTTGAGCTTGTAAAAATGATGATCTTATATTCTGAACTATTAAGTTTGGGATAATCTAGTTTATTTATTTTAATTAAAGGGAGGTGAGATACGGTGAAACCTTTATCTTTGAATCTCTTAATTAAATCTATTGAGTCTTCTAAAGGTCTAGTTAATAAAACATGCATTTATTTATTCATCTCGAACTGTTTTTTTAAATCATTGCCAGCTTTTTCAGCAATTTTTAGAGCTTCTTCTATTTTACATTCATCTTTATAAGTAAATTTTTTATTTCCATCGTCAGAAAATAATTCAGCTATAATACTTACATTATCACCTTTTATGTTTGCATATATACCAGCTGCAGTGTTGCAGTCACCCTCTAATACACTTAAAATTTTTCTTTCTATTTTTGACTCAATTGAGGTTTCAAAATGGTTAATTTTTGAAAGGATATTATTTAATTTTTCATCATCTTCTCTAGACTGTAGAACGATTGTTCCTTGACCTGCTGGAGGAACTATTTTCTTACATTCAAAAACCTCTGATATTCTATTTTCTATAGATAAAGATAATAGACCTGCCTTTGCTAAAATAATCGAGTCATATTGATCCTCATCTAATTTTTTAATTCTAGTGTCAATATTCCCCCTAATCAATTTAAAGTTTAAGTCTGATCTTAAATGTTTTAACTGAAATTCTCTTCTTAATGAGGAAGTGCCAATTACTGAATTTTTTTTAATTTTATCAAGTGTTAAGTTTTCTTTATTTATTAAAACTTCTTCAGGATCATTTCTTTTAAGAAAACAATTGATTTTTAAACCCTTGGTTTTAATAGATGGAACGTCTTTCAAAGAGTGAACAGCTACATCAATTTTTTTACTTAAAAGTTCTTTTTCAATATTTTTTATAAACTCTCCTTTGCCTCCAATTTCACTAGTCCTTCTATCTAAAACTAAATCACCCTCTGTAGTAATTTTTTTAATTTCTATTTCGATATCAAGTTCTTTAAGAAAAGCTTTTTTTGCAATTTCAGCATATTTTAATGCTAATTTACTTCCACGGGAACCAATTATAAGTTTTTCCATTTATTTAATTTTTTTATTTTTAGAGTAAATTACATTAATAAAAACCTTTTATGAAAAAAAAAACAATCATTATTGGCATAGAAACTAGCTGTGATGAGACGGCCGTATCCATATTGAGAGACAATGGAAAAAAAAGACCAAAAATTTTATCAAATGTTGTTTCAAGTCAATTTGAAGTTCATAGAAAATTTGGTGGTGTAGTTCCAGATTTAGCTGCAAGGGCGCATCTTGATAAGATTGACATCATGACAAAGAAAGCTTTAAAAATTAGTAAAGTAAAATTGAAAAATATTGATGCTGTTGCAGCAACTGCTGGACCTGGTTTGATTGTTTGTTTATCTGTTGGTTTAAATTTTGCTAAAGCTTTATCTTTATCGTTAAAAAAACCTTTTATTGCTGTAAATCATTTAGAGGGACATGCCTTAAGTCCAAAATTAAATTTTGATATAAAATACCCATATCTACTTTTTTTAATTTCTGGTGGACACACTCAATACTTAACTGTTAAAAAATTAGGTGACTACAAAAGGCTTGGTACAACGATAGATGATGCGCTTGGTGAAGCATTCGATAAAACAGCAAAACTTTTAAATCTTGGTTACCCAGGTGGACCTAAAATCGAAGAATTGGCAAGAAAAGGTGATGAGAATAGGTTTGTGCTACCAAAGCCTATTTTAAATAGAGGTGGATGTAATTTATCTTTTGCTGGTCTGAAAACAGCAATTTTAAGATTAAAAGAATTTATAAAGACGGACAAAGATAAAAACGATCTTGCAGCAAGTTTTCAAAAAACTATTCTTGATATTTTGTATAAAAAAACAAAAAAAGCTATTGAACAACATTTGGAACTTTATCCAAAAAATAGAACTTTGGTAGTTGCAGGTGGTGTTGCTGCTAATAAACAAATCAGAATTATTTTAAAGAAATTATGCAAAGATCAAAATTTTACAATTTACTTTCCTGATTTAAAATTGTGTACCGATAATGCAGCGATGATAGCGCTAGCAGGTTTGGAAAGGTACAAGAAGAAAAAATTTGATAAACATAATTTTGAGGCGAACCCAAGATGGCAATTAGACAATAAAGCAAAATTTCTTAAAGGCGCCGGGGTAAAAATCTAAATGCAATATTGGTTAATAAAATCGGAGCCGGACGTATGGTCTTTCACCCATCAGGAAAAAGCAGGTGTCAAAGGAGCGATATGGGATGGTGTAAGAAATTATCAAGCAAGAAATAATTTGAAAAAAATGAAAAAAGGTGATCTTTGTTTTTTTTACCATTCAAATATTGGAAAAGAAATTGTTGGTATTGTAGAAGTGATAAAAGAAGCTTTCTTAGATCCAACAGATAAAAAGAAGATGTTTGTGGCCGTGAAGGTAAGATTTAAACAAAAATTAAAAAATCCCATTAAATTAGAGGAAATTAAAAAAAATGGCTCTTTAACTGAAATACCCCTTATTAAACAAAGCAGATTATCAGTAATGCCAATTGACTCTAAAAGCTGGAAAATATTAAATAAAATGGGTAATATTTAGTATGCCAAAAAAATCAAGAAAAAAGAAAAAAGGGAAAAAGATTAAAAAAAGAAAACCTTCAAAGAGAAAAAAAAAGGTTTCTCGTAAAACAAAAAAGAGAACGTCTTTAAAGCCTAAAAAGAGAAAAATAAAGAGACAAGTAAAATCATCTGTTAGTCAGCCAAAAGAAGATGGTGAAAAAATTTATAAAACAAAATCTGAATGGATTAAAAAAGCTTTAGTTACAAAAAATTTATATGAAAAGAAATACAATCAATCTTTAAAAGAAAATGACTCTTTTTGGAGAAAAGAAGGAAAGAGAATAAGTTGGATCAAGCCTTATTCTAAGATTAAGGACGTCAAATATAGTAAATCTGATGTGCATATTAAGTGGTTCTATGACGGAACTCTTAATGCTTCAGCAAATTGTATAGATAGGCATCTTAAAAACAATAAAGATAAGACTGCAATAATTTGGGTTGGGGATGATCCAAAAGTTCAAAAGAAAATAAGTTACAAACAACTACACTCGGAAGTATCTAAAATTGCAAACGGACTAAAAAATATTGGTGTTAAAAAAGGTGACAGAGTAACAATTTATTTGACTATGATACCTGAACTTGCATACACAATGCTAGCATGTGCGAGGATTGGTGCAATACACTCTATAATTTTTGGCGGATTTTCACCCGACAGTATCGCGGGTAGAATTAATGACTGTAACTCAGATTATGTTGTGACTGCTGATGAAGGGGTCAGGGGTGGAAAAACAATTCCATTGAAAGAAATTACAGATGAAGCTTTGTTGAGTTGCACCAATGTTAAAAAATGTGTTGTTGTTAAAAGAACAGGAAATAGAATTAATTGGAATGAAGACAGAGATGTTTGGTATCATGACATAACCAAAAATGTCCCTGCTGTGTGTGAACCTGAGGAGATGAATGCGGAAGATCCTCTTTTCATTTTGTACACATCTGGTTCAACAGGTAAGCCTAAAGGTGTGCTTCATACTACAGGCGGTTATATGGTGTATGCCTCAATGACCCATCAATACATATTTAATTATAAACAAAAAGATATTTATTGGTGTACTGCAGACATAGGTTGGATTACAGGACATAGCTATATCATTTATGGCCCTTTAGCTAATGGAGCAACGACAATTATGTTTGAAGGAATTCCAACTTATCCCGACAGCTCAAGATGGTGGCAAATTGTTGATAAATATAAAGTTAACATTTTTTATACAGCTCCTACTGCAATTAGAGCTTTAATGAGAGAAGGTGAAGGACCTGTCAAAAAAACTTCTAGAAAAAGCTTAAAACTTTTAGGCACTGTTGGAGAGCCAATCAACCCGGAAGCATGGGAATGGTATTTCAAAACAGTCGGTGACAGTAAGTGTCCAATTGTTGATACTTGGTGGCAAACTGAAACAGGTGGTATATTAATAAGTCCACAGACTGGAGCAATAGATCTTAAACCAGGATCTGCAACTAAACCATTCTATGGAATAAAACCTGTAATAGTTGATAAAGATGGAAATGTTTTAAAAGGCGAAGCGCAAGGAAGATTATGTATTGCTCAATCATGGCCTGGTCAAATGAGAACTGTTTATGGAGACCACAATAGATTTATTGAAACATATTTTTCTCAATTTGATGGAAAATATTTTACTGGTGATGGATGTAGAAGAGATAAAGATGGTTATTATTGGATCACTGGAAGGGTTGACGATGTTATAATCGTATCAGGTCATAATTTAGGGACTGCAGAAATAGAAAGTGCTTTCGTTGCTCATCCTAAGGTGGCGGAGGCTGCTGTTGTCGGTTATCCTCATGACATAAAAGGAAATGGTTTGTACTGTTATGTAACTCTTAACGTAGGTGAAAATCCAGACGGAGACTTAGAAAGAGACTTAAAACTTTGGGTAAGAAAACAAATTGGACCGATAGCAACACCTGATATAATTCATTTTTCACCAGGACTTCCAAAAACTAGATCTGGAAAAATAATGAGAAGAATTTTACGAAAGATTGCAGCAAATGAACATGATCAACTTGGTGATACTACAACGTTGGCAGATCCTAGTGTTGTAAAAAGTCTTGTTGACGAAAGAAAAAATATTTAAAAATTAATTCTCTTTTCGAATTCTTCTTTGATATTATCCCACTTCAGTATCATAGAATTCAAAACAATTTTTCTATCCAAAGTTTTTAGTTCTTCAGCAATTGGCGCCCACTCATACAAAGCCAGAGCACTTTTATTAAATGGCAGAGAGCTAAAATATTTTTTCCAATCAATTTCTTCTAATCTTTTGTCAAAAGTGGCTTTACCTTTGGCGATTACATCTTCTGGCATTCCATTCTTAAGTTCCTCATGCAAAATTTCTTCATATATCATTTTTGATTTTGCTGTATCTTCGTATTTAAAGAAATAATTAAGATACGAAAAGCTGTAGAAAGTAAGATCTTGAAGAGCCACATAATAAATATTCCATTTTGCTTTATTTATTGAAGATAAAAAAACCTCATTATCAAAATGCAAAACGTATCTAGTTCCCATTCTCGTTTTTAAATAACTATAAAGAGTAACCTGGGTCACCCAAGCTGATTTTTGTTGAATAAATTTTTTGAGGTCGTCCAAATTCCTCAGTTTGCTCTTAGGAAGCACTGCTTTGAACATTGCTCCTAAATAGAGTTTGAAATCAGCGAGACTTATATCTTTTAGATTGAATTTGTATTTTAGCATTATTTTCTACTACAAGTTGTCTAATTGTGTAAAAACACACTTAATTGTAACATTTTTAGGGGTTCCAATCTATGTCATTTTGGGTAATGTTTCGTCTTTTAACCTATAGGGAGGGAAAAAAAATGTCAAAACAACAACAACACTGGGAAAAAACTAGAATGTTGCTATTCATAACGTTAGCAATCTGGTTCGTTTTCTCTATTGGCATCTTTTTCTTCGGCGCCGAGATGGAAGCGTCATCAATAAGACCACTAGGATATCCGTTGTCTTATTACATGACATGTCAAGGTTCTCTTGGAATTTTCGTAATACTAATTTTCTGGTTTGCGAATAGACAAGAAAAAATTGACGAGGAGTTCGGCTACACTGAAAGAGAGGATGACTAATGTTTAAAGGTAAATTTATAGACAATCTTCCTAAGATTTATGGAACATATACCGGCGGGTTTATTGTTTTCATAATCTTAATGGCGATTGCTGAACAAGCTGGAATGTCGGCGAAGTTAATTGGTATTTTCTTTGTTGCGTTCACAGTTTTAATTTATGCGTTAATTGGTTACCTATCACGTACAATGCAAACAGATGCATATTACGTAGCTGGAAGACAGGTTCCAACAGTATTCAACGGAATGGCTACTGCAGCAGACTGGATGTCTGGTGCTTCATTCGTTGCGATGGCTGGAGGAATTTACTTCAAAGGTTATGGCTATATGGCATTGCTTGTTGGTTGGACGGGTGGATACGTTCTAGTTGCTTCGCTATTAGCACCGTACTTGAGAAAGTTTGGTTGCTACACAGTTCCAGATTTTATTGGAACTAGATATGGTGGAAACATGGCTAGACTATCTGCGGTAATAGTCTTAACAGTTGCATCATTCACATACGTGACTGCGCAGATAAACGCGACAGGAACAATTGCATCAGTTGCACTTGATATTCCTTTCGAGATTGCTGTGTACGTTGGTCTTGCAAGTATATTGATGTGTTCAATGCTTGGTGGAATGAGAGCAGTTACTTGGACGCAAGTTGCTCAGTACATTGTACTGATTATAGCATACTTGTTACCAGTTTTCTGGATCAGTAACAAAATGGGTGCAGGAGTATTTCCACACCTAATGTTAGCAGATGAAGTAGCAAGGATCGCTGAGTTAGAAGCTCAATTCGGTCTTGGTGAAGTTAAAAACTCTGCAGCTGACCTAAAACAGGTACCAAAAGGACTATCTGGTATAACTAAAGCGCACGCAGAAGTTAACACAACACCTTGGAAATTTATTTCATTAGCGGTTTGTATGATGGCTGGAACAGCTTCATTACCACACGTTATGATGAGATATTTCACAACTCCAAGTGTGAAAGCTGCAAGAAGATCAGTAGGTTGGTCACTATTCTTTATATTCCTACTTTACTCTTCAGCACCAATGTTAGCGACTTTGTCTAAACTATCACTAATGGATCCAAACTTAGCTACTGGAATTATTGGTAAATCAATCACTGAAGTTCAAGCGATTGACTGGTATCAAAACTGGAACCAAGCAAACTTAATGTTTGTAAGCGACTTTAACGGAAATGGAACACTTGAATTAAACGAGTTTTTCATGGGTGGTAAAGCCGTTGTATTGGCTACTCCAGAGATAGCAGGATTACCATATGTAATTTCTGGTCTAGTTGCTGCTGGAGGTATGGCTGCTGCCATGTCAACAGCTGACGGATTAGTGTTAGCGATATCAAATGCTCTATCGCACGACATTTACTATAAGATGATTAACCCTAAAGCAGAGACAGCGAAAAGACTTATCGTTGCAAGGGTATTACTTGTATTAATTGGTTTTGCAGGAGCAACAATTGCAGCTCTTGAGATTCAAGGTATCTTAGGTTCAGTCATCTGGGCTTTTGACTTTGCAATGTCAGGATTGTTCTTCCCACTTGTATTAGGAGTATGGTGGAAGAGAGCTAACGCTCAAGGAGCAGTCGCTGGAATGTTAGGTGGTTTAATCGCTGGTTCAGCATATCTAATTGCTGTAAGAAGTGGTTACCCTGGATTCTGGGGAGTTACTCAATTAACATTTGGTATTGTTGGATCTTTAGTAAGCTTAGTATTAATGGTGGTAGTCAGCTTGATGACTAAAGCGCCTGATGCTGCTACTCAAAGAATGGTTGACGAAGTACGAATACCTAGCGGTAAAGCGATACTTGGTAAACAACACTAAATAATTACTTTCGAAGGGGCGAATTTTCGCCCCTTCAATCTTTTTAAAATCATGTACGCAAACTTTCATCCAATGGTTTATTTAATCGATTACGTCATGGGCGTAATTATGTGGACGCTTATTGGTAGAGTTGCGATGAACATATTTCAAAGAGAGGACTCTAATTTCTTCTTTATGAAGATATTTGTGAAGATGACTGATCCATTTCTTCGGATGTTTGCATTTATAACTCCATCCTTCATTATAAAGCCCTTAGTGCCACTTTATGTTGCTTGGTTCTTCTATATGTTTAGATTTTACTTAATGCCTTATCTATTAGGCTATTCTGTAATGGGAATGTTATCATTTCCATTAGAAAGTGAAATTGCTATTCAGATATACCAAATTTTCGGTAAAAATTGATTCAAAAAAAAAACAAAAATTGATACTAGTATTCTAAGTATCAATGAAAAAAATTCAAATATCTCCATCAATTCTTTCAGCTGATTTCAGCAATTTGGAAAAAGATATAAAGAAACTTGAAACGGCAGGAGCAGACATGATTCATGTTGATGTGATGGATGGTCACTTTGTACCAAATATAACTATTGGGCCACCTGTTATAAAAGCTCTTAGAAGCAAAACTTCACTTCCATTTGACGTTCATTTAATGATTAGTCCAGTTCATAGATATATAAAAGACTTTGCAAATGCAGGAGCAGATATTATTACAATTCATCCAGAGGCTACTCCTAATTTACAAGAGTCCATTGATGAAATAAAAAGTTTTAAAAAAAAAGTAGGCATATCTTTAAATCCAGATACTAAAATTGACGTTGTTGAAGATTATCTAGATAAAGTCGACTTAATACTTATCATGAGTGTTTATCCAGGTTTTGGGGGTCAAAAATTTATATCTGATGTTTTAGAAAAAATTAAAAGTTTAAAAAATTTAAAAGATAAAAAAAAATTAAATTTTGATATTGAAGTTGATGGTGGAATTAATTTTTCAAATTTCAAATCAGTAATTGATGCTGGTGCAAATGTCTTGGTATCAGGGACTACAATTTTTAAAGAGAACAATGGAGATATAAAAAAGAATATAGATTTTCTAAAATCGATTTGATTTATCATGATAGCTAAAGAAAAATTTTTAAATAATTCTCTTTCTTATCTTTATAAACAAATTAGAAAAGTATATCTCAACTCAAATATTTATAACCGGAAAATATCTAAAGTATTTGACGGAGGCTTGAATTATGTTCCAAATTTGAGTTTACTAAATTGTATTATAAAATCAAAAGAGAGAAATTTTAGGATTGAAGATTTTAGTCTTGAAGATGTTTGGAACAAAATTGATCTCAATGATAAAGATTTTAAAAAGATTCATAGTTTTTATTGGTTGTTTACAATTAACTTAAAATCATCAAAAAAAATTACTCAAAATATAATATCGAACTGGATTGGAAATTATGAAAGCTATTCACCTAAAAGTTGGGAAACAGATACCTTGGCAAAAAGAATTATTTCATGGATTGCTAATAGCCAGATTACTTATGAAAACGCGACAGAAAATTATAAAATTTTATTTTCTAGAAACATTAAAAAGCAAGTAAATCATTTAATTAATGAGATTGATAACTCTCCAACTTTAAATGACAAAATGTTGGGGTGTGCTGCGATAATTCTTGCCAGTTTATCTTTTAATGGCCAAACAAAATATCTAGACTTTGGACTAAATTTGTTAAAAAAAATTATTAATTCATCTTTTGAGTTAGATGGATTCCCAAAATCTAGAAGTCCAAGACAACTACTTTTTTACATGAAGTATTTGATATTTATAAGGGAACTTCTTAGAGACTCACAGAATGAAATTCCTGAATATTTAAATGAAATTATCTATTACTTAGGAAAATGTTATGCATTTTTCTTTAAAGAAAATGAAAAGAAATTTTTATTTAATGGCAATCAAGAAATAAATAATTGTGATTTTCAAAATTTTCTTAAAATCCATGACTATAAATTTAAAAATAACTTAAATAATTTAGGTGGTTACGCAATTCTCTCACATAAAAAAAATTGTTTAGCTATGGATGTTGGTTCATCCCCAGAAAAGAAAAACTCATCAGAATATCAATCAGGGGCATTATCTTTTGAATTTTTTTATGACAATGAAAAACTCATTACTAATTGTGGGTACTATCAAGATTTTAAACATAAATTAAATATTATTTCAAAATCAACGGCATCACATTCAGCTATTTCAATTGATGATAGTTCTTCATGTTCTTTTTCAAAAAATCCTAATGGTCAAAACTTCCTCAAAAGTAACCTAAAAATATTCGATAAAAAAATAGAGGACGATCAAAATAAGTGGCATATTTCGGCAAAACATGATGGTTACCAAAAAAAATATGGCCTTAATATTCAAAGGGATCTTACTTTTTTCAAAAATGAAAACAGGTTTATTGGAACTGATAAAATTATATCCAAAAGAGGCTTTCAAAATTTAGAATATGAAATTCGATTTCATCTTATGCCCGGCACAAATGCAATTAAAACACAAGATCAAAAATCTATATTAATACAACTGAAAAAGTCTGGTTGGAAATTCACTTGTGATAAAGAAATTTTTGATATTGAAAAAGGTCTTTATTTTGGGAGAAAAAACTCTTTTTCAGAAAATCTAAATATATTTATAAATGGGTTTATCTCGAATGAAGAAGAAGAAATAAATTGGTCGATTGAAAAAATATGAATTTAAAAAAAATTAATCGGGCTCTAATTTCAGTTTCTGACAAATCTGAACTTACAAAAATTTTAAAAGTTCTTAAAAAATTTAAAATTGAAATATTAAGTTCTGGAGGTACTTATAAAAAAATTAATAAACTAGGTTATAAAAGTATTGAAATAAGTGATTTTACTAATTCTCCTGAAATATTAGATGGAAGGGTAAAAACCTTACATCCAAGGCTTTATGGAGGAATCTTATTCAAAAGGAACAATAAAAAACATCAAAAACAAATTAAAAAAATTAATATCAAGAAGATAGATTTAGTTATTGTAAATTTTTATC
This sequence comes from uncultured Pelagibacteraceae bacterium, assembly GCA_902547215.1. Lineage (GTDB taxonomy): Bacteria > Pseudomonadota > Alphaproteobacteria > Pelagibacterales > Pelagibacteraceae > Pelagibacter. The sequence continues at coordinate 38,467 of CACCNI010000003.1, forward strand.
CTTTTGAAGATACGGTAAAAACAGGAAATGATAAGAAGATAATTGAAAATATCGATATTGGTGGACCAACTTTAGTTAGAGCAGCAGCAAAAAATTATGAGGATGTAACAGTCATTACGCACACAAGTCAATATATTGCGCTTCAAAATGAAATGAACAAATATAGGGGATCAACAACTCTTAATTTTAGAAAAATATTATCAAGAGATGCTTTTCTTGAAACTGGATATTACGATACAAAAATTACTGACTATTTAAATAAAGCTAACAATGACTCTCCACCACCAAAAAAAAAATTAATTAGTGGAAATTTAGTTGAAAATTTAAGGTATGGGGAAAATCCTCACCAAAGTGCAAACGTCTACTCTTTAAACAAAGAAATAAATATAAAGCAACTAAATGGAAAAAAATTAAGTTACAATAATTATAACGATATTTTTACAGGTATATCCTTATCAAAATCATTTACTAAAAACTATTCGACGGTAATTATCAAACATGCAAACCCTTGTGGAGTTGCATTAGATAAAAGAAAAATCAATAGCTATCTTAAAGCATATGAGTGTGACCCTACAAGTGCTTTTGGAGGTATTATTTCATGTAATTATAAAGTTGATAAAACTGTTGCAAAAGAAATTTCAAGCAAGTTCTATGAAGTAGTTGTTGCTAACGGTTTTGAAAGTGGTGCTTTAAAAATATTAAAAAGGAAAAAAAATTTAAGGTTGATTGACTCTAGTTCATTGAAAGAACTTAATTTTGAACAAAATACATCAATTATGAATAATTTTCTTTCGCAAACTTCTGATACTAAGATATTCAAAAGAAGTGATTTTAAAGTTGTCTCTAAAGTAAGACCTTCAAATGAAATCCTGAACAATCTTTTGTTTACATTTAATGTATGTAGATTTGTAAAATCAAATGCAATAGTAATATCTCAAAATAATGCAACTATTGGAATAGGATCAGGACAACCAAGTAGGCTGGATAGCTGCAAGATTGCTGTGAGTAAAATGAAAAAGTTAAAAAAATTTGATACTAAAGAAAAAATTGTGGCTGCATCTGACGCTTTTTTCCCTTTCGTTGATGGAATTGAAACTTTAGTTCAAGCTGGTGTTGAGGCTATAATTCAACCAAGTGGATCAATTAGAGATAAAGAAATTATAAATTTTGCAAATAAAACAAATACTATTCTTGTCTTTTCAAAGACAAGACATTTTAAACATTAAGAGATTTTATCAATTTTTGCTGCAAGTATGAAATCACTTTCAGCCAGACCATTTATAGCATGTGTGAATATTTTTATCTTTGCATATCCCCAACCAAACCAAATATCAGGATGATGACCTTCGCTTTCAGCAATGCCTCCAACCTTGTTGACGAATTCCTGGCTTTCAAGAAAATTTTTAAATTTAAATTCTTTAATTAGATAATAGTTTTTACTTTCGTCAGGTTTTACATCCCAACCGTCAACTTTTTTTAGATACTTGTGTATCTCATCAATTTTGAAACTCGGAATTCCACCTTCACATGGAATGCATTTTTTTTCTGCTAAATCGCTCATAATTTCTTTAAATGGAGCGGGCAATGGGACTTGAACCCACGACCTTCTCGTTGGCAACGAGACGCTCTACCACTGAGCTATGCCCGCCTATTTAATTATCTTAAAGTTAAAGGCTTTTTTTAATTTAAGCAATAGGCAATATAGCGAAATTTATATTAAATTTTTAAGAAAGATTTGTAGAGAAAATTTAGATAAATTTTATAACCTGGGGCAGCATGCTAGAGCCCCAGGTTATGATCTTATTGCTCAAAGTGTGGTATTTGTAATTCGTAGTAATTTGCTACTTTCATGAAATCATGAAATAGTGAATGACAACTATTACAAAGAGCAATTACGTCTTTCATAGGCACTTCTTTAAATTTAACACCATGATATTTATTATGATGCGCACATTCAGATGGCCTACTACACAATGTACATTTTGGCATACATGCAAGCGTTAAACCAGAAACTTCCTTCCAATGGTCAGTTTGATAGTAAGCTTTCAACGTAAGCATTTCACAAACAAAATGCCCTTCTTCTATTATTTTAGCTGCATCAGCTAATTTATTTAAAGCCAATGCTTCCTTTTTTCGATGAAACAAACTATTTGCTGCATTAAAAAGTTTATCGCTATTTAGAAGATTTTTTGCGTTGTCGTAGTCTTTCTTAGTTTTCATATGTTTTACCTCCTTTCTCCTTTTAAAAAAAAGGCGATAAAACTAGAAATATTCTATTACAATTTTTATACTTACTGTCAAGAGAACGTTATTAACACTAAATGTGTACACGTTGATTAGATTTTTTTAGGTTGTAATTGTCATGCGAAATATTTATTGTTTTATCTGTTTTTTTATTTTTTTTTGAAATCTATAAGCGAAAAAAGTTATACAAGACTTTCCACAGTATTTTTTATTTAAAACTTTCAAACGAAAAACTATTTTTTTGCTCAAACTACCTTCATTTTAAGATCAGAGTGCGGTCAGATTTGGTATAGATATTATCTATACTCTTTGCTACAATTTGTTAATGAAAAACGAAACAAAACTACCCAAAAAGATACCAGTTTTTCCTTTATCAAATTTTATATTTTTTCCGAATACGAGTGCTCCTCTGAATATTTTTGAACCAAGATATATCCAAATGATAGATGATAGTATGAAGAGTGACAGGATTATTGGAATGATACAACCAAAAAAATCTGGGGATACAAAAAAACCTGATCTATTTAAAATTGGATGTATGGGAAAAATTACAAGTTTTAATGAGACTGATGATGGTAGGTATATAGTTATCTTAAATGGTTTGATAAGATTTAAAATTATCAATGAAATTGAAAGTGATAAATCATATAGAATGTGTGAAGTTGATCATAAAGATTTTGAACAAGACCTTAGTGAGAAAAAGGAGCCTATTAAATTTTCAGATTTAAGACTTATCTTTGATAATTTAAGATCATTATTTGAAAAGCAGGGTTATTTGATTAATTGGAAAGAATTTGAAAAACAAGACTTAAGTCAAACAATTAATACTTTAGCGATGGCTTCCCCTTTTACGCTTGAAGAAAAACAAATGCTTCTAGAAACAAAGAATCTTAATTATAGAAAAGAAAAATTAGAACAAATAATTAACACATATCTTAAAGATAACTTTAGTAATAAAACTATTCAGTAATTAAAAATTAAATCCCTTATTTGCAAATTTCTCTGAAATTTTCTTTAAGAAAAAACTGTTATCTAAAGTCTCTGAAATTTTTTTGTTATCTAGTATTTTAAATCTGTTTTCTTTTTCAAAAAAAGTGTGGAGAAAATCAATGCCATACGCAAAAAAGAAATTATTATGTTTCCTGTCTTTTTCAAAAGCTATGATGGCAGTTGATAGCTCTAAACCTAGATCTATATTCTTTTGAATTTGATTAGTTAAAGATTTTATATCTCTTACTGTCATGTTAAATCCCTGCCCTGCTAAAGGATGGACTTTATGAAGAGTGTCTCCAAAGGATAAAATATTTTTATGAGTATATTTTTTTGATAAAAAGAAATTTAACTTAAATTTATCTACATTAAAAAATTTTTTAATTTTATAAAATTTGTTATATTTTTTAACAAGCTCTTTAAATTCATTTTCATTTATATCTAGCTTGTCGGTTACCGAATAAACTAAGGAAGTTTTTGAATTAGAAATTGGTAAGAAAGCTAAGGGGCCCCTTTTTGTAAAAATCTGAACTGATGTATTATTTTTTAATTTTTGATGATCAATCACAGAAATATAGGATGTGCTTTTGTAATCTTTTTTTATGTTTTGAAAAAAGAATTTTTTATTAATAATGTTATTTGTTTCTGAATTAACAAAAAATTGAAAATCTTTTTTCTTTAATAATTTTAAGTAATCAGAATCCTTTTTGATATTGCTTTCTTTGAAATCTTTTCTTTTCTTTAATTTTTTATAAACACTGTCAAATAAAAGGTGATTTTTCACTATAAAGAAAAGCGAATTTTTATTATCAAACTTTAAAAAAGTTTCTTTGGAGTCGTTTTTATAAAGTAAAATTTTACTTATTTTTTGACCAATTTTTTCAACATCTAAGTCGTACTTTTTCAAAAACTTAATATTTTCAAAAGATAATCCAATAGTCCTGTTATAGTTAATTTTTGCTAACTTATTTTTTTTTTGATGGTACAGATGAACTGATATCCCTTTTTTAATTAAAACTTGAGATAAAATTAAGTTCGTTAAGTTTTTTCCAAATAAGCAAATTTTCATAAATATTTTTAATTTTAACAATAAATATTAAATGATACAAAGTGATAAATTTGATTCTTTATGAATTTAAAAATTAAGAATATCGATCTAAAAGCATTTATATTTAATCGCTTAATTGAAATTTTTGCAATTGGGCTGTTGCTGTTGGCAATTTTACTGTCTTTGGCAGTGATGACTTACACACCGGATGATCCAAATTTTATATTTTCTGAGGGACAAAAAGTTAAAAATTTGCTCGGAATTAATGGAAGTATAATATCAGACTTTTTTTTTCAATCGGTTGGATTAATAAGTTATTTCATTCCTATAACAATTATCTTTTCAGCAATTAATATTTTTTTTAAAAAGACACCAAGTATTATTGTAAATAATATTTTTTTAGTAGTTTGCTATAGTTTAATCGGAACTTTCTTTTTAAGTGTTTTCTTAACATCACCATACTTTCTTTATATTAATGGAAATGGTGGATTTGTTGGTAATTTTTTAAATGAGTCAGTTTTTTTAAAACTTGAGTTCTTGGATAATAAAATTACTTATTATTTTTCTTTAATAGCTTTTATTCTTTTATTTGTATTGAGTTTAAATCCAAATTCTTATTGGATTAAAATATTCATAAGAAAGAAAAAAGATGATCAAGTAAAAGATCAAATCATAAGTCAAGATCCAAAATTTAAAGAAAAAGAAACTGTTCAAGAAACTTTTAACCTTAGTGAGTCCATTTCTGAGCCTAAAAAGGTAGGTGCTTTCAAACTTCCATCACTTGATTTCCTTAAGACTCCAGAAAAGAAAGTTAAAAATGCAAAAGAAGAAAAAAAAATTGATGCGGATTTTTTGGAAAAAGTATTGTTAGATTTTGGTGTACAAGGAAAAATAACGAAAATAAGTACGGGTCCAGTTGTTACACTTAACGAGTTTGAACCTGCTGCGGGAGTTAAAGTCTCAAAAATCGTAAACCTTTCAGAGGATATAGCGAGAAATACAAGCTCTGAGTCTGCGAGGATTTCTACAATTCCAGGATCTAGTACAATCGGTATTGAACTCCCGAATTCATTTAGAGACAATGTTATGTTAAGAGAAATAATATCTAGTCCAAAATTTAACAATAAAGATTTAAAATTACCGATAGCACTTGGTAAAAGTATTTCTGGTCAACCATTAATTGGAGATTTAACTTCAATGCCACATCTTTTGATTGCTGGTACCACCGGCTCTGGTAAATCTGTATGTATAAATACGATTATTCTTTCATTGCTATACAGACACAAACCAGAAATTTGCAAGTTCATTTTAATTGATCCTAAGATGTTAGAGCTTTCGACATATGAAGGAATTCCCCATCTATTATGTCCTGTGATAACTGAGGCAAAAAAAGCTGCTTCAGTTTTAGGTTGGGTAGTAAAAGAAATGGAAAATAGATACAAATTAATGACAAAAGTTGGTGTTAGAAATATTGATAGTTATAACGCTAAACACAAAATCTCTATGCCTTACATTGTAGTTATAGTAGACGAAATGTCAGATCTTATGCTTGTAGCCAGTAAAGATATTGAGAATTGTATTCAAAAACTCTCTCAAATGGCAAGGGCCGCAGGTATTCATATAATCATGGCAACGCAAAGACCTAGCGTTGATGTAATTACAGGTACTATCAAAGCAAATTTCCCAACTCGTATATCTTTTCAAGTGTCTTCAAAAATTGATAGTAGAACAATTCTTGGAGAACAAGGTGCTGAACAACTATTAGGGAAAGGGGATATGCTTTTTATGTCTTCTGCTAATCGAATTACAAGAATTCATGCACCATTTGTCTCGGATAATGAAATTGAAAAAATAAATTCTTTTCTTAAATCACAAGGAGATCCGGAATATGTTGATGAGATATTAAATTTATCTTCTGAAAGTCCATCTGATGATGGATCTAACGACTCTGATCAAGATGATGAGCTTTACAATAAAGCCCTTGAAATAGTCAAATCTGAGGGAAAAGCATCAACCTCCTTTTTGCAAAGAAAACTTCAAATAGGTTACAATAGGGCCGCGAGAATAATAGATATTATGGAAAGTAGAGGCATTGTCAGTAAAGCTAATCATGTTGGCAAAAGAGAATTGTTGTAATGAGAACAATTTTTTTGATTTTAATCATTTTTTTTATATTCGCTCAAAAACATGCTTACACAGAACCTAAAATTATTAAAAAAATTTCTGAGATTGAAAATTTTACATTTGATTTTGAACAACTAATTAAAGATAAAAAAGAAACTGGTAACTGTATTATTTCATTCAATAATAAAATGATGTGCAAATACGATAAGACTGGGAAGTTAATCGTATCTAATGGAAAAACACTTTTGATCAAAAACAAAAGCTCAAATTTTGCGAATACTTATAAAACTGAAAATACTTACTTTAAATATTTTCTTAATAAAGAATTTTTAATCTCGAAAATTGCGGGAAATGTAGTCGAAAAAGAACAAAATTTTCTTCTATTAATTAATGATCAAAGTAATCAATTAAGTATTTTTTTTGATAAAAAAAATTACTTTATTAAAGGCTGGGAAACTATTGATTTATATGGCAACAGAGTAAGGTCAAATATTATTGTTAAAAATATTAATCAAGAGTTGTCTGATAATATTTTTAATCTTAATCTTTATAACTAGCTAGCTCTGATATTAAGGTTTTCTTCTTTAAAAATTTTCATCCCTCTTGCTAAATAATTTTTTATCGCATTAGGATGATCTAATGTACAAGTGTGAACCCACATTCTTTTAATTTTTTTTTCAAAAGATTTTAAAATTGCAATTGTTAAAGCATAACCACCAACTCCTTTACCAAAATAATCTTCAAACAAACCTAAGTATGCAAGTTCTGTTTCATTTTTTTCTGGATGATGTATAAGTTCAAAATATCCAACTAAATCTTCGCCATTCTTTATTACGTAAGTATCTAGATTTTTATTTGAGACATAATTTGACCACTGAAGATCTGTCCAAATCAATCTATCAGTCCATCGATATTTCTTACCAATTTGTTTATAGAAAAACTTGTTCAGTTGAAAGTCTGGTTTTGTTTTTTTCACGGAATAATTATCTTCTGGCTTATCTTTTTTAATTAGATCATTGATATTTTTTAATTCCAAAAAATTTCTTTTTACACTAATTATCATTGAACCATTCTTCCTACTTTTTCACCACCAAACAAATGAAAGTGCAAATGAGGAACTTCTTGTCCACCATTTTCTCCAACATTTGATAAAGTCCTAAATCCGTCATTATCAATACTTGAAATTCCAATTTTTTTTGCAACAGTTGAAATTCCTTTCATAAGTCCAACTATTTCGTCTGAACTGGCTTTAGATGTAAAATCCTCTAAATTTACATATTTACCTTTTGGAATTACCAAAGCATGAATTTTTTTTTGTGGATTTATATCATGAAAAGATAAAACAAATTCATCCTCATAGATTTTTTTGCATGGTATCTCGCCTCTCAGGATTTTTGCAAAAATGTTATTATCGTCGTAGCTCATTTTTTTCTTTTATCTAGTTCTTTCATAACATCTTCCATTTTGACATTATTTGCTTCGAGATACACAATCAGATGATACAGTACATCGGCTGTCTCATGAACTTTATTTGTATTATTTTCCACAGCCTCAATTAATTCTTTAACTTCCTCTTTTACCTTTTCTACTGACAATTCTTTATTAGCTAATAATTTATTTGTATAAGATTCGCTTTGAGGTTTAGTCTTCCTCTCTCTTACCATTAAAATAATATCTTCCAGAGTTTTAAGCATATTATGTTCTAACAGGAATTCCTTTAGACTCCAAATATTGCTTTGCTTCTTTCACTGAGTATTTACCATAATGAAAAATTGATGCTGCAAGAACTGCACTAGCTTTACCTGATTTAATACCCTCTACTAAGTGATCAAGATTTCCAACACCACCAGATGCAATTAAAGGAATATTTACCTTGGAAGATATTTTAGACATTAACTCAATATCGTAACCAACCTGTGTTCCATCTCTATCCATTGAAGTAACTAACAACTCACCAGCTCCGCTATCTTCCATTTTTTTAGCATATTCCAATGCATCAATGCCGCTATTGTTTCTTCCTCCATGAGTGAAAACTTCCCACTTATTTCCGTTTTTTTTTGCATCTATTGCAACAACAATACATTGGGAACCAAATTTTTTAGAACTATCAACCACGACTTTGGAATTTTCTACTGCAGCAGTATTAATTGAAACTTTGTCAGCTCCACAGTTCAATAATTTATTAATATCATCAACACTTCTTACTCCACCGCCTACTGTTAGAGGCACAAAACATTTCTTTGAAGTCTTCTCGACAACCTCATAAATAGTATCCCTATTCTCATTTGAAGCAGTAATATCTAAAAAACAAATTTCATCTGCTCCACCATCACTATAGATTTTTGCTTGCTCAACAGGATCGCCAGCATCTTTCAGATCAACAAAGTTTATACCCTTAACTACACGACCATTTTTAACGTCTAAGCAGGGTATAATTCTATTTTTAAGCATCTTCTTTAGCCAGCTCCTCTAATTTAATATCACCATCGTATATTGCTTTGCCAACTATAACACCTTCAATATTTTTTAATGTCTTAGCTTTTTTGATATCCTCTATTGATGATACACCACCAGAAATTATTACAGGACAATTGGAAATTTCAGCAACCTTTAATGTTTCCTCAAAATTTGGACTTTCTTTTGTACCATCTTTATTAATATCAGTAAAAATTAGTCTACTAATACCGTAGTCATTTACTTCAGTTAAAAAATCTAAAGTTGATATGCCTGAACTTTCTTTCCAACCTGATAACGAGAGTTTTCCATCTTTTGCATCCAAACCTAATGCAATTTTTTTTGGAAATTTCTTACAAGCCTTTTTCAAAAAATTTTTATCTTTAATGGCCGCACTTCCTAGGATTATTTTATCTACACCTATATCAGCATATTCTTGAATACTATCAAAATCTCTCACGCCTCCTCCTACCTCTACTTTAAAATCAAATTTACTCACGATCTCTTTGATGATATCAAGATTAACTGTTTCTCCCGCCAAAGCTCCATCAAGATCAACAATGTGTAAATTTTTAAACCCTTTGTCAATAAATTGTGTTGCCTGTTCGACTGGTGACATTTGGTATTCTGTCTTTTGACTAAAATCACCTTTAATTAATCTTACACACTTTTTATCTTTAATATCAATTGCTGGAAATATCTTCATTTATAAATTTATAAAGTTGTTGATTATTTTTAATCCAGTTTTATCGCTTTTTTCTGGATGAAATTGGGTGCCAAAAATATTTTCTTTTTCAACTGCGCAAACATGTTTTGACGAATAGTCAGTTGTTGCTGATATTGAATTTTTGTCAGTTGGGACAAACTCATAACTGTGAACAAAATACATGTGTGATTTATCTTTTATATCTTTAAAAATTTTACTACCTTTAACTATGTTTATTTGGTTCCATCCAATGTGGGGAAGCTTATATTTGCCATTTTGATTATCTATTTTTGTAACTTTGCCTGAGATCCAGCCCAATCCCTTTGTCTCTGACTCCTCATATCCAACATCAGCGAACATTTGTAATCCAACACATATTCCAAGAAGAGGTTTTTTCTTATTCATTACAAATTCATTTAGACTGTCGACAAGTCCTTTAATAGATTGTAATGCATCCACACAACTTTTAAATGATCCCTGGCCTGGTAACACAACTTTGTCCGTGGATTTAATTTTGCTTATATCAGAAGTTACTTCAATTTTAACTTTATTTTCAGCTACTTCTTTAAATGAGTTAATAACAGAGCTTATGTTCCCTGATTTGTAATCAACAATTGTTACGTTCATTAATTTTTATAAAGAGCCCTTAGTAGATGGCACGACTTTTTTATTTTTTGGATCTATTTCTAATGCAGCTCTAAGTGATCTTGCTAAACCTTTAAAACACGATTCTACTTTGTGGTGACTATTGTCTCCATATAAATTCTCAATATGTAATGTAATTCCTGCAGATTGTGAAAAAGCTTGAAACCATTCCTTAAAAAGTTCTGTGTCCATTTCTCCAAGTTTTTCTACTTTCAAATCCACTTTCCAAATTAAGTACGGTCTGTTTGAAACGTCTAATGCAACTCTAGTTAAAGTTTCATCCATTGGTATCATTGCGTGAGCATATCTTTTAATTCCTATGAATTTTTTTGATGCTTTTTTGAGACATTCACCAATAGCAATACCAGTATCTTCTGTTGTATGATGAAGATCTATGTGTGTGTCTCCTTTTGCTTTTACCTTTAAATCAATCGATGAATGTTTAGAAAGTTGTTCAAGCATATGGTCAAGAAAACCTATACCAGTATCAATTTTGTATTGACCTTTTCCGTCTATATTTAATTCAACGTCAATTTTTGTTTCTTTTGTTTTTCTTGTTATTGATGCTTTTCGCTTCATATATACCTACGTATATCTGTATTATTTAGTCATATCAACAAAACTAATTTACCACTTGAAGATTGGAAATTAGTATCCATTTATATCTCATGACAACAATTGTATTAGTAAGAAAAAAAAATGACGTAGTTGTGGCAAGCGATGGCCAGGTCAGCATGGGAAATACTGTAATTAAAAGCAATGCAAACAAAGTTCGTAAAATTGAGAAACGAAATGTGATTGCAGGTTTTGCAGGATCAACGGCAGATGCATTAACCCTTTTTGAACGATTAGAAGCTAAACTTGAAAAACATGCTGGAAATTTAACTAGAGCTGCAGTCGAACTTGCGAAGGATTGGAGAACCGATAAATATTTAAGGCGACTAGAAGCGTTAATGGCAATTGGTGATAAAGAAAAAAGTTTTATTATTTCAGGAACTGGAGATGTTTTAGAACCTGAAGGAGATGTTATTGGAATCGGATCTGGTGGAAACTACGCTCTTGCAGCTGCAAAGGTTTTAATGGATACAGAATTAAACGCTGAAGAAGTTGCGAAAAAAGCAATTAAAGTTGCAGCTGATATTTGTGTTTTTACAAACGATAACGTTAGAATTGAGAAAATATAATGGAAAAGTCAAACATTAAATCATTCCCAAAAAAAAATGCTGAGGAGAAAAAAAATGATATAGACTCTCTTTCACCAAGAGAGATTGTATCTGAATTAGACAGATACGTTGTAGGTCAAAATAAAGCTAAAAGAGCTGTTGCTATTGCTCTTAGAAATAGATGGAGAAGACAAGCTTTAAAAGGTGAAATGAGAGATGAAGTTTTACCAAAAAATATATTAATGATTGGGCCAACTGGTGTTGGTAAAACTGAAATATCAAGAAGGCTTTCAAAATTAGCTGAGGCACCTTTTGTTAAAGTTGAGGCTACAAGATTTACAGAAGTTGGTTACGTTGGAAGAGATGTAGAACAAATTATTAGAGACTTGCTAGAAATTGCAATTGCAATGGAAAAGGTTAAAAAAAGAAAAGAAGTTCACGCGAAAGCACAAAAACTTGCAGAAGAAAGAGTTTTAGATGCGCTTGTAGGAAATAAAGCGAGTGTAGCAACAAGAGAAAGTTTTAGAAAGAGACTTAGAAACGGAGATTTAGACGACAACGAAATTGAAGTTCCAGTTAATGAAAGTGGAAACATGCCAAGCTTTGAAATACCTGGAATGCCTGGAGCAAATGTTGGAATGATTAATATTGGTGATATGCTCGGTAAATCAATGGGCAACAAATCAAAAAAGAAAAAGATGACTGTTAAAGAGTCTCATGAAATCCTATTAAATGAAGAGGCTGATAAACTTATTGAACAAGATAAAATTATTAAATCTGCAAAAAATGTAACTGAAAATAACGGAATTGTTTTCCTAGATGAAATTGACAAAATTTCTGCAAGAACTGACAGGGTTGGTGGTGATGTATCAAGAGAAGGAGTTCAGAGAGATTTGTTACCATTAATAGAAGGTACTACTGTAAGTACAAAGTATGGACCAGTAAAAACAGATCATATATTATTTATAGCATCAGGAGCTTTTCAACTTGCTAAACCTTCAGATTTACTTCCTGAATTACAAGGAAGATTACCAATAAGAGTTGAACTTGATGCATTAAACAGTTCTGACTTTAAAAGAATTTTGAAAGAGCCAGATAATAGTTTAATTAAACAGTATAAGGCATTATTAAAAACTGAAAATGTTGATTTGGAATTCTCAGAGGATGGGATTGATACTATTGCTAATCTAGCAAGCGAAGTAAACTCTTCTGTCGAAAATATTGGTGCAAGAAGACTTCACACTATAATTGAAAGAGTTTTAGATGAAATTAGTTTCACAGCAACAGACAGATCAGGTGAAAAAATAGTAATTGATTCAAAGTATGTAAAAGAGAATCTTGGACAATTAGTAAAAGATAACGATTTATCTAAATTTATTCTTTGATTTCAAATAAACATTAAAAGAACCTAAATTCTTTTCACCAGTATCATCAATGTTTTTAATCTTTTTCATAAGTTCAGCATTGGAATTAATAAATTCAGGTATAGAGTGCTTTAAAATGCTTAATTCGGATGATTTGTAGGGATCTTCAACGTGTTTCGATCTCATTCCTTTTCCAGTAATTATATTTACTATTGAAAATTGTTTCTCGAAACATTCATTAATAGTTTTTTCAACAAATTTATTTGCTTGGTCCAGACCATAACCATGTAAATCTATAACGAATGTAGATTTATTTTTGCTTATTGAAGACTCTTTTAATTCATCTTTAGGATTTATCTTATCTTTACTTTTTATAAATTTATTCCAGTCCTTAAGATCTTTATCTGATAGTTTTTTGTTCAATTATTAAATATTAGTCTCAACTAGTATCCAATTAGGATCATTAGAATTTAAGTTTCTCGAGAATCTCCAAGTATCATAAACTTTTTTAACTTTCTCTGGGTCACCTGTAAGAATCTTTGAATTTTTGTCCCTATTACACGAAATAATTTCACTTATAAAATCTACTGTAACTTCAAGCACATTGTCTTTTTGCTCATGGTTTTTAATTTCTGCCGAGTTTATTCCAATAAAAGTTGTCTCCGACTTTATCCCATTTTTTTCTCTATTAGAAATAGCTTCCTGAAATTGATTTAAAACTTTTCTATCTAATAAGTTTTTAATCTCTTTTATTGATCCTTTTGAAAAATTTGTGATTATAGTTTCGTAAGCAACTTTTGCCCCTTCAATAAAATCTTTTTTGGCACTCTCATCAAAATTTCTGTAATTTGGTTTTTTTGCAGACTTTATCTCTGGCATTTCATGTGGAAAGCTATTAGAAATATCATCTTCATAACCTGATCTTTTACCTAAGATTCCTCTTAATCTTAGAAAAATAAATCCAGCTATCATTGCTAATAAAATAATATCAAGGTATTCAAAACTATAATTCATACTTAAATAATATTTACTCTATTGCTATATTTCAACAAGCAATTTACATTAAAGACAAATGAACACAGTGCTTTTATTGATAATTTTGATCCCAATTTTAGAAATTTATTTATTTATTAAAATTGGAAGTCAAATTGGAGCATTTACTACAATCTCTTTAATATTTGTTACGGCTATAATTGGTGTTTATTACGCGAGGTACGAAGGCTTAAATACCTTGAAATCTGGTGTTACTCAAATTTATAAAAATCAGATGCCTTTATTTGAGCTAATGTCTGGTGCTGCGTTAGCAGTTGCTGCATTTTTATTAATTTTACCTGGATTTGCCACAGACTCGTTAGGTTTTTTAATTATTTTTCCATTAACTAGAAAAATAATTTTTCAATTATTATCGAAAAAAACAAAAAGTGAAGTTCATACTAAAGATGATTTGATTGAAGGAGAATATGAAGATAAGGATAACGAAAATGACAAAAAATTATAAAATTCTAACTTCATATGTCAAAGACATTTCTTCAAAAATATCTGGTACGGAAAACTTTATATATCTGAAGGATAATATTCCAAAATATTCTTTAGGAATAGACATAAACTCTTTGCCACTTAAGAATAATATGGCTGAAGTGAATATAAGATTAATTTTTGACAACAAAACTGATGAAGATAAAAAAGCATATTTTGAAATGACGCACACTACAGTTGTAAGAGTTGAGGAGTCCGCTGTAAATAAGGATCAATTAAAAAAAATTTTTTTAAGTGATGTGCCTACTGAAATGTACCCTGAAATAGAAAAAAAATTTTTTGAAATTGTTAAATCAATAGGTTATCCGGAAATAAAATTAGAAAAGAAAATAAATTTTCAAGAATTGTTTGAAAAAAATCAGAAGTAGTTTTTTTTGAGAGATTTTTTAAGAAAATTTTGATGCTCTTTACGCTCTTCTGTGGTGGGTCCAATAACTTTTTTGCAAAAATTAATTATCGCATTTTCATTATTTCCTGCTTCATATTTTTTTTCTGAGAAATTTAGTTTCGGTTCTTTTTGGTCGATTAAGTTTACATAAACTTTTGATAATAATTCACAGTCAATTAATGCAGTATGTAATTTTCTTTTAGAGTTATCGACTCTAAATCTTTTACATAACGCGTCTAAACTAATTTGAGAACCTGGAAATTTCTCTCTTGCTATATCCAATGTATCAATAACTTGATCCTTTAGAATTGTTTTTTTTCCAGATAATTTCAATTCATTATTTAAATGAGATAAATCAAACTGAGCGTTGTGTATAATCAATTTTTTGTCACCTATAAATTTTAGAAAATCATCTGCTATTTCTGAAAATTTTTTTTTGTCAGATAAAAATTCATCTGAATACCCGTGTACTTTAAATGCTTCCTCTGAAACTTTTCTTTGGGGGTTCAAATAACAGTGGAAACGATTAGAAGTTAAAATTTGATTATCAAGTTCTATGCAACCTATCTCAATTATTCGATGTCCATTTTCAACTGAAAGACCAGTTGTTTCTGTATCTAAAACAATTTCTTTCATTTTCCAATTCTTTTCATAATCAATTTTATATTTTTTTTGGCTGTGTTTCTAACAAAATTATTTTTTATAACATAAGTTGATTTTTTTTTCTTTAATTTTGCTGGTAGTTGATTTCTTCTAAGAATATTTATCAACTTTGGATTGTTATTTTTTCTTCTGTTAAGTTTTTGTTTAATCTTTTTTTTATTTGCATCAACAAAGATTATAATATCCCTTTTTGTATTTAATCTGTTTTCTAAAAACAAAGGTACATCCAAGACAACAAATTTTTTCTTTTTGTTTTTTTTAAAGAAATTTTGCATTTTTTTTCTGACTATTGGGTGAATTATTTTACCTAAAACATCCAAGTTTTTCTGTTTCTGGAAAATTATTTTAAGTAGTTCCTCTTTTTTTAGAGGAAAGTTGCTTACTTTATCAGGAAATTTTTTCTTAACTTTTCTAAATAAAAATTTATCTTTTTTGTAAAGGTTTGAAACTACTAAATCAGCATCAAAAATTGGGTACCTAAATAATTTTGAAAAGAATGTCTTTCCTGATCCAATATCCCCAACTAGTGCAATTCTTCTCATTTTAAGATTTCTATTGTTTCTTCATCAATCTTAGGTAATACCTTATTCCACAATGCAAATGATTGATGGGCCTGATATATAAACATCATTCTACCATTTTCTGTTTTATTACCACTAAGCTTTGCCTCTTTTAGAAAATTTGTTTCACCCGGATTGTAAATTACATCATAAAAAAATTTATTATTACCAAATTTATTTAAATCCAAGTCAAGATTCTCTTTGTTCAAACCGACACTTGTTGCATTAATAACTATATCAAACTCAGGGATATCGCCCCACTTTTGGATTGTAATATCATTAAAGGTTTCTTTTATTTTTTCTGCTTTCTCATATGTCCTATTAGTTAAATGAATATTTTCACATCCCATGTTTTTGAGCGCAAGAATAATGGAGGGACTAACTCCGCCCGCCCCTATTATAAGTGCTTTCTTTCTTTTAACGTCATAATTGATGTACCTTAAAGCTAACTCAAATCCGACAATATCTGTATTGTGACCTATTATTTTGTCTTCCTCAGTACAAATAGTATTCACAGAGTTAGTTTTTTTTGCCTCAGAACTAAGACTATCCAAAAACGGAATTATTGAATTTTTAAATGGGACTGTAACATTGACACCATTTATTTCTGATTTTCTAATACTCTCAATTAATTTTGGGATTTCTTTTTCTTTAAGAAGTTTTTTTTCGTAAATTGCTTCAATCTTATTTTTTTTGAGCCAAAAGTTATGAAGTTTTGGAGATAAAGAGTGATCAATTGGATTTCCTATTACACAAAATTTTTTCATTTAATATTTTCCAAATATTTTCTAATATTTCTAATCGGCAGACCCATTATTGTATCAACGTCTCCCTTAATTTCACTGAATAATTTTTTTCCTTCCCCTTCTATTTGATAAACATTGTAAGAATATAAGTTTTTATCAGAAATTTTACTTAAATATTCCTGAAGTTCTTCTTGAGTGAAGTTTTTCATTTTCATCTCAGCTTTTTCAGTATAATTCCAAATCATTTTTCCATCTAAAGATATACAGACTGAACTTATAAGAAAATGAGATTTACCGTTTAGTGAACTTAAAATATTCATGGCTTCTGTTCTATTTGTTGGTTTTGAGATAAGTTTGCCGTTTAAATCAATTACACTATCTGCGCCTAAAACTATTTCTCCTATTTTTTTTTGACTAACCTTATTCGCTTTTAATTCAGCTAAATTTTTAGATATAAGTTCTGGTGTTGCTCCTTGGTTTATTAAGGATTTCTTCACTTCATCTTCATCTAAATTGGAGGGTTCAACAGTACATTTTATATTGTTTTCATCTAATATTTTTTTTCTTACTTCGCTCTTTGATGCCAAAATTATTGACTTCATTTTTGGTTAAAAATATCATGTATTTTAAGAACTGATGCAGCTGTTTCTTCTACGGATTTTCTTGTTACATCAATACTTGGCCATTTATATTTCTGAAAAAGTTTCCGTGCATCCTCCATTTCTTTTTGTACAATATCTAAACTTGTGTATTCAGTACTTTCGTTATCTTTAATGGATTGCATTCTATTTTTACGTAAATCTATAAGCCTGTCAGGTTCTGCTGTCAGTCCAACTACACATTTTTTTTGAGGATTCTCTTTTAGTATATTAGGAACTGAGTTCTCATTCACCAAGGGTATATTTGATATTTTCATTCCTTTGTTTGCGAGATAAATCGAAGTTGGGGTCTTGCTTGTTCTGCTTACACCTAAAAGGATGATATCAGATTTTTCTATATCCTCTACTGAATTTCCGTCATCGTGATTCATTGTAAATTGTATGGCTTCAATTTTTTTATAATATTCATCGTCCATGATATGTTGTCTGCTTGGAACATTAAGTGCTTTTTGATCTAAAAGTTTTGAAAAGCTAATTATTAAATCTCCTAATATTCCAAAGCATGGAATATTTTTTGAACTACACTCGTTTGATAAATGTCTAGCTAATTTGTTATCAACTATTGTATATAATACTATGGCATTTCTGTTTTTTCCCGAGACTTCGAGGATTTTGGAAATTTGGTTTTCTGTTCGTGTAAAAGAATAAAAGTGCGTTTTATACTTAAAATTTTTGAATTGAGCTTTAATTGCAAGGAATATTCTTTCTAATGTTTCTCCAGTTGAGTCAGAGATAAGGTATATATCATATGTATTAATCATGTATAAAAAGTATATCTATATGTATAAGTCGCTTCATAAAATTAACAAAAACTCTATTCAAAGATTTTAATGTATAAGTACTCATTTATATACATTTTAAACCATGTTGATAAATATTATACTTTTTAGATTAAAAAATGATAATTAATTAAAACTCAAAGAATTCTAAGGTAAATTTAATAAATCTTATGTGAAAAAGCTGTTATAAACTTGTTAAAAAACATTAACTACCGTTATTAACAATACATACTACAAACAATATAGATAATATTTAATTATATGAATACCCTTATACAAGATTGCATAAATAATAAATCTTCCAAGACACCTATATGGTTAATGAGACAGGCGGGGAGATATTTGCCAGAATTTAGATCTATAAGAGAAAAAAATCAAGATTTTATCAAACTATGTTTGAATACTAAATTATCATCTGAAATAACAATACAACCAATTGATAGATTTGATTTTGATGCTGCTATAATTTTTTCTGACATTCTGTTAGTTCCATATGCACTTGGTCAACAAGTAAAATTTAAAAAAAATTTTGGACCTGATTTAAAGGAGGTTGATTTAAATATATTAAACGATGTTAAAAAAGAAGACTTTCTTAAAAAACTAAATCCTGTCTATGAGACAATTAAAGAAACGAAGAAAAAATTATCTATAAGAAATAAAGATACTATAGGTTTTGTTGGGGCTCCATGGACCCTCTTACTATACATGCTGAACAGAAAGTCTCCCAAGGAGGGAAATTTTAATATTTTTCCAAAAGATAAATATATTAATAATATTTTGATTAAGTTAGATGAATTCTTAAAAATACATATTGAAGCCCAAATTAAAAGTGGTGCATCTATAATTCAGATCTTTGACAGTTGGGCCGGACTTCTTCCAGAAAAAGATCTAGATTATTTCGTTTATAAACCAATCAAAAGCTTAGTTGATTTTATTAGACAAAAAAAAACAATCTCAATTTGTTTCCCAAGAAACATCAATAGTTACAAAAAATTTGTAGATAATGTAAATCCCGACATAATCAGTATTGATTATAATGTTGATCCTTTAATTATCAGAGATACTATTGATATTCCTGTACAAGGAGGTCTTGATCCAAAAATTTTACTTCAAAACAAAGAAATTGTGAGAAACGAGGTGACAAAATATTTAAAAACTTTCGATAAAAAAAGATATATATTCAACTTAGGACATGGAGTTCTACCGGAAACAAATCCGGATATCGTTAGATATTTAGTAGACGAAGTTAGGAGTTTTAATGGACAGTAATCATCCCCAAGTAAACTTTGGAAAAACTGGTGTTTTATTAATTAATCTTGGAACACCAGACTCTACAGGCTGGTGGGATATAAGAAAATACTTAAAAGAATTTTTATCAGACAGACGCGTTATTGAAGTAAACCCTTTTTTATGGAAAATTATTTTAAACTTATTTATTCTAACTTTTAGACCCTCTAAAACAGCAAAAGCTTATAAAGAAATATGGATGAAGAAAGAAAATACTTCTCCTTTACGATATTACACAATCAAACAGACCGAAAAGGTTAAGTCTATTATATCAAATGAAAACTTAATCGTTGATTATGCAATGCGATATGGAAATCCAAGCATAAAGAGTAAAATGTTAGATTTACAAGAAAGCGGATGTGAAAATATTATAATACTTCCTCTGTATCCACAGTATGCAGCAGCAACAACAGCTACAGTTTGTGATGAAGTGTACAGGACGCTAATGAAAATGAGATGGCAGCCCAGTCTACAAATTATACCTCACTATGAATCTGAACCGCTATATATTCAAGCAATCGTGAATTCAATAAACCACAAACTTAATAGCATTAATTGGAAACCTGATTTAATATTAGCCTCTTACCACGGTATACCAAAAAAATATTTCGATAAAGGTGATCCATATCACTGCTATTGTCACAAAACCTCCAGATTAATTAAAGAAACGTTCAATAAAGACATTCCCATTTTAACAACTTTTCAATCAAGATTCGGCCCACAAGAATGGCTTCAACCTTACACGGATAAAACTTTGGAAAATTTACCCAAAGAGGGAAAAAAAAATATTTTAGTAATTTCTCCTGGTTTCTCCTCTGATTGTGTTGAAACCCTTGAGGAAATTTCTATTCAAGGAAAAGAAAGCTTTTTAGAATCTGGAGGGGAAAAATTTGATACAATTCCTTGCTTAAATGATAATGAAGATCATATTAAATTATTAGTACATTTAATCAATAAAAGCATAAGAAAATGAATTTTTATCTAATATTTAAATCGCTCCATTTAATTGCAGTAATTTCTTGGATGGCTGGATTGCTTTATTTGCCTAGAATATTCGTTTATCACACAGAAAATTCATCAAATGTTGAGGTTTGTAAAGTTTTTAAAATTATGGAGAGAAAATTGTATTTCTACATAATGTATCCAGCAATGTTGCTATCATGGATATTTGGTCTTGCTTTAATACACTCTGTTGGTGCTGAATTACTAAGTGCACTTTGGATGCAAGTTAAATTCTTTTTAGTAGTTATTTTAACAGCCTATCATTTTTATCTTGGATCATGTTTACGAGCTTTTAGAGATGACAGAAACACATCAAGCTCAAAATATTTTAGAATTATTAATGAAATACCAACTATACTGTTAATTTTGATCATATTTTTTGCAATTTTAAAGCCATTAGGAGGTTGAAATATATTAAATTTATATTATATTAACCTAATCAAATTACTAAACTCCCCACATGAAAATCCAAGAACTTAAAAAAAATACCCCAGCACAACTAATTGAACAGGCCGAAAAACTAGGTATTGAAAACGCAAGTACACTTAGGAAGCAAGAAATTTTATTTGCTATACTGAAAAAACTTGCTGAAAAAGGTGAAGAAATTACTGGAATGGGTGTTCTACAACTGCTTCAAGACGGATTTGGCTTTTTAAGGGCGCTAGAGTCAAATTATTTACCAGGTGCAGACGATATTTACGTTAGCCCGAGTCAAATTAGAAAATTTGGTTTAAGAACAGGCGACACAGTTGAAGGACCTGTTAGAGCACCTAAAGAAGGAGAAAGATACTTTGCGTTGCTTCAAGTTAGTAAGATAAATCTTGAAGATCCTGAAAAATCTAGACATAAAATTGCTTTTGACAACTTAACTCCACTATATCCAAACAAACAAATAGTTATGGAAGTTGAAACAACTACAGTTGAGAAAAAACCAAATTTAACCCCAAGATTGATCGATCTTGTAAGCCCAATTGGTAAGGGCCAAAGATCACTAATTATATCTCCACCCAAAGCCGGCAAGACAATGATATTACAAAGTATAGCTAACTCAATTACTGCCAACCATCCAGAATGTTACTTGATGGTTTTGCTTATTGATGAAAGACCCGAGGAAGTAACGGATATGCAACGTACCGTTAAAGGTGAAGTAATAAGTTCAACTTTTGACGAGCCAGCGCAGAGGCACGTAGCGGTAGCTGAAATGGTTATAGAAAAAGCTAAGAGGATGACTGAGCATAAAAAAGATGTCGTTATTCTTTTAGATTCTATAACTAGACTTGGAAGAGCATATAACGCTGTAGTTCCAAGTTCTGGTAAGGTTTTAACTGGTGGTGTCGACGCAAATGCCCTTCAAAGACCCAAAAGATTTTTTGGAGCAGCCAGAAATATTGAAGAGGGCGGATCTTTAACAATTATTGCAACCGCACTAATAGATACTGGCAGTAGAATGGATGAAGTTATATTTGAGGAATTTAAAGGAACAGGTAATAGCGAAACTATACTAGATAGGAAAATATCTGAAAAAAGAATATTTCCAGCAATTGATATTACTAAGTCTGGCACTCGAAGAGAAGAGCTTCTTTTTGATAAAAACGACTTGCAGAAAATGAATGTTCTAAGACGTATAATAGCCCCAATGGGATCAATGGATGCTATAGAATTTATAAACTCTAAGCTTAAAAATACTAAAAGTAATACAGAGTTTTTTAACTCAATGAACAAACCCTCCTAGATTAAGACAAGCCTAATAATTCATTTAAATAAAACTTTAATTTGATAATATTAGTTTATGTCTGATGTGAATTTGTCAAAACTAAAAAAACTTTTCCAGGAAAAGAGATATTTTGATGTTATTTTAGATATAGAATCTTCAACAACAGAAAAGAACAGATCTCCCGCTTTACATAATTTATTGGGAGTTTGTAGAGCATCTCAAAAGGGTAGAACAGACAGAGATACCAAATATGCACTCGAAGATTTTGAAAAAGCTTTTTATAAAGATAACTTAGGTGAAATATCTCTGGAGGCATTGTGTAATCATATAAAATTATGTGCAGAAATGGGTCGAAAAGATTCAGAACTTTTAAAAAACATGCTTACTTCTCAAAAAATGTATTTAGAGGCAGAAAAAAAATTTTTTAAAAACGAGAGGTATTTATCTCATGGAATTGATTTATACAAATATCTTTTTAAACATAAGGAAAAAATTTCTATGGTAGAAAAAATTCTCGATTTAAAAGGTTTAAATAAGCTTTTTGGTTCATCTTATATTACATCTCAAATGTATTTAAGTAACTGGAGACAAAAAGATTTTGCTGAATTTCAAAAAAAATTTTCAAATATATTTCGGGTTTTAGATGCTAAAAAAATTTCAAAAATTGATATAACAAAAAAAAAAATAAATATCGGTTTTTTTTCTCCTGATTTTAGGCAATCTCATTCAATTACATATTTTTTGAAAGATCTTATTAAAGACTTAAAACATACGAAATTTGAAACTTTTGGACTCTCTCTTTTAAAAACTAAACAACATGACGAGACCACAGATAAATTTTCGACCCTTTTTGATAATTGGTTTGAACTAGGTGATAAATCAGATCAAGAGATTATTGATGCAATTCAAAATTTAAATGTAGATATTCTAATCGATCTTGCTGGTTTGTGGTCCTCTAATAGGGTAAATATTTTTAATACGAGAATTTGCCCACTTCAAATAAGCTGGTTAGGTTTTAACAATTCTACCGGACTTAAAGAAATTGATTTTATTTTGGCTGATACTAATACTGTAAAAAATGAAGAAAAAGAATATGTGACAAAAATTTATAAACTTCCTAAAATATGGAATTCTCATTGTGGTTTTGAATATGAAAGAGTTTTCAATGAATTGCCTTTCAAAAAAAATAATTATTTTACATTTGGATCACTGAACAATTTTATGAAAATAAATGATGAAGTTATAAACACTTGGATTAAAATTCTTAAGAAAGTAAAGAATTCAAAGTTAATTTTAAAATCATCCTTATTTCTCTGTGACGAGGTTTTGAAGAAAAAGTTTGAAAAAGAGGGTCTGATTAATTCAATCGAGATCTTAAAAAAAACGGCAAGAAAAGATTTTCTGTCTCATATAAATCTTTACGACAAAATAGATCTGTGTCTTGATACTTTTCCATTTAATGGTGTAACAACAACTTTTGAAGCTTTATGGAAAAATGTACCTGTAATAACCAAGGTAGGATATAACTTTAACTCCAGGTGTGGTGAAAGCATTTTAAAAAATGCAAACATCGAAAATTTTATTGCTACAAATAATGAAGATTATATTGAAAAGGCTGTCTATTACGCAAGTAATATAAACGAACTAGATAACACAAGAAAAAATCTTTTTAACAAAATTAGAGAAACCCCTTTATTTGATACTAAGGGATTTTGTAATGATTTTTGTGAAGCTTTAGAAAATATGCAAAAAATTATAAGTAGAAATTATAATTAGCTTAAATTTAATTTAGTAAAATGATATTTGAGAGAAAAATTAAAGATCTAATAACTTTATTTAATAATAGAAAATACGAAAAACTAATTTTTGAAACTGAAAGTAATTTTAATGACAAAGAAATTAATAGTCAGGTTTTGATGATTTTAGGTTTAGCCAGGATGAAGTTACCTAACCGTAATTTTAAAGATGTTTTGTTAGCAATAAAAAATTTCAAAAAAGGTTATATTCTAGAAAAAAAAAGTAAAATAGGATTAGAATGTTTAGTATACTATTTATATGGTGTTAGTGAAAAAGCAAAACAAGAAAACTCTTTGTCTCTAGATGAGTATGAAGATACAAAAAAATTTTTCTTAGAAGCGAAATCCAATTTCAATTATAATGAAAAGTTGTATCATGCTATTTCGTTATTAAATGTAAATACTACTAATGTTGATTTTAGACAAAATGTTTTAAAAGAATTAATAGATAAAGATTTCTATAAAGAAAAAACTTTAGTTTTCGAGTATATTTATAACAACAATTTAAGATATGACTGGTCGCAAAAGGAATTTTTTGATTTTACCAATAAGATAAAAGATAAATTACAACTTATTAATTTACCTAAAATTCAGCAATTAAAAAAAAAAAAAATTAAAATTGGCTTTGTTTCATCAAATTTGGTTTCAGACCATTCAGTCACATATTTTATAAAAGACTTGTTTAATTATAAAAATGAGAAATTTGAAACTCATATTTTTTCTGATTTAGAAACAAAACAAGAGGATGATACAACCGAAACAATTAAAAAGAGTGTTGACTTTTTTCATAACATTTCAAAAAAGAATAATGCCGAATTAGCCAGTTTACTAAGATCATTAGGTATTGATGTATTAATTGATATTAATGGTTATTTGGGAAAAGGGAGAATTGAAATTTTTAATTCAAGAGTTTGTAGACTACAAATATCATGGATGGGGTATAATAACACTATAGGGTTAAACCATAGTGATTATTTAATCGCAGATAAAAATTTAATATTAGAAAAGGAAAAAGCTCTTTATAAAGAAAAAATTATTTATTTGGATGAAATATGGAATTCACATGCGGGACTTAACATTCAGAGAAAATACAATCCATTGCCTTCACAAAATAGTGGTGCTTTTACACTGGGATCTTTTAACAATTACTTAAAAATTTCTGACGACACTATTATAGTCTGGTCAGAAATACTTAGAAAAATTAAAAATAGTAAACTTATATTAAAATCATCAGTTTCATATTCAGAAATTCACTTTAAAAAACTATTCGAAAATGAAGGCGTTTTGGATAGAGTTGTTTTTAAAAATAAGTCATCAAAACTCGAGGAACATATTAATCTTTATAAAGATATAGATCTTTGCTTGGATACTTTTCCTTACACCGGTGTCACAACAACATGTGAAGCCCTATGGATGAATATACCAGTTATAAGTATGGCAGGGTTTAATTTTAATTCAAGATGTGGAGAGAGTATTTTAATTAATTCAAATCTAAAAGATTTGGTTGCAAAGAACAAAGATGATTATATTTCTAAAGTAGTTTCATTAGCTAATGACTCAGATAAATTAAAAAAAATCAGAAAATTTATTTTTGATGAAGTTTTGAAAACCAATACCTTTAATACCAAGAAATTTGCAGCTAATTTTTGGAAATCAATTCTAGACACGTATACAAATCATAAATAGACTTAAACCTGTAAAATTTATGACGATATGTGCACTATCAACTGGAATAGGAGCTTCAGGGGTCGCTATTATTCGAATATCCGGCCCAGAGACTAGTTTTCTCATAAAGTCGCTAACTAAAAAGGCACTACCAAAGCCAAGAGAGGCTACCCTTTTAGAATTAAACAATATCAACAATTCTAGACCGATTGATCAGGGTATTGTTTTATGGTTTCCGGGCCCTAAAAGTTATACAGGTGAAGATATGGCAGAATTACATGTTCATGGAAGTAAAGCTGTAGTTAAAGAGCTTCAAGAAACACTTTTAAGCACAAAAAAATGCAGATTAGCGGAACCTGGAGAATTTACCAAGTTAGCATTTTTAAATGGAAAGATAAATTTACTTCAGGCAGAGGCGATAGGCGATTTAATAGCAGCAGAAACAGAAATTCAAATGGAACAAGCTCAAAATATTATAAAAGGTAAATCTTTTTTAAAATTTAATGAGCTAAGAGAGAAATTAATAAAAGTTTTATCAAAAATTGAGGCAAAGATTGATTTTCCTGATGAAGATTTACCCTCCAATGTTCTAGATGATGTTAAAAAAGATGTTTCCATTATTGAGAACGAAATAAAAAAAATATTGTTAAGCCATGAAGTTGGGGAAAGGATAAGAACAGGTTATAAAATTGCAATCGTTGGACCTCCTAATTCTGGAAAATCAACCTTGATGAATTATTTAAGCAAAAGAAATGTTGCAATAGTATCTGACGTTGCGGGAACTACTAGGGATGTGCTGCAAACAAATTTAAACTTTTATGGTTATCCAGTTATAATTTCCGACACGGCAGGTATCAGAGAGTCAAAAGATATTATTGAAAAAGAAGGTATTAAACTCGCTTTCAAAAAAGCAGAGGAAGCGGACCTTAGAATAGTCGTTATAGAGCCAAAAAATGTTGATTTTTATGGGTTTTTGAACGATCTATTTAATAAAAACACAATTTTAGTCATCAATAAATCTGACCTTAATAAATTTGATGTGAAGGACAGACTTAACAAGTATGATCCAATTTCTGTATCTTTTCTCAAAGAAAAAAACATAGGTGAATTATTAGATCGAATTAAAAAAAATTTAGTTAGAGATATGAAGTTTAATGACGATGTTTTTGTAACTAGAGAGAGACATAAAAATAATCTAAAAGAGTGCTTAATAAACTTGCAAAACTTTAAAGACAAAACTGAGTCTTTAGATTTTGACAAAGGCGCTGAAGATCTTAGGTTAGCACAGGTCAATTTAGGTAAAATTGTTGGAAAAGTCGACGTAGAGGCCATATTAGGTAGTATTTTCAATGATTTCTGTATCGGTAAATAAACACAAATTTCCTCTAATTTTTGCATCTTTTTAAACAAAATCGTTGGTATAAGCCAACTTTTTAGTGTTTTTTTGTTAAAACTTGTAAAATTTGACATCAATTATAAATTCTAGTTATGAAAAATAATTTTTCATTTGATGTTGTTGTGATTGGTGGAGGTCATGCTGGTTGCGAAGCTGCTGCTGCATCCGCTCGAATGGGTGTCACCACTGCACTATTTACGAACGACACTAATACTATAGGCGAGATGTCTTGTAACCCTGCAATCGGTGGGCTAGGTAAAGGGCATTTAGTAAGAGAAATAGATGCTTTAGATGGTGTTATGGGAGACATAGCAGATAAGTCTGGCATTCAATTTAGATTGCTAAATAGAAGCAGAGGACCAGCAGTGCAAGGACTAAGAACTCAAAGCGATAGGTCTATTTATAAGAAAGAAATGCAGTCAAAACTGTTAAACTATTGTAATTTAAGCATATTTTCGATATCAATAAATGAATTTATAATTGAAAATAATGAGATAAAAGGCCTTAAGGCAGTAGATGGCACAGAAATCAAATGCTCTAAGGTAGTTCTAACAACGGGCACTTTTTTAAATGGTTTGATACATATAGGTGATAAAAAAACGCCAGCAGGTAGGTATGATGAAAAACCGACGTTAGGTTTATCGGATCAGTTAAGAAAATATGACTTTAAATTAGGGAGACTTAAGACCGGAACCCCTCCAAGATTAGACGGTACAACAATTAATTATGATAATCTTGAACGACAAGATGCAGATAAAGATATCTCTTTTTTCTCCTTCTTAACTAGGAAAGTATATAACGATCAAATCTCATGTAGTATGACTTACACAAATAAAAAAGTTCACGAGATTATTTCTGAAAACTTAAAAAAGAGTGCAATGTATTCTGGAAGTATAAAGGGAGTTGGTCCTAGATATTGTCCATCTATTGAAGATAAAATTTATAAATTTAAAGATAAAATAAGACATCAAATTTTTTTAGAACCTGAAGGTCTTAATGATAATACAGTATACCCAAATGGTATTTCCACCTCACTTCCAGAAGAGATCCAGTACAAAATATGTCATAATATCAATGGTTTAGAAGATGTTAAAATTATAAGGCCTGGATACGCAATAGAATATGATTACGTTGATCCTAGAGAGCTTTTCTTAACCTTAGAGACTAAGAAGATTAAAAATTTCTATTTAGCAGGACAAATAAATGGAACTACAGGTTATGAAGAAGCTGCAGCACAAGGATTGATTGCCGGTGCGAACGCAGCGTTATCGATTCAAAATAAAGAACCATTAATTTTAGATAGATCTCAAGCTTATATTGGTGTCATGATAGATGACTTAGTGACCAAAGGAGTTGCTGAACCTTATAGGATGTTCACTTCAAGAGCAGAGTACAGATTAACTCTTAGATCTGACAATGCTGATTTAAGATTAACTGAAATAGGAATAAATATTGGCTTAGTTTCAAAAGAAAGAAATGAAGTTTTTAATTCAAAAAGTAAAAATTTAAGGAATATTTCTAACAAAATGGATGAATTAAAAATCTCACCTTCAAAGGTATCTAAATTTGGTGTTAAAATTGCAAAAGACGGTATTTTAAGGACTGCTAGCAACATATTGGCTCAAAAAGGGGTGACTATGGACAAAATTAGGGAGATTTGGCCTGAATTAGGCTTTATATCAAAGGAAATAGATGAACAATTGGAGACTAATGCCCATTACAAGGGTTATTTAAAAAAGCAAAGTGCTGATATATTAGCCTTTAAAAGAGATGAAAATCTTAAAATCCCAGATAACATTAATTATGATAGTTTTTCTGGGTTTTCAAACGAGGTTAAGTCAAAATTCAAGCAAATCAAGCCAAAAACAATGGGTCAAGCACTCAGAATTGATGGTATAACCCCAGCAGCAGTATTTATTCTGTTGTCACATCTCAAAAGAAAGTCTATTAAGAAGATAGCTTGATAGATTCGCATAAAATTGATTATTCAAAACTAGAGACTTTGAATGTTTCACGTGAAACATTACTTGAATTAGATGAATTTAAAGAAATGATTTTGGATGAGAACAAAAAAATTAATTTAATCAGCCAACATACCGAGGAATTAGCTAGAGATAGGCATATAATTGACTGTGCACAAATTATTGATTTAATTGATGAAAATCACCTATCTTGTACTGATTTAGGTTCTGGCTCTGGTTTACCTGGTTTAGTTATAGCTATTATCAAAAAAAAACAAAAATCGAAAATGAAATTTTTTCTCTACGAAAAAAGTTTTAAAAAAAGTAATTTTTTAAAAAAGGTTATTAATAAATTTGAATTAAACGTTGAAGTAATAAATCAAAATATCTTTGATCAAAAAAAATTAAACTCTGATTTGATTGTAGCAAGGGCATTTAAACCTTTGCCGGTTATTTTAGATTTAGTAACAAAAAACTTCGATGATTTTAAAGACATCATTTTGTTTTTAGGCAAAAGTGGAAAGAGTTCTATTGAGCAAAGTTTAAGAAAGTGGAATTTAGAATTTATAGAAAAAAAAAGCGTAACAGAAAAAGACTCAATCATAATAAAAATAAATAAAGTTAGTAAAAAAAAATGAAAGAGAAAATTATTTCAGTAATTAATCAAAAAGGTGGTGTTGGAAAAACTACGACAGTAATTAATTTAGCTGCAGGACTTAGTTTAAATGGAAAAAAAATACTAGTTATAGATTTGGATCCACAAGGAAATGCGACAACCGGATTAGGATTGTCCAATGTAACAAATATAAGCAAATCTATTTATGGAGTCTTGAATGGAAAAGAGGAGATAGTAAGTTCAATTCAGAAGACCAACTTTCAAAATTTAGATATCGTAACATCAAATGTTGATTTATCTGGTTTAGAGGTCGAAACTGCAGATGACGAAAATAGAGCATATCTTTTAAAAACTAAATTAACCGCATATTTAAACAATTCCAGCCACTCGTACGACTATGTATTAATTGATTGCCCACCTTCTTTGAGCTTATTAACCGTGATGGCTTTAGTGGCATCAGACTCATTAGTTGTGCCTTTGCAGACAGAATTTTTTGCCCTTGAAGGAATAACTCAACTTATTAAAACAATAGATCGTATTAAGGTTGGTCTTAATCCAAATTTATCTGTAAGAGGAATTTTGTTAACGATGTATGACAAAAGAAACAGACTATCTGCACAAGTTGAAAAGGATGCAAGAGATTATTTTAAAGAAAAAGTTTATCAAACTGTAGTCCCTAGAAATGTTCGTTTATCAGAAGCACCTTCACATGGTGTTCCAGTTTTAATATACGATAAACATTGCTCAGGAAGTAAATCTTATATCAAATTCACAGAGGAGTTTTTAGCTCAAGAATCGAGCTTAGTATCGGCAGCATGAGCAGTATTTTTAAAAACAAGAAGGGTCTAGGAAGAGGATTATCCTCTTTAATAGGTGACACCAAAACAGTTTCAAAAAATAACAAAATTCTAGTTAGTGATTTAATTAGAAATAGATATCAGCCAAGAAAAACTTTTGATGAAGAAAGCTTGGAGGAGTTAACTAATTCAATCAAGTCAAGGGGCATCATTCAGCCAATTATTGCAAGGCCATCAAGTGGAAATAAATATGAAATAATTGCAGGAGAGAGGAGGTGGTTGGCAGCACAAAGAGCGGGACTTCATGAGGTACCAGTTGTTGTTGTTGATGCTGATGACAAAAAGGCTCTTGAATTTGGTATTGTTGAAAATGTTCAAAGGCATGACCTTAATTCAATAGAGGAAGCAGAAGGTTATAAAAGACTGATTGATGAGTTTAGTTATGATCAAGAACAAGTTGCTAAATTTATAGGAAAAAGCAGAAGTCATATTACAAATAGTTTAAGATTACTAACTCTTTCGAATTATATAACTGATTTAATAAAGACGAATAAGATTTCTGCAGGTCATGCAAAAATCTTGGTCGGTCTTACTAATTCTGACCAAATTGCAAAAAAAATATTAAAAAAAAATTTATCTGTTAGACAAACAGAAAACTTGGTAAGACTTTATAAATTCCCATCTAAATCGACTAAAGCATTAAAGGATCCAAACATTAGAAAAATTGAAAATGATTTAATGGAAAAAATAGGTTTGAAAACCTATATTTCAAATAAAAAGAATAATAAAGGCACTGTTAGCTTTGAATATAGGGATTTAGATCAGCTTA
>CACCNI010000004.1 GCA_902547215.1 uncultured Pelagibacteraceae bacterium
TTTTTGTTTCCGACAATTTTAGATTTGGATATCAACGAGCTGGAGACATCAAACTTCTAAAGTCATTAGAGAAAGATTATAATTACAAAATTATTAATCCATCTCCTCTAAAGAATAAAAAATCTGTAATTTCATCAACTTTGGTAAGAAAAAATCTTGAAGCAGGAAATTTGAAAAAAGTAAAAAAATTTTTAGGTAGAAATTGGTGTATAGAGGGTAGAGTTGAGAAAGGAAGACAGTTTGGTAAAAAAATAGGATTCCCCACATGTAACATTGATATAAAGGATTATAAAATCCCAAAAATAGGTGTTTATGCAGTAAAAATATCTTTTAAAAATAAAAGAAAATTAAAAGGTATTGCAAATATCGGATATAGACCAACATTTAATCAAAAAAAATTAATTTTAGAAGTAAATATATTTAATTTTTCTGGAAATCTTTATAATAAAAATTTATCAATAGAATTTATAGAATTTATAAGAGGTGAAAAAAAATTCAATGGAATACTTAACTTGAAAAAACAAATTAAAATAGATTGTAAGAAAGCAAAGGCAATATTATTGAATGAGTAAAAGTTTCGTAAATCTTCCAAAAACATCATTTTCAATGAGAGCTAATCTTCCTCTAAAGGAACCAGATCTAATTGATTACTGGAAAAAAATATCACTTTATGAAAAACTTCGAGTAAACAGCAAGGGAAATGAAAAATTTGTTTTACATGATGGTCCACCTTATGCAAATGGAAATATACACATGGGGACTGCTTTAAATAAAATTTTAAAAGATATTGTTACAAAGTTTCATCAAATGAATGGAAAAGATTCTGTGTATGTTCCAGGATGGGATTGTCATGGGCTACCAATTGAATGGAAAATTGAAGAACAATATAAAAAAGATAAAAAAAATAAGAATGATGTTCCAATAGTTGAGTTTAGAAAAGAATGTAGAGATTTTGCGAATAAATGGATCGATGTTCATAAAAAACAATTCCAAAGATTAGGTGTTATAGGAGATTGGAAAAATTATTATTCTACTATGAGTTTCAAAGCTGAAGCTCAAATAGTGAGGGAATTAGCAAAGTTCCTTAAAGAGGGTAGCCTGTACAAAGGCTATAAACCTGTTTTATGGTCTACTGTCGAAAAAACTGCCTTAGCAGACGCGGAAGTAGAGTATATGGATCATATTTCTGATACTATTTACACTTCATTTCCAATTAAGAAAACCACAAACAAAAGTCTTGAAGGTTGTGAAATAATTATTTGGACTACAACTCCATGGACTATTCCAGCCAACAAGGCCCTAGCCTATAATAAAGATATTAGCTACCAAATAATTAAGATTGGAGATGATGGTGATTTCAAAAGTAAAAAAATTGTTATAGCTCATGATTTACTAGAGACAGTTTTGAAGGAATGTGAGATTAAAAAATTCGAGAAACTCGACAAGTTATCAGGTAAAGAATTTAAAAATATAATTTGTAGTCATCCTATGGAAAAAGAAGGTTACACGCACGATATTCCAATGTTAGAAGCGAATTTTGTTACAACAGAGCAGGGTTCTGGAATAGTTCATTGCGCACCAAGTCATGGACCTGATGATTTTAACTTATGTATTAATAACGGAATTCAAGCAATTGAAACGGTAGATAATGACGGGAAATATACAAAGAATATTTTAAATTTCGAGGGGATACATATTTTCAAAGCAAATCCTATTATTATTGAAAGTTTAAAAAAAAATAAAAGATTACTTTCTAATGGAAAATTAAAACATACTTACCCACATTCTTGGAGATCAAAAGCGCCTTTAATTCACAGAGCAACCCCTCAGTGGTTTATATCTATGGAAAGCCACGAACTCAGAAAAAAAGCTTTAGTTGCAATTGATAAAACTCAATTTTATCCTAACAAAGGCAAGGAGAGACTTAAATCGATGATAGAAACTAGACCAGATTGGTGTGTTTCTAGACAGCGAGTTTGGGGAGTTCCATTACCTATATTTATATCAAAAAAAGATGGGAAAGTTTTAGTTGATGAGGAAGTTCTTGATAATATTGCTAATATTTTTGAGAAAGAAGGTTCAGATTGTTGGTTCGAAAATAACAAACAAAAGTTTCTTGGGAAGAAATACAATGAAAATGATTTTTATCAAACCACTGATATTGTGGAAGTATGGTTTGATAGTGGCTCTACTCATTCTTTTGTTTTAGAACAAAGAGATGATTTAAAATGGCCAGCGTCTCTTTATCTCGAAGGCTCTGATCAGCATAGAGGCTGGTTTCATTCCTCTCTTTTAGAATCATGTGGAACAAGAGGTGAGGCACCTTTCGAAGCTATTTTATCTCATGGTTTCGTTGTAGATGGAAAAGGTTTAAAAATGTCAAAGTCCCTAGGAAACGTCATTTCGCCAGAGGAAATATTGAAAAAATACGGTGCAGATATTCTTAGGATTTGGGTTGCTGCATCAAATTATGCTGAGGATCTGAGAATTGATCACAAAATCCTAGAACAACATGCAGATGCCTACAGAAAACTAAGAAATACATTCAGATATTTGTTGGGTAATTTAAACGATGAACTAAAAGAAATTGATTTAACAAAAATCAAGGTGGATGCATTACCAGAACTTGAACAATTAATGCTTCATAAATTATATAATTTGAATGAAAGCTTTATGAAACATTTTAATTCTTACAATATTCATTTAATTTATAAAGAGTTGCTCAATTTTTGTACCGTGGACCTCTCATCATTTTATTTTGATATTAGAAAAGATACTTTGTATTGCGATGAAAAAAATTCAAAGAAAAGAAAAGACTGCCAATTATTACTTAATATTATTCTAGATAGTTTATTAAAGTGGTTCGCCCCAATATTATCCTTCACTACAGAAGAAATATTTAATTTAGTAAATAAAGATAATAATGAAAAAAGTATTCATTTAAAAAAATTGAATATATTTCCAAAAGCGTGGAATAACGCGCAGCTAGAAAAAAATTGGGAAAAAATAATCGATATTAGAAATGAGGCTAACTCAAGTATTGAAGCTATGAGAGCTGATAAAATAATAGGATCCAGCTTAGAAGCAAACATAGAAATAAAGCTGGATGAAGAAAATTATAATTTAGGAAAAAATTATGATTTTTCAGAAATATGTATTACTTCATCAGCAAAAATAACTAAAACAAAAGAAAAGCAAAACTCTATTAAAGTAATTACTGTTAAAGCAGAAGGGCAAAAATGCCCAGTTTGTTGGAAAATAAATAAAAACGGATGTGAAAGACATCCATATCCTAATAAAGGGTAAAGTGTATAAATTTTTAGTAAATTCTTTAATTGTCCTTATTCTTTTTTGTATAGATAGATTTACTAAAATTTATGTAATTGAACTGGCACAGAAAACCAATATTTCAGAAATATACTTAACTTCATTTCTAAACTCATATTTAGTCTGGAATACTGGAATTGCCTTTGGACTGTTTTCATTTTCAAACGAACTTACTTACAATTTATTCACAGCACTTATCGTATTAATAAATTTAATAATTATTTATCTAGTTATTGTTACTAAAGATTTCAGAAAATATTTTTTCTTGATGATTTTGGGTGGATCTTTTGGAAACCTTTTCGATAGGCTTTATTATGGATCAGTGCCAGATTTCATTGATTTTCACATAGGTAATTTTCACTGGTTTATATTTAATATTGCTGATATCTTCATAACTGTGGGTATAATTTGCCTTATTTTAGCTGAATTATTATATAAAAAAGCAAATGATGAATAAAAAATATTTTTTGATTTTTTTATTACTTTTTCTCAGCTCGTGTCAAAATGTTAAAGATGCTTTGAGTGGAAAAAAATATGAAAATAGTGATGAGTTTCTGGTTATAAAAAAAAATCCTTTAGTTTTACCACCAAATTTTAATGAATTGCCAACACCTAAAGACGTTGTTGATATTACCCAAATTGAAGGTATCGAAAATGAAATTGAAGATCTTTTAAGCTCGATTAAAGAAAATGATGAGGTTTCAGAGTCTTCTTCTGGCAATACCGAGAGTTTTGTTTTAGAAAAAATCAAAGATTGATGTTTTCTAAAAAAATAAAGATTAGTTGTTTTAACTTAAAAAAAAAAAAAGATAAAAAAATAAAAAATATTTTTTATAAAATTTTACAAAAAAACGACCCAGATTATAAAGTAATTGATACTTTTTCGAATAACTATAATTACTCTTTTAATAGAAAAAAGATCACTAAATACAAAAAGTATAAAGTATTAAGTATTTTTGGATTAGGTGGTTCATCTTTGTGTATTAAAGCTATTTATGATTTTTTAAAATTTAAAATAAAAAAAAAAAGTGTATTTTTATGACAACCTTGGTGTAACAGTTCCAAAGATAACCCAAAAAAAAAATTTAGACATAGTGATCTCAAAGTCAGGCTCAACTCTCGAGACAATTGTAAATCAAAATATCTTCTCCAAGAGTAAAAAATTATTTATAACTGAAAACAAAAAAAGTTACTTGACGGATTTAGCTTTGAAATTAAAATCTGAAATTTTTGAACATCGAAATTTTGTTGGGGGGAGATACTCAGCTTTATCTGAAGTTGGGATGTTGCCAGCTGAACTTTTAGGGTTAAAAAGTGAGAAATTTAAAAAGTTTGATAATCTCATAAAAAATAAAAAATTCACTAACACATTGATCAATAATGTCGACATGATGTATAAATTTTATTCATCGGGAAAAACTAATTCTGTAATACTTAATTTTGATAATAGCTTAATGAGCTTGCTTGAATGGTATCAGCAATTATTATCAGAGAGTTTAGGCAAAAAGGGTAAAGGTTTTTTTCCAATTATTTCAAATTTACCTAAAGATAATCATAGCTTAATGCAGCTATATTTAGATGGGAATAAAAATAATTTTTTTACAATCTTTGATACTATTGATTACAATACACCAAAAATTAATAATAAAAATTTGTTATCAGGTTATAAATTCTTAAAAAACAAAAGTATAAAATCAGTAATGATTGCACAAAGGTGTGCAGTAGAAAGAGTTTTTAAAAATCAAGGCTTAAAATTTAGAAACTTTGAAATTTTAAATAAAGACGAGGAAAGTTTGGGAATAATTTTTACTTATTTTATGCTTGAAACAATATTGTTAGGAAAATTAATGAAATTAAATCCGTTCGATCAGCCAGCAGTTGAGTCGATTAAAAAAGAGACAAAAAGAATACTTAGTTAGATCTTCCAAAAACAAAAGTTGATAAACCATAAGTTTTTTTGTCAATTACCTCAAATTTATTTGGATAAGTGTCTAAATCACCCTTTTTTCTGTGAATAATTATTATTCCATTTTTCTCTAAGATTTCCATTTCAATAATGTTTTCTATCAATAATTCTATTTTTTTTTCTTTGTAAGGTGGATCACAAAAAATCATTTGAAATTTTTGATCTTTTTCAAATGTATTATTATTTATTTTAAATGCATCAATATCTATTACTTTTGACTTATTCTCATATTTAAGGTTTGAAATATTTGTTTTTAAAATTTCTAAAACTGGAGGATAATTTTCAAGAAAAAATACAAATTTTGAACCTCTTGAAATACACTCTAATCCAAAAGAACCAGTTCCCGAAAATAAATCTAGGACTTTACAATCTTTAAGACGGAAATTAATATATTTAGCATGTGTCAAAATATTAAAAACAGACTCTTTTGCCATATCTTTTAGAGGTCTAGTTGTTTTATCATTGGGCATAATTAATTTTTTTCCTTTATTTGAACCTGAAATAATTCTCATGTTTTAATTACTTTATGACCAATATCTCTTCTAAAGTAGCCGTGCTTCCAATTTAATTTTTTAATCAAATTAATTGCCTCATCTCTACATTTTAAAAAATCATCCGAAGTTGAAACAAAGTTTAATACTCTTCCACCATTAGAAACTAAACCATTCACCGTTTTTAATGTGCCAGCATGAAAAATATTTTGATTTTTAAGTAGTTTAATTTGTTCTAAATCTTTAATTTCAATATTATTCTCAAATTTTTCTGGGTAGCCTTTTGAACATAAAACAATACAAATACTTTTTGACACAGAAAAATCTATAATTGTTTGATTTAATGTACCGTCACAACATGAAATTAAAACATCAAACAAATCTGTATTAAGAGTAGGTAAAATTGTTTGACATTCTGGGTCTCCCATTCTCACATTAAATTCTATTAAAAAGGGATCGTTATTTTTAATCATAAGTCCAACATATAGAAAACCTTTGTAGACCCCACCTTGCTCATTTATTGCATTTAAAGTTGGTTCAATTATTTTTGTTTTAATTTTCAATTCTAAATCCTTGTTGAGAAGTCTTGATGGAGAGTAACAACCCATACCTCCTGTATTTTTACCTTTATCTCCTTCACCTACTCTTTTGTGGTCTTGAGCTGAGCCAAAAAATTTATAATTTTTACCATCTGTAACTATAAAATAACTCATCTCCTCACCTTCTAGAAATTCTTCAACTAAAATTTGTTTAGCGGATCCAAATTTCCCATTAAAAATTTCTTCCGAAGCTTCTTTTGCATCATTTAAATTTTGACAGATATAAACCCCTTTTCCTGAAGCCAAACCATCAGCTTTAATAACAATTGGAAAATTAACACTTTTCAAGTAATCTATTGTTTCTTTTAAACTTTCACATATTTTGAACTTTGATGTAGGAATATTATTTTTTTGACAAATTTTTTTAGTAAAAATTTTTGAACCTTCGAGCCTAGAAGATATTTTGTCAGGACCAAACACTTTAATAGATTTTCTTTTAAAAAAATTTACTATTCCATTCACTAAAGGTTTTTCTGGACCAACAACTAACAACTTTATTTCTTTTTTTATGCAATATTCCTCTAGTTCAGAAAAATTATCAGGATCAAGGTTGATATTCTCAGCAATTAAACTTGTGCCCGCATTTCCTGGAAAACAAAAAATTTTGGACACTTTTTTTGATTTATTAAGCATATAACAAATTGCATGCTCTCTACCACCACTTCCAATAATTCCTACATTCATTTATAGTGATCTTACAACTTAAAAAATGAAAAATAAATTAGCTAAATTAAAATACTTACCGAATAAATTTGAAATAATTGAACCAGGGGACCACGTAATTTGCGCGGTATCAAAGCAAAAAATATATCTTCAAAACCTTAATTATTGGAATGTGAAACTTCAAGAAGCATATTTCTCTTACAAAGAAGCTCAATTAAAAAGGGAAGCAGAAAAAAAATGAAAAATCATTTCCATCTATCATGTGACCATATCCATTGAGAAGGATTTTTTCTAATTTTTTTCTCCAACCATTGATTTAGTTTAATACTAATCAAAGTTTCATCTGCATTTTCCTCAATAAATATTTGCTCATCGAAAGTGATTTTAAAATAAATTTTGTTATGTCTTTCAATATGCACTGGTTGGATTTTGCATCCAAATTTTTTTACAAATTGTGCGGGTATAGTCGTTGTTAGTGCTGGATAATTAAAAAAATTTATTTTTTCTCCCTCACTTACTCGCTGATCGATCATAAGTGCAATACTTGTGCCTTGTTTAAAAAATTTTAAAGACTCTCTCACTCCATTTATCCCTTTTTTAATTTGATTTTTACAAATGTATTTTTTACGAATTGGTTCCATTATTGAATTTACTAATTTATTATTTAAGGGTCTATAGATTGCAGATAAATTTACTCCTGCTTTTTCAATAATCATAGCCATTAACTCAAAATTATTGAAGTGAGCTGAAATAAAAATGACTGGTTGACCATTTTTAATTTCCTCTAATTTTTCTATATTTTCAATTTTAATATATTTATCTAAATCACCTTTCCTAAAATTAGAAATATACGGATATTCAGACAATATTCTTCCATAATTACCCCACATCTCAGATGTAATTTTTTTTATTTTTTCAGGACTTAGGGAACTATCAAATTTAATTAAATTATTTTTAATTATTTTTTCTGATCTAAAAAACTGGCCAAACGTCTTTCCAAGTAAATACCCAACCTCGGATGAAATTTTATATCCTAATAATTTAAATAGCCCAAAAAGAATAATAATTAAAATATATTCAAAGAAATATCTTATATTTTTCATAACTTCTCATTTAGATATTTATAAAATTTTTTTTCATGTTCAATTGATAATTCAACTTTCAAAAAATTTATATTTTTTCGATAAGACTTATTAATTCTTAAATAATCTTTTTCTGTTGTTAGTAATTTACAGCCCTTTTGTTTTGCAAGTTGTTTTAATTTTTGTAAATCTGACTCCTTGTAATTATAATGATCAGGAAATATTTCATGGCTTATAAATTTTATTTTCATATCTTTAAGGGTTTCAGTGAATGTGTGTGGATTGCCTATACCACTAAACGCCATAAATTTTTTTTTTTTAAGTTTTAAATAGTTTTTTGGGACATATTTTCCTGAAAAAACTTTAATATTTGGATTTATGTTTTTAATTTTATTTATAAAATTTTTAGTCTTTTTATTGATATTACCATTAATTAAAACAACGTCATAATTTTTTATGCTATTTAGTCTTTCCCGCAATGGACCAGCTGGAATTACAAATCCATTTCCTTCTAATTTTAGAGAATTAAAACATACTATTTTTAGATCATAATTTATTGTTTTTTCTTGCAACCCGTCATCAAAAATTACTATCTTTGCTTTTTCTTGTTCAGCTTTTAATAAAGAAAGTTCTCTAGTTTTTTCAAAAATAACTTTGTGATTTAACTCTAAAAGCTTTTTTTCGTCTTGGTGAGAAGTATAATTCTTTTTAATTATGAAAGTTTTAAATTTTCTTTTAAAATGATTTGCCAAATTATTTACGAGAGGTGTTTTGCCAGTTCCGCCGATATAAATATTTCCAACACAAATTGTTCTTAAATCATAATAATTTTTTTTAATTTTACTATTTTCATAATAGTTTTTTATGATGACAATTAATGATAACGGCAGTAGCAATAATGATATTAGATTGAAGTTTCTTTTATCCCAAAATTTTGGCTTATAAAATTTCATAAAATAATCTTTTTTAGTTCACTTAAATTTTTTTTTAAAATCAAATTTCCAATTTTATTGAGCTTTTTTATCTTGTTTGAATTATTTCTTTTTTTGAAT
The DNA here is from genome assembly GCA_902547215.1 of uncultured Pelagibacteraceae bacterium. GTDB lineage: Bacteria > Pseudomonadota > Alphaproteobacteria > Pelagibacterales > Pelagibacteraceae > Pelagibacter. The sequence continues at coordinate 9,181 of CACCNI010000004.1, forward strand.
AGGGTAAAAACCTTCCTTTCTAAGTCTTTGCTTCCTGACACTTTAAGAGAAAGCTTCTCTTTTTCTAACATTTTATAAACATCCTTAAAATTATAAGTGTAATTTCCGTGTATTATATTGCAACCGAATCTCAAAGCCTCTAATGGATTCTGTCCACCTTTTGAAACTAAAGATCCACCTAAAAAAACAACATTACTTATTTTATAAAATGACTTACTTTCACCATAACTATCAACTATATAGATATCACAATCTTTTAAGTCTCTTTTATTTTCACTGTATTTCATAAATTTCAATTTTTTTTTATCCAACATTCGTGTAATTTCATTTGTTCTCTCTATATGTCTTGGAATAATGATCGTTATTAAATTTGAAATTTTTTTTTTATATTTAATATGTAAATTAGCAAAAATTTCTTCCTCATTATAGTGAGTACTCGCTGAACATAAAATTATTTTATTTTTAAAATATTGATTTCTCACTTTTATTTTCTCATCATTTTTAGAGCCGATAAACTTAAGATTTCCTAAAAATTTAAGTTTTTTAACACCAAGTTTTTTGAAGTATTGAAAAGTCTCTTTATTTTGAGGAAATATGTAATCAAATTTCTCTAATATGTCTTTCCCAAAGTCTCTAAGATACGACCATCTTCTAAATGATTTCTCACTCATTCTGGCATTTATGAGAACAACTTTAATCCCTCTTTTTTTTAATTCTGAGATCATTATGGGCCAAATTTCAGACTCTACAAAAACAACATATGACGGTTTCCAGTAATTTAAGAAATTTTTGATTATGTACTTATTATCTAAAGGATAAAATTGGTGTAAGGTTTTTTTAAACCTAAATTTCTCAAAAATTTTTGAAGAGCTTAGTGTTGAAGTTGTAATGAGAATTTGTTTAATACTTATCATTTTTTCAAACTCTTGAATTAAAGGCACGATACTTAAAAACTCGCCTACACTTGAACAATGAAACCAAACCAGTTTACCCTTGCTTCTTTTTTTTTTATTTATTGAAAACTTTTCAAAGAATCTTTTAGGATTTTCTTTTCCTTTTAATATTCTGTAAAAGACAATAATAGGTGATAAAATAATAATTATGTGTACTAAAAAATTATAGATTATCCTCATTAATTTTTTTGAATTTGCTTTTCGTAAAAATTTTTGTAAATTTTGGAATTTGTAATTAATTCATCATGTTTACCCTCTCCTATAACCTTCCCATTATCAATAACGTAAATTTTATCTGAATTTAAAATAGTTGATAATCTATGTGCAATAACCAAAGTAGTTCTCCCTCTAGTTAAAAAATTAATAGCATCCTGTATTTTTTGCTCTGTTTCAGCATCTAAAGAGGATGTTGCTTCATCTAAAAGAATAATTTTGCTCTTTTTTAGAATTGCCCGAGCTATTGAAATTCTCTGTTTTTCACCTCCAGATAACCTTACCCCATTTTCCCCAATTAAAGTGTTATATTTTTTAGGAAGTGAATCAATGAACTCTAATGAGTGAGATAACTTTGCTGCCTCCCGAACTTGCTCATCTGTTGCATCTAAGTTTGCATATTTAATATTATTTAACACTGTATCATCAAACAAGGTAGTTTCCTGGCTTACTAGAGAAATATTATTTCTTAGCGACGATAATCTTTTTGAGTAAATAGACTGATCGTCAATTTTTATGTCACCAGATTGAGGGTCATAAAATCGAGGAATTAAGTTAAGTATTGTAGATTTACCTGCGCCACTGTGACCAACAAGAGATGTCATTTTCCCACCAGCAATTAATAAATTTATATCATTTAGAACCACTCTTTCCTCTTCATCATAAGTAAAATTTACATTTTTAAATTCAATGTTTCCGCTATTCAAATTAATTTTGTCCAAACTATCATCTTCGGAAATTTTTTCTTTTAAATCAAGAATTGGCAGTATTCTTTTTGCACCAGCTAATCCTTGATTGATAGTTATATTGAGCGTAGCAAGTGATCTAACTGGTTGATACGCTAGCATCATTGCAGCTAAAAATGAAAAAAAGTTTCCAATACCTAATTCATCATTAATTATGAGATTACCCGAATAAAAAATTAGTATTGCAATCATAATTCCAGTTAAAGCCTCCATTATTGGAGAGGATCTTGCGTAAATTATATTTAGTTTCTTTGCTCTGCTCATAAGCTCCTTTAAAACATTATCAGCCCGAGCTATCTCATATGATTCTTTTTGAAAAATTTTAATCAATTTATGATTTTTAAAAATTTCTAATAAATAGGTATTAACCAAACCAGCTTTGTCCATTGCTTGTGTAGTGATTTTTGTAATTCGTCTACCTAAAAAATTTGCAAAAAAACTTGCTAGCGGAATCATTATTATTGCAACAAGAGACAGTTTCCAATTCTGGTAAAACATAACAGACAATAAACCAATTAGTGTTAAACTATCTTTAAACAAATTTAATATAGCCACACTTACCAGTCCCGTCATAAAATTTACGTCATTCATAATATTTGTTATTATTTTTCCTGAATGTTTCTTTTCTATAAAATTTGTATCGGCCTTTATAAGCGACTTCATCATATCAATCTGTAAGGTTTTTCTAACTTCTTCTGAAATTTTTATCATGATAACTTTTGCTCCATAAAGTGATGCTCCCTTTGCAGCAAAAGCTACTACTATCAAGAAAGGAATTAAATAAATTAAAGTTTCATCCTTATTTAAAAAGATTTTTTCAATTGCCGGATCTAACAGGTAAGCAATAGAAGAGGTACTTCCAGCGAGTATTAATGACAGAATGAAAGCAATAATTATTTTGAATAAATATTTTCTTGTATAGTCTTTATACAATCTCTTTAGTATATCGCTATTTTTCATTAAAAATATCCGCCTATCAAAATATTTAAAAAAACTAAAAATCCTAAAAAATTATTACTTTTAAATTTTTTTAAACATTCTTCTGGTTTTGAAATATTTAAAGGTTTAATTTGGAACATCATCAATTGTAAAAAAATAATTATGGAAAAGATAAAATAAAATACACTATAAGACATTTTTACCCCTATTAGAAAAAGAGACATATAAAAAATTAAATAACATAAAAATAAAAATAATTTTGGATTTTTTTTAAATATTATTGATGTTGATTTTACTCCTATAATTTCATCATCTTTAATATCTTGAAATCCATATATTGTGTCGTAACCTAGTGTCCAAAATATGGCTCCAAAATATAATATTAGAGGATAAATGCTAAACTCATTTGTTAATGAAACCCAAGCCATTACCAAACCATAATTAAATGTAACTCCCAAAAAAAGTTGAGGCCAATAGGTAAATCTTTTCATCATGGGGTATGAAAATGCAAAAGGCATTGAGGCTAAGCCTAAAATTATTGTATTTAAATTAAACTGGATTAAAATTAAAAATGCAATGGAGCATAACAATAAAACATAGATCAGACTTTTTTTCACAGAAATTTTTCCAGATGCAATAGGTCTATTTTTTGTTCTTTCAACCATTACATCAATGTTTCTATCCAAAATATCATTAACAATACATCCTGCGGACCTCATCAGGACTGCTCCAAAAAAAAACAAAAAACAATGTTTTAAAAAAATGAAGTGATCATTTGAAAATTGAAGAGCAAGTGTTAGACCCCAAAGACATGGCCAAAACAAAAGCATAAAACCAATAGGCTTTTTAAGTCTTGTTAATTCTAAAAATAATTCAAAATTTTTCATGATAATTTTCTTGTAAATAACAAAGCATCGTTTCATAATCAAACTGATTCGTTATGGATATAGATTACACAGTTACAGCACTGATGTTTCCTGCAATACCACTTATAATGGGTGTATACAGTAACAGATTTCATACTTTAAGTAATTTGATAAGAAAAATTCATGATGAACATGTATTTGAAAAACACACTCCGCCTGAATGGAAAAATCAATTAATAAATTTAAACGATAGAATAAGTGTTTTAAAGCTAACAATTATGTTCTCAGCATTTGGATTCTTGTTCAATATGTTGACAGTGTTCGCGCTTTATTTGGATAAAATATTAGTTGCAAGAATTATATTTGGGTCTTGTTGTCTCTCAATGATGGTGTCTATAGTTTTTTTTATAAGAGAAATTCAAATTTCAACAAAAGCGCTTAAATTGCATATTTCAGATATGGATGTTCAGTTTAAGGAGTAATTATCGCAGGTCCTAAAATTTTTCTTCCTTCTAAATCTTGATGAGCAATCGATGCATCTTTTAAAGCGTATTTCTTAAATATTTCAACTTTTACTGAACCTGATTTGACCATTTCAAAAAGTTTGTTTGATGCTTCATCTAATTCTTCTCTTGTAGATGTGTAGTGAGCGATGCTTGGTCTTGTAAGATACAATCCTTTTGGTGCAATTAGTTTTCCAACATCAACAGGATCTAATTTTCCAGATGCGTTTCCGAATGAAACCATCGTTCCACGCATTTTTAGACACCCCAATGAGTCTTCTAAAGTATTTTTCCCCACACCATCGTAGACTACAGGCAAACCAACATGATTAGTAAGCTCTAAAACTTTATCTTTAAAATTTTCTTTATTATAATTAATTACTTCATCGCACCCGAATTTTTTTGCAAGCTTAATTTTTTCATCTGATCCAACTGTTCCTATTACTTTGCAACCTAAACTTTTTGCCCACTGGCAAAAAATTTGACCAACACCACCAGCTGCGGCGTGGAACAAAACTGTTTGACCTTTTTTAACTGGATACGTTTTGTGGAGTAGATAAAAAGTTGTTAAACCTTTTGTCATTAAACAAGCTACAATCTCAAGATCTATTCCATCTGGTACTTTAACTAAATTTTTTGTTGGATAAATTCTATGTGTTGAATATGAACCAAGTGGTGCAGCTGCGTAAGCTACCTTATCACCCTCCTTAAAATTTTTAACACTCGGCCCAACTTTTTCTATTATTCCTGCACCTTCAAGTCCAATACCTGATGGGAGTGGGACAGGATATAATCCTGACCTATGATATGTATCAATAAAGTTTAAACCTATAGCTGAATGCTTTATTAGTACTTCATTCTCTTTAGGTTCAGAGATTGATAATTTTTCGTATTTTAAAACCTCAGGACCCCCAGTTTTTGAAAAATTTATAGAATACATTTAATATTTTGCAAAAGTACCATTTTGGTAATCATTTATTGCCTCAATAATCTCAGCTTTCGTATTCATCACGAATGGACCGCCTCTAGCTATTGGTTCTCCAATTGGTTTACCCGCAATAAATAAAAATTCACTTTCCTTTTCAGCCTTAATTTGAAGATTCTTTCCTTGTTTTAATAATATCAAATTTGAGTCGTTCGTTTTTCCATGATTTGACTTACCAACTTTAATTTGACCTTTAAGCAAATAAATAAATGAATTATGTCCCTCTGGAACTTCACAAGTAAATTCTTTTTCATTTTTTAAAACTATATGAAAGTAAATTGGTTCAACGTTATGATTTTTTTCAGGACCCTCAATATCTTTGTACTTTCCAGCGATCACTTTAACTACTTTCTCATCATCTCTGTAAGTTCCAAGCTCCTTATTTTTAATATAAATATATTCAGGTTTATTTTTTTTTAATTTTGCAGGCATATTTATCCATAATTGAAATCCAAGTAATTGACCATTAGACATTGCAGGCATTTCAGAATGTATTATTCCTCTTCCAGTTTTCATCCATTGTACATCTCCTGATGACATTATTCCTTTAGCACCAGTACTATCCTCATGTTCAAATTTTCCCTTTAGCATATAAGTAACTGTTTCAATACCTCTGTGAGGATGAGGTGGAAAACCTGCAACATAATCATCTTTATTTTCTGAACCAAATTCATCTAGCATCAAAAAAGGATCGACATAATCTACCTCTGGTGTTCCTATACTTCTTTTAAGTTTTACCCCGGCACCGTCAGATGTTTCAATAGATTTTACGATTTTTTTGATTTCAATATTTGACATAGTTTTAGTTTAATTATGTTTTAAACTATTTCAAGTAGTCCTTTTAAATTTTTAATTTCTTTTTTTGGTTCATAATCAAGGTTATCAAAATGAGAGTTGTTACGGTTGACCCAGACAGCATTGTAACCAAAATTTCCACCACCTGATACATCCCAAGTGTTAGCACTCAAAAAAACAACTTCTTTGGGTTGAATATTGTATTTATCAATTGGAAGATCGTAGACCTTTGAGTCAGGCTTGTAAATTTTCACTTCCTCAATTGAAAAAAGGTCATCAAAGGCATCTAAATTGTTGGTACTTACTAATTCATTTATTAAATCTGGAGTACCGTTTGAAAGTATCGCGAGCTTAAGATTTTTCTTTTTTAAATCTGTTAAAACCTCTTTCACCTCTGGATAAGGGGATAAAATTTTATAAAGGTTTAGTAATTCACTTCTCATTTTTTTATCTATGTTGAAAACATTCATAGATTTATCCAGACTATCTTCAGTTATTTGCCAAAAGTCTTTATGTCTTTTCATTAAACTTCTCAACCAAGTATATTCAAGTTGAGTAGTTCGCCAAAAATTTGCAAAGGCTTCCCACTTATCTCCAATTTTATGTTTGCATTTCTCTGCTGCTGAATTTACGTCAAATAATGTTCCATAAGCATCAAATACTATTGCTTTAAAATCCATACTTTAATCTCAATTTTTATATTATACTATAATTTATGAATATTAGATTATATCACCCAAACAGTATAGTCGAAAATACAACTAAGTCACTTTCTAGGGAACATGGTCATTATGTAGCAAACGTAATGAGACTTAAAATAGGTTCTAGATTAAATTTTTTTAATAAAGATGGAGAGTGGGAAAGTGAAATAACTTTGATTCAAAAAGATAAAGTTGAAGTAAAATTTATAAAAAAAATAAAACAAGCAAACAATGAATCTAAAATTGAGCTTGCGATTTGTTTAGTCAAAAAAACTCCAATGGAAACTATCTTGCAAAAATCTACTGAACTAGGTGTAAAAAAAATAATTCCTATTGTTTCCGAGAGAACAGAAGTTAAAGACTTAAATTATGAAAGAGCAAGAAAAATTGTTATTGAAGCAACAGAACAATCTAATCAATTAAATCCTCCGGAAATCTCAGAAATCAAAAAACTTAAAGACTTTTTAAAAAACCTAAAAAGTTCCACTAAATTATTATTCGCTGATGTGAATTCTCAAAATATTTTAAAAAATGATAATATTAAAAAAGAAGAAGCTTTGAGTGTTTTGATAGGACCCGAAGGTGATTTTTCACCAGCTGAACGCGAGTCTATTTTGAAAGTTCCTGATGTGAAATCTTTTACTATATCTAAGAATATTTTAAGATCAGATACTGCCGTTATAACCGCTATTTCACTAGTGAATTTCGTCTATTTCAATTCATAATTGTCGCATTAATTGAATTTGTTAATTGAATTAAAAACTGTATAAAAACGAAATAAAAATGCTGAAAAAATTATTATATACTTTTGTTTTATTAATATCTTCTACCTCATATGCTAACGAGCCAAAAGATTGGCAGTTAGGATTCCAAAAACCAGCCTCCCAATCTATGTATGAAATTGTAAAATTTCACGATTATATGTTGGTGCCAATAATTGTTGCAATAAGTGGATTTGTGCTATTTTTGATGGCTTACACATGTATCAGATTTAGGGCTTCCAGAAATCCTAATCCATCTAAAAGAACTCATAATGTTGCTGTTGAAATACTTTGGACACTCATTCCATGTTTAATTCTAATTGTAATGGCAGTTCCATCTTTTAAAATTCTTTATTCACAGGACACAATTCCTAAAGCCGATGTTACGATTAAAGCCGTAGGTTATCAGTGGTATTGGGGTTATGAATATCCTGATGAAAATATAATTTTCGACTCTTACATGGTAGAAGAAGAAGATTTAAAACCAGGTCAACCTAGACTTTTAGCAGTTGATAACGAAGTTGTAGTACCAGTAAACAAAGTTGTAAAAGTTTTAATAACAGCTAACGATGTTTTACATGCTTGGGCTTTACCATCTTTTGGAGTAAAAAGAGATGCAATGCCTGGAAGAGTAAATGAAACTTGGTTTAAAGCAGATAGAGTTGGAACGTATTACGGACAATGTTCAGAATTATGTGGTATTAAACATGCTTTTATGCCAATCACGGTCAGAGTTGTAACAGATGAAGAGTATAACGCTTGGTTGGAAGGGGCTAAAATAAAATTTGCAAAAGAGGAGATAGAAACTAATAAAAATAAATTATTAGCAAAAAATTAATATGACATCAATTGCTTCACAAGATCATTCACATCAACATCCAACAGGATGGAAACGATGGGCCTATTCCACAAATCATAAAGATATAGGTACAATGTATTTAATCTTTGCGATTATTGCTGGAATAATCGGAACTGCTTTTTCAGTTTTAATGAGAATGGAGTTGATGCATCCAGGCGATGGAATACTAGGTGGCAATTATCACTTATATAATGTTTTAGTAACTGGACACGGTTTGATAATGATTTTCTTTATGGTCATGCCAGCAATGATTGGTGGTTTTGGAAATTGGTTTGTACCAATTATGATAGGAGCCCCGGACATGGCATTTCCAAGAATGAATAATATATCTTTTTGGTTACTACCAGTGTCATTCATTTTATTACTTTCATCAATATTTGTAGATGGACCTCCAGGCGCACAAGGTGTAGGAGGAGGTTGGACAATCTATCCACCACTGTCATCTAAAACTGGCCAACCAGGACCTGCAATGGATTTAGCAATATTAAGCCTTCATATAGCGGGAGCATCATCGATACTTGGTGCTGTAAATTTTATTACTACGATATTAAATATGAGAACACCAGGAATGACTTTGCATAAGATGCCATTGTTTGCTTGGTCAATTCTTGTAACAGCCTTTTTATTACTTTTATCTTTACCAGTTTTAGCTGGAGCAATAACAATGTTATTAACAGACAGGAATTTTGGAACAGCATTTTTTGATGCGCAAACTGGTGGAGATCCACTTTTATTTCAACATTTATTTTGGTTCTTCGGTCATCCAGAAGTTTATATTTTGATTTTACCAGGTTTCGGAATGATAAGTCATATTGTTTCAACCTTTTCTAAAAAACCAGTTTTTGGATATTTAGGTATGGCTTATGCGATGGTCGCGATTGGTATTGTTGGTTTCGTAGTTTGGGCACATCACATGTATACGGTAGGATTAAACACCGATACAAAAGCATATTTTCTAGCAGCAACAATGATCATAGCTGTTCCAACAGGAATAAAAATTTTCTCATGGATAGCAACAATGTGGGGTGGCTCTATATCTTTTAAAACTCCAATGATGTGGGCTCTTGGTTTTATTTTCCTATTTACAGTTGGAGGTGTTACTGGCGTAGTTCTAGCTAACGCTGGTGTTGATACGGCCTTACACGATACATACTATGTAGTAGCACACTTTCATTATGTACTATCCCTTGGAGCAGTTTTTGCAATTTTTGCAGGGTTCTACTATTGGTTTGGAAAAATGTCTGGTTATGAATATTCAGAATGGCTCGGACAACTACATTTTTGGCTGACATTTATTGGGGTAAATTTAATATTTTTCCCTCAACATTTTTTAGGATTAGCTGGTATGCCAAGAAGATACGCTGATTATCCAGATGCATTTGCAGATTGGAATTATATTTCTTCAATTGGTTCATATATTTCAGTTGTAGGATTAGCCGTATTTTTAATTAATTTAGCTTACGCATTTATGAAGAAAAAAGCAGCAGCTCAAAATCCTTGGGGCGAAGGTGCAACTACTTTAGAGTGGACAGTGCCATCACCACCAAACTTCCATACGTTTGAGGAATTGCCAAAAGTAAATGAGTTCGGGGAAGCTGAAAAAACAAGTACATAATTATTGGCATTAGATGACAACTTATAATTCTAGAGCAAAAAGTATTTCACTATTTGATGCATCCATTTTCTTAGAATTACTAAGACTGATGAAACCTAGAGTAATGTCATTGGTGATATTTACCTGTGCGGTTGGTTTATTAACTGCTCCGGGTGAAATCAGTTTTATTAAATCAATAACAAATATTTTTTTTGTGACACTTGGTGCTGGAGCAGCAGGGGCTCTTAATATGTGGTATGAGGCAGATTTAGATAAACTAATGAGCAGAACATGTTTAAGGCCGCTTCCAACAGGAAAACTAAAAAAGAAACATGCCCTTATTTTTGGAATAGTCCTATCAGTAGTTTCAGTTATAGGACTTTACTATTTTTCAAACTTACTATCTGCTTTAGTATTACTCTTTACAATTAGTTTTTATTTATTTGTTTATACAATTTGGCTTAAAAGAAGAACACCGCAAAACATAGTAATTGGTGGAGCATCTGGTGCTTTGCCTCCTGTAATCGGATGGACAATTGTTACTAATTCTTTAAGTTTGGAAGCGCTATCATTTTTCTTGATAATATTTTTTTGGACACCTTCACATTTTTGGGCTTTAAGTTTGTATAAAGTAGGTGACTACAAAAAAGCCAAAATTCCAATGTTACCAGTTACCAAGGGTATCGAAAATACAAAAAAAAATATTTTTGTATACTCACTCTTAATGCTTCCGACATTGGCGCTACCTTACATAATAGGTTTTGTTGGAGAATTATTTCTGGTAAGCACTTTTGGTCTTACAATTTATTATATTTTATTGTGTTTTGCTTTATTAAAAACAAAAAAAGATTCTTTTGATTTACAAAAAGCCAAAAGAGTTTTTGGGTATTCAATCTTTTACTTATTTTTTATATTTGTATTATTTTTAATTGATAAATTATTCTAATGGAAGTTGACAAAAAAATTAAAAAGAGAAATTTATTTACTGCTATTGGGCTTATAGTATTTATCTTATTACTTTTTATATTTACACTTTACAATGTTGGAGTTTTTGAAAGAGCCATATGATTAGTAAAAAAAACCTAACGCCATTAATTTTAACTTTAATATTCTTTCTAATGCTAGGATTATCGTTTGCTGCCGTTCCATTATATGATCTATTCTGCCGTGTTACAGGATTTGGGGGAACTACTCAAATCTCAAAAGAAGCTCCAAAAATAGTAATTGATGAACCTGTTAGAGTTAGATTTGACACAAATGTTCAAACAGACTTGGCTTGGAACTTTAAAGCAAGTAAATCTTTATATGATATTAAACCAGGGAAAGTTTATAAAGTTGAATTTGAAGTAGAAAATTTTGGAAAAGAACCATCAAGTGGAGTTGCAAGTTACAATGTATCCCCATCAACTTTTGGGCAATATTTTAATAAATTAGGATGTTTTTGTTTTGAAAAGCAAACTCTTAAAAGTGGAGAAAAAATGAGTTATATTTTAACTTTCTATTTAGATCCTGAAATGGTAAATGATCCAAAAACTAAAAACATCGATGATATTACAATGTCATATACATTTTTTTCTTCTGACTACTATAAACAATCAAAGGTTAATTAATTATGAGCTCTAAAGATCAAAAACATGATTATCACTTAGTTGATCCAAGTCCGTGGCCAATCTATACATCTTTTGCTACCTTAATTACTGCTGTGGGATCAGTTTATTATTTTCACTCAAAAGTAATGTGGGCTATGTTACTTGGTTTCGCTCTTTTAATTTACGGGGCATACATGTGGTTCAGAGATGTAGTTAATGAGGCCGAACATCAAGGTCACCATACTCCGGTTGTTCAGATACATCATCGTTATGGAATGACATTGTTTATAGCATCTGAAGTAATGTTTTTTGTTGCCTGGTTTTGGGCTTACTTTGATGCTAGTTTGTATCCAAGCGCTTTTGTTGGTGGAGTTTGGCCGCCAAAAGATATTGAAGTTTTTAACCCGTGGGACATTCCATTAATCAACACTCTAGTTTTATTATTATCTGGAACAACTGTTACATGGGCTCACCACTCTTTGTTAGAAGATGATAGAAAAGGTTTTATTCAAGGATTATGGGCAACAGTTTTACTAGGTTTCTTTTTTACTCTTCTTCAAATATATGAGTATCAACACGCGAGTTTTGATTTTTCAGGGCACATTTACGGTGCAACATTTTATATGGCCACAGGCTTTCATGGCTTTCACGTGGTAATTGGAACTATCTTTTTAGCTGTTTGTTTGTGGAGAGGAAAACTTGGTCATTTTAATAAGGATCATCATTTTGGATTTGAAGCTGCAGCATGGTACTGGCATTTTGTTGATGTAGTTTGGTTGTTTTTATTTGCAGCAATCTACGTTTGGGGAAGCTAATTTAATTGAGATATAAGTTTCTTTTCACAATATTTGTTTCTTTTTTTATTACCCTTTTTCTTGCTCTTGGATTTTGGCAATTGTACAGACTTAATTGGAAAAACAATCTAATTGAAGAAATTAATTCTTCTCTCATGAACAATCCAGTAAAATTTGAGGCTCAGAAAATAAAAAATTTTCAAAAAATTAAATTCACAGGAAAAATCGATAATAAGAATTTTATTTATTTATATGGACTCAGTGATAATGGGGAACCAGGTTTTAATATAATTAAAGAAGTTGATATTGAAGGAGAAAACTTTTTAATTAATCAAGGATGGATACCAAGAGATTTGAAAGGTAATTCATTTGATCTAAAACAATCAGAATACTTTGGCATTACAAAGTTAAAATCAAGTAAAAATTATTTCAAACCTAATAACGATTTAACAAAAAATTATTGGTTTAAACTTGATGATATAGATTTAAAAAAACATACTGGCAAAACATTTTCTCCTTTTATAATTTTTATTCAAAATGGAGAACAAACAAACTCTTTTCCAATACCAAAAAAAATTTCATCAGATCTGCCTAATAATCACCTTAAATACTCTTTAACATGGTTTTCAATAGCGATATCAATTCTTTTGATATATCTATATTTTAGAAAAAAGAATTATTAATGGAATATATAAGCACAAGAGGTGATAATAAGAAATTTTCCTTCAGTGAGGTATTTCTCAAAGGACTTGCTGATGATGGAGGCCTTTTTATACCGTTGAGTATTAAAAAATTTGATGAGGGCAAAATGAACTCTCTTAAAAAATTAAGTTATGTAGATCTAGCTACCGAAATTATTTATTTATACACTGGTGATTTCTTAAGTAAAAAAGAATTGAATGAAATTGTTAAAAAATCATATTCTAACTTTAGAGAAAAAGATGTTGTCAAAATAGTTGATTTAAATCAATTAAAAATCTTGGAATTGTTTCATGGACCCACTTTAGCTTTTAAAGATATTGCGATGCAATTAATTGGAAATATGTATGAGCATTTCTTAAAATCAAATAACAAAACAATAAATATAGTTGTTGCAACTTCAGGGGACACTGGTGCAGCAGCTATTGATGCGATTAAAGGAAAATCTAATTTAAATATATTTGTTTTACATCCAAATAATAGAATTTCCTCTGTTCAAAGAAAAATTATGACTACTGTGGAAGAAAAAAATGTTTTTAATATCGCAATTGACGGAAACTTTGATGATTGTCAAAACATTGTAAAACAAATGTTTTCTGATCTTGAGTTTTCAAAATCTATAAATATGTCAGGAGTAAACTCAATAAATTGGGCAAGAATAATTGCTCAAGCGGTATATTATTTTTATGCATATTTTAAATTAGAAAAAGACAATATCTCTTTTTCAGTTCCAACAGGAAACTTTGGTGATGTCTTTGCAGGATTTCTTGCAAAAAAAATGGGATTACCAATTTATAAATTAATTGTTGCAACAAATGAAAATGATATTTTGCATAGAGCCATTACAAAAGGAAACTATATTTCAAAAGAAGTTAGAGAAACTTTATCACCAAGTATGGATATTCAATTAGCTAGTAACTTTGAAAGACTAATTTACTACGTGAATAATTCAAATTCTAAAAAAACAGCAGAAATTATGAAAAAAGTTAAGCAGAATTCTTACCAAATTGAAAAGTCAGATTTAGACATAATTCAAAAAGATTTTTTATCAGAAAGTTGTAATGAAAAAGAAACTCTAGAGATTATTAAAAAAAATTATGAGGAAAATGATATAGTTTTAGATCCACATACAGCCATTGGAGTAGGTGCTGCACAAAAACTATCTTTGAATGATTGTATAGTTTTATCAACTGCACACCCATGTAAATTTCCAGATGCCACAAATAACGCGATTAATAAACATGAAAAACTACCGAAAGAACTCCAGCATGTACTTAATAAAAATGAGAATTTTAAAGTACTAAAGAATAGTAAGGATGAAGTAAAAAAATTTATAAAGAGTAAAATTTTATAAGTTTGCAGCTTCTTTGGCAATTAAATCAACTTCATTGTTTAACTCGTCAGTAGAGTGCGCTTTTACCCAATTCCAACTTATTTCAAATTCATTGGCTAAAATATCCAGCTCTGTCCAAAGATCTTTATTTTTAACTTCTTGCTTCTTTGCAGTTTTCCATCCGTTTTTTTTCCAGTTATAAATCCATTCTGTTATTCCTGACTTTACATACTTAGAGTCTGTAAAAATTTGAACTTTACTTCCTTTGGGAATTTTTTTTAATGCTTCAATAGGGGCGATTAACTCCATTTGATTATTTGTAGTATTCTTTTTACTTCCCTTAATCTTAGTTTTTTGTCCATTGTTAATAATTATTGCTGCCCATCCTCCATTGCCAGGGTTTTCTAAACAGGATCCGTCAGTATAAATTTTAATCATTTAAGTATTCCTCAAATTTTTCTATAGAGTAATGAAACCTAAGTTTTTGTATATATTCTGATGGATCCTTTTTTTTAATTAAAATATTTTTAGGAGTATTTACGTAATCATACGCTCTTGTGGCCAGATATCTTAAGGCAGATCCTTTACAAAGAATTTTCATACTCTTTTTTTCCTCTGGTTTAAGTTTTCTAATACTTTCATAACCCTTTAAAAGGTTAGAAGCTTTTTTCTTATTAAACTTAAATTTATTTTTTGTTTTATTAAAACAAAGAGAATTTATACAAATAGCAAGTTCATAAGCTTGAAAATCATTTGCCGAAAAATAAAAATCAATAAACCCTCCAAATTTTCCCTTGTGAAAAAAAATATTGTCGATAAATAAGTCCCCATGAATTACACTAATTGGTATTCTTTTTGGCCAGTTTTTGTTGATATCACGAAAACTTTGCTTCATTTCATCTTTAAGATTTTTAGGTAACTTCGAATTTTTTAAGTTAATTTTATTTATAAGACTATTTATTTTGAGGGGTGAAAAGTTGTTTTTTCTTTTTAGTTTTATTTTTGTTAATTTTTTATGCATTAAACCAATTTTTTTACCAATGACTAATAAATCTTTTTCCAAAAGTTTTTTTTTATCGTTACCCTTTAAGAAGGAAACTAGACAAGCTTTTTTTCTTTTTAAACTAAATATATATTTTCCATATTTATTTTTGATTGGGGAAGGGCATTTAATACCTTTTTTTGAAAGTGCATCCATTAACTTCATAAAGTAGGGCAAATCCTTATTTTTAACTCTTCTTTCAAAAATCGTTAAGACGTATTTTTTATTCTTCGTATTAACAATATAATTTGTATTCTCTATTCCTTTTTTAATACCCCTAAAGCTTTTGATTTTTTTAAATCCATAAATATTTTGGACATAAGAAATGTCACCTTGATTTAACTTTGTAAATACAGCCATTAATTGAGTTTTCCTGGAACTTTAAAAGCTACGTTTTCTTTTACTATTTCGACTTCTTGAATTTCGACATTAAATTTTTCTTTAATTTTTTCTATAAAATTCTGAACTAAAATTTCAGGTGCTGATGCACCTGATGAAATACCTATACTATTACACTTAGAAATTTTTTCTAGAGGAACTGAACTTTCAGAATGTATTAACTCTGAATAATCACATCCTGCCTTGTTGGCTACCTCTACGAGTCTTTTTGAATTGGAAGAATTCCTACTTCCAATCACAAAGAACATATCACACTTTGATGCAATCTGTTTAACGGCTGCTTGTCTATTAGTTGTGGCATAGCATATATCTTCTTTGTTTGGTTCTTTTATTTGTGGAAATTTTTTTTTTAAAGCATCAATAATATCTTTTGTATCATCAACAGAAAGAGTTGTTTGAGTTACAAAAGCTAATTTTTTGCTTGATGGAATATTTATATTCTTAACATCATCAATCGTTTCAACTAATTCTATCGACCCTTCTGATATTTGACCCATAGTGCCAATTACCTCAGGATGATTTTCGTGACCAATTAAAAAAATATGGAAACCAGCTTTATTTAAATTTTCAGCTTCTCTATGAACTTTAGAAACCAAAGGACAAGTAGCATCTATATATTCCATTTTTAAATCTTGAGCTTCTTTTGGAACTTTTTTTGGCACTCCATGAGCTGAAAAAATTACTGGTCTAGTTTTGTCTTTAATTTCACTTAGTTCTTCTACAAATATTGCCCCAATTTTTTTTAAATTTTCTACTACATGCTTATTATGCACTATCTCATGTCGTACATAAACTGGCGACCCAAATTTATTTATACTTTTTTTAACAATTTCTATTGCTCTATCAACTCCAGCACAAAATCCTCTAGGAGCAGCTAAATATATTTTTAAATCTTTATTTTTCATTTTTTTCTATAAGATACTCTAATAATATATGCGGAAAGGTTAAAGACGCCAAACCTATAAATATTACTTTTAAAATTGCGTCATCAAAAGCATAATAATTAGCTAAAAAATAAAGACTTATTATAAATAGTAATAAAGTCATTAATGTAAGCGGTAATGCTTTTCTTATAAACTTATAAAAACCAACTTTAAAATCATTACTATCAATTTCATATATTAGAGAAAGAGAATGTCTTACAGAGTGTAAAAAACAAAAATAAATTGTGAAAGCAATTAATGGAGAAAGAAACACATTAAGCAATATAATATTTGTCCAATCTGCAATTAAGAATCCACCATTGTTCGATTGGACTGTTATAATAATGTTTGCGATAAAACTTGTAAATATCATTAATATTAAAAATTTACTGCTTAAAAAACCTAAGTCTAAGTTTAAGATTTGAAAAATTTCATTGGTCTTTTCATTATGAAATAGAAGAGGTGCAATAATTATTACACTTCCTTTAAATAAATATAGAAAATCGTAAACTAAACTTTTTGTGTTTTGTTCTACGCAACTATCCTCTTTACCAAAATGATATGAAGCAACCATTAAAAAAATTATTAAAACAATTTCTGGAACTATCATCCAAGTTAAAATTACTATCAACGAGACAGCTATATAAGCTACGTAAAAGTACGACTTATTTTCCACTTTATAGATTTTCATTAATTTATAACCTTTTAAATGATCAAGAGCTCCGTGAGAAACACCTATGATAGATATTAAAAAGAAACAGATGATAGTTTGATATTGAAATTCTATTTGCTTATTTTCAAAATATTTTGAAATTGAAATTAAAAAAATAATATTGAATAGAAGTAAAAAAAACGAATATTTTTTATTTATTTTATATAAATCCATTAATTGAATAAAGCCTTTATAAAAGGCCACTTTGGCATTTTCGATATTATTGATAAGTCTTGAAAAATATTACTTTTATTTGAGAGAAATTTTATACTTGTTTCCGAGCTAGAATTAAAGATTTCAAAAAAAATATTTGGCATTCTTTTAGCATTCCTTTTCAACACTTTTAAAAATATTTTATCAAGAATTTCATATTTTTTTCCGATATTGTAAGTTTTTAAATTATCTAAATTTTTAACAATATATTTACAATGTTCTTGAATATTTAGAAAAGTGTATCCAGTACTTAATCTCGTCATTTTACCCGCTGTTCCGATATTAATTTTTTTTTCACCATTTAAATTTGTAGGATAAAATAATGGAATTTGTCCTTTTTCTTTATAAATAATTTTGTAATTTTTAATCTTAAGAATATTTTTAATATATTCCTTAATCTGAAAATCATAGTCTTTTTCTGAAGGATCTTTCATATTTGATAACCAAGTTGTTTCAATTAAAGCTTTATTTTTTGAAAACGGAAGGGTGTAAAAAAAATGAACGCTATTTTTTTGCTCACAATCAAAATCCATTAAATTGATTATAGAATCATCAAATATATTCTTATCCGTTTCAATTTCATAACCTCCAAAATGTTGCCAAAGATCATTTTCATTTGAATTTATTTTAGGAACACTATTAAATACGTATGAATTTTCTGTATTTACACCCTCTTTATTTCTGAAGAAATGAATATTTTTATTTGCTTTAAGTCTGTTCAAAGTTTTTTTGTA
Source organism: uncultured Pelagibacteraceae bacterium (assembly GCA_902547215.1). Taxonomy (GTDB): domain Bacteria; phylum Pseudomonadota; class Alphaproteobacteria; order Pelagibacterales; family Pelagibacteraceae; genus Pelagibacter. The sequence continues at coordinate 27,534 of CACCNI010000004.1, forward strand.
AAATAGACCACTGTCAACAGATTGATACGGTAGACTTTCACATTCAACCTGCTTTGATTTATTTGGAATATTAATTGAAAAAGAATCCCAACTTTTAATCACACAATCTTCAAAATTATGTTGAAATGTTTTCCAAAAAGACCATGTTTTATCCCGTTGATATTCAGTTCTAGGCTCAATTATAGCTAAGGTTTTATCACTTAATTTATTATTGATTTCAAGCTCGTAAGCTAAGGAGAGGCCAGCGCAACCGCCACCAATTATTGTATAATCAAATTCTTTCATCTATGTTAATTTCTAAACCAATCTCATTATGCTCTTCATTTCTGTAATAATTATCTGATTGAATAAATAATAATCTAAAAAAATCAAAAATACTTAAAATAGTTTGAACGATTTTGCCAGATTTAGTAACATAAATTTTTCCAGATTGATTATATTCCTTAATGTCTCTTTTTTTAATGATTTTATAACCAATCTCTCTATAAACTCTGCGAGCGACTAATATAGCGAAACGGCATCTAATTGGAATTTCTCTGATTGAATTAAAACAACTATTATAAAACAAATCTGCAGTAGTAATTGTATTTTTTATATTTGAAAGATCATGCTTAATATATTCTCTGTTTTTTTCTCTATCTTCTATTACATCTCTAGAAATATTTGTAAGCTGCATCGCTATTCCTAAATCAATTGCAGATTTCAGAGCTGTTTTAGATCTTACTCTAAGAATTTTCGCCATCATCAAACCTACCGTTCCAGCCACTCTATAAGAATATACTAGCAGCTCTCTTTTAGATTTAAATTCTATTTTTTCTTTTAAATCAGACTCAATACCATCAAAAAGATCGAGAACAATTTTTTCTGATACATCGAAGTTTTTAATAATGCGATGTATCTTTTTGATACTATCGTTTTCGAAGTTGTGGTTAATAAAGTCATTTTTATAATTAAGGAATTTTTTCTTTTTAATCTCTAAAGATATTTCTTCATCAGCAATATCGTCTAATATTCTACAAAAATCGTATAAGTCAGATCCATTTTTATAAACATCGCTAGGCAAGAAAAATCCAGCCCAGCTAAAAGACTTTGCATGAATTGATAAAAGATTATTCACCATTAAAGAATTTTATCTAAAACTTTTGCCGATGATAAAACTCCAGGCACACCAGCACCAGGATGTGTTCCAGCGCCAACAAAATATAATCCATCATAAATTTCAGACTTATTGTGAAATCTAAAATAAGCAGATTGCGTAAATTTTGGTTGAATTGAAAATCCTGATCCAAATTTTGTGTTAAGATCTCTTTCAAAGTAGTCGGGCGTTAAGTAGAAATCCTCTATTATATTTTCTCTTAAATTTGGAAGCAAATCCTTTTCCATTTTATCAATTACTAAATTTTTAATTTTTTCACTACTTACCGACCAATTTATATTTGATTGATTATTAGGGACTGGGACTAGAACATAAAAACAATCACATCCATCTGGCGCCATTGAATTATCTGTTGCTGTAGGTCGATGCAGATAATAGCTAATATCATCGTTAAGTTTCTTTTTATCAAAAATATCATCTAAATGTTCTTTATATTTGTTACCAAACTTAATTGTGTGGTGAGCGACATCCTTATAAATTTTTTTAGTTCCAAAGTAATAAACAAATAAACCCATTGAATAATCCATTCTTTTTCTTTTTAAGTTGAAAAAAAAATTCAGGTCTTTTTTATTTAATAATCTCTCATAGACATCGGGTGGATCAGCATTACAAACCACATTATTTGCAGAAATTTCATCACCGTTTTCCAATCGAATACCTTTAATTGTTTTTCCATTTGAAATAATTTTGTTTACCTCAAAGCCTTTTTTTATTTTTATATTTTCCTCATACATTAATGTTTCAAGACTTTTAATTATATTTCCAGTTCCCCCCATCGAGTAATGAATTCCCCATTTCTTTTCTAAATATAGAATTAAGCCATAAATCGAAGTTGTTGTGAAAGGATTACCACCCACAAGTAGAGGATGCATGCTAAGAATTCTTCTTAGTTTTTCGTGTTTAACATATGAGGACACAAGAGAATAAACAGATTTATAACTTTTTAACTTTAATAAAGATGGAATTTGTTTCATCATGAAAAAAGGTTTCGTAAAAGGAACATCTGAAAGTTCTAAATACCCCTTTTCAAAAATTTTTTTGGTGAAATTTACTAATTTGATATAACCTTTCAAATCATCTGGAGAAATTGCAGATATTTGCTTTTCCATTTCTTCTTCATTTCCTGAGTAATTGAATTTTGTGCCATCTTCAAAAACGAATTGATACCAAATATCTAAAGGTTTTATATTTAAATAGTCTTTTGGATCTTTTCCAAATAATTCGAACAACTCATATATTAAATAAGGTGCAGTAATTACTGTAGGTCCAGCATCAAATGAAAACCCATTCTTTCTAAAAATTCTTGCTCTACCACCTAAATCATTTTGTTTTTCAATTAAGGTCACCTCGTGGCCTTTTGCTCTCAGCCTAAGAGCTGCAGATATACCACCAAAACCTGAACCTATGACTATGGATTTCATAACAATAATTTATATTTTTTTTCTAAAAATGTAAGAATTTATTTTAATTTGAGCCAGCTTTTTTCAAAGCATCTTTAGCATCTTCTAAATTTTTTTGAAATAAATTGTCGAGCTTTGATTTTTCAATAGAATTTTTAATTAAATTTTCTGAAGCAGAGAATGCGACATCAACTGAAGTATTTTTAATTTCTCTAACTGCTTCATCCTTCATTTGTTTAATTTTGCTTAAAGATAGTTCCTTTTTAATTTTAGCCGAATTCTCAAACTTAAGCTCTAAATCACTCACCATTTTTTCAGAGTCATTTTTTGCTTGGTCTATAATTTTTTTACTTTCCTTTACGGCTGAGCTTAATTTTGATTGAGAGTCTTCTAATAATTTTTGTGTTTCTATTCTTAACTTTTCACTTTCATCTAATTCATTTTTTATCTCAGAGATCTTTGAGTCTAAAGCCTCATTTATTTTTCTTGGTATCTTAAAATAAATTAGCACTCCAAAAAAAATAACAAAAGATATAGCTACCCAAAAAGTTGAGTCAAATTCCATTTGTGCTCCTGTTCAATTTTTTAAGTTCTTGCTCAACTAAAGCAGAAACACTGCTTTCATTTACATCAGTTCCAATTAACTTTTTTATGACTTCGTTGGTTATATTAGAAGCTATTGAGTTTATCTTTTTTGGTGAAGATAATTTTAACTCGATTATTTCTTTTTCAACATTTTGAATTTCTGAATTTAAGTCTTCATCAAGTTTCATTTTTTTTTTGGTTATTTCAGAAACAACTTTTTCTCTTGCAGCTATCATTACTTCTTTAGCTTTGTTTTTACTTTTCAAAATTATCTCATCAAATTCTTTGAGATTTTTTTCACTTTGTTCTCTTTGCTTTTCAGCTGTCTCAATATTTTCTAAAATTTGCAATCTTCTCTGCTCCAAGTTTTTACTTATTCTAGGTAAGATAAATTTAGAAAGGACTAGAAAAAGGGTACCGAAAGTTATGGTTAACCAAAAAATTTGCGATACCCAAAATTCAGGATCCAATTGAGGCATTCCTCCTTTTTCTGCACTTTTCACTGCTACAGTGAAGAACGAGAAAAAAAAAATATTAAGTAAAATAATTTTTTTCACAATTATTTAAAAAGCAAATAAAATTATCAAGGCTACAACTAGCCCAAACAGCCCAGTGGCCTCAGCTAATGCGAAACCTAAAAGTAAATTTGGAAATTGTTTTTGAGCTGCAGATGGATTTCTCATAGCGCCAGATAGATAGTTGCCAAAAATAATACCTATTCCTACCCCCGCACCTGCTAAAGCAATTGCCGCTAGTCCTGCTCCAATCATTTTTGCTGCTTCTAACTCCATATTATCCTCCTTATGATTAATGGTGTAAATTTAATGCATCATTTAAATAAATGCATGTTAAAATTGCAAAAACATAAGCTTGAAGAAAAGCAACTAATATCTCCAAACCTGTTAATGCAACTGAAAAACTCAGTGGAAGCCATCCACCGACAATTCCAAGACTTACTACAAAGCCTCCGAATACTTTCATCATTGTGTGTCCCGCCATCATATTTGCAAACAATCTTACAGATAAACTGATGGGCCTACTCAAATAAGAAATAATTTCTATAACTACTATTAGAGGTAACAAGATAGCTGGCACTCCACTTGGTACAAAAAGTTTTAAATAGCCAAATCCATGTTTAATAAATCCAATAATTGTCACTCCAATGAAAATAAATGCTGCTAAAACAAATGTTACAATTATGTGGCTCGTTACTGTAAAAGAGTAGGGGATCATACCGAACATGTTACAAAAAAGAACAAACATAAAAAGTGAAAATATAAATGAAAAATATGGTTTAGCTTTCGAACCAGCTGTATCACTTATCATTTTAGACACAAATGTATAACTAAGTTCTGAGAGCAATTGTATTTTATCAGGAATTATATTTCGCTTTTGCGCACCTAAATTAAAAATTATTAATATTGCTAATGAGCTTATGACCATAAATAAGCTCGCATTTGTAAAAGATAAATCAATTTCACCTATTTTTATTTCTGGACCAATTCTATAAACATTAAATTGGTACATTGGATTTGCTGCCATAAAATCAATTCTGTAGTTTTTTTGCTGACCTGATTACATTTAATATACCCGCAACTACACCAACAAAAAAAAATATTATTATTAACCATGGTTTAGTATCAAACCAATTATCTAAAATAAACCCTATAATTGTCCCTACTAATACAGCCGCCACTAATTCAGTGCTCAATTTGAAAGCTTGTCCAATATTAGATGTTTGGGGATTTTCTTTTTCTACTTTTAACTTTTTACGTGCATTTTTTAGGCGATCTTTTAGCCGTTCTTTACCCATCTAGGCAACCATGCTCTCAGCTTTTTCAAGGTCAACTGAAACTAGCTGGCTTATGCCTTTCTCTGGCATGGTTACACCATAAAGTCTATTCATTTTTGACATCGTAAGTGCGTGATGGGTAACAATAATAAATTTTGTTTTAGTAATTTTTATGAGTTCATCCAAAAGATTACAAAAACGAGTAACGTTTGCGTCATCTAAAGGTGCATCCACTTCATCAAGAACACATATCGGCGAAGGGTTGGTTAAGAAAACTGCAAAGATTAAAGATAAAGCAGTGAGTGCTTGCTCTCCACCTGAAAGAAGAGTTATTGACTGAAGTCTTTTTCCTGGAGGACTTACCAACATTTCTAAACCTGCATCAAGTGGATCATCAGAGTCAACTAATTCTAGTTTGGCACTTCCACCGTTAAATAATTTTGTGTAAACTTCATTAAACTTTCTATTAACCTTTTCAAAAGCCTCAAGGAGTCTTTCTCGACCTTTTTGATTAAGTTCATTAATACTTTCTTTAAGTTTGACAATAGCTGTAACTAAGTCTGATCGATCTTTTTCCATTCTTTTAATTTCAATCTCGTATTTATTTGTTTCTTCATCTGCTCTTAGATTTACTGATCCTAGTTTGTCTCTCTCTCTTTTCCTTTCATCAAGCAATTCCTCTTGCGTGAGAGCATCCGGGAGATCAATTTGATCTTTCAAGTTTGAGAATTCAAAAACATCTTTTTCTGCAAGATTTAATTCATTTTCAATTCTTTCTAACAAATCAATTCTTCTTTTTGACAGACCATCAATTGTTGCTGTTGAACTCGCTTTTCTTTCTCTGATTTCTATAGAATTTTCTCTGATCTCTGAAAGCTCAAGATTTAAGGCGTTTGATTTTTTTTCTGATATTTCAATTAATTTTTCATTCTCTTCTTTCTCAATTTCAGATAGTCTTAAATTTTCAGTTAGTTGCCCTTTTTTTTCTGCTTGAGTGTTCGGTTTATTTTCTAAAAGATTTAATTGACTAGATGATTTTTGTCTTCTTTCATTAAGTTGTTTTATTGATTTGTCGGAGTTCTCAAGTAGGTTTTTCCAACTTTCAATTTCAGTATCAATAATTTTTATTCTTTCTTTTCTTTTAATTGAATCGTTTTTTATGTTTTGGTTTTTGCTATAGCTTTCGGCATATTCTTCAATAATATTTTTACATTCTTCAATAGCTTTTATAGCATCATCATTTTGGTTCTGACTTATTAAAGTCTTTACGTTTTCAAGATTGTTTTTAAGTTTATCTTTTACGGAAAAAAGATCATCATTAGATTTTTTTTCAGTATCGTAATATTTCGTATCGATATTGATTAAATCATTTTTTTCCTCTTTTAACCTTTTTTCATTTGAGTTAGCATCAATTGTAATACTTTTTTCTCTATCTAAATCATTATCTATTTCTACAAGACTATTTTTAAAATTTTCAATCTCTTTTTGTATTCTATCATTTTCCTCATCCAAACTTTTGAGTTCTAAGTTTAATCTTTGGATTTTAGAAAGTATTTCAAAATTTTTTTCTTTAATTGGGGTGTTTGTTGCACTTTCACTTTCTATTTTTTTTTCAATTTCATTAATTTTACTTGTAATCTTTTCAAATTCTTGATCAGAGTCTTTATTAATTTCTTTTTCTAAGGTAATTTCCTTATCTATCTCCTGTAATTTTAAAAAATATAAACCTGCTTCAATTTTTTTTATTTCTTCTGAAATCATCTTATATTTTCCAGCTTCTTCTGCTTGTTTTTGTAAATTTGCTAATTGTTTTTCTTGTTGTCTTCTTAATTCATCTGCTCTTTTTAAATTGTTTTCTGCAGCATTTAACCTTACCTCAGCTTCATGTCTTCTAGCATGTAAACCAGAAATTCCCGCGGCCTCCTCAAGAATTGCCCGTCTATCACTCGGTTTTGCTGTAACTAACGATCCTATTCTACCTTGGCTTATTAATGATGGAGAGTGAGCCCCAGTTGAAAGGTCAGCAAAAAACATTTGAGCATCTTTTGCCCTTACTTCCTTTCCATTTATATGAAACTTTGATCCTTTATCTTTTTCAATCTTTCTTCTAATTTCTATTTCGGGAATATGTTTATAATTGTGTGACCCTAGACTTCCATCGTTAGATAGGTTTACAATTACCTCAGCTATATTTTTGGAAGGTTTGTTTGAAGTACCGGAGAAAATTACATCTTCCATACCTGAGCCTCTCATACTTTTTGCTGATGTTTCACCCATACACCATCTTAAAGACTCGACGATATTTGATTTACCGCAACCGTTTGGACCAACTATTCCAGTTAGACCGTCCTCAATAAGCAAACTTGTTTTATCTGCGAAAGATTTAAAACCGTTTAGTTGAATTTTTTTAAATTCCATTAAGGAATTATAACAGTTTTTCTATGGCTTTTTTTAAATTTTTAAACGATAGCGTTTTTTCAAACTTTTGGTCGTTTAAAATAAGTGTAGGGGTTGAATTTATATCAAATTCTTTTACACCCTCGATTCGTTCGTTTAAGATAAAGGCCTCTAACTCAGTATTAGAAAAACACTTTTCTTCATCTAGAGGTTTTTCAAATAATTTTATAACTGAAGACAAATTTGAATTAACTTCATCAATTGTTGATCCTTTAGCCCACTTTTTTTGGTTAGAATATAAAAAATGTAGTAAGTCTGATTTGCCATCATTGTTACAATGAGCCAGTTTAGATGCATTTAATGCCGCCATGTCTAATGGGAAATTTCTAAATTCAATATTTATAATACCAGTATCAATAAATTCTTTTTTTAATTCAGGGTAAACTTTATTATGAAAATCTGCACAGAATGAACAAGTAAGAGACTCGTAAATTATTAGTTTAATTTTTGCATCTTCTCTTCCCTCAATTATTGGTTTGAAGGAAGATGCGTTAATATTTGTCTGAAATAGAACAAAAATTATTAGTACAAAAATTTTCTTAATCATTTTTTTCTCTATACACTTTAGCAAATTCTTTTAAAGAATTTTCAATTTTTTTATTTTTAATTTCCCCTAAATTATATTTGAAATTACTTTTTTTAACACTTTTTATTTTTTCATCTTTCCCGTCAAAGGTATACACCTTTAATGTTGAAATTAAATCATATCCAAAAAAAGAATTGATCTTATCTATTATATTTTTTTTCGAATACTCTAACTCGACTTCGTGACCTCTCTTAACCATTACTTCCAATACAGATTTTCTAAATTTATTAGAACTCAAATATTTTTTTGGATAACTTAAAGAAAATAGCTCATCACCAACAAACATTCTCCAATTTTCTATAAGTTCAGAATAAACCTCTCCTTTTTGTTTCAATAACTTTTTTACTTTTGTGGGCAAAGTGTCTTTAAAAGATCTTAATCCTTGAATGACTTTAAATCTCTGATTAGAATTAAATTTCATGACTAAATCAATTATATCAAAAAAAATTTTATTTTGGTACGATAATAATAAGAGAATTCTCCCATGGAGAAAAAATAATTCTAAGGAACAAAAACTTTATTTCACGTTGGTTAGTGAGTTTATGTTGCAACAAACTCAAGTTTCAACTGTAATTCCTTATTTCAAAAGATTTGTGCAAAAAATTCCAAACTTTAAAAAGTTGTCTAAAGCAAATGACCAAACACTAATGAAGTTGTGGGAAGGACTGGGTTACTACTCTAGAGCTAGAAATCTAAAAAAATCTGCGATAATGATCAATGGTAAATTTGGTGGAACTTTACCATCCAATTTTGAAGATTTAAAATCTTTGCCTGGAGTTGGTGACTATACGTCTAATGCAATAATGGCTATTGCTTTCAATCAAAAATTTATTCCTTTGGATGGAAATGTTGAAAGAATTCTTAAAAGGGTTCTATACCTAAGAAGCGAAAAAGCTATATCAAAAGAAAATATGCAAATTTCAAAAAAATTTTTCGGTTTATCAGAAAGAGCAAGTGATTATGCTCAAGCTATAATGGAATTAGGTGCTTTAGTATGCAGGCCCACCTCTCCATTATGCGACAAGTGTCCAATAAGAATAAATTGTATTTCATATAAACGAAAAGATTTTTCTTTAATAAAAAAAACAAAAAAAAATAAGATCAAATATTTTGAGGCAAATATTTATATGAATGAAAATAAAATGTTATTAGTTAGAAATAATAAATTTAACTTTCTTAAAAATTTATTAATCTTTCCGATGAACGAAATAGATAAGTCAAAATTTAACTCTTCACCAAAAGTAAAAACAAAAATTAAGATATCTAATATAGATATGAATATTGTAATTAATAAAAATAAAATTAAATCAACAAATAAAGGCGTAATTTTAAACCGAAAAAAAATAGTAAGTGAAGTAATACCATCTTTTACAAAAAAATTATTTAGAGTAGCTTCAAGTAATGTATGAAAAAAATTGGAATTATCGGAGCAGGGATATCAGGATTATACATAGCTAATCTTTTTAAAAAAAACCCTAAATATCAAGTATCAATTTTTGATAAAAAAAACTCTCTTAATCTAGATGAGGGGTACGGTGTACAATTATCTACAAACAGTGTCAAACTTTTAAATGAAATTGGATTTAACAAATTAGAGAAAAACGAAAAATTTAATCCAGAAAAAATAAATTTTTATTCAAAAAAAGATGAAGATAAAATATGTGAACTAGATATATCTGAATTTAACTCAAATGATTGCAAGTATACTACTTTGAAAAGATCTACTTTGATCAATTTTCTAAAAAATGATTTAGAGGATTTGATCAAAACAAATTATAGTGTATCGAAAATTGATCAAGAGCAAGAAAAAATAAAACTGACTTTTGAAAATAAAGAAACTCACGAATTTGATTATCTAATTATTTCTGAAGGGGTTTTTTCAAAAAGTAGAAATCTTGTTTCAAATAAACAAGTTCAACCAAAATATAATAATACTTTAGCTATAAGGGGAACGATACCGGCAAATTCAAATATAATTGATAAAAAGAATATTTTGTTATTTTTGGGCTCTGATTTTCATCATGTAATTTATCCTATTTCTCCAGGTGGAGATTTAAACTTAATAGCTATAATGAAATATAAACTTTCAGAAGACGAACAGAAAAATTACTCATTGTTTAATGATAAATTATTTATACAAAAAATTTTGGAAAATATTCCTCAAGAGAACAAAGAATTTTTTAATAATCTTAAAGAATTAAAAATATTTCCTGTGTTTGTTAGTGATAATTTTTTTGAAGTAAAAAATAAGAACATTTATTTAATAGGAGATGCTTTTTTTGCTTTTCCACCATCATTTGCTCAAGGCGCATCTCAGTCTATAGAGGGTGCACATGAACTATTTGCTAGTATAGAAAATAATTCCAATGCTAACTTTTTTAAAAATAGGGTTAATAAAATAAAAATGGTAAATAATAGATCAAAATTGAATCAGTTTGCTTTTCATCTATCAAATCCTTTAACTGTATATCTTAGAAATATTTTTTTAAAAAAATTAGTAAAAAATAAAAAGTTTTTAGAAAGTTACTTAGGAAAAATTTATAGGTAACTTTTTGACAAGAATTTTTGTCTTAAATTATCTATTGGCACGAAAGTATTTCCTAATTCGCAATGCCAATAAGTCCATCCATTACAGCTTTCAGCTCCTAAAATTGTAGCTGCAACCTTATGAATTGAACCTTCAGTTTGAGCATGTTTGATACTCCCATCAACCATTATTTTTGCACTGATTTTCTTTTTATTATCAAAAATAATAGTGCCAGGCTTAATTATTCCCAACTCAACCAATGAACCAAAAGGTATTCTTGGTTTGGATTTATTGTTTTTAAGTGTATCTAAATAATGATCTTCTATTGGTTTTGTATTTTTCAATCTTTGTTCGGCAGCTTTGAAATAGGATTTTTCTTTTTCTATACCGTAATAATTTCTACTCAATTTTTTTGCAACCGTTGCAGTTGTGCCTGATCCCAAAAATGGATCAAGAATTAAATCATCTTTATTTGAAGTTGCTAATAAAATTCTATGAAGTAAAGCTTCTGGTTTTTGTGTAGAATGGACCTTCTTTCCATTTTTTTTTAAACGTTCTGTTCCATTGCAAATGGGCAAATCCCAATTAGATCTCATTTGTAAATCATCATTCAAACATTTTAATGATTGATAATTAAAAGTATATTTTGAATTCTCTGATTTTGAAGCCCAAATTAAAGTTTCATGAGCATTAGTAAATCTTGTTCCTCTAAAATTTGGCATTGGATTTTTTTTGTTCCAAATTACATCATTTAAAATCCAAAACCCTAAATTTTGAATAGCTGTGCCAACTCTGAATATATTATGATAACTACCTATAACCCAGATTGCTCCATTCTTTTTTAAAATTCTCTTACACTCACTTAACCATGCATATGTGAAATCATCATATTTCTTAAAACTTTCAAATTGATCCCATTTATCACTTACTGCATTAACTTTTGATCTATCTGGTCTAGTCAGTTTATTTTTTAGTTGAAGGTTGTAAGGTGGATCTGCAAAAACTAAATCGAAAGTCTCATCTGGGATTTTTTTTAATTCTTTAAGACTATCTCCGTTAATAATTTTGTTTTTTAAAACTAACTCTCTCATTTTTAAGAAACAATTAGACTCCAGCTTGGAGTCCAGGTCAACTTATGATTGAATTAATTTTGATTAATTGTGCCTTTGATTATTTGGGACTCAATATATTGTGTATTGGTTTGAATGTTTTTCTATGATGTTTTGTGATTCCAAATTTTTTAATTGCTGAAAGATGATCTCTGGTTCCATAGCCAACATTTTTATCCCACAAATAAGATTTAAACTTTTTCGACATTTTTTTTATCAATCGGTCTCTTGAGACTTTTGCTAAAATAGATGCTGCAGAAATTTCAGGAATTTTCTGGTCACCTCTAACAACTGATTTTATATTGAGGTTATTAATGAAAGGTTTTTTATTTCCATCAACTTTTATTATTTGAGGTTTTAATTTTAATTTTAAAATTGATCTTTTCATCGCCAAAAGAGATGCGTTTAAAATATTAATTTTTTCAATTTCTTTCTTTGAGGCTGTCCCAATAGCCCAATAAGAATTTTTTTTTATGTAATTTTCCAAAAATTCTCTTTTCTTAGCAGATAATTTTTTTGAGTCTTTTACTTTCTTTTTATCAAAACCTTTTTTAAAAATTACTGCCGCAGCATAAACAGGACCAATAAGACTACCTCTACCGACTTCATCTACTCCAGCAACATTTTTTTGAGATTTATACTCCAATTTTCAATTCTTCAATTTTTTTTTTTATTTCTTTTAAATCTGCCCAAGAAAATTTTTTTTGATCGGGCTGTCTTAGCAAATAAGCAGGGTGGAAGGTAACCATAGTTAAATAAGTTTTATTATTTACAATTAATTCTTTCCAAACTCCTCTTGATTTAGAAATTTTCTCTTTATTTCCGAAAAAAGCCTCCATAGCAGTGCTTCCTAACAATATTATTAACCTAGGGTTTATAATTGAAATATGTTTTTTTATAAAAGGAGCATAAGTATTAATCTCAACTTCATTAGGTTTTCTATTTTCAGGTGGTCTGTAATTTACTATATTTGTTACATAAACTTTATTTCGTTTAATATTTATTGCAGCTAACATTTTATTCAAAAGTAAGCCTGCGTCGCCCACAAAAGGTTTTCCTTGTTCATCTTCTTTTTGACCAGGGCCCTCACCTATCAGCATAATGCTGCTGTCATGATTACCATCAGCAAAAACTAAATTGTTTGAATTATTTTTTAGAGTGCAATTTTCAATATTAGAGATTTCGTCCTTAAGTTTTTTAAGTAAATCCTCCTTTTTTTCGATTTTAACAAATCTTTTAATAGGAGCATTTGAGAAGTTAAAAGTAGATTTGATAAAGTCGTATTTTTGCATTTTATTTCTTTTATTTAAAAAAAAAAATCATATTCTTTAAGTATGAAAAAAATTTGTTTTTTTTTAATAATTTTTTTATATCAAACTTTTTCCTACGCTAAAACAACTGAAAATATTGAATTCAACCACAAGTATTTATCAAATTATTTTTCAGCAATAATATCCATTAATAATCAAGACGATAAAGATTCGTTAAAATATTTAAATAACACGAAGAGTCTTGTTAAAACTCATGAGAGTTACTTGGAAAATTATCTTATATCATTAGTTCTAAACAATAAGATTGATATCGCTTTTAATAAAGCTATTCAATTAAAGGTCAACGAAACAAATTTTTTTGAAGCAAAAGTACTGTTAGCTCTAAATTCGATAAATAAAAAAGATTTCTCAAACGCGATGTTAACCTTGGAGCAAATGGACGAAGTTCCGCTTGATACCCTTGAGCTTATCATCAAAGAGACATTAAAAGATTATCTAGATACAATCATATTTAAAAAGATGGACAAAAACGAAGATGTCCAGTTCGGTGAAATAGATAAAATAAAAAAGATTTTTCAGTCTTGTTACTTAGGCAAAGAGAACACAGATTTTTTATTTGAAGAGCTTGTAATTAAAGATACTGAAGATTTTTCAAGGTATATTTTTTTCTACATTAATTATTTAGCTCAAATCAAAGATTTTAATAAAATAAACGAGTTACAAAATAAGATTGATTATACGAGTAGCAGCATTTTAATTGCTCAAGCAAAACAGTGGATTGAAAATAAAAGATACGACAAAATTACTTCATTGTTCTCATGTAAAAATGAAAATCATATCATATCTGAATTCTTGTTTTTGATTTCTAACTTATATTCTTCACAAGGATTATATAAAAAGTCAAATTTCTATATTCATTTATCAAATTATCTCAATCCTGAATTTAATTTTAATAATAGTTTATTAGCTGAAAATTATATAAGTAATAAAAAATTCGATTTAGCTTTAAAATCATTGAATTTTATTTCAGAGGAAGATCTAATTTTTAGTTGGTATAAAAACAAAAAAAAATCTTCAATTATCAAAAAACAGGAAAATGAAACAGCAGCACTCGATTTTTTAAAAAAAAAATTTGATGGGTTAAAAACTAATAATATAAAAGTTTTGTATGACATGGGAGGAATTTACAAAAGTTTTGAAAAATATGACGAGGCGATAAAAATTTACTCTAAATTATTAGACTTGTTAGACAATAGATCAAAAGCTTATGCTGATATTTTATACAGGCGGGGAGGCAGCTTTGAAAGGATTGGAGATTACGAAACTGCTGATAAAGATTTATTAGAATCTTTAAATATTACTCGAGATAATCCTTACGTATTAAATTACCTTGCATATAGTTGGTTGGAGAGAAACTATAAAATTGAACTTTCGATGGAAATGTTAAAAGAAGCATACGATTTAAGAAAGAACGATCCTTATATAACTGACTCTTTGGGATGGGGATATTATTTAATAAATGATTTTGAGAATGCAGAAAAATATTTAAAGAAAGCTGTGGAATTAATGCCATATGATCCGATAGTGAATGATCATTACGGGGACATACTTTGGATGTTAAATAGAAAAATACAAGCAAGATATTTTTGGAACAATGTATTAAATTTAGAAGAAACAGACGACGAAATGAAAATTGATGTTAAAAAAAAGATTATCTATGGTATAGAAAAAACCTAAATTTCACATGCACAGAAAAGTAATAAAGTCTTTTGCAAAAATTAATCTTTTTTTAAACGTAGTTTCAAAAAAAAAAAAATTTCATAGAATTCAGTCTCTTTTTAGCTTTATTGACCTACATGATAGAATAGAAATATCGACAATTAATCGTAAAAAACATTTTATAAAATTTGATGGTAAATTCTCTAAAGGAATAAGTAAAAAAAATTCTATTTCTACTTTACTTAAAATTTTAGATCAGAAAGGACTAATTAAAAAAAAATACTATATAAAAGTTACAAAAAATATTCCGCAAAAGTCAGGTATGGGAGGAGGCTCAATGAATGCTGCCTCAATTCTAAATTTTTTTTTAAAAAGGAGAATTGTAATTTTAAATAAAAAAAAAATTTTAGAGGTTTGTGAAATGGTAGGTAACGATGTAAAAATAGGGTTATATAAGGGTCCAATTTTTTTGAACTCAAACAATTCAATTCAATCATTAAAAAAAGGATTCAGTTATCATTTGCTTATATTTAAACCAAAAAATGGATGCTCTACAAAATATATTTTTTCAAAATTTAAAAATTTTTCAAAGAAAATACCATCTAATAAAAAAAATTTGCTTAAATTAAATAATAAAAAGAATGATTTGGAACCAATTGTATTAAAAAAATTTAGAAATATTAACAAACCAGTATTTTTTTTGAAAAGCTTAAAAGGGATAGAATTTGTAAGAATGACAGGGTCTGGTTCTAGCTTTGTCGCCTATTCTAAGTCTAAAAAAAACTTACTAAATGCGTCTAAATTATTCACCAATAAATACAAAAAATATTGGTCTGTAATGTCTAAAACTATATAATTTTTGATTAGTTGTGTTATAAGAATTTAATTTTGGGGCGTAGCCAAGTGGTAAGGCAGCGGTTTTTGGTACCGCCATTCCTAGGTTCGAATCCTAGCGCCCCAGCCAGTTATGTTTAAACTAATTAATAACTTTTTTAATCACAGTAAAAACGATTTATTTAAAAAGAATACATTGGATATTCAGAAAAATTTTCCAGTAAAAAAAATATTTGATGCAATTAAATCTTTTTCAGATGAAAGTGATGTTTATTATGTAGGAGGATGCGTTAGGAAGATTTTTTGCCATGAGCTTGTGGATGATATTGATTTGGCAACAAACATTAATCCTGACGAAGTTATACTATCGTTAAAGAAAAATAATATTTCCTTTTATGAAACCGGAAAAAATCATGGGACAATAACCGCAATTATTGATGACAAGAAATTTGAAATTACATCTTTAAGGAAGGACATATCTACCGATGGAAGGCATGCGAAAGTATTATTTTCAAAAGATTGGAGAGAAGACTCGGAGAGAAGGGACTTCACTTTTAACTCAATATACTCGAATATTTATGGCGAGGTATTTGATCCCTTTAATGGAAGAAAAGATTTAGAAAATGGTTGTGTCACGTTTATTGGAGATCCGTCAAAGCGCATCAAAGAAGATTACCTTAGAATACTCAGATATATAAGATTTTTCTTAAACTATTCAAAAAAAGACCATGAACCGAAAATAAAAAAAATTATCAAACAAAATTTAGATGGCTTGCTTAAAATTTCTAAAGAAAGATTAATAGATGAATTAAAAAAGATAATTTTTTCCAAAGGGTTCATAAATCTAAAAAAGGACGAATTTTCAAAAGAAATTCTTGAACTTGTTTTTCCAAGTTTAAACAATACTTCATTTTTAACTAACAAAAACAAACTTCTAATTGAGAATATACAATTAAACAAGAATTTCATTGTATTGTTAAGTGCTATGATGATCAAAGATTTAAATAGTATTAATTATATACTTTATAAGTTCAATTTTTCAAACCAAGATAAACAGAGACTTCTTTATATTCACGATAATTATCAAATGAGTTTAGAGAAAAGTTTTTTTGATAGAGAGTTAAAAAAAAGAATATATTTTGGTGAAAAAGAAAGTCTTTTAGATCTTATAACTTTGCAATTATTAATTTTTCATAAAAACGAGAAAGCACTTAATGATCTGATTAAAATTACTAAAAAAACAGATTTGCCGAAATTTCCTTATAACGCTGATTTTTTAATTAAAAATTTTGATTATAAACCTGGAAAAAAAATGGGAAAAAAACTTAAAGAACTAGAGACACTTTGGGTTGATAATAATTTTAAAATCTCAAAAGAAGAAATTAAGAAAATTGTTCTTAATTAGAGATATTTGACATCTTCAATTTCAAAATTTTTTTCACCAGAAGGAGTTTTTATTTCAACTAAATCATTTTTATTTTTTCCTATTAAACCTTTTCCTATTGGTGATTGAAAAAAAATTAGGTTTTTTTTAAGATCAGCTTCGTCTTTGCCAACAATTTTATATGTTAATTTTTCATTAGAATCTAAATCTTTTAGGTAAACAGTTGAACCAAATATTACCTTTCCAGTATTTTCGATTTTAGTTACGTCAATAACATTTGCCCTTGCAATAATATCCTCAATCTGTTGAATACGACCCTCGTTATGTGACTGTTGTTCTTTAGCTGCATGATATTCAGCATTCTCTTTTAAATCACCATGTGATCTAGCTTCTGAAATAGCAGATACTATTTCTGGTCTTTTTTTCTCTTTTAAAAAAACTAATTCTTCTTTAAGTTTAGTTAATCCATTAACAGTTATCGGTTCTTTCATAAATTAATTTATTCCCAATTAGCTGTGGGAGGTAAAGACATCAAAATAGCTTCTACATTTCCCCCAGTTTGTAATCCAAATTTTGTACCTCTATCATGTAGCAAATTAAATTCAACGTACCTACCCCTTTTTTTATTTTGGATTAGTTTGTCCTTTTTTTTCCATCTTTTTTTAAATTTCTTTGCAATTATTTCTTTAAATAAATATGAAAAAGTTATACCTACGTCTCTTACAAAAGCAAAATCTCTGTCCCAATTTTCCTTCTTATAATCAAAAAATACTCCTCCAATTCCTCTCGGTTCATTCCTATGGTGTAAATAAAAGTAATCATCACACCATTTTTTATATTTTTTGTAATAGTTTTTGCCATGTTTATTGCACATCATTTTTAATTTTTTCTCAACAATTTTTTCTAGCGCTGAGTCTTTAAAGCAAGGAGTAAAATCCATACCTCCACCAAACCATCCATGATCTGTAATTATGTATCTCGTATTAAAATGCATTGCTGGGATATAAGGATTTTTCATATGCATAACAATTGATATTCCTGATGCCCAAAAATTTTTACTGTTGTTAAATCTAGGTATTTTTTTTTTAAATTCATTTGAAAAATTGCCATATACTTCAGAAAAATTTACACCTACTTTCTCAAAAATATTTCCGTTTTTAAGAAGCTTTGATTTTCCACCTCCCTCATCTTTTGTTTCGCTTCTAGACCACACCTTCGTTTTAAAATAAGAGGATCCATTTTCAATATTTTCAATTTCGTGACAAATTAATTCTTGAATTGTTAAAAACCAATTTCGCGCTAACTTTTTTTTAATATTTTCTTCCATAGATTAGTTTGATTATAATATTAATTTTGACACCACCATAGATACAGTGGTCGATAAGTTTAATGACCTTTTTTTTTGAATAAGAGGTATTTTTATTCTTTTGTCTACTTCATGATGAATATTCTTTGGTACACCTGCACTTTCTCTACCAAATAAAAAAGTATCATTTTTTTTTATTTTAAATGATTTGATCGAATCTTTAGCCTTTGTAGTCATTAAAACCACTCTTGAATTTTTCTTTGCTTCAAAAAATTGATCTGAATTCTCGTAAATTTTAATCATTTTTTCATCTAAATAGTCCATTACCACTCTTCTAAAACGCTTGTCATCAAAAGTGAAGCCACATGGCTCAATAATCTCCAATTTTACACCCAAACATGAGCAAGTTCTTATTATGGATGCGGTATTTTGAGGAATGTCAGGCTGATAGAGAGCAATTTTAGCTGTTAATTTTGTCTTATTATGTGTCATTCTTGCTATAGAAAAATTCCACTTTTATATTATATGAAATCATATAATAAATAAATTAAGTATTAATGTCAGACGAAAAAAAACCTAATAGAAGAGACTTTATTTTTACAGCTACAGCTGCTGTAGGTGCAGTTGGTGCGGGCGCTGCTGCATGGCCTTTAATTGATCAAATGAATCCAGATGCCTCGGTTAAGGCTCTTGCTAGCACAGAAGTAGATGTAAGTAGTATGCAGCCAGGCCAGTCAGTTACTGTTTTGTGGAGAGGCAAACCTGTATTTATAAAAAGAAGAACAGAAAATGAAATTAACGAAGCAAGAAACGTAAACATTTCCGATTTAAAACATCCTGAGAAAGATGAGGACAGAGCGAAAAACCCAGAGTGGTTAGTTATGTTAGGTGTTTGTACTCATTTAGGATGTGTGCCACTTGGTGACAAAGGTGAATATGGCGGATGGTTTTGCCCATGTCATGGTTCTCATTATGATACATCTGGAAGAATAAGAAAAGGTCCAGCCCCAACCAATTTAGAAATTCCTAAGTACGAATTTGTAAACAGTAACACGATTAAGATAGGTTAAAATGAGCGATCACAATTACACACCATCATCAAAATTTGGAAAATGGTTTAATGATAGATTACCTTTGCTTACTTTAGCAAATCATTTAACAGATTACCCAACACCTAAAAATTTAAATTATTGGTGGACGTTTGGGGGTATTTTAACGTTTTGTTTAATTACTCAAATTATAACAGGTCTTGTTTTGGCTATGCATTACATAGCTCATGCAGACTTAGCTTTTAGTAGCGTTGAACACATTATGAGAGACGTAAACTATGGATGGCTCATAAGATATATTCATGCAAACGGAGCTTCAATGTTTTTCCTAGCAGTTTACATTCACATATTTAGATCATTGTTTTATGGGTCTTATAAAGCCCCAAGAGAGATTATATGGATTTTGGGAATTATGATTTACTTATTAATGATGGCCGCAGCTTTTATGGGTTATGTATTACCTTGGGGACAAATGAGTTTTTGGGGAGCTACAGTTATTACTAATTTGTTTAGCGCCATTCCTTTAGTGGGAGAAAGTATAACTACATGGTTATGGGGTGGTTACTCAGTGGACAATCCAACGTTGACAAGATTTTTTACACTACACTATCTTATACCATTTTTGATTTTGGGTCTGGTTGTTTTACACATTTGGGCACTACATGTTCCAGGTAATAATAATCCAGTAGGTATAGATATTCAAAAGCCATCTAAAGATACTGTGCCTTTCCATCCATACATTGTAATAAAAGATTTATTTGCATTACTATTATTTATGATTGTATTTGCCTTTTTTGTATTTTATTCTCCAAACATTCTTGGGCACGCAGACAATTATATAGAAGCTAACCCGTTAGTAACTCCAGCTCATATTGTTCCAGAGTGGTACCTGTTACCATTTTATGCAATTCTAAGATCAATTCCTGATAAGCTTTTAGGAGTTGTTGCAATGTTATCAGCGATATTTATTTTAGCGGCGTTACCGTGGTTAGATACTTCAAAAGTAAGATCAGCAGTTTTTAGACCGTTATACAAACAATTTTACTGGATACTTGTAATCGATGTTTTAATATTAGGTTATGTAGGGGCAATGCCAGCAGAGGGATTATATTTATTAATTGCAAGAGTAGCTACTGCATATTATTTTTTACACTTTTTACTGATACTTCCGATTTTGGGTAAAATTGAAAAAACAACCCCTTTACCTTTAAGTATTACCAGTCCAGTTTTAGGAGGATCGGCAGATCTCGCAATGGCAAAAAATATAGATGTAAGAAAAGAGAAGTTATAGTGCAAAGAATATTTAAAATTCTTTTTTCCCTTTTAATTTTGAATATAAGTTTTGCAAATTCAATATCTGCAGAAAATACAAGTAAATTATTGACAACTGACTGGTCTTTCAAAGGTCCATTCGGTAAATTCGATAGAGCTTCACTTCAAAGAGGTTATCAAGTTTACAATGAAGTCTGTGCTTCTTGTCACTCTTTAAAATATGTTTCATATAGAAACTTGTCTGAAAAAGGTGGGCCAGAATTTTCTGTAAAAGAGGCAAAAGCCATTGCTGCAAGCTTTGAAATTACTGATGGTCCAAATCAAGACGGTGAAATGTTCACAAGACCAGCTAAACTTTCTGATAAATTTGTGATGCCATATAGCAATGAAGAGGAAGCTAAATCAGCTAATGGAGGTGCCTATCCACCAGATATGTCTGTTTTGGTGAAGGCAAGAGCAGGCGGAGCAGATTATATATATTCAGTTTTACTAGGTTATGTTGACCCACCAGAAAATATAAAACTAGATGATGGGGTTTATTACAACAAGTATATGTATGGAAATAAAATCAAGATGCCCAAGCAACTTTCTGATGGTCTTGTAGAGTATTCTGATGGGACAAATGCTACCGAAGAACAAATGGCAAAAGATGTTGTAAGTTTTCTTATGTGGACTGCAGAACCTCATTTAGAGCAAAGGCATAAAACAGGATTTAGGGCAATTGTCTATTTGATTATACTTACTGTGCTAGTCTATTTTAGTATGAAAAAAATATGGTCAAGAGTTGAAACGAATGTTTAAAATATCACCGTCTTTTACAATATAATCCTTTCCTTCTAACCTCATTTTACCACTATTTTTAGAATTGACCCAACCATCATTATCTAAAAAATCATCATACGAAATAGTTTCTGCTCTAATAAAACCTTTTTCAAAATCTGTATGAATTTTTCCTGCAGCAGTGGGCGCTAAACTATTTTTTTCAATTGTCCAAGCTCTACTTTCTTCAGGGCCTGACGTAAAAAAAGTATTTAATTCTAACAATTTATAACCTTTATTAATTAGGTTATTTAAACCCGTTGTTTTAATTCCCATAACTTTCATAAAATTTTCTTTTTCATCATTATTTAATTGATTAATTTGGTTTTCGATATCAGCTGATATAATTAAAACATTTTCCATATTCACAGATTTTTTTACTTGTTCAGTATATTTATTACCATTTTGTATACTGCCTTCATCAACATTGCATACGTATAACTTTGGTTTTAATGAGAGAAGACCAGAGGAGGATATCTCATTTTTATCGAAATTCTGCTTTAAATTATCAATTGGCTTATCATTATTAATTAATTCTAATGCTTGATTAAGTAATTCAAATTCTTTTTCATTTAAATTTTTTTTATTTTTTTTATCAATTCTTTTTTGAATTGACTCTAAATCTGCTAATTTCATTTCAGTCTCTATAATTTCTAAATCTCTTATTGGATCAACATTAGGATTAACGTTTTGAATGTCAGTGGAATCGAAACATCTTAAAAGATGTATAATCGCATCAACTTCTCTTATATGGGATAGAAATTTATTCCCTAAACCTTCACCTTTCGAAGCTCCTTTTACAAGTCCCGCGATGTCCACAAAAGTAATACTTGTATAAATTTTTTTTTTGGATTTTGAAATCTGAACAAGTTTATCGAGCCTTGTGTCTACAACAGGTACCATGCCAACATTAGGTTCGATTGTGCAAAAAGGAAAATTTCCAGAAAGTGCTTTGGTAGAATTTGTTAATGCGTTAAATAAAGTTGATTTTCCAACATTAGGCAAACCTACGATACCGCATTTAAAACCCATTTAATTATTTATTGTTTACGGTACTTGAAAATAAGTCCAGTTTTTTTTCAATGAGAATTGATAAATTATCTGTGATATTTTCTTTTATTGACTCAAGTTCTGTTTTCTCATCTTCGTCAAAATCTTTCAGGACGTGGTCATTTACTGCTATGTTATTTTTCGGTTTGCCAATACCAATTCGAACTCTTGAATATTCTTTTCCTATAAACTTATCAATTGAGGCAATACCATTATGACCTGCATCTGATCCTCCAAATTTTGCTTTAACTTTCCCAAAATCAATATCTAAATCGTCATGGAAAACAATTACATCCTCTGCATCAATTTTAAAGTACTCCATTAATTCTCTGATACATATTCCTGAATTATTCATAAAGGTTAGAGGTTTTATTGCATAAACTTTTTTATTATTGATGCTTCCAGTTGTAAGAAGTCCTTTAAATTTTGGTTTTTGTTTTGATAATTTAAATTTATTATTTATTGCATCAATAATTTTAAAACCGATGTTATGTCTATTATTCTCAGAATTCGGTGTAGGATTTCCTAGTCCAACAAAAAGTAACATTATTTAATTAAATTCTTCAATTGTAAATTATTTTTTTTCAGGCTGACCTTTTTTTGGGTCCTCTTTTTTATCTGCTTCTTTTTTCTCACCCTCAGCGCCTTTAGCATCTTTTGCATCACCAGTTTCTGCAACTCCTTCACCAGTTGCAGCAGCTGCTTCCGCACCTTCTGCTCCTTCTTCT
>CACCNI010000005.1 GCA_902547215.1 uncultured Pelagibacteraceae bacterium
AAAGGCATCTCAATGATTTCTTTAGCACGTTTATTAACTTCAAGGTTTTTTATGTATTCCATTGATGGAAACGATGATGCATCAGAAATTATATTAGGTTCCTTAAATTCTTCTTTTAATATCAAAGAAATTGCAACCACAATTGATGGATCCAAATTTTTTTTTTGCCACCAAATCAACTGGTAATGACACGACTTGTATATCTTCATTAGGAATATTATTTCTTAAATCAAATCCACCTGCCTGTACTATTTCTGGATACAAATAGTCGAATCTTCTCGAAATTGCTTTTGAATTTTTAAGTGAAAAGATCTTTAAACTAGGATTTGTACCCAGTTTAAAAACAAATTGATTATTTGCAGGCAACAAAAAAAAACCTACATCCAATTCTCCTTTTTCCATCATATCAAAGTGAATAGAATGTGTTTGGTCAATAAACGTAGTGTTTTTACTATCCACTCCGTAAAGATTTAATATTGTTTCTGCTAATAACCTAGTTCCAGAATTTTCTGGACCAATACCAACCTTTAATCCCTTAAAATCAGCTAGAGAGTTCAAGTTTAAATCTTTACGGTAAAAAATAAACAGAGGTTCTAGTATTAAAGATCCGAGAGCTTCTACATTTTTGAATTGAGCATTTTTTAAATCTTGAGCAACAAAACCTACGTGTATGTTTTTTTTGTTATCATTAATATCATCTACTATTTTAATTGTATCTTCACGATTAATAACTTCTGCATTAATATCATATTCTTTTAATCTCTTTTTTAGAACATGGGCTGAAGTATCAAAAAAACCACCCTTTGGACCCGCTTCAATATAAATTAATTGCTTCTTTAAAAAACCTGAAATAAAGAAAAATATAAGCGTAAATAAAATAAGATAACCAAAGATGGATATTTTTTTTGACATAAACTAGTAATTATTCCCAATCAAATCTTGGGAATGATTTAAAAACTTTTAAAATTCCTTCAGACCATTCATTTGTCATTTTCAAAAATTCTTCATCATTTAAATTTAAACATTTTTGAGATGCAATTTTAAATTGATCTTTTTTATACACCACAAAATCAATTGGTGGACCAACAGTCAAATCACTTTTTAAAGTTGAGTCCATAGAAATAAGCGCACATCTAGAGGCATCACCTAATTTTACATCTGGAGTTATTACTCTGTCTAATATTGGTTTTCCGTATTTAACTTCTCCAATTACTAAGTAAGGTTTACTGTCTGCTGGCTTTATATAATTTCCTTGTGGGTATACCAAAAATAACTCCATAGGTTGACCTTTGATTTGACCTCCAACAATAAAAGTTGAACCTAGCAATACTGTATCTGTATTCATTCCCTTTGGAGAGGAATGTTTAAGGTTTAAAGACCCCACATATTTTGCAATTTGATCAAAATCCTCACATGAAGAAAGATTTTTCTTACCAGAATTATCTTTAAGATCTTTTTCTATAGATTTATAAACTGCTTGTGACGTTCCAAGGTTTCCTGAAGTTACTATTAATATAGTTCTATCACCAACATCATATGTAAACATTTTTGAGTAAATATTTACGTTATCAAAACCAGCATTGGTTCGACTATCTGATGCTACTATTATGCCTTCTTTTGTTTTAATCCCTATGCAGTAAGTCATATATTTATATGTATTATTTAATTAAACGACGTATTTATAATCGATTTATATCATATCTGATATATCTAAAATGCATTTGCATAATATGTTTAACTATTAAAAGCTATTAAAATGGTCAATAAATTGTGGAAAAATTATAATGCTAAATATGCTTACGATGGATATTTTACAGAGGATAATAAGCTCCGTAAACATGCAACAATAATTTCAAATATTCTAGAAAGATACGGGAAAGAAAAACTTCAAGAAATCGAAAAAAATTGCCAAAGTACTATAAGTGCAAGAGGAATTAATTTTAGAGTGTACGCTGCAAATAACAGGGCAGAAGAAAAAAAATGGCCATTGGATATAATTCCTCGAATAATTCCAAGAACTCAATGGAATAAAGTTTCAAAAGGATTACAGCAACGAGTAAAAGCTCTTAATTTGTTTATAGATGATGTTTACAACAATAAAAAAATATTTAAGGACAATGTTATCCCAAAAGAAATAATATTTAAATCACCTTATTATGTAAAAGAATGTGAAGGTTTTTCTCCGAAATATAAAGCATGGTCAAATATTTCAGGCGTAGATTTAATAAGAAATAAATCTGGTGATTATTTAGTTCTAGAAGATAATCTTAGAGTTCCCTCAGGCGTGTCTTATATGCTTGAGAATAGAATGGTAATGAGAGATGTTTTTCCGGAACTATTTACAAGATACAAGGTTGCATCCATTAGTATTTATACAAATAAGTTATTTAATTGTATGAGAGAGTGTATTCCAAAAAAAACAAAAGATCCTCACATGGTTGTTTTAACTCCTGGCATTTATAATTCTGCTTACTTTGAGCATTCCTATTTAGCTGAACAAATGGGTATTGCATTAGTAGAGGGGAAAGATCTTTTTGTGGAAAATGATATAGTTTACATGAAGACTGTTAAAGGTCCCTTAAGAGTTGATTGTATATATAGACGTTTGGATGATACTTTTTTGGATCCAAAAGCATTCTATAAAGGATCAGTTATAGGTGTTCCTGGTTTATTCAAAGCCTGGAGAAAAGGGAACGTTGGAATTTTAAATGCCATAGGAACTGGTGTTGCTGATGATAAGGTTGTTTATTCATACGTCAATAAAATGATAGTTTATTATTTAGGGGAACAACCAATTTTAAATCAAGTTGAAACTTATTTATGTCATGACAAGATCCAAATGGATTATGTAATAGACAACATATCAAAATTAGTAGTGAAACCTGCAAATGCATCTGGTGGATATGGAATAATGATTGGTCCAAAGGCACCGCAAAAAGAAAGAGAAGAAGTAATTGCAAAAATTAAAAAAAATCCGAGAGAATTTATAGCTCAACCTTTAGAAATTTTATCTACTGCTCCAACAATTACTAAAAATGATATTGAACCAAGGCATCTTGACCTAAGACCATTTGTACTTAGTGGAAAATCTACATATGTAACAACTGGCGGTTTGACAAGAGTTGCATTAAGAAAAGGCAGTACAATCGTAAATAGTTCACAAGGCGGCGGTTCAAAAGATACTTTAATTGTTGATATCTAAGTTTAACCAAATAAATTCTTAGTCATAAACAATAAATGATTGAAAAAATAGTTATATTTACTGATTTAGACGGAACTTTGTTACATAATGAAACATTTAAATTTGAAAATATAAGGCAATACATTCAAAATTTACTATCTAAAAACATATCAATAATACCTAACTCAAGTAAAACAAAAGCTGAGATCTTAAATTTTTGTAACGAGCTAAAGGAAGAACTTCCTTTTATTGCTGAAAATGGTGCCGCCATATACAAGATGAACTTAATTAATTCAGATTTTCCTGAGAAAATTATACTTAGTAGAGATAAAGATGAAATATTAAATATCTTCTTAAAAAGAATCCCAAAAAAATTTATTTCAAAATGCAAGTTTGTATTAAAACTCAAAAAAGATGAACAGCTTAAAATTTTTGGTTTATCTGAGAAACAGCTAAGTTATGCATCTGACAGAGAATTTTCAGTACCTCTTATATTTAAAGGAAACAAGGCAGAAAAAAATAATTTATTTAGATTAGCCTCTGATATGGGTTTAACAATGCAAGAGGGTGGTCGTGTTATCAATCTTTCTGACAATATTAGCAAGTCTTTTGCAATGAAAAAAGTAAAAAGAATTTTCGAGAAAACTGAAAAACAAGAATTAAAAATAATAGGTGTCGGGGATAATTTTAATGACCTAGATATGCTTAAAAATAGCGACATAGCATGTTTGGTTTTTAATGAAAAGTTTAAGTTAGATACTTTGAATATAAAAAATTGTTTAGTCTCTAAAAAGCCCGCTCCAGATGGGTGGGAAGAGGTTGTCAAAATGGCGCTGGAAAAAATTCAATAATGTTATTAAACTAAAATATGGGCGATTTTTCTCAAAACGGTATAGTTTCTACTCTTCATGATTTTAAGACTAAGTCAACTGAACAAATCGAAAAAGAGTTGCTAGAATTTTCAGGAGAAAGAAAAATGGAATTGATATTACCATGTCTTTACTCAGAAATAGAAGGAGAAGCCCTACCAAAAATTGTCAGCGAAATAAGTAAAACAAAATATTTAAATCATATTATCATTGGTCTTGATAAAGCAAACAAGAGTCAGGCAAAGGATGCGTGGAAATTTTTTAAAAAACTTAAAATTGATTTTACTATTTTATGGAATGATGGACCAAGACTTCAAAAATTAGATAAAGAACTAAAAGAAAAAAGTTTAGCACCAAATCAACCAGGTAAAGGTAGAAATGTTTGGTACTGTTTAGGTATGTCAATTGCAAGAGACACCGCTAGATCTGTGGCTCTTCATGATTGTGATATAAAAACTTATGATAGAAGGATGCTTGCCAAACTTTTTTATCCAGTTGTTAATCCAGTTTTTAATTTTGAGTTTTGTAAAGGATTTTATCCTAGAATTGCCAATGAAAAAATGAATGGAAGAGTTGCAAGACTTCTCGTTGCACCATTATTGATTGCTTTAGAAAAAACAATTGGCAGCAGTGAATATCTTCAATTTATGAAGTCGTTTAAGTATCCTTTGTCAGGTGAATTTTCCTTTAGAAGAAATGTTTTATCAGAGCTAAGGATTTCTTCAGATTGGGGTATAGAAGTTGGTGTTTTATCTGAAATGCAAAGAAACTTTTCACCAAATAATATCTGCCAAGTTGATTTAGCAGATACTTACGACCATAAACATCAAGATCTTTCTTTAGATGATGAAACAAAAGGTCTATCAAAAATGTCTATAGATATAATCAAAACTTTTATAAAAAAACTAGCAACACAAGGAAATTCATTTAGTAGAGAAACATTTAGATCTTTGAAAGCAACATATTACAGATGTGCCTTAGACATGATAGATATTTATAGAAGTGATGCCACAATGAACGGTCTCAAATTTGACTCACACACCGAAGAAAAAGCAGTTGAATTATTTGCTATAAATATAATGAAAGCAGGAGACGATTTTTATGTAAATCCTATGGATACGCCATTTATACCAACATGGAGCAGAGTGAAAAGTGCTATACCAGATTTTCTCACCAAACTAAACAAAGCTGTTAGTGAAGATAACAAAGACAACTCTTAATGTTATCTCAGCAAAGTAAAAAAGATATAAAAAGTAAATTAAATTTTATTTACAAATCAACTAAATTTAAAAAAGAACTAAGTATATTTGCTGATGAGATTTTTCAAATTATAAATAATTATAATAAATTTGGGAAAAAAACAAAAACATTAAAAATATCAGAAAAAACTTCAGTTTTAATTTGCTATGGAGATAGCTTGTTAAATAGTAGTAAAGAAAAAACAATTAAAATTTTTAAAAAATTTTATAAAAAAAAATTGGATCAATTTTTTGAAGTGATTCATTTTCTTCCCTTCTATCCATCAAGTAGCGATAGTGGATTTGCAGTAAAAGATCATTATCAAGTAGATAAAAAATTGGGGAATTGGTCTGATATTTCTAGCTTGTCAAAAACGACTTCTATTATGGCAGATGTTGTAATTAATCATGCTTCTTCAAAAGGTTTGTGGTTTAAAAATTTTTTGACGAACAAATCACCAGGTAAAGATTATTTTTTAACAGTTAATAAAAAATTTGATATTTCTAAAGTTGTAAGACCAAGAGAAAATAAATTACTTAAAAAAATAAGCATTTTTAAAAAAAATAATCTTATATGGAGAACATTTAGTGATGACCAAATTGATCTTAATTTTAGAAATCCAAAGGTCTTACTAAGGTTCATAAAGATAATGATTAATTTAGTAAATCATGGAGTCACTATTTTTAGATTAGATGCAATTGCGTATTTATGGAAAAAAAGCGGATCAAAATGTATTAATTTAAAAGAAACTCATGAAATTATAAGATTGTTGAGGATAGTTTGTAATTCTCTTAAATTAAAACCAACTATCATTACAGAAACTAATTTACCAGAAAATGAAAACTTAAGTTATTTTGGAATAAGAAATAATGAGTCTCATTGGATCTATAATTTTTCTTTACCACCATTATTAGTTCATTCTTTTTTGTTTGAAGATAGCACATATTTAAATAAATGGAGCAAAAATCTTCCACAAACAAAGATTGGTAACAATTATTTAAATTTTATTGCCTCTCATGATGGGATAGGTATGAGACCAGTTGAAGGATATTTAAATAAGAAAAATTTGTCAAAATTTTTTAAACGTATAAAAAAAAATGGTGGACAATTGTCATACAGGAAAGTTCAAAATTCATCAAAAAAGGTATACGAGGCAAATATTACACTTTTTAATGCTTTTCAAAAAACTGATTATGATTTAAGAGGAAAATACTTTTTAGAGAGGTATATATCTGCACATGCTATTATGATTGCATTCGAGGGAATTCCAGCAATTTATTTTAACTCTATATTTGGAACTTCAAACGATGAATATAAGTATATTATTTCTGGTAATAAAAGAGATCTAAATAGATATAAATGGAATAAAAAAAGATTAGAAAGTTTACTAAAAGATAAAAAGTCTAAGCAAAGTGCATTTTATCAAAAAATTATGAAATTAATATCTATTAAGAAAAAAAATAAAGCTTTTCACCCCAATGCTAAAAGAGAAAATTTAAATATGGGAAAAAAAGTATTTTGTTTTAAAAGAACAAGTTTAGACAAAAAACAGATTATATATAATTTAACTAATTTGTCCTCAAAACACCAAAAGTTTGATTTTAATTATAAATTTAAAAAATGTAAAAATTTATTGAGTAAAACAAAAATAAATAGTAAATATGAACTTAAACCATATGAGACATTATGGTTGTCAAATTATAATTAAAAAATATTTTGTTCAAAAATGTCCAAAAGATACAGTGGAAAGTCTTTTAAAGATTCAAGTGTAATGAAAAAACCAAGATTATCTTTTAAAGAGAAAAGAAAACTCAAAAAAGAAAAAAAGAAAAATAGGTAATAATAATTAAGGGTGTTTTTAAACACCCCTTAATTAAATTTATCCTTTAAACATTCCTAATGCCTTACTAAGTAATTCCTCTGACTTAGCGTGATCACCACTTTCGTGAGCTTTCACTCCAGCATCTCTAAGTTCCTGAGCTTCTGCAATCTTTGCATCAACTCCTTTTGCCATCATTGGACAAGATCCTGCAAATGCAGAACTTGTAAATAGCAAAATTGATAAAATTAGATATAACTTTTTCATAATTATCCTTTTGTTAGTTTATATATATAAACTTTGACTTTTTATTTAAGCATCAGAGTGTCACACCATTTAAACTTTTAAACTTCAAATAGAATTAATATATTGAATTATGTTTATAGCAATGAATCGTTTTAAGATTGTTCTTGGAAAAGAAAAAGAATTCGAGGAAGTTTGGAAAAATAGAGATACGCATTTAAATGATGTGCCTGGATTTAAAGAATTTCATTTAGTTAAAGGTGAAACAAATGATGAGTATACTTTATATGCATCACACAGTATTTGGAATTCAAAAAATGATTTTATTAATTGGACAAAATCTGAGGCATTTAGGCTAGCTCATAAAAATTCTGGTCAACATAGTGGATTGTACTTGGGTCATCCAAATTTTGAAGGTTTTGAAGTAGTTCTTTAGATTTTAAAGTTTTCCAACACCTAACCAAGCTAGAGCAATAATTATTAACCAAATTATTCCCTTAATTAAAAAGAAAAAAAAACTTCCTGCGATTATGTATTTTCCAATTTTACTATTCTTTAAAACTTTTTTGATCACCACTAATTATCGAATTGTAGATTTTACAGTTCCTATTTTTTCAATATTTGCTATGTAATTGCCTCTATTTTTTAGAGGAACAACACCTACCGTTGATCCTGTAAATACAAAAAAATTAGTATCTAATTTTACTCTATCTTTTTTCATTTTATTTAGAACAAATCGAAGGGAGTTAAGTGGGTTAATATAAACAGAATTAGTATTTCCATTTACTACATTACCAGTTTTAACATTTTTTATATTACATTTTAGATTTCCTATATTAACCTTTCTAAACTTTTTTTTTGCACCAATTAAGAACTTTATGTTGGCACCGAAATCGCTTGCTAAATCACCTAAAAATTTTATTCCTTGTTTTTTTTGTCTGTATCCAACAATTTCAATGCAAGGCATCATATGAGTAATGAATTTACTCACATTTTTCATTGTAATTATTTGTTTATTATCAAAAAATTTTTTACTAATTAAATATCCAACCTCAACCTCTATTCCTAAAGTCGAACGATTAATTTTTACACCTTTACCACTTTTTAAAACATTATTTTTAAATATTGCAGAATAGAAAGGTTCTTTTTCTTTTAATTTTTTTAATACTGGTAAGGCGGTGCCACCAGCTTTAAAACCCACCACTTTTATATTTATTTTAGACTCACAGAGCTTTCTAAGTTTTGTGGCATTTTCAATATTTTTTGTAAACTTAATTGGTATTGGATTTATAAGTTTGTTTCTTTTGTACGCATAAACTAGCTTATCTGCAATTTTTTCAATTTCTTTTTTCATCAATTTAATACGCTTCCAGGATCCAGTTTAACATCAAACCAATTTAATCTAACATCTAAATGAGGTCCTGTAGCGCGACCAGATTTCCCAACGGTGCCAATTATGTCTCCTTTTTTGACCTCTTGCCCTATTTCAACAAAAATTTCATTCATATGCATATATAAAGTTGAAATTCCATGGCCATGATCAAAAATTAATGTAGCTCCAGTATAATAAAGATCTTTTTCTGCAAGTGTAACTACCCCACTTAACATTGCTTTTATTGGAGTTCCAGTTTTTTGGGCATAATCTAAACCGTAGTGTGGCCACCTTGGTTTTCCATTTAAAATTCTTTGACTACCATAAACCCCAGTTATAATTGCGTTATCAACTGGAGTTATAAATTTATCTTTAAAATATATCAGATCGGTATCAACAGCTCTTGCTTTTCCAATAAGTTTATTTTCTCTTCTAATTCTATCGTAAACCTCTTTGGGAGGTGTTACTTTTTTTTCAGGTAAACCATCTATTCTTTGTATTTTATATTCTCTTTTTAAAACCTTCTTAACAAATTGATTTTTGATTCCATTGAGAGTTTCTGTTATAATAATATCGTTTTTCCTATCTCTTCCAAGACCAAATGCAAAAAAACCATCTTTTGAAACTCTAACACTTTTTTTATCTATTTGTATTTTAGCTCCAGGATCTGTTTTACCTAATATAAAATGTCCTTGAATGAACTTTCCCTCAAATTCAATTGCTTGGCTATTAAATTGAATTAGTAAAAAAATTATTAGGTATTTGATTATTTTGAAGTCCATCCACCATCAACCAATAAAGAAGTGCCAGTAATCATTGATGCCTGGTCAGAGGCAAGAAAAACTACAGCACTTGCAACATCAGAAAGTTCAGCAAATCTCCCCAGTGGAATGTTCCCTAGAACTTCCCTCATAAATTTTTTGTCTTTTAAAAATTTACTTGTCATTGGAGTTACAACAAAAGTAGGGCATACTGTGTTTACTCTTATGTTATGCTTTGCAAGATCTATAGACATTCCTTTTGTAAGTCCCTCAAAACCAAATTTAGTCATGTTGTAAACACTTCTAATTGGACCACCTACGTGACCCATTTGTGAGGACATATTAATAATTACACCTCCAACTTTTTTCTATTTTTTAATTCAATCATTTTTAAAGCAGATAGTTGAGCAATATTAAAAGTAGCCATAGTGTTTATTTTCACAACATATTCCATGTCTTTTCTTTTTACTTTTGTAAAATGCTCAGGAATATTAGTCCCTGCGTTATTAACTAAAATGTCAATTCTTTTTTGAGAGTCTATTACTGATTTTATCTCAGAGTATCTAGTTACATCGCAAACATAAGATTTACATTTGGATCTAAATTTTTTGATAATTTTTGAGACCTGATCTAAATCTTTTTTTGTTCTACTAACAATAATTAAACTTGCCCCAGCTTCAGCAAGAGCAATAGCACATGCTTTCCCAATGCCTTTTCCAGCTCCTGTAACAAGAGCAACTTTATTTTTTAAGTTTTGTTTTTTAAGAAACATTTATAATAATAGTACTTTTATATCTGTATAAATCAATTCTATTGCAACTATTAGAACTGCCAGCAAACCTACCCAAGCAATCCATTTGTATTTTTTTATCCAACCAGAAATTAATGTTGCTGCAGTTGCCATCAATATAATTGATAGGGCAAGCCCAAAAACTAATAAGTGGTAGTGATCTCTTGCGGCCCCAGCAACTCCTAAAACATTGTCTAAACTCATAGTTATATCTGCAAGGATGACTGTAGTAATAGCTTTAAGAAAAGATGAATTATCTATTTTGACGCTATCCTTTTTCTCACTTTGTTTAACAACATCAACATAGAGTTTATAGCAAATGTATAATAGTAAAATTCCACCAATTAATCTTAATCCTGAAATTTGTAATAGATAAGCCGTAATAAGCGTAAACAAAATTCTCAAAATTACAGCTGCGCCAATACCCCAAAAAATTATTTTTTTTCTTTGTTCAGGAGGAAATTGTGAAGCAACCATCCCAATAATAATTGCATTGTCCCCAGCAAGAACTAAATCAATAAAAATGATTTGAAAAAAAATTAAAACTTGTTCTGATAACATTATGGGTT
The DNA here is from genome assembly GCA_902547215.1 of uncultured Pelagibacteraceae bacterium. Lineage (GTDB taxonomy): Bacteria > Pseudomonadota > Alphaproteobacteria > Pelagibacterales > Pelagibacteraceae > Pelagibacter. The sequence goes on from CACCNI010000005.1 coordinate 10,844, forward strand.
CAATATCATATCTGCACCCTTTTCAGCAATCATAATAGTAGGTGCATTAGTATTCCCAGAAGTTATATTTGGCATAATAGAGGCATCAATCACTCTCAGTTTATTAAGGCCATGAACTTTTAATTTATCAGAAACCACAGCTGAGTCGTCATTTCCCATCTTACAAGTGCCAACTGGATGAAAAATGGTTTGAGCATAATGACTACAAGCTTTAACTATTTCTTCTTTATCATTTAAATGTGAGCCAGGTCTAAATTCTTCGGGCTCATATTTTTTAAACTCATTTGTTTCCATTACAATTTTTCTTATTAACTTAATACCATCAGCAGCAACTTTTCTATCCTCATCCGTAGATAGATAGTTCATTTTAATCTTTGGGTTCACTTTTGTGTCACTACTTCTAATCGATATTTCACCTCTACTCGTAGGTCTTATGTTTGCAACAGTTGGAGTAAAAGCATGGAAATCATGTAGGTTTGCACCTCCCAATTTGTCAGTACTAATGGGTTGAATATGAAATTGTAAATTTGGTGTATCTCTGCTTGGATCGCTTTTAGCAAAACCACAAAGTTGGCTTGCGCCCATAGTCATTGGGCCTCTTCTTTTAAAGACATACTCAAGTCCAATTAATAGCTTACCAAACACACTATTAATTTTCTTGTTTAAAGTTTCTATATTTTTAACTTTATAAACTGGCCTGAACATCAGGTGATCTTGAAGGTTTTTACCAACACCCTTAAGATCTTTAACAATATTAATTCCCAAATCTTTTATTTTTGAAGCTTCTCCAACTCCTGAAGTTTGAAGTATGTGAGGGCTTCCAATTGACCCCGCGCATAGTAAAATTTCCCTCTCGGCTCTAACAGTAAAAGTTTCATTCCCTTTTGAATAAGTAACGCTCTCTGCGTTATTTCCATCGAAATTAATTTTTTTAACATGACAGTTGGTTTCGATTTTTAAGTTTTTATTTTTTTTGATAGGATTTAGATATCCAACTGCAGTGCTGCATCTTAATCCATTCCTCTCTGTAACCTGAAAATAACCACATCCAAAATTATCTCCTTTATTAAAGTCATTTACTTTTGGAATACCAACTTCTTGAGCTGCATTCATAAAAACATCTAAAATATCTAATTTAATTCTTTGATCTGATACAGCTAATGGTCCTCCAACACCATGGAATTGATCTTTACCTCTTTCTTGGTCTTCAGCTTTAATGAAATAAGGTAGGACATCTTTCCAGGCCCAACCAACGTTTCCAAGTTGCCGCCATAAATCATAATCTTGCTCTTGACCTCTTATGTATAAAAGTCCATTGATCGAGGAACTGCCTCCTAATGTTTTTCCTCTCGGATAAGGAATTGAAACATTTTCCATAGTCTCATCAGGCTCTGTCTTAAAACACCAATCTGTTTTAGGGTTATGCATGGTTTTGTAATAACCTACTGGTATATGTATCCAAGGGTAGTTATCTTTACCCCCTGCCTCAATTAACAAAACTTTATACTTTCCTTTTTTAATTATTCGATTTGTTAAGACACATCCTGCAGAGCCAGCACCAATTATAATAAAATCAAATTTTTCCATTTTGAGTTTTATAACAAAATTTTTGACTATTTATCACTTAATTAAAGCCTTTTTTTATTACTGATAAAGTCAAATGCAACTTGTATATCCTCGTTTTTTTTGATTGGATACGGCTTATTAAATTTAACTTAAGAGAGGAAATAATGAAAAAAATCATTTCATTAATGTTTGCAGCATTCTTAGTTTTTGGTTTTATATCAAACGCTAATGCTAAAACATTGAAATGTCAGACTGTTCTTAACACTAAGGCTGATGAAGTTAAAATGTTAAAAGACTTTACTGACACTGTAACAGCTCTTACTGATGGCTCATTAAAATTTGAAATTTTGCCAGCAGGTGCAGTTGTTGGAGTAAAAGAAACATTAGATGCAGTTGACAAAGGTTTAATTGACTGTGGATTTGCTTGGACACACTATTGGTCAGGTGATCACCCTGCAGCAATGTTATTTGGTTCACCAGTAGCAGGCGGTGGAGTAGGTATCGATAACTTAGCGTTTTTATCATGGTTCCAATATGGAGGTGGTAAAGAGTTGTATGATCAATTGTGGAAAGAAATGGGAAGAGACATCAAAGGATTTATGCTTCAACCAGTTGGCCCAGAAGCTTTAGGTTGGTTTCCAAAACCAATTAAAGATATGGCTGACTTTAGAAAATATAAATTCAGAACTCCTCCAGGAATTCCAGGACAAACTTACAAAGATATCGGTATAGCATCTGTTGCAATGGGTGGTGGAGATATTCTTCCAGCCTTAGAAGCAGGTACAATCGATGCAGCTGAGTGGTGTTGTCCAAAACCAGATTTAACATTTGGTTTTCAAAAAGTTTTAAAACATTATTACCTACAAGGATTACACCAAGTAGTAGTTAATGCTGACTTTTATATTACTGGAAAAACTTACAAAGCAATGACAGATCATGAGAAAAAATCTCTTGAAGTTGCTGCTAATGCTTCATTAGCTAAATCTTTAAGCTACAGAATCTATGAAAATGGAAAAGCTTTACAAGAATTAACTACAAAGCATGGAGTTATTTTAGAAGATACACCTTCAGATTACTTTAAAGAGTACATGGCAGCTGCAAAAGCTACATTGAATAAAAATGCGGAACAAAACAAGTTCTTCAAAGAAGTATACGATTCAATGAAAGAGTTTGCTGATGTTGCTGTTCCATTCTGGAGTGGTGCTCAAATGTCAAATGCTAAGCTAGGAATGGCTCACGCAGCGACATTGAAGTAAAAATATAAACTTTAAATTTATTAAGAGCGGGCTTTACAGTCCGCTCTTTTTGTTTAAAATCTATATATGAATGATCAACCTCCAAAAATAGATATTTCAGATGAAATGATCGCTGAAAGGCGAGGGGGTTTAGATAAAATGCCCGATGATATGCCATCATGGATGGCAAACTCTATCGTCAAGATAGATAAGTTTAGCAAGTTAATAGGAAGTATTGTTTGTTGGATATTGATGCCTTTAATATTTGCTATGACCTATGAGGTGCTTGCGAGAAAATTATTTTTAGCACCAACAATTTGGGCTTATGACATTAGCAGGTTTCTTTATGGAGCCTTGTTTATGTTGGGAGCAGGTTATGCTCTCTCAAAAGGAGTTCACATAAGAGCAGATTTTTTATACAGAAACTTTAAAACTAAAACGCAAGGTTTAATTGATTTCTGGTTATATATTTTATTTTATTTTCCAGGCTTAATCGTATTTCTTTATATGACAATTGGATTTGTTGAAGAGTCTATTAGAAGAGGTGAAAGAGGTATGGATACTACATGGATGCCATATATGTGGCCGATCAAGACGTGTTTGTTAATTGGAATTATCTTTTTATTAGTTCAAGGTTTCTCTGAATTATTAAAGAGTTATTGGGCTGCAAAAAAAGGTGAGTGGCCTGGAGCGAAAAAATGATTGCTGAGCTAATAGACCCAGCAGTACTTGGTTTCATATTAGTTGGAGTAATGTTATTTGCAATATTTGTTGGTTTCCCAATTTCATTTACACTCATATTTCTTGGGTTTGTTTTTGGTTATTTAGGTTTTGGAAAATTAGTATTTTATTTAATGACCCTCCAATTCTCCATGGTAATGACTGAGCAAACTCTCGCCGCTGTTCCGCTCTTTGTTTTTATGGGAATAATGATGGAACAAGCTGGCTTAATGGAAAGATTATTTTCAGCTTTTCAATTAATGTTATCAAAAGTTAGAGGTGCTTTATATTATGCTGTTTTATTTGTTTCAGTAATTTTTGCAGCTGCAACTGGAATAGTTGGTGCTTCAGTAACAATTTTAGGAATAATGGCTGCTAAATCAATGAACAGATCCGGATACGATGTAAAACTTGCTGCAGGTACAATAACAGCTGGTGGTACTTTGGGCATTTTAATTCCACCAAGTATTATGTTGGTGGTAATGGGCCCAATAATGGAAATACCAGTTATTGATTTATTTGCGGCTGCAATTTTACCCGGAATATTACTTGCGTCTTTATATGCGGCTTACACAACAATCAGATGTATGATAAATCCAAAATTAGGACCTGTTTTACCTGAGGATATGAGAGCGGTCAGTATGCGAGAAGTTTGGATTGAATTTTTCTTAGGTCTCGTACCGCCTGCTGCATTAGTTTTTGCAGCTTTAGGAAGTATATTATTTGGATTTGCTACACCAACTGAAGCCGCAGGATGTGGTGCAATGGGCGCACTTATCTTGTCTCTATCTTATAAAAAATTAACTTTACCAAAATTACAAGAAGCTCTTGTAAAAACATTAGAAATCACAGCTTTAATAATGGTTTTAGTTGCTGCATCAAATTTCTTTGGAGCAGTATTTGCCAGACTGGGTACTCCAACATTGCTTACTGAATTTTTGTTAGGTTTAGAAATGAATAAATACCTGATACTTGCAATGATTATGGTAATGATATTTTTATTAGGTTGGCCGTTGGAATGGGTTCCAATAGTAATGATAATAATTCCAATTATCCTACCATTAGTTGAAGCTTTAGGATTTAATCTAACTTGGTTTGCGATTCTTGTAGCAGTAAATTTACAGACCGCCTGGCTATCTCCACCTGTTGCTCTATCAGCTTATTTTTTGAAAGGGGTCGTTCCAGAGTGGGATTTAAAGGATATTTATCTTGGAATGATGCAGTTTATGGTCCTACAGATAATTGGGTTAATCATTATTATTATATTTCCTAAGATTGTCCTTTGGTTACCTGCTGTCTTGTATGGACAGTAATACATATTTGTTTAATATGTAATTGTGAACTCAGAAAAAGAAAAATTTAATCTTACAAACTGGGAAATAGTTTCAGTAAATCCTGTTGACAAAAATTGGGACTGGAAAGACATGTTTTGTTTTTGGTCTGTGGGACTTCAAAGCATAATGTCTTTTGCTTTAATAGCTTCATTATATTTTGTTTATAATTTAAATTTTTATGAAGTTTTATTTGGAAGCTTATTAGCTTCCCTATTGGTGAGTTATCTATCTTATATTATTGGAAAACCCTCTCAAAAGCATGGAATTCCTTTTCCAGTTTTTTTAAGGGTATCATCTGGATATCAAGGAGCAAAATTTATAAGTTTAATAAGAGGCATAGTTGGTATATTTTTTTTTGGTGTTCAAACATATTTTATTTCTAAATCTATTGGATATTTAATTAGAATTTCTTTGTTTCAATTCGACAGCGAGCTATTAAATAACGATATTTTTTTCAATTACTTTATGACTATGAATCTAATAGATTGGGTCAGTTTTGTTTTTACAATTTTAATTCAATATTTTTTATTCAGCAGCGGACAAAAATTTATAAGGAATTTTATCAACTTTTCAGCTTTATTTGTTTATCTAGGTCTATTGTTATTTTTCATAGTGCTTATAGCTGATCCTGAGTTATTTGTTATGGACACATTTATAAGTAAAATAAATCTTGAGAGAGGATTCACTGATTTTCAATTAAAAAATATGATTGGTATCGCTGGAACTTTATTTGCATATTTTTCTATTTTGATTATGAATTTTGGAGACTTCTCAAGATATGTAAAGAGTTCAAAAGAACTTCTCAAAGGAAATTTAAGTTTATTAGCAAGCACAATAATTTACTCATTTTTATTATTAGTTATTGTAATTGGTGCTGATATTTTTTTTAAAAGTAGCCTTATATCACCCCAAAACCTACTTACAAATCCGACAGATATTGTAGGAAAAATTGATAATACTCACATAACTATAACAGTTTTAATCTTTATTTTATTTGCATCATTATCAACTAATTTAATTGCAAATTACTTTCCCTCACAAAATATACTACTAAATTTACTCCCAAATAGCTTAACTTTAAAAAGTTCTGGATTATTGATAATTTTGTTTGGTTTCATAGTTGGGATTTTTTGGACCCCATTCCTCAGTCAAAACGGATCCATGTCAATAATCGACACTCTTTCAGCTTTTTTTGGACCAATTTTTGGTGTGATGATTTTTGATTATTATTTAGTGAAAAATAAAGAAGTCATAAACAAAGATTTATTTTCAGCAAGGAACGATAGTGCATACCTTTATTCTGCAGGCTGGCATATAAAAGCTTATTATTCTTTTATAATAGGGTTCATATTTTCATCTGCATCAATTTGGAATTCAAAATTCATGTTTTTAGATACCTTTTCATTTATAATAGGTTTTATAATTGCAGGTATTACTTATTATCTATTAGCAAGTGATTGATGAATAAATTTGATTTAAATAACAAAAACGCAATAGTCACTGGTGGTGCACAAGGTTTTGGACTTGATATTGCAAAAAGATTTTTGCAATCTGGGGCGAAAGTAATTATTTGGGACTCTGATGAAAATGAACTTAAAAAAGCTTCAAAATTGATTAATGATCAAAATTTTTCTTCCGATATTGTAGACGTATCAGACCCAAAAAATGTCAATGATGTCGTAAACAAAATTACCTCTAAACAAAAAATTGATATTCTTATTAATAACGCAGGAATTACTGGTTCTACAGCGGAACTATGGAATTATGATTACGAAGAATGGAAAAAAATTATAAATATTAATTTACACGGAACTTTTAATTGTTGTAAGTCAATTGTACCTCACATGATTAAGAATAATTACGGCAGAATTGTTAATATAGCATCTGTCTCTGGTAAAGACGGAAATGTAAAAGCAAGCGCATATAGCTCATCTAAAGCAGGGGTAATAGCTCTTACTAAATCTTTGGGGAAAGAACTTGCAGATAAGAATATAGCAGTTAATGCAGTAACCCCAGCAGGAGCTAAAACTAGAATTCTTGATCAAATGTCGAAAGAGCACGTTCAAAGGATGCTCTCAAAAGTACCAAGAGCAAGATTTCTTGAACTAGAGGAACTTACCTCAATGGTTTGCTGGTTATCTTCAGCAGAAAATTCTTTTTCAACCGCCGCTGTATTTGATATTAGTGGCGGAAGATCTACTTATTAGGTTTTTCTATAGGTATTATAATATTTGTTTCAAAATACTTACTTTTTTCGTTAGCTATAACTGGAGCTAAGATTATAACGGACCAATAAATTAAGAGTATAAAAATAGATAAAGTTTTCAAAGCTTCTCTCCATTATTGGCACAATTTTCTTTATTTATTTTGTCATCAAATGTCTCAAGATTACCTTTATTTATGATCCATACGTATGATTTTTCATAGGTATTATCAGAAGCTAATTTTGTACATTTTTTACCCAATTTTACTGTATGGGTTGAACAGTTTGTTAACATGATCAACAAGATTAAGGAGATATATTTTTTCATATTATCTTTATATGCCTTAAAAATGTATTTTGAATGACTGAAAATTGTCAAAAGTAAGATTTTAAAAAAAATTTGAATTTTTTTTTTTTTAGTTTATATGAACTTCATGCCCAAAATATTTATTGCTATTCTAATCTTTCTAACCTCCATATCTTTTAGCTACTCCCAAAATATTGAAGTGTTTAAGTTTACTGATGAGGAGTTAAGCAATCTTAAAGTCAGAAAAGTTCGAGGAGCCAAAAATATGACTGAATATAGCATTTTAACTGAAGACGGCGCAAATATATTAAAAGCTAAGGTTGAAAATGGCGGTTCAGGATTAGGTAAGGAGGCGCCTATAGATCTCAATCAAACACCATTTTTAAATATCACTTGGAAGGTTGAAAAGGGGCTACCTGGTATCGATGAAAAATCAAAAAAAGGTCATGATTTCGCAGCAAGATTTTTTGTTGTTAAGAAAACAGGTATGACTCCATTATCGAACAAGGCAATAAATTATGTATTCTCAAGTAACTCATCCATAGGAGAAAATTGGCCAAGTCCATATACCAAAAGTTCGATTGATTATGTTTTATCTAGTATTGATAAGAATAAAAATGAGTGGGTTACAGTCAAAACAAACGTAAAGGAAGACTACAAAAGATTCCACAATTTAAATGTTGATATTCTAGATGGTGTCGCAATCATGGTTGATACCGATCAATCAAAATCTCAGGCTATTTCTTACTATAAAAATATATATTTTTCTTCAGAATAAGTTACCTTAAAGAACTAATGAAAACTTTTACTTTTAAATTAAAAGTTTACTACGAAGATACTGATGCTGGTGGTGTCGTATACTATGCTAATTACCTTAAGTTCATGGAAAGAGCTAGAAGTGACGCTTTAGAATCTTTAGGCTTTACTAACAAAAAACTAATCGATGAAAACGGAACTTATATAATAGTTAAATCATGTAATATAAATTATATGAAATCTGCCTTACTTGAAGATAATTTAGAGATAAAATCAAATATAAAAGAAATTACAAAAACTTCTTTTGTTATGTTTCAAAAAGTATTTAAAGGCAATGATCAAATTACAGAGGCGGAAATTCATTTAGTAACAATTGATAAAAAGGGTAAGCCTGTCAAAATTCCTGGATCATTAAAAGTAGAGCTAGAAAAACTAATTTAATTTTAATACTCTTTTAAAAAGATTTTTCATTTTCTTTTCATTAATTCTACCAGTATTAACATTTCTCGGACTCGGGTGATAACAAGCAACTAACTTGATATTTTTTGGTAGTGAATAAATTTTACCATGTGAAAAGTTAATTTTTTCTTTAAAACTATAATTTTGTTTAAAAAAAAGAATACAACTATCAAAAGCAATTTTTCCCAAAGCAACAATTGTCCTAAGATCCTTTAAGTTGTCAATTTCATTATTAAAAAATTGAAAACAGTTAACCAATTCATCTCGATTAGGTTTATCACCAGGTGGAACGCATTTAAGCGCTGTAGTTATATATGCATCTGTAAGTTTTAATCCATCATTAATATTGTCTGAATTTGGCTGATTTGAAATTTTGACACCGTGCAAGCATTTATAAAGAAAATCTGATGATTTATCACCGGTAAATACCCTTCCAGTTCTTGTACCGCCATGAGCTGCAGGTGCTAATCCCACAAAAAGAATTTTCCCTTTTGTGTCTCCAAAACCAGTGATTGGTTTGCCCCAATAAGTTTCATTTTCATATTGTTTTCTTTTTTCAACAGAAATTTTTTTTCTAAATTTTACTAACCTTGGACATTTACGACATTTGATAATAGATTGATTTAGTTTTTGAAAATTTAGGTTCATAATGAGATATTTTAAGATAATATTAATCTTTTTTCTATTTTTATTAAATAAGACAAGCTTTGCTAATGAAAATATTGTGGAAATCTTGAAAAAAGAGAACAACATAATATTCATTCGTCACGCTGTTGCTCCAGGAAACGGTGATCCCCCAAATTTTGACATTTTAGATTGTTCTACTCAAAGAAACCTTAGCAAAAAAGGTGAATTACAAGCATTGAAAATTGGTAAGTTCTTTAAAGAAAACGATATAAATTTTACAAAAGTAATATCGAGCGAATGGTGTAGATGTAAAGATACAGCTAAAATAGCTTTTGGGAATTATGAGACAAAAAATTTTCTAAACTCTTTTTATGATGAACGATTTTTAGAAAACAAAGACAAACAAATTTTAGATTTTCAAAAATTTATTAAAAATTGGAATTACTCTGGAAATTTAGCATTAGTTACTCATTATGTTGTAATTTCTGAAATTTTAGATTTAGCAACAAGCTCTGGTGAGATTGTAATTACTGATAATAACTTAAAATTTCTTGGATCATTAGAAATTAATTAATCTTCTTTTTTTTCAGCAAAAAAAAGAAAAATTAAAAATAATGCAGTCCATCCAATACCAATTAGACCTTTTTTAATACTAGTTTCAGCGCCCCATAGATCAAAAAATAATGCACCAACTACAAGACCTAGTACATAAATAATAATAACTGTTGTTGATTTACTCATTTTAAACTCTTTTTAAATAAAGATACTCCCTCTTTAATCTTATTATCATAAGATTTTAAAAATGCATCTAATTGCCAACCTGACATTCTACTTTTTAATTCTTCTAAATTTTTCTTTTTCCATTCATCAGTAATCTCTGGGTTTTTCCAGGCAATTTTTTCCTCAGTTTTTCTAGCACAACCATAGCAATAACCTGAGACAGGATCTGTTTTACAAATACTTATACAAGGCGAAACAATCATAAATTTTTTTTAATTTTTCTCATAATTACACAATTATTCTAATTGGACAAATTCATTCTATAAGATATAAACCTTTTTAAATTGGGCGAGTGGCGGAATTGGTAGACGCGTTGGTCTTAGGAACCAATATGGCAACATGTGAAGGTTCGAGTCCTTTCTCGCCTACCATATTTTTATGAAAGTAACAGTAGAAACAAAAAAAGGTCTTGAGAAAAATTTAAAAGTTTTTGTTGATAAAAACACTATCAACAAAGAACTTGATGTGAAGTATGACCAACTAAAAAACGATGTAGTTCTTAAAGGTTTCAGACCAGGAAAAGTTCCAAGAGATTTAATAAAAAGACAATTTGGTAAAGCAATTTATGGCGAAGTAATAGATAAAATTTTAAAAGAAACTACTACTAAAGCTTTAGATGAAAAGAAAATTAAACCTGCTCTCCAACCTAAAATTGATTTAAAACAATTTGGAGAAGGGAAGGATCTTGAATATGTAATTAGCGTAACAGAAATGCCTAAAGTTAAGATAAACTCTTTAGATAGCATTAAGTACAGAGAATATAAAGTAAACTTATCCAAAGAGGAGACAGACAAAAGAATTAAAGAGATTGCCTCAAATCAAAAAAATTTTGTTGAAGTTGATGCAGCGAAAATTGCTACCGAAGGTGATTTAGTTACATTTGATTATAAAGCAACAGTAGATGGAAAAGAATTTAAAGGTAGTGAGGGCAAAAATACACAATTAGAGTTAGGTAAAGATTTATTCATAAAAGGTTTTGATAAACAATTATTAAAAGCAAAAAAAGATGAAGAAATAAAAGTAGAAGCAGTTTTGCCAGAAATCTTTCCAGAAAAAGAATTAGTTGGAAAAAAAGCGATATTTATGTGTAAAATTATTTCAGTTAAAAAACATAAACCATTACCTATCGATGATGAATTTGCAAAAAAACTTGGGGCTAAAGATTTAACTGATTTAAAGAATTTAGTCTCAAAACAATTAAATGATCAATATAAAAACTCTCTTGATCAAATTTCAAAAAATCAAATTTTAGAAGAGATTGAAAATTTCAAGACTGATGAAATTCCAAGTACTTTAATTGAACAAGAATTAAACATACTTAATCAAGGTCTTGATAAAGAAGCTATAGAAAAAAATAAAAATAATAATTTAAAAAATGCAAAAAAAAGAATTAAACTTGGTTTAATTCTAAATCAAATCGGTGAGGAAAATAACATAAAAGTAGAAAATTTAGAAATTCAATCTGAAATTCAAAAACAAATAGGAATGATGCCAGGACAAGAGAAACTTGTAATGGATTATTATCAAAAAAATCCTGAAGCAGCAGCGTCATTAAGAGGAAACATTTATGAACAAAAGATAATAGAATTTATAAAATCAAAAGCTAAAAAAACAGTTAAAGAAATCGATAAATCGGAAGCAGAAAAAATTTTAAAAGAGGAAAACGAAAAAAATCTAAAAGCCCAATCAACTACTGATGTCACGGAAAAGAAGCCAAAGACATCTGAAAAGAAACCAAAAAAAGCCCCGATTAAAAAAAAAACAAAAAAAGTTAGTAAAAAGTAATCACAAGTTGTATAAGTGAGTGATTCGATATTATGAGTGAAAAAATCTTAGAACAAATGAATACTCTGATACCAATGGTTGTTGAGCAATCAAGTAGAGGTGAAAGAGCTTATGATATTTACTCAAGATTATTAAAAGAGAGAATTGTTTTTTTAGTTGGTCCAATTAATGATAATGTTGCGTCATTAGTAACTGCACAACTTTTGTTTTTAGAGTCTGAAAATCCTAAAAAAGAAATTTCTTTATACATAAACAGTCCTGGTGGTTTAGTAACGGCGGGCTTGGGAATTTATGATACTATGCAATATATTAAACCTGATGTTTCAACATTATGCATTGGACAAGCTGCATCAATGGGATCCTTTCTTTTGGCTGCTGGAGAAAAAGGAAAAAGATTTTCTCTTCCTAATTCAAGAATAATGGTTCATCAACCATCTGCAGGGTTTCAAGGACAGGCAACAGATATAGAAATACATGCTAATGAAGTTCTTTCACTTAAAAAAAGACTGAATCAAATATACTCAAAACACACTGGAAAGAGTGAAGATGAAATTAAAATTGCACTTGAGAGAGATAATTTTATGACGTCTGAAAACGCTAAAGAATTTGGTCTGATAGATCAAGTTGTTGAAAAAAGATCATAGTATTCCACAAGATATAGCTTAATCTTAATACTACACTTGCCTCAGAAACACATTTTATAATAAAGTGGTAAAAATGATTCGTTTTAAAAATTTAAAAATATATGTCAGGTAGTAAAAACATTTTATATTGTTCATTTTGTGGTAAAAGCCAGCACGAAGTTAGAAAACTAATTGCTGGACCAACAGTTTTCATTTGTGATGAATGTGTCGAGTTATGTATGGACATAATTAAAGAAGAGAACAAAGATACATTTGTAAAACACCAAGATGGTTTACCATCTCCTAAACAAATTTGTTCAGTTCTAGATGATTATGTAATTGGTCAGCAACTTGCAAAAAAAGTTTTATCTGTAGCAGTTCATAATCATTATAAAAGATTAAATTACGAAAACAAAACAAGTAAAAACGTTGAATTAGCTAAATCAAATATATTATTAATTGGCCCAACCGGTTGTGGAAAAACTTTACTGGCACAAACATTAGCAAGAATATTAGATGTTCCTTTTACAATGGCAGATGCTACGACTTTAACCGAAGCTGGATATGTAGGAGAGGATGTTGAAAATATAATTTTAAAACTTTTACAAGCTGCTGATTACAATGTTGAAAAAGCTCAACGAGGAATAGTTTACATAGATGAAGTAGATAAGATTAGCAGAAAATCAGAAAACCCATCCATAACGAGAGATGTATCAGGGGAAGGTGTTCAACAGGCGTTATTAAAAATAATGGAGGGTACAATTGCAAGTGTACCACCCCAAGGAGGAAGAAAACACCCCCAACAAGAATTTTTACAAGTAGATACAACAAATATTTTGTTTATTTGTGGAGGAGCTTTTGCAGGCTTAGATAAAATAATTTCACAAAGGGACAAAGGATCTTCAATAGGATTTGGGGCAGAAGTTAAAAATACCGAAGATAAGAAAACAGGTGAATGGATGAAAAGTTTGGAGCCAGAAGATTTATTAAAATATGGATTGATACCGGAATTTATAGGTCGACTGCCAATAATAGCAACTTTAGAGGATTTAGATGAAAAATCTTTAATAAAAATTTTACAAGAACCTAAAAACTCTCTAATTAAACAATATCAAGAGTTGTTTAAGTTAGAAGGAGCTAAACTTGTATTTAAAGATACAGCAATAAAAGAGATTGCCCAAAAAGCAATTAATAAAAAGACAGGAGCAAGAGGATTAAGGTCGATACTGGAAAGTGTACTTTTAAAAACAATGTTTGATTTACCAAGCATGGAAAATGTAAATGAAGTTATAGTTGATTCAGGTGCGGCCAAAGGACAAAGTCAACCAATTATTGTCCACTCTAAAAATGCTCAAAAAGATAAAGATAAAGATAAAACCAAAACCTCTGCCGCATAAATATAGTTAACAAACAATAAATAAGTATTGCATATTTTAAATTAATATCCATATTTAGATCATGGAAGTGAAATTTAATTTACCATTATTACCTCTGAGGGACATAGTCGTTTTTCCAAATATGGTGATCCCTTTGTTCGTAGGCAGAGACAAATCAATTAATGCTCTCAATGAAGTAATGAAAAAAGAAAAAAAAATAATTTTAGTAACTCAAAAAAATTCTGAAGTTGATGATCCAACTAAAAATGACGTATTTTCTTATGGATGCGAAAGTAACATCCTTCAACTTTTAAAATTACCGGATGGGACAGTTAAAGTTCTTGTTGAGGGAATAAACAGAGTAAAAATTACTGATTATACTGATAATAAAGACTTCATAACTTGCTCTTATGAAAAAGTAATTGATCAAATTAATAAAGAAGAAGATTTAATGCAAACAGCCCTCTCCGCAGTAAAAAAACTTGAAAAGCTAACCTCTATTAACAAAAAAATTTCAAGTGAAACAATCAACAATATTAAAGTTTTGAAAGATCCCTCAAAAATTGCAGATAATATTGCATCACATTTAAACGCATCCATTTCAGAGAAACAACAAATTTTTGAAACTCAGGACGTCAAGAAAAGATTAAATTTAATTATAAAAATAATGGAAAATGAAACAAGCATTATTGGAGTTGAAAAAAGAATTAGAGGTCGAGTTAAGACCCAGATGGAAAAAACACAACGTGAGTATTATTTGAACGAGCAATTAAAAGCGATTCAAAAAGAGTTAGGCGAAATTGAAGATGGAAAAGATGAAACATCAAATTTAAATAAAGCAATTCTTAAAGCTAAAATGCCAAAAGATGTTGAGAAAAAGTGCTTATCTGAATTAAAAAAACTAAAAAATATGAGTCCAATGTCTGCTGAAGCTACAGTAGTGAGAAATTATTTAGATTGGATGATAGATTTACCATGGTTTAAAAAAGATAAAACTGAAATAGACTTAAACAAAGCTCAAAAAGTTTTAGATGAGGATCATTTTGGACTGGAAAAAGTAAAAGAGAGAATAATTGAATTCTTAGCTGTTCAAAAGAGAATGAATAAATTAAAGGGCCCAATTCTATGTTTAGTTGGTCCTCCTGGAGTTGGAAAAACATCTTTAGGTAAGTCAATTGCAAAAGCAACTAATAGACAATTTGTAAGAATGTCATTGGGAGGTGTAAGAGATGAAGCTGAGGTCCGTGGTCACAGAAGAACTTATATTGGATCTCTACCTGGAAAAATTATTCAAATGATGAAAAAAGCAGGAACAAAAAATCCTTTGTTTCTACTTGATGAAATTGACAAAGTTGGAAACGATTATAGAGGTGATCCATCTTCAGCTTTGTTGGAAGCTCTTGATCCAGAACAAAACACTACTTTTAATGATCACTACTTAGAAGTGGACTATGATTTATCCGATGTGTTATTTGTTACTACTGCTAATACTCTCAATATTCTACCACCCCTATTAGATAGGATGGAAGTTATAAGAATACCTGGCTACACAGAAGACGAAAAAATTAATATTGCAAATAAATATTTGTTACCAAAACAAATTAAAGATAATGGCGTAAAAGATGGTGAGATGGATTTATCCGATGGTACAATTAAAGATATAATCAGATATTATACTAGAGAGTCTGGTGTGAGAAATCTCGAGAGGGAAATTTCAAAAATTACAAGAAAAGTTGTTAAAAAGGTTGTTAATAATGAAAGCAAAAACGTAACTGTTAATGATAAAAATTTAAATGATTTCCTTGGTGTCAAAAAATTTAAATTTGGTGAGCTTGAGGAGCAAAATAAAATTGGAGTTGTGACAGGCCTAGCTTGGACAGAATTTGGTGGTGAGATTTTAAAAATTGAAACTGTCAATATGCCAGGAAAAGGTCGAATGCAAATTACAGGCAAATTAGGTGATGTGATGCAAGAATCTGTTAAAGCAGCAAAATCTTTTGTTAGATCTAAATGTTTAGAATTTGGAATTATTCCTCCTACATTTGAAAAAAAGGACTTTCATATTCACGTTCCAGAAGGCGCTACACCAAAAGATGGTCCATCTGCAGGAATCGCTATGGTAACATCAATTGTTTCTTCTATTACTAAAATCCCAGTTAAAAGAGAAATTGCAATGACTGGTGAAGTTACAATTACAGGACAAGTTTTACCAATCGGTGGATTAAAAGAGAAACTTTTAGCAGCTCATAGAGCTGGAATCACACAAGTATTAATCCCAAAAGATAACGAGAAAAATTTAGTAGATATTCCGAAAAAAGTTATCGATGATATTAAAATAACTCCAGTAAATACAGCTGATGAAGTTCTAAAAATAGCATTAACCAAGGAACTTAAACCAACAGATTGGGTTGAGGTAGATAAAATTTCAGATAATAAAAAATCTGAAAAAACTCAAGCAAGTATTCAATAATTAGTAATTTACATTATCTTCCCACTAATGTATTAGTAAATCACTTTGGAGGGCGGTTAGCTCAGTTGGTAGAGCATCTCGTTTACACCGAGGGGGTCAAAGGTTCGAGTCCTTTACCGCCCACCAGAAAAAATTGGGGGTGTAGCTCAGTTGGTTAGAGCGATCGCCTGTCACGCGATAGGTCGCGGGTTCGAGTCCCGTCACTCCCGCCAGTTTTTGATAATAATTATCATTAACACAGATCATTCAATAAATTAGCCACCAATAACGTGACTTAACTGCACTTTCAATTAATCAAAAAGATTATATATAAATGTATATGTACGGAGATTTTTTAAATAATTATCTAACGATCATAATATTTTTTGGAGTTGCGCTCATTCTAAGTATTGGGTTTATTTTTCTAAATTTTGTGTTTGCACCTAAAAACCCTGATCCAGAAAAACTATCTGCTTATGAGTGTGGTTTTGAACCTTTTAATGACTCCAGAATGGAGTTTGATGTTAGATTTTATTTAGTTGCAATACTATTTATAATATTTGATTTAGAAATAGCTTTCCTTTTTCCATGGGCAATTTCTTTGGGTAAAATTGGAATATTTGGCTTTGTATCAATGATGATATTTTTGTTTATTTTAACTGTAGGATTTATTTATGAGTGGAAGAAAGGGGCTTTAGACTGGGAATGAACTTAAAAGAAAAAGAAGATCAAATTCCAAAAGAATTTAAACAACTTGCTAAAGATTTTGCGGATAAAGGTTTTATAACAACTTCTTTAGATAATTTGGTAAACTGGGCTAGAACAGGTTCGTTGCACTGGATGACATTTGGACTTGCCTGTTGTGCAGTAGAAATGATGCAAACATCTATGCCAAGATATGACCTTGAGAGATTTGGAGCTGCTCCAAGAGCTTCACCAAGACAATCAGATGTAATGATTGTTGCTGGAACTTTAACTAATAAAATGGCTCCAGCGTTAAGAAAAGTTTATGATCAAATGCCTGAACCAAGATATGTGATATCTATGGGAAGCTGTGCAAATGGTGGTGGTTATTATCATTATTCATATTCTGTTGTTAGAGGATGCGATAGAGTTGTTCCAGTTGATGTTTATGTACCAGGATGCCCTCCCTCAGCTGAGGCCTTATTATACGGGATCATGCAATTACAAAAAAAGATAAGAGACCAAGGTTCAATAAGCAGATAATGTTAAATAATATAGATTTAGAAAAAAAAATAAATTCAGAACTTAATACTAAGGTGAGTTCATCAAAAATTGTACACGAAACATTAAATGTTTCTATAGAAAAAGATGATCTAAAAGAAGTTCTTTTATTTTTAAAATCAAATCCTGATATGAAATTTAAGCAGTTGATAGATATCACTGCAGTAGATTACCCAAATAAAAAAAATAGATTTAGAATGATTTATTTGTTGCTTAGCCATGAGTTTAACAAAAGAATAATTGTTGATTTTCCGTTAAACGAAAATGAAAAAGTTTTTTCAATCACAGGTATTTTTCCATCAGCAAATTGGATGGAACGAGAAGTTTTTGACATGTATGGTATTGATTTTCAAGATCATCCAGATCTAAGAAGAATTTTGACAGACTATGAATTTGAAGGATATCCATTAAGAAAAGATTTTCCAATTACTGGTCATAAAGAGGTTAGATATAGTGAGGAGAAAAAAAAGGTAATTTATGAACCAGTAAAATTAGAACAGGACTATAGAAATTTTGATTATAATAGTCCATGGCAAGGAACTGAATACATTAAAGAAATTAAAAAAAACAATGAGTAAACAAACAAAGACACTTAATCTTAATTTTGGACCACAACACCCGGCTGCGCATGGAGTTTTAAGATTGATATTAGAGTTAGATGGAGAGGTTGTAGAAAAAGCCGACCCCCATATTGGTTTGCTTCATAGAGGTACAGAAAAATTGATTGAGAATAAAACGTATTCTCAAGCAATACCTTATTTTGATAGACTTGATTACGTGGCACCAATGAATCAAGAGCATGCTTTTGCTTTAGCTATAGAAAAAATTTTAGATATTGAAGTTCCAATTAGAGGTCAATACATTAGAGTTATATTTTGTGAGATTGGTCGAATATTAAGCCACATACTAAACATCACTACTCAAGCTTTAGATGTAGGCGCCTTAACTCCTTCATTATGGGGTTTTGAGGAGCGAGAAAAACTTATGGAATTTTATGAGAGAGTCTCAGGATCGAGATTACATGCAAATTATTTTAGACCAGGCGGCGTTCATCAGGATTTACCGAGGGGGCTCGATACAGATATTTTGAAATTTTGTAATGAGTTTCCAAAGATAATCGACGATTTAGAAACTTTACTCACTGATAACAGAATTTTTAAACAAAGAAATGTTGATATTGGCATAGTTTCAAAAGATGATACATTAAACTATTCATTCTCAGGTGTAATGATGAGAGGATCAGGTGTACCTTGGGATTTAAGAAAATCTCAACCTTACGATTGTTACGAACAGTTATCATTTAAAGTGCCAATTGGAAAAAATGGAGATTGTTATGACAGATATCTTTGTAGAGTTGAAGAAATGAGAGAAAGTGTAAAAATAATTAAACAATGTTTAGAACAGTTACCAAAAGGACCTGTAAAATCTCAAGATAACAAGATTACTCCTCCACCTAAAAAAGAAATTAAGGAGTCGATGGAGGCATTAATTCACCACTTTAAATTGTTCACAGAAGGCTACAGAGTAAGAAAAGATGAGATTTATACTGCAGTTGAAGCACCTAAGGGTGAATTTGGTGTTTACTTAATTTCTGATGGCTCAAGCAAACCATATAAATGTAAAATCAGAGCTCCTGGATTTTCTCATCTACAAGCAATGGATTATTTAATCAAAGGACATATGTTAGCTGATGTACCAGCTGTATTAGGTTCATTAGATATTGTGTTCGGGGAAATAGACAGATGAGTTTAAAAAAAATTTCAAAAGATCAACCCGATAAATTTGAATTTGATCAACAAAGTTTAGAAGCTGCAAAAAAAATTTTATCAAATTATCCTAAGGGAAAAGAGAAAAGTGCCGTGATGGCTTTATTGTATATTGCTCAAAGGCAAAACAATAACTGGATACCTTTATCAGCAATTAAATATATAGCTAAGTTTTTAAATATGCCTTACATCAAAGTCTACGAAGTAGCCACTTTCTACTCAATGTATAATCTTTCACCTGTAGGGAATTTTCATGTCCAAATTTGTACTACAACTCCCTGTATGATCAGAGGAGCATACAAGATTGTAGATGTATGTAAAAAAAAGATATCTGAAAAAGAAAATGTATTATCTGAAAATGGAAATTGTTCTTGGACAGAGGTAGAATGTCTTGGTGCCTGTATTAATGCTCCAATGATGCAAATTAACAATGATTACTATGAAGATTTAGATATAAGACAAAGTGAAAAAATTATCGATGAAGTGCTTTTGGGTAAAAAACCAAAACCAGGATCTTATAGAGGGAGAATTAACTCAGAACCTGAAAATAACAGAAAAACATTATTGGATTTAAAAAATGCTTAAAGACGAAGATAGAATATTTAAAAACCTGTATAATGATTTAGGAGCTGACTTAAACTCTTCAAAAAAAAGAGGTGATTGGACAAATACTAAAGATTTATGTGAAAAAGGTAGAGACTGGATTATTGATGAGATTAAAAAATCAGAATTAAGAGGGAGAGGTGGCGCAGGTTTCCCTACTGGGTTAAAATGGTCGTTTGCACCTAAGGAAGTTGGATCAAGGCCTCACTACCTTGTAATTAATGCAGATGAGTCTGAACCTGGAACTTGCAAAGATAGGGATATTCTAAGATTCGAACCTCATAAACTTTTAGAAGGCTGTTTAATTGCTGCCTACGCTGTTAACTCGCATAAATGTTATATTTACTTAAGAGGCGAATATTACAACGAAGGTATAGAATTACAAAAAGCTATTGATGAGGCTTATAAAAATAATTTAATTGGTAAAAATGCTTCTGGAACTGGTTGGGATTTAGATATTTACATTCATTATGGAGCTGGAGCTTATATATGCGGTGAAGAGACAGCTTTGCTTGAAAGTATTGAAGGTAACAAAGGTCAACCAAGATTAAAACCACCTTTTCCTGCGCTAGTTGGATTATATGGTTGTCCAACTATAGTTAATAATGTTGAAACTGTTTCAGTTGTTCCTACAATTTTAAGAAAAGGTTCTAAATGGTTTGCGTCATTAGGCAAACCAAAAAATACTGGTACTAAAATTTTTTGTATTTCTGGAAATGTAAACAAACCTTGTAATGTTGAAGAGGAAATGGGAGTTCCTTTGAAAGATTTAATTGAAACCCACGCAGGTGGAGTAGTTGGTGGATGGGAAAATTTACAAGCAGTTATACCAGGTGGTTCTTCAATGCCCTTGTTAAATAAAGAAATTTCAGAAAAAATAACTATGGATTTTGACTCATTGGTTGAAAATAAAAGTGGGTTAGGGACCGCAGGAATAGTCGTAATTAATAAAGATCAAGATATTATTAAATGTTTTGCAAGAATAGCGCGATTTTATAAACATGAAAGTTGTGGTCAATGTACTCCTTGCAGAGAAGGTTCAGGTTGGATGTGGAGAATTTTAGAAAGAATGGCTAAAGGAGAAGCATCGAGAGAGGAAGTTGAAATGTTATTTGATGTTACAAAACAGATTGAAGGTCATACCATTTGTGCTTTTGGAGAAGGATCTGCTTGGCCAGTTCAAGGTCTTTTAAGAAATTTCAAAAAAGAGATTATAAAAAGAAATAATTTTGATCCATTAATTAAGTCAAATAAAGATATCCCATACCTTGTAGATCAACACTTATTAGAAAAAGATAATGCCCAAAATAAAAGTTAACAATAACGAATTAGAAGTAGAAGATGGCTTAACGGTTTTGCAGGCATGTGAACAAGCTGGAGCTGAAATACCAAGATTTTGTTATCATGAAAAGCTTTCAATAGCAGGAAACTGTAGAATGTGCCTAGTTGAGATTGAAAAATCCCCAAAACCAGTTGCATCTTGTGCAATGCCTGTAGCGGATGGAATGAATATTAAAACAAATACTGAATTTGTTGAAAAAGCAAGAAAAGGCGTTATGGAATTTTTATTAGCAAATCACCCGCTCGACTGTCCAGTTTGTGATCAAGGAGGTGAATGTGATCTGCAAGATCAATCAATGTTTTATGGAATTGATAAATCAAGATTTAAAGAAAATAAAAGATTTGTACCTGAAAAATATATGGGTCCATTAATCAAAACTCAAATGACAAGATGTATTCACTGCACAAGGTGTATAAGATTTGCGACCGAGGTTGCTGGTGTTTCGGAGATTGGAGCAATTGGTAGAGGAGAAGATACTCAAATAACTACATACTTGGAAAAATCCATGGAGTCAGAGCTATCAGGCAATGTTATCGATTTGTGCCCAGTTGGCGCATTAACATCGAAGCCATACGTTTTTGAGGCTAGACCATGGGAATTAAAAAAAACAGAGTCTATCGATGTTATGGATGCAGTTGGTTCAAATATACGAATTGATACATATGGTTGGGAAGTAAAACGTATACTTCCAAAGATTAACGAAAGCATTAATGAAGAGTGGATATCAGATAAAACTCGTTATGCATGTGATGGTTTAAAATATCAAAGACTTGATACTCCTTATATTAGATCTAATGATGGTTTTAAAAAAATTTCATGGGAAGATGCTTATGAGACCTTAACTAATAAAATCAAAAGCACAAATCCTGATAAAATTGGATGTATAACTGGCGATCTTACTAATATGGAAACTCTATTTTCTGTTAAAGAGCTTTTTAATAAAATTTTTAACTGTAAAAACTTGGACTCAAGACCTGTAAAAACTTATGTAAACAATAGTTCACGATCCAATTATATTTTTAATACTCAAATTTCAAATATAGAAAAATCAGATTTTATTCTTTTGGTTGGGACTAATCCACGTCATGAAGCAACAATTTTGAACTCAAGAATACGAAAAAGTTATTTAAAGAATAATATGGAAATTTATTCTTTGAATGATGTTGGGGATTTAACATATCCATATAAAGTAATATCAAGCAACACTGATGAGTTAAAAAAAATAGTTTTAAATGAACACGAAGTCTCAAAAAAAATAATTTCTGCAAAAAATCCTATTGTTATTTTTGGACAATCAGCTCTTAAACTTAACTCCTCAGGGTACTTATTTGAGGGAATGAAAAAATTTTTATCAGAAAATAATAAAATAAACGATGACTGGAATGCTTTAAGCGTCCTTTCTAATAATGCATCAACTGTTGGTGCATATGATTTGGATATTTTAGACAACGAAACTATAGATAATGTGTTATCAAATCAACTTGAATTAGTTTTCTTATTTGGTCAGGATAATTTGAATATCAAAAAGAAAAATGAATTTATTGTCTATATAGGAACTCATGGTGACAGAGGAGCTGAAATGGCAGATCTAATATTGCCTAGCGCGGCATATACAGAGCAAGATGGATATTACACTAATCTTGAAGGTAACTTACAATTAGCTTTTAAGGCTTCCTATCCACCTGGTGAGGCAAAGGAAGATTGGGAAATTGTTAATGAAGTGTCAAAGAAGCTTAAGGGTAAAAGTCTTTATACAAATAAACAAGAACTTATAGATAATCTTTTTAATTATCTTAATCAAAAAACAAAAAAAAACGATGCAACAGTTAAAAATGATTTCATAAAAGAAGAAATTTTCGTCGATAAAATTGATTATTATTTTACTAACGTTATAGCAAGATCTTCAAAGACCATGGCAGAATGCAGAAACTTAAAACTTGTTTCTTTGAAAACTGGAACTGACGGTTAAATGGAATACATAGTTTTATTATTTTCTGAAATTTACAAAATACTTTATGTTTTAATTCCTGTTCTTGTATCAGTAGCAATGATTGTGTGGCTTGATAGAAGAATTTGGGCTTTTGTTCAAAAAAGACGAGGGCCAAATGTAGTAGGTCCTTTCGGCTTATTTCAAACTTTGGCAGATGCGCTTAAATACATTTTCAAAGAAATTATAATACCTGCAAGTTCGAATAAAATTATATTTATTTTAGCCCCAATAGTTACGATGACTTTAGCCCTTATTGCATGGGCAGTAATTCCTTTCAGTGAAGATTATGTTTTGGCTGACATAAATGTTGGTATCCTTTATATATTTGCAATTTCATCTTTGGGTGTTTATGGAATAATAATGGGCGGCTGGGCCTCAAATTCAAAGTATCCATTTTTAGGCTCAATAAGATCTGCTGCACAAATGGTCTCTTATGAAGTTTCTATCGGAGTAATAATCATAAATGTTTTATTGTGCGTTGGTTCGTTAAACTTAAGTGATATAGTTTTAGCTCAAGAGAAAATTTGGTTTGTAATTCCTTTATTTCCCATGTTTGTGATTTTCTTTATTTCATCGCTTGCAGAGACAAATAGACCACCATTTGATTTACCTGAAGCAGAGGCTGAATTAGTTGCGGGCTATCAAACCGAGTATAGCGGCATGATGTATGCAATGTTTTGGTTGGGCGAATATGCAAATATTTTGCTGATGTGTGCACTTGGGTCAATTCTTTTTCTGGGAGGCTGGTTAGCGCCAATGGATATCCCATTGTTTGATATAGTACCTCCACCGGTGTGGCTAATATTAAAAATTTTATTTTTGTTTATTTTGTTCGCACTTATAAAAGCTATTGTGCCAAGATATAGATACGATCAACTTATGCGGCTCGGATGGAAGGTTTTTCTGCCTTTCTCTTTAATTTGGGTGGTATTAACTTCTGGTTATTTATTATATTTTGACTTATTACCTGTATATTAAACTATGAATATAATTCGAATATTTAAAACAGTATTTTTAATTGATTTTTTAACAGGCTTATTGATAGCAATTAAAGAGTCATTTAAACCAAAAAAGACTCTTAATTATCCTTTTGAAAAAGGCAAGATTTCACCACGATATAGGGGAGAGCACGCTTTAAGAAGATATCCAAACGGCGAGGAAAGATGTATAGCATGTAAACTTTGTGAAGCTGTTTGTCCAGCTCAAGCAATAACAATAGAGTCTACAGCTAGAGAAGACGGAAGTAGAAAAACAACTAGATATGATATTGATATGCTAAAATGTATCTATTGTGGTTTATGTGAAGAGTCGTGTCCGGTTGATGCTATAGTGCAAGGTCCTAACTTTGAATTTGCGACACATACTAGGGAAGAACTTTACTACAATAAAGAAAAGCTTTTAGAAAATGGAGATAGATGGGAGAATGTTTTAGCTGCAAATATAAAAGCTGACAACCCTTATAGATAATAGCAAATGTTAGCACACGCTATATTTTTTTATTTTTTTTCATTTATTGCAATAATTTCTGCAATAATGGTAACTGTGTCCAAAAATACTGTTCATTCTGTTTTTTTTTTAATATTGGATTTCATATCAATATCGTGCCTTTTTATTATGATAGGTGCAGAATTTTTAGGAATGATAATGTTGATTGTTTATGTTGGGGCTGTTGCAGTTTTATTTCTATTTGTCGTAATGATGCTGAACGTTGCTCAGCAAAAAAATCAATGGTTCAAATCAAGTGAAACAAGCACTCATATACCTGTAGGACTAATTGTAAGTTTGATTATTTTTTTTGAATTGATAATCGTAATTGGAGGATGGAAATACAAACCTGACATTATCGAAAACTTTTCTGATAGCCTGATTTCTAATTCTACAAATACTCATACCATTGGGAGTGTATTATATACAGAATATATTCATCTATTTCAAATTTCAGGGATGATATTACTCGTAGCCATGATTGGAGCAATTGTTCTCACATTTAGGAAAAGAGAAGGGGTCAAAAGACAAAATTATTTTAGCCAAATATCTAGAGAAAAAAATCATGGTGTTGAGCTAGTAGAAGTTAAATCAAATGAGGGAGTTAAAATAGATGTTTGAAGTTTCACTTGGGCATTATCTAACATTAGGCGCAGTCATTTTTACTATTGGTGTAATCGGAATATTCTTAAATAGAAAAAATGTAATTGTTATTTTAATGAGTATAGAATTAATATTGTTAGCAGTTAATATCAATCTAGTATCTTTCTCAATATTTCTTCAAGACCTATCTGGCCAGATATTTACCTTATTTATTTTGACTGTTGCAGCAGCAGAGGCAGCTATCGGTTTAGCGATAATCGTAGTCTATTATCGTAATGCAGGAACAATAAGAGTCGAAGAGATTGAAAATCTAAAAGGTTAATATGGAATATTTAATAGTTTTTTTACCATTGCTTGGTGCATTTATTGCGGGTTTTTTTGGTAATAAATTTGACCAAAGATACTCTCAATTTATGACAAGTCTTTCTGTCAGCATTTCTTCTATCCTTTCAATTATAGTATTTTTAAAAGTATTAAATTATGGATACTCAAATAATTTATTAATTTCTAGCTGGATTAACTCTGGTACTTTGAATGTAAATTGGTCCATAAAAGTAGATGCATTATCATCTCTTATGATGGTTGTGGTAACGCTCGTTTCAGCGTTGGTTCATATCTACTCAATTGGTTATATGTCTAACGATCCTCATAAACCGAGGTTCATGTCTTATTTATCTTTATTTACATTTGCAATGTTAGTGTTGGTTACTTCAGACAATTTTTTACAATTATTCTTTGGATGGGAGGGAGTAGGTCTTTGTTCGTATTTCTTAATTGGTTTTTGGTTTAAAAAAAAAGCTGCAAATGCGGCCGCCATTAAAGCTTTTGTAGTTAATAGAGTTGGAGATTTTGGTTTTGCTCTTGGTATTTTTTTAATTTTTTATTATTTTGGAACAGTTAACTACGATGAGGTATTCAATCAAATTCAAACTTTGAATGCAAAAAATATAAATTTTCTTGGTTTTGAATTAAAATCAATAGATTTAATTTGTATATTGCTATTTATAGGTGCAATGGGAAAATCAGCCCAGATTTTTTTACACACTTGGTTACCCGATGCAATGGAAGGACCAACACCTGTATCAGCATTAATCCATGCTGCAACAATGGTTACCGCAGGTGTTTTTTTAGTTGTAAGATGTTCTCCTATTTATGAATATTCAGAATTAGCACTCAATATAATTACTATTATTGGAATGAGTACAGCTTTTTTTGCTGCTACAATTGCATTAGTCCAAACCGATATAAAAAAGATAATTGCTTATTCAACATGTAGCCAGCTTGGATATATGTTTTTTGCAACTGGTGTAGGCGCATACAACGTTGCAATGTTTCATCTATTTACTCATGCTTTTTTTAAGGCTTTGCTTTTTTTAGGAGCTGGTTCTGTAATACACTCTTTCAAAGATGAACAAGATATCGAAAAAATGGGTGGGGTATATAAAAAGATCCCTTACACTTATGCCTTAATGCTGGTAGGCACATTAGCTTTGACTGGCTTCCCTTTTTTATCTGGTTTTTATTCTAAAGATGCAATTATTGAATTTGCGTATTTAAGAGGAAACGTAACTGGTATTTATGCAGCTGGTATTGGAATTGTTACTGCTATGTTAACAGCAATTTACTCATGGAGATTATTTTTTAAAACTTTTCATGGAAATTATAATAATCAAGAAGTCAAATACGAAAAAATTCATGAGTCACCGGCGGTGATGATTTTGCCACTTATAGTTCTTGGTTTAGGGTCAATTTTTGCCGGTTTCTTTTTCAAAGATCTATTAATAGGCAATCAAAGTAGTGTTAATTTTTGGGGAGAGTCTATTAAATTTTTAGAGCCATTGAGTGAAGATCATCCTCCAATGTGGTTTATTTTATTGACCCCGACTATAGTTACCTTAAGCATACCGATTTCTTACTACTTATTTTTGAAGGACAAAAGTATATTAGAAAATTTTACAAAAACTAATTATCCATTAATAAATTTTTTAAAAAGGAAATGGTATTTTGATGAACTTTATTCTTATATTTTTGTAGAACCTTGTAAAAAATTAGGTCTATTTTTTTGGAAAAAGATTGATGGTTTAACAATAGATAGATTTGGA
Source organism: uncultured Pelagibacteraceae bacterium (assembly GCA_902547215.1). Taxonomy (GTDB): domain Bacteria; phylum Pseudomonadota; class Alphaproteobacteria; order Pelagibacterales; family Pelagibacteraceae; genus Pelagibacter. The sequence goes on from CACCNI010000005.1 coordinate 38,200, forward strand.
CCAGATGGTATTTCAAATCTTATTAAAGGCTTATCGATAAAAGCAGTAAAATTTCAGAATGGTTTTATTTATCAATATGCATTTATAATGTTGATTGGCTTTTCTTTAATACTGACTTACTTGATTATTAAATGATGAATTTCCCAATTATTTCTTCACTAATCCTTTTGCCTTCAATTGGTGCACTATTTCTTTTTTTCATTAATTCAAAAAATATTACCGGCATCAAGTATGTTTCTTTATTTGTATCAATCATTAATTTTTTAATATCTATTTACTTATGGTTAATTTTTGATCAATCTAGTTATGAATTTCAGTTTGTAGAAAATAGAGTCTGGATAAAAGATTTTATCAATTACAAAGTCGGAGTAGATGGAATCTCAATATTATTTATAATTTTAACTACTTTCATAACCCCACTTTGTATTTTGTCAGTTAACTCATCTATAAAGAATAGACTTAAAGAGTTTTTAATAGCAATCTTATTAATGGAAACCCTAATGATTGGAGTTTTTTGCTCTTTAGATTTGGTAATTTTCTACTTATTTTTTGAGGGAGGTTTAATACCGATGTTTTTAATCATTGGTATTTGGGGTGGAGAAAGACGCGTGTATTCTGCATTTAAGTTTTTTTTATTTACTCTTCTTGGCTCAGTTTTAATGTTAATAGCGGTAATATCTATTTATTGGATAGCAGGCACGACCGATGTAGAAGAACTTTATAAGTTAGGCATTGATCCAAAATACCAAAACTTACTTTGGTTAGCATTCTTTTCATCTTTTGCAGTAAAAACACCAATGTGGCCAGTACATACATGGCTGCCCGACGCCCATGTTGAAGCACCAACTGCAGGTTCAGTTTTATTAGCAGCTATCTTACTTAAAATGGCAGGATATGGATTTATAAGATTTTCAATTGGACTATTTCCTGTTGCGTCAGAATATTTTGTTCCGTTTATTTTTGTTATAAGTTTAATTGCAATTATTTATACTTCGTTAGTTGCTTTAATGCAGGACGACATGAAAAAATTAATTGCGTACTCATCTGTAGCTCACATGGGTTTTGTAACATTAGGTTTGTTTACTTTCACTCAACAAGGTGTTGAAGGAGGAATATTTCAAATGATTAGTCATGGTATTGTATCTGCTGCACTCTTTTTCTCAGTAGGTGTTGTTTATGACAGAACCCATTCAAGACGTATCAATGATTATGGGGGTTTGGTAAATGTAATGCCAAAATATTCTATTTTATTAATGGTATTTACTCTAGGGTCTTTGGGCCTACCAGGAACAACTGGTTTTATTGGTGAATTTTTGATTTTAATGGGAACATTTAAAAAAAGTTTCTTAGTTGCAGCAATAGCAAGTTTGGGTGTAATTTTAGGCGCAGCATATATGTTGTGGCTTTACAAAAGAGTTGTATTTGGAGAGTTAACAAATCAAAAATTATTGAAAATAATTGATTTAAACAAAGTTGAGTTGTCTATTCTTACTTTATTAGCATTGAGTATAATACTTTTTGGCTTCTATCCTGATCCATTTTCAAATACATATTCTGTATCAGTCGAGAACTTTTTAAATGAATATAATGATAAACTAAATAATTATAATTTACAAAATCAATGATTAACCTCTTTTACATATCTACGGAAATATTCTTATCATTATCCATTCTGATTTTGTTACTAATCGGTGTATTTAAAAAAAAAAGTGAATCATTTATTTACAATTTCACTTGTATAATTTTATTGGTCGGGCTTGCAATAAATATTAATTTAATTCCTCAATTCCCGATAGACTTATTTAATAACAGTTATAAAATTGATTATTTTACAACTTTAATTAAGTCAGTAATATTGGTCTCAGCATTTCTTGTAATGCTATGTTCATTAAATTATGTCAAACAAAATGATATTTTAAAAATTGAGTATCCAATTTTAATTTTATCTTCAATTCTTGGTATGCTCGTAATGGTAAGTTCTAACGATCTAATAGTTTTTTATGTTGGTCTAGAATTACAATCTTTATCTTTATATGTTCTTGCTGCCTTTAAAAGAGATAATATACTTTCATCTGAGTCAGGCCTAAAATATTTTATATTAAGCGCATTATCATCAGGATTATTGCTATACGGATGTTCTTTAATATATGGCTTTTCTAGCTCGACAAACTTTGATTTAATTTATCAAAATAGTGAGTCAATCGAATATGGTATTATTTTCGGAATAGTATTTATTTTAGTTGGATTAGCATTCAAGATTACTGCAGTACCTTTTCATATGTGGGCCCCAGATGTTTATGATGGATCACCTACGTCTGTTACTGTGATATTTGCAATTCTTCCAAAGATTGCTGCATTAACAGTATTCATTAATTTTTTATATGGTCCTTTCCTTGAAATGTTTGACCAATGGCAAGCAGTTATAATTTTTTTATCAATTGGTTCAATGGTATTTGGGGCCGTAGCTGCGATTGGACAAAAAAAATTAAAAAGACTTATTGCTTATAGTTCAATAAGCCATATGGGGTTTGCGCTCGCTGGTTTAAGTGTTGGGACAAACGAAGGTATTCAAAATTCAATAATATACTTAATTATATATCTAATTATGAATATAGCATTTTTCTGTTGTTTATTTATGCTCAAAAGAGAAAATCAATATTTCGATAAAGTTGAAGATCTCTCAGGTTTATCAAAAAATCATCCCTTATTATCGCTCTGTTTGATGATTATTCTATTCTCGTTAGCAGGAATACCTCCATTGGCTGGTTTTTTTGCAAAGTTTTATATTTTTACGGCCGTAATTGAACAGTCAATGTATTTTTTAGCGATTGTAGGTTTGCTCTCAACAGTAATTGCAGCTTTTTATTATATAAGATTAATAAAGGTAATGTATTTTGATGAGCAGAAAGAAAAATATGACTTAAATCATAGCATTGGTCTTAAAATGATACTTGTGATCTCATCAACAATTATTCTTATTTATTTCATAAACCCAAACATAATTAATAACTTTGTCTTAGAGATAACTTTAATTTAATGAAGTTAAAAATTTTTAAATACAAAAAAATTAAAAGCACTAATGATATTGCTATTAGGAAAATAAGGTCAGGAATTAAAAATGGAATAGTTACTAGTGATGTACAAAGCTCCGGCAGAGGAAGGCATGGAAATAAATGGGTTTCCTATAAAGGTAATCTTTTTGTAACTATTTTTTTTTCAATTTCAAATAATCTAAATCTAAATAAGTTTAATTATAAAAATTGCCTGATAATAAAAAAAGTTTTATCAAAATATATAAAACATGATCTAAAAATTAAAAGACCAAACGATATTATGTTTAAACAGTATAAAATTTGTGGAATTTTACAGGAAACAATTTTTTACAAGAATCTTAAATACTTGTTGGTTGGTGTAGGCTTAAACTTATTAAAGAGTCCAAAATTCAAGAATTACAAAACTACTAGCGTGTATGAAATTACTAAAAAAAAAGTTAATAAAATTAGAATCTTAAATGAAATTAAATTAAACTATGAGTCGATCTAAGAAAAAACATATTTTGGTTGGTGATATTGGTAATACCGAGACTAAAATATTTTTTAGAAATAATAAAATCGAAAAAAAAATTATTATAAAAAGTAACGAAATGATTTATAGTAAGATTAAATCAAAAGTCTTATTTTTAAAAAAATTCAATATTAAGGATAAAGCTGTTTTTTGTAGTGTAGTTCCATTCAATTTTAGAATTGTTAAGAAGGTATTTGAAAGAGAGTTAAAAATTAAAATAGTAGAATTAAAGAATATTTATAAAAACAAAATAATTAAATTGAAAGTTAATAAAAAACAAATCGGATCAGATAGATTGGCAAATGCAATAAGTGTTTTCAATAAAAAAAATAATTTTATAGTTGTAGACTTTGGGACAGCTACCACTTTTGATGTTATTATAGGAGATGTTTACTGGGGTGGCATAATTGCTCCAGGAGTAAATCTTTCACTAAAAAATTTGATATCAAAAGCAGAATTGATTCCAAAACTTAATTTAAGCCAAACTAAAATAGTTATTGGAAAAAACACAAAGCAGGCAGTAGTATCAGGTTTTTACTGGGGATATAGTGGTCTTATCGAGAAAATAATTTCTAAGATTTCAAAAATTACCAAAAAAAATTTTAAGATTATTTTGACAGGAGGTCTTGCGCATTTGTTCAAAACAAATATAAGATTAAATGTTTTAGTCGACAAAAATCTTACAATAAAAGGATTAATAAAAGCTCATAAAATATTAAACAAATGAAAGATGAATTATTATTTTGCCCACTAGGTGGATCAGGTGAAATTGGCATGAACTTAAATCTGTTTGCTTATGGCAAACCAGAGAATCATAAGTGGATTATTGTAGATATTGGCGTCACCTTTGCTGATGATACAGTTCCAGGAATAGATCTAATATATCCTGATCCTGGTTTCATAGTTGATAAAAAAGAGTCATTACTTGGCATAGTACTTACACATGCTCATGAAGATCACATTGGAGCGATTTCACATATCTGGCCGGAACTTAAATGTAACATATATGCTACTCCATTTACTGCAGCTTTAGTAACTGAAAAGTTTAAGGAAAAAAAAATAGACATTCACCCTTTTTTAAAGATTGTAAATTTAAGAGGTAACATAAAACTTGGACCTTTTGATATTGAGTTAATAACTATGACTCACTCCATTCTAGAACCCAACGGATTGAAAATAAAAACTCCACTTGGCTGCGTGTTACATACTGGTGATTGGAAGTGTGATCCAAATCCATTGATTGGAGATTTAATAGACTCTAAAAAACTTAAATCAATTGGCGATGAAGGAGTTTTGGCGATGATATGCGACTCAACAAACATATTTAGTATTGGTAGATCAGGCTCAGAAATGGATGTAAGAAAAAATTTACTAAAGATATTCGAAAGATTAAAAAAAAAAATAATAGTTACCTGTTTTGCATCAAATGTAGCTAGAATGGAAACTATTTTCTTTTGTGCGCAAAAAACTGGAAGACAGATTTCTTTGGTAGGAAGGTCTATGCATAGAATTTTTAAAGCAGCTAGACAATGTGGATATCTCAAAGATGTAATTGAACCTATTGATCCAAGAGATGCCAAAAAAATTTCAAGAGACAAAATAGTCTATTTATGCACTGGAACTCAAGGAGAACCTATGGGAGCAATGAGCAGAATATCGAATTTTACCCATCCAGATGTAATGATGGAAAATGGTGACACTGCAATTTTTTCATCTAAAATAATACCTGGAAATGAAAAAAAACTATCTAAATTACACAATCAATTAGTTATTGAAGGTATTGAGGTGATTACAGAAGAGGATGAATTTATACATGTATCCGGTCACCCTAATAGGGAAGAATTAAAGGATATGTACAATTGGATAAGACCAAAATCAGTAATACCAGTTCATGGAGAATATAGACATATGCAGGAGCACATTAATTTTGCTAAAGAAATGAAAATACCCTATCCAGTTAAAGTTATGAATGGCGATATTGTTAAATTAGCTCCAGCTGAAAAACCTTTTATTTATGATAAAGCACCCGCAGGAAAAGTATATTTAGATGGAAACATTAGTGTTGAAGAGGACTCAAATTCTATTAAAGAACGTAAAAATCTTTCCATAAACGGAATGATGGAAGTTACAATTCTTGTTACACCCAAAGGTAATATTCATGACAGACCAATTGTGACAGTAAAGGGGCTCCCAATAAATGATTATGAAGATTTTAGATTTGGATTAGAAAATGAAATTGAAAAAACAGCTAGAACATTTTCTTTAACAAATAGCAGACAGCAAGAAAATGCTATCGATGCTTTTAAAAGTGTTTGTAAAAAATATACAAAAAATAAAGTAGGCAAAAGACCTTTTACAAATATTAATATAGTTCAAATTTGATGAATTTAACTGGTTCGATTATTATATATGTTCTTATATGGTGGATAGTTTTCTTTTCGTTGCTGCCAGTAGATGTAGATCGAAATCAAAAAAATTTTGTTGAGGGTGTTGATCCCGGAGCTCCCGAAAACCCTAAATTAATAAAAAAACTATTATATACAACTTTGATTACATCAATAATTTTTATAGGTATATTTCTATTAGTAAAGTATGATTATCTTAATTTAAGGAATCTAATTACATAATGTTTTTATCAAAATCATTTATTCCATTATTGAAAAACTATCCTTCTGAGGCAAAAATTAAATCACACAAACTAATGTTAAGGTTAGGAATGATTAAACAATCATCAGCAGGTATTTACTCTTGGCTTCCCCTTGGCTTCAAAGTGATGAAAAAAATTGAGCAAATAGTAAGGGAAGAACAAAATAAAATAGGTGCTCAAGAAATATTGATGCCAACAATACAGTCCTCCGAAATTTGGAAAGAAAGTGGAAGATATGAAAAGTTTAACGATGCAGAGATAAACGAAATAAGAAAAAATAATCCTGGAATAAAAGTTATTGCTCATCCTGAGTGTCCACCAGACGTTATAAATGCAAGTGATTTTACAGGATCAACAAGTGGTATGATAAAATATGTAAAAGACAATCAACCAGAAAAAGTCATGATGGTAACAGAGTGTTCTATGAGCGACAATGTCCAAGTAGATAATCCAAATGTAAAGTTTATAAGACCATGCAACTTATGTCCCCACATGAAAAGAATTACACTTCCTAAAATTTTAGATTGTTTAAAAAATGAGACAAATGAAATTTTAATGTCAGATGAAACAATCGAAAAAGCTAGGAAGTCTGTTGAAAGAATGGCTGAAATAGGCAGATAGTATCTGTGTCCAAAATAATTTTAAGTAAAAGTTTCATAAACAATTCCGTTAAACTCGCATTAAATGAGGATTTATATCCCAGTGGAGATATCACATCAAATCTAATTAAAAAAAGTAATTTCAAAATATTCAAAATAGTTGCAAATCAAGATGGAATAGTTGGTGGAATAGAATTCGCTAGAAGTACATTTAAAATTTTTGATAACAAGATCCAATTTCATATAAAAAAAAAAGATGGCTCTCAAATTAAAAAGGGACAAATTATTGCTATGATCAAAGGTGATTCAAAAAATATTTTAATCTGCGAAAGAGTTGCACTAAATTTTCTTTCTCATATATCAGGCATAGCTAGTTACACTAATAAATTTGTTAAACTTGCTAAAGGGAAAAGCAAGATTTGTTGTACTCGCAAAACAATTCCAAACTTAAGAGTAATACAAAAGTATGCAGTTAAATTGGGTGGTGGCACCAATCATAGATTCAATCTTAGTGATGAGTTTTTAATTAAAGATAATCATATTGCAAGTTCAGACCTGAAATTTTTAGTTGAAAAGGCAATTAAAAACAAAAAAGGAAAAAAAATTACAGTAGAAGTTGACAATTTAAAACAGCTTAAATTAATTTTGGGATTAAAGTTCAATACAATTCTTTTTGATAATATGAATATCAAAAGTTTAAAAGATGGTGTAAAACTTGCAAAAAAATATTATGAAACTGAGGCTTCTGGAAATGTAACTCTTAGAAATATTAAATCGATTTCAAAAACAGGCGTTGATAGAATTTCAGTTGGTAGTATTACCCATAGTGCTCCAGCTATGGATTTCAAACTGGAAATTTAAATTCCTTATTTTTTAAGTTCAGCTTGGGCAGCGGCTAGACGTGCAACAGGAACTCTGTAAGGTGAACAAGATACATAATTCAATCCTGTTTTTGAACAAAAATTTATACTTTTTGGATCTCCACCATGTTCTCCACAAATTCCAAGTTTAATTTTTTTATTTTGTTTTCTACCTTTCAACGTAGCTATTTCGATTAAATCTCCGACACCTTCATCTATAGAAACAAAGGGATCGATATCGAATATCTTATTTTCAATATAATCATTTAAAAATTTTCCACTGTCATCTCTACTAATGCCAAAAGTTGTTTGAGTTAAGTCATTTGTTCCAAAACTAAAAAATTCCGCATGTTTAGCAATATCTTTTGCTTTAATAGCTGCTCTTGGCAGTTCAATCATGGTTCCTACCAAAAAACTTATTTTAGTATTATTTTCGTCTTGAACTTTTTTAGCAACTCTAATTACTAGATCTTTCATTATTTTGATTTCAGCCTCAGTTGATACGAGAGGTATCATAATTTCTGGCATTGTAGATTTGAGTTTCTTCTTTTTACATTCAACTAAAGCTTCAAAAATTGCTCTACATTGCATTTCATAAATTTCTGGAAAAGAAATGCCCAATCTACATCCTCTGTGTCCGAGCATTGGATTATGTTCATGCAATTCCTCTGTTCTTGATTTTATTTCATTAGCGTTTAAACCTGTTACTGAACTTAGGTCGCCAATTTCTTTATCATTTTTGGGTAAAAATTCATGTAAAGGTGGATCAAGTAATCTAACTGTTACTGGAAGACCACTCATTATTTCAAAAATTTGTATAAAGTCATTTTTTTGATGAGGTAATAATTTTGCTAAAGCCTTATTTCTATCCTCAATAGTTTTTGACAAAATCATTTCTCTTACAGATAAAATTCTATCCTCGTCAAAAAACATATGCTCAGTCCTACAAAGACCAATGCCCTCAGCTCCAAATTCTCTTGCTGTTTTTGTATCAAGAGGAGTCTCAGAATTTGTTCTTACTTTTAATTTTCTGTAACTATCAGCCCAACTCATTAATTTTGAAAAATCACCTGAGATCTCTGGCTTTAAAGTTGGAACTTTATCTAAGATTACCCTACCTGTAGATCCGTCAATTGTAATTACATCTCCTTCTTTTACCTCTACGTTTGAGGAGGTTCTAAATATTTTTTGCTCATAATTGATATCTATTTCACTTGAACCTGAAACGCATGGTCTTCCCATACCTCTTGCAACAACAGCAGCATGACTAGTCATTCCTCCACGAGCAGTTAAAATACCTTTTGCAGCGTGCATACCATGAATATCCTCAGGTGATGTTTCTACTCTTACAAGTATCGTGTCTTGCATCATCCCATTTAATCTTTCTGCTTCATCAGATGAAAAAACAACCTTTCCACTTGTTGCACCTGGAGATGCGGGCAAACCCTTGGCAATAGTTTTAACCTCTTTTGTTTCGTCTAATGTCGGATGAAGAAGTGTGTCTAAAGTGTTGGGGTCGACTCTTAAGACTGCCTCTTTTTTTGTTATTAATTTTTCTTTAACCATGTCTACGGCTATTTTTACAGCTGATTTTGCAGTCCTCTTTCCAGATCTTGTTTGAAGCATCCAAAGTTTAGAATTTTCGACTGTGAATTCTACATCTTGCATATCCTTGTAAAATTTTTCTAAAAGCTTTAAAATTTTTTTTAGTTGAACATAAACTTTTGGCATAGCCTCTTCCATTGATTTACCCTTTGAATTTGAATCTTTGTTGGCTTTTTTTGTTATGTAATTTGGTGTTCTTGTGCCAGCTACAACATCCTCCCCTTGAGCATTAATAAGATACTCTCCATAAATTTCATTTTTTCCATTTGATGGGTTTCTTGTAAAAACAACACCTGTTGCGCAATCATTACCCATATTTCCAAAAACCATTGATTGAACGTTTACAGCTGTTCCCCATGCGGAAGGTATTTGATTTAATTTTCTATAAACTTTTGCACGGTTACTTTCCCATGACAAAAAAACTGCTGAAATAGCTCCAAACAATTGTTCATAAACATCTTGGGGGAATTGTTTTTTAGTCTTTTCTTTAACAACGTTTTTAAAGTCATTAATAAGACCATCCCAATCATTTTCATCTAGATCGGTATCTAACAAAACGCCCTTAGTTAATTTATAATTTTCAATTAATTCCTCAAAATTATAACTTTCTACTCCAAGCACCACATTAGAATACATTTGAATGAATCTTCTATAGCTATCTTTTGCAAACCTCATATTAGATGTTTTTTTTGCAAGAGCTTTGACAGTTTCATCATTTAAACCTAAATTTAAAATTGTATCCATCATCCCAGGCATTGAAACTCTTGCGCCTGACCTTACTGATACCAGTAATGGATTATCTAAATTACCAAATTTTTTTCCACATTCTTTTTCAATTTGTTTTAATTCTTGCTTAATAGATTTAATAAGTTTTGAATTAAGTTTTTTATTGTTTTTATAAAATATTTCACAAACCCCTGTTGATATTGTAAATCCGGGAGGAACGGGTAAACCAAGTTTCCCCATTTGAGCAAGATTTGCTCCTTTTCCACCTAAAATGAACTTTGGGTTCTTTATATTTTTTATTTTTTTTGATTTAAAATTAAAAACTAAATTGCTCATTATGCACTTTCAATATCAGAAAAATTTAAATAATTATTGAACGTTTTACATAACAATTGCATAAGTTCCAAACGATTTTTTTTGACTGCTTTATCTTCATCATTAACTATTACATTGTCAAAGAAGTTAGAAACGTCAGTTTTTGCATCAGCTAAAATCTCTAAAGTTTTTTTACAGTCTTCATGACTACCTAGGCTTGTAAAATATTTTCTTATTTCTTGTATCTTTTTGTATAATTTCTTCTCAAAATCATTTTTGAATAATCCTGGATCGGTCGAATTTTCTAATTCAATCTTATTTTTTGATATTTCGCTTGATAGGATATTGGATGCTCTTTTGTAAGAAAAAATTACATCTTGACCAATATTTTTATCGATTAATTTATTTAAAATAAATGCCTTGTTATAAATTTTATAAATTTGATCTGCGCTATAACTATTTATTGAGCATTCTATAATATCCGATCTTACTTTTTTTTCTTTCATATAAAATTTAAGCCTTTCAGAAAAAAAATTAAACAGATCTTGTTGGACAGTCTTAATATCAAAATTTAAATCTTGTTCAGTAAACAAAACACAAGAATAATTTATTAAATCTTTTAATTTAATCTCTAATTTATTTTCTATTATTAGTCTTATAAGACCAATTGCTGACCTTCTTAGTGCGAACGGATCCTTTGAACTAGATGGTTTGAAATTTATTGTAAAAAAACCAACTAAGGTATCTATTTTATCACTTAAAGCTAAAGTGACTGAGTAAGGTTTTTTTGGTGTCTTCGTCTCTGGTCCTATTGGTAAGTAATGTTCACTAATGGCCAAACAGATCTCATTATCGAAACCTTGAGCTTTAGCAAAGTGGCCACCCATTACACCTTGAAGTTCCGGGAATTCTCCAACTAAATCAGACACTAAGTCTACTTTGCAAATGGATGATGCCACTTCAACTTTTTCTTTACTAATTAAAAGTTCATCAGATATTAGCGATCCGAGCTTTCTTAATCTTTGGGTTTTATCAAAGTAAGTTCCTAATCCTTCAAAATAATTTACTTTTTTTAGATCTGATATTCCTTTAACTAAATTTTTTGTTTTATTTTTATCCCAGAAAAATTGAGCATC
>CACCNI010000006.1 GCA_902547215.1 uncultured Pelagibacteraceae bacterium
ACACAGAGCTCACGCTTCAATTAGTAAAATAACTGAATTTTTGCCGTCATTTGCTGGATTACAATTAGAAACTGAAATAAATGCACTCAAGAAATTAACGAGTGAAATTAAAAGACCGGTCACATGTATCATTGGAGGATCAAAAATTTCAACTAAGATTAATTTAATTAAAAATTTAATACCAAAATTTGATAACATTATTATTGTTGGTGGAATGGCAAATAACATCTTAAGCTATAAAGGTAATTCAATAGGAAAATCAATAAAAGAAGCAAATTGTGAAAAAGAAATAGAAAATATTTTTAAAAATTCTAATGATCACTCATGTTCAATAATTTATCCTAAGGATGTCAAAATTGGAAAAAGCATGGATGACAAATCTCAAATTAAAGACTTAACTGAAGTATCGGCTGATGATTTTATTTTAGATATTGGTCCAAAAACTTTAAAGAAAATTGAGGATATTATCGAAAATAGTAAAACTATTTTTTGGAATGGTCCAGCGGGTTATTTTGAAAATCCAAATTTTGCTTTAGGTAGTTATGAAATTGCAAAAATGATTATTAAAAAAAATAAAGATAATTCAATTTATTCTGTTGCAGGGGGTGGAGATACGATTGCAGTGTTAAATCAAATAAATGCAATTAATGATTTTAATTTTGTTTCAACTGCTGGTGGAGCTTTTTTAGAATATCTTGAAGGCAAAGAACTTCCTGGTATAAAAGCTCTAAATTAATATGTCTGAACTAAATAATATTGTAAACAAAATTCTTGAAAATGGTAAAGGGATCCTGGCTGCAGATGAAAGCACAGGAACAATGACAAAAAGGCTAGATGGTGTAGGTGTGCCCTCAACCCCAGAAAACAGATTACTTTTTAGAGAAACTCTTTTTTGTTCACCGGAAATGAAAAATTGCATCGGTGGGGTAATACTGTATGACGAAACAATTAAGCAGATATCTTCAAAAAAAAACAAGATACCAGAATTAATTGAGAGTATGGGATCTTGTGCAGGAATAAAAGTAGATACTGGCGCAAAAGTTTTAGCTGGGTCACCAAATGAAAAAATTACAGAGGGGTTAGATGGTTTAAGGGATAGACTAAAAGAATACTATAAACTTGGAGCAAAGTTCACTAAATGGAGAGGTGTTTACAACATATCAAAAGATTTCCCGAGCAAATTATCAATTCAGTCTAACGCACACGCATTAGCTAGATATTCTGCCTTAGTGCAGGAATGTAATATGGTACCAATTGTCGAACCAGAAGTTTTAATGGATGGAGACCATTCCGCTAAAGACTGTTTTCAAAAAACCTCTGAGGTCATAAAGAAATGTTTTGAGGAGCTTATTCTTCATAAGGTTGATTTAAAAGGAGTCATACTAAAACCAAATATGATTTTGGCTGGAAACAAATCAAAGGAAAAAATCTCTAATGAGGAGGTAGCAAAATTAACTTTGGACTGCTTGAAAAGCTCTGTCCCTTCAGAAGTTCCTGGTATAGCTTTTTTATCTGGCGGACAGTCAGAAATAGAAGCAACAGAAAATTTAAATTTAATAAATAAATTAAATAAGACTGGTTTTATAATGAGTTTTTCATACGGACGAGCATTGCAGCAAAGTGCTCTTAAATTTTGGTCAAAAAATATTAAAGATATTGAGGGAACTCAGAATGTATTTAACCACAGAGCTAAAATGAACACTCTTGCAGCTCAAGGAAAATGGTCTAAAGAAATTGAGAGTCATTAAAAAAAGGTTTATTTATTTAGTTTCACCAAACAAAATAAATAAGAGTTTTTATACCAATTTAAAAATCGTTCTCAGTTCGAATTTAGTAAGTTTTTTCCAATTAAGGCTGAAAAAATATTCTTTAAAAAAGAAAAAAAAAATTGGAATGAAAATCAAAAAAATTTGTAAAAAGTATAAGGTAAAATTAGTGATAAATGATGATCCCAATCTAGCAAAAGAAGTTAGTGCAGATGGTTGTCATTTGGGCCAGAATGATATGAATATTCAAAAAGCAAGGAAAATTATTAGAAAAAAAATAATTGGTATTACATGTCATAATTCAAAAAAATTAATTAGACAGGCAGTTAAAGATGGTGCAAATTATATCGCGATTGGTGCTTTTTTTAAATCAAAAACAAAAAAAGTAAATTATATTGCAAAACCAAGTTTAATATCTTGGGCTAAAAGATTCACAAAATTACCTGTTGTTATAATTGGTGGAATAACAAAAAAAAATTTTAAAAATCTTCTGTTGCATAAACCAGACTTTTTAGCTATCTCAGGGGGCATTTGGGATAAAAAACCAGCAAAAGCAATTAGAGAATTTTTATGAAAATAAACGCTAATGAAATTAAAGTTGGAATGTTGATTGAATACAAAGATGATCTGTGGGAAATTTTAAAAACTCAACATGTCAAACCTGGTAAGGGTGGAGCCTTTTGTCAAGTTGAGATGAAAAGTATTAATAAAAATACAAAGCTAAACGAGAGGTTCAGGTCTAACGATACGATAGAAAAAGCAAGTATAGAGAATATTCAATTCAATTATTTGTATGATGATGAAATAAACTACTACTTTATAAATCAAAAAAATTTTGAACAAGTGGATGTTAAAAAAGACATAATAGGAGAAAAAGGCAAACTTCTAAAAGAAAACTTAAATGTAGATCTGATATTTCATGAAGATAAAGCTATAGGTATTGAGTTACCAAATCAAGTACAGTTTAAAATAAAATCAACTGATGTTGCATTAAAGGGTCAAACAGTATCATCATCTTATAAACCCGCAGTTTTAGAAAATGATATAAAAATTCAAGTTCCACCATTTATAGAAAGTGGAGATGAAATATTAATAGATACAAGAACAATTGAGTATATAAAAAAAATATAAATATGAATTCGATTTCCCCTAATCTAAATTTAATGATAAAGTCATGTGAAAAAGTTTCCAAAGTATTGATAAGAGACTTTGGAGAAGTTGAAAAACTTCAAGTTTCAATAAAAGGGCCAAAAAATTTTGTTACAAATTCAGATAGAAAAGTTGAAAATATGTTGGTTAATGAACTATCAAAATCAAAAAAAAAATATTCTTTTTTAACAGAGGAGAGTGGTTTTATTAAAAATGAAGATGAAGAAAACTTTTGGGTTATAGACCCAATAGATGGTACAACAAATTTTATAAATGGCATACCCCATTTCTGTATTTCAGTTGGCCTAGTTTTAAATAATGAAATTGTTTCTGGGGTAATATTTGATCCTATTAAAGATGAAATCTATTATGCAGAGAAAAATTCTGGTGCGTACATGAATAATAAGAGCATAAGAGTTTCAAAAAAAAGAGAAATCTCTGAATGCTTATTCTCATCTAACGGTAAAAATATTTCTTCAAACGGTTTGACAATTCGAATTACGGGTAGTGCAGCTTTAGATCTTGCATATGTGTCATGTGGAAGATTTGATGGAAGTTTTCACAAAAATTTAAGTTTATGGGACATTGCAGCAGGCTCAATATTAGTAAGAGAGGCTGGCGGAGTTTTAAGTGATATTGATTTAAAAAAAACTGAAAATATAAGCCTAATTGCATCCAACCAAAGTATTGAAAAGGAAATTAATAGCAAAATTTCTATGTTTTAATTGTTTTATAATTTTCATTTGCTATAAGTTCATCTATGAAAAAAAAAATTCACCCAAACTATCACACCATCAAAGTAGAGATGACAGATGGATCTCAATTTGAAACTAAGTCAACATGGGGCTCTGAAGGAGAGGTTTTAAAATTGGAAATTGACCCGAAGTCTCATTCAGCCTGGACAGGTGGTAAGCAAAAGTTGCTCGATAAAGGAAGAGTAAGTAGGTTCAATAAGAAATTCCAAAATTTCAAATCTAAGAGTAAATAAAATGACAATAACGCCATTAATGCCGATGGCAACTGCTGTTTGGCTTGTAGAAAACACAACTTTAACATTTAAACAAATTGCTGATTTTTGTAACCTGCACGAGGTAGAAGTTCAGGGCATTGCAGATGGTGAAGTAGCAAAAGGTATTAAAGCTTATAATCCTATCACATCAGGACAACTTACTAAGGAAGAAATCGAATTGTCGAGCAAGGATCAAGATAGAGCATTAAAAATCACCAGTACCGATGTTGAAATAACATCTGATGAAAAGAAAATTAAGAAATATGTTCCCTTATCAAAAAGACAAGATAAACCAGACTCTGTTTTGTGGCTAATTAAAAGTTATCCGCAATTAAAGGATTCTCAAATAGCCAAACTTGTGGGTATAACAAAAAACTCAGTTGTATCTATCAGAAATAAAAGTTACTGGAATTATAATAATTTAAATGCAAAAGACCCTGTTGCGATGAATTTATTCACCCAAAAAGACCTTCAAGAGGCAAGTGAGAAAGCAGAAAGACGTATAAAGAGAGAGAAAAAATTAAAAGAGAAGGCTTTAAAAGTGACTCAAAGTCAAAATTCTTAAAAAACTGATAGACATGAAATTTTATAAGTGTTATTTAAACTTTTTTTTTGGAGGATGTTATTAAAATAGACGTTAAAGATAATAATGTAGAACAAGCTTTGAGAGTTTTAAAGAGAAAACTCCAGAGAGACGGATTTTTTAAGATAGTCAAACTTAAAAACACTTACGAAAAACCATCTGAAAAGAAAAAAAGAATCCTGCAAGAGAACATTAAAAGAGTTAAGAAGCTTAACAAACTTAAAAATAGAATTTAATATCGCGGGGTGGAGCAGTCTGGTAGCTCGTCAGGCTCATAACCTGAAGGTCGGCGGTTCAAATCCGTCCCCCGCAACCAATCATATTAGATAGTAATTTTTATAAATTTTCGTAACTATAAAAAACACGCTGAGAGCATATATACCTAAGATATTCCTTTTTTTTTTTAAAAAAGATTCAGCACTTACATCTTTAAAGATCGTAAAAAATACAATCAACAATAACGGCTCATAATATTTATGATAAACTGTATTTTGAATATTTGTTAAAATTAATATAAAAAAAAATAAAGAATTTTTTATATTTAATTTACTTAAATACATAACAAATGATAGTGAGATAATTGAAATAATATAAAATAAATAATTATTTTCAAAAAACAAATTTGATAAATGAAAAAAAACTCCACCACCAGTATATTCAATCTTGTAGTTAAAAAAGTATATTAAAATTCCAGAAATGACAAAAATAACTATAATATTTTTCTTAAAGAAACTTAAAAAATTTATAAAATGTTTTTTCCATAATAATACTGGTAGTAAGTGAAAAAATATTATTGAGCTAATTAATAAAATTTTATTTGCAAAATTATAGTTTAAAGAGATTTTTTGATTATCTAACGCGGGTGTTTGTCCAGAAGATATAAAGTCTACACCCATAATAAAAATATAAACAAACATCGGAAATGCTAATATTAAGTTAAACAAAAAAAATAATAATACTTTTGAGAAACTAACCTGTTTAAATATATTGTAAAAAAAATAAAAAAAGAATAAAGAGAAATTAGGACTAATATAAGATGAAATTATTAAAAATAATGAGGTCAACCAAATAAATTTTTCAGACTTGGTTTCCTCATATTTTAAAAAAAAATAAATTGTAATTGTAAAAAATAACAGACCTGGTAGACGACTATCAGGCCAAATTGATAAAGACCTAAAAGTTGGGGACAAAAAAATTACTAAAGCTAATAATATAAGATATGATTTTTCAATATTTTTGAATTTTAAGCACAAACATTTATAAAAAATTATTATTAAGGGAATTGATAAATGTAAGTGAATTAATCTTATTGTTTCTAAAGAAAAATCAAATCTTAAAAAGTTTGACAAAAAAATTAAATATACCGGGGAATGTCTATGATTATATTTATCGTAATTAATAAGTGTTTCATAAAAGTTTTTCGAAAAATCTTTTATTGGATTTAAATTTGATCCAAGCCAGTCTTTATAAGCCCCACCATTTAAACTCTCATTTAAAAAAAAACCTGACAATAAAGTAAAATAAAGAAATGCTGAAAATAATAATATTTTGGTATTATTTAATGACATTCTAAAATTAAAATTAAATCCTAAAATTTGATTTTTTGCTATCAACTAAAAAAGTTTTTACAGTTTCAAGAGTTAATTCGTTGTAGGATTTGCCAAATTTCTCAATTTTTTCTATAATTGTTGGAGGTACGGTAATTATGTGACATCCTATTTGTTTTGCTTGAGTATAATTGTATGGCTCCCTTACACTTGCCCATAATATTTCAACATTCTTAAATTTTTTTGCTGCATTAATGCTTTTTTTAAATTCAGGAACTGGATCTTTGCCCGCATCACCCGCCCTACCTGCAAAAATTGAAATGATGACTTTTGTTTTTTTATTAATTTTTTTTAATATTTTTTTAGTTTGGTCAAATTTAAAAACGGCGGTTATATTTAATTTTATATTATTTTGATTTAACTCACTAATGACATTTCCCATGAATTCTCCCCTTGAATTTGTAATTGGAACCTTTACATAAACATTTTTTCCCCATTCACTAATTTTTTTACCTTGATTGATCATGCCTTTTACATCATCTGCGAATACCTCACAGGAAACAGGTTTGGACGTATTTTTTAATATTTTTTTACTAAAAGACTTATAATCCCTAGCGCCTGCTTTTCTCATTAAAGATGGATTGGTTGTAAATCCCTTAACAATTTTTTTTCTATTAAATTTCCTTATTAAATCTAAGTCTGCGATATCACAAAATATTTTAGTCAATTTTATAAATTTTTAATTATATCTTCAGTCATTTTTTTTGCATCTGCAAATAACATTAGAGTATTGTCTCTGTAAAATAAATCATTATCTATTCCAGCATATCCAGGTGACAAACTTCTTTTAACAAATAAGACTGATTTACTTTTTTCAACGTCTAAGACTGGCATTCCATAGATCGGGCTCTGTGGGTCAGTTTTCGCGACTGGGTTAGTTACATCATTTGCCCCTATTACATAAGCAACATCACAATTAGCAAAATCATTATTGATTTCCTCTAATTCAAAAACCTCGTCATAAGGAACATTTGCCTCAGCTAGTAAAACATTCATGTGACCTGGCATTCTACCTGCAACAGGATGAATCGCGTATGAAACTTTAACCCCATTTTTTTTAAGAGAGTCTACCATTTCCCTTAAAGCATGTTGTGCCTGTGCAACAGCCATTCCGTATCCAGGAACAATTATAACTGATGAGGCATTTTTCATTAAAAAAGCTGCATCATCTGCGTTTCCACTTTTAACTGGTTTTTGCTCTTTACTTGTCTTGCTTGAAGTTTGATCCGTTCCTCCAAATCCTCCAAGTATAACATTAAAAAATGATCTATTCATACCCTTGCACATTATGTAAGATAGTATTGCACCTGAGGAACCCACTAAAGCACCAGTGATTATCAAGGCAGTATTTTCTAAAGTGAAACCTATTCCAGCTGCAGCCCAGCCTGAATAAGAATTTAGCATTGAAATTACCACTGGCATATCTGCGCCACCTATCGGAATGATTAATAAAAAACCAACTAGAAAAGAAATTGCAATTAATGACCAGAAAAAATTAGGAGACTGATTTAAACATAAAAAATATGTAAGGATTATAATAGAAATCAAAATTAACAAGTTCAATATATGTTGTCCTGGAAAAGTTATTGGAGACCCTGACATTAATCCTCTTAATTTAAGAAATGCTATTATTGACCCTGAAAAAGTAATTGCCCCAACAGCTGCTCCTATCGACATCTCAATTAGACTAGCTAGTTTAATATTTCCTGAAGAACCTAAATTAAAAACTTCAGGACTTATAAAGGCAGATATTGCTACAAAAACTGCAGCTAAACCTACTAAACTATGGAAGCCAGCTACTAATTCTGGCATTGCAGTCATAGGAATTTTAAATGCAATAAATGCTCCTATTGAGCCTCCAATCAGTAAGAATAATAACACATAAAGAAATCCACTTGAAAAATTATCAATAGAAAGGAAAGTAACAGTTATAGCGATTGCCATTCCGATTATTCCAAATAAATTTCCTTGTCTTGAAGTTTCTGGTGAAGATAAACCTCTTAAAGCTAAAATAAATAAAATTCCTGAAATTAGATAGAATATTGCTAGTAAATTCGCAGAGATCATTTTTTATCTTTCTTTTTTTTCTTGTACATCGCTAACATTCTTTGTGTCACTAAAAATCCACCAAAAATATTAATTGCTGCAAGCACAATAGCTAAAAATCCAAATATACTAGATTGATTAAAAACACTTAAGTTTGTACCAGCCAATGAAGCAATTATAGCTCCAACAATAATTACTGAAGATATTGCGTTAGTTACTGACATCAAAGGAGTATGCAATGAAGGAGTAACGCTCCATACAACATAATAACCAACAAATATTGATAATATAAATATACTTAATCTAAAAATAAATGGGTCTATTTCCATAGTTACTTTACCAATGTTTCCTTAATTATTTCATCCTCTAAATTAATATTAACGTTCTTTTTTTCTTTATCATAAAGATTTGATACAAAATTAAAAATATTTTTTGAGTATAAGTTTGAGGCTGAAGCTGGGAGTTTATTTAATATATTTTTCTCACCCATAATTTTTACTCCATTTAAATCCACTTCTTCATCTGCTTTAGTCACAGCAGTATTTCCACCTTGAACCGCTGCTAAATCATAAATTACAGAACCTGGCTGCATATTTTTAATCATACTTTCTTTAATGATCACGGGAGCTTTTTTTCCAGGTATTAAAGCTGTGCAAATAACAATATCAATTTTTTTTAATGTTTCGGAAAGAAGATCCTCTTGTTTTTTTTTAAATTCATCTGAAGTTTCTTTAGCGTATCCACCAGAAGTCTCAAGATTTTCTGCACCTTCTACAGTTAAAAATTTGCCCCCCAAACTCTCAACTTGTTCTTTAGATGACATTCTGACATCAGTTGCAAAAACTATACCACCCATTCGTTTTGCTGTTGCGATTGCCTGTAATCCAGCAACACCTGCACCTACAACTAAAATTTTTGCAGCTGGAATTGTCCCCGCCGCTGTCATCATCATTGGAATTGCTTTTTTAAAGTTTGCAAAAGCTTCTACTACAGCTTTGTATCCAGCTAAATTGGCTTGAGATGAAAGTATGTCCATCGATTGAGCTCTAGTAATTCTTGGTAGCAATTCTAACGAAAATACATTAATTTTCTTTTTTGATAAACCCGAGATAATTTCTTTATTATTGTAAGGATTAAAAACACCAATTAAATTTTGATTTTCTTTCAAAGAATTTAAATTTTCCTCAGATGGTAAATTAAATTGAAGTATGAAATTAGAATTAGTCAAAATTTTTTTTTTATCTTCAGATATTTCTGCACCTGAGGACACATATTCGTTGTCATCTATTCCAAGGTGTCCAGCATAATTTTTCTCTATTAATACTTTTAAACCTAGTCCAATAAATTTTTTTACGTTATCTGGAGTAATAGCAACTCTACTCTCAATTTTTCGATCTTCGTTTATGGAACCTACAATCATTCTAATTATAGTAAGAAAATAGCTAGTAGTGTAAGAATAACAATGACTGAAATTGTCCCCCAAAGAACAAACTTAGTAAAATTATCCCATGTTTTTTTATGGTTCTCATTATCCATAAATTACTTCTGTCTAGCTTTAAATTTAGGGTTTTTTTTATTAATTATGTAAACTCTTCCTCTTCTCTTAACTAGCTTTGAGTTAAGATCTCTTTTTTTTAATGATTTTAGGGAACTTTTTATTTTCATAATTTGTTAGCCTGGCAACGTCCTACTCTTCCATGTCTTAAGACAAAGTACCATCGGCGCAGAAGGGCTTGACTACCGAGTTCGGAATGGGATCGGGTATTACACCTTCGCAATAATCACCAGGCATAAGACTTATACTTAAAATTTATAAGTTGTAAATAATAATTTTAACAAGAATTTATCTAATTTTGAGAAAATCTCGAAGGGTTAGATCAAAACCATAGTCTAGGTTGTTTGTTGGTTTCCAACCATATTTTTTTGCAAGACTTATATCTAGACATTTTTTTGGCATACCGTCAAATCTATTTTTATCGTAACAAATTTTTAATTTTACCCCTAATTTTTTCATAATGTACCTAGCATACCATTCGATAGTAAAATCTTTTCCTACACCAATATTAATAAATGGCTCTTTTGTTTTTTTATTCATAAAGTAAATTAGAGCATCTGCGAAATCCTCAACAAACATTAATTCTCTTCTAGGTTTGCCAGTACCCCAAACATTTAGTGTCTTTTTTCTTTTTATTTTTGCTAAATAAATTTTTTTTAATAGAGCTGGAAAAAAATGAGAATTCTTCAAATCATAATTATCACCAGGTCCAAATAAGTTTGGTGGCATTAAAGATTGGTAATTTAATTTATATTTTAAAGAATAATTGTAACACATTGTTATACCAGCTATTTTAGCTATTGCATAAGCATCATTTGTTTCCTCTAATTTACCACTAAGCAAATAACTTTCTTTCATTGGCTGTTTACAAAATTTTGGATAAATACAACTCGATCCCAAAAAAATGAGATTTTTTACTTTTGCAAGATACGATCCATGAATTAAATTATTTTGAATCTGAAGATTTTCATAAATAAATATTTGCTTAAAGTTAGAGTTGGCTTGTATCCCCCCAACCCTAGCAGCTGCAATAACTACTAAATCAGGTTTATTTTTTTTTAAAAATTTAAAAACTTTATCTTGGTCAAGTAAATTTAATTTTTTTTTTTCTGCAAATATAATTTTGGAAAAGCCCTTTTTTTTTAATTTTCTAATAATCGCAGAGCCAACCATGCCTTTGTGGCCAGCAACAAAAATTTTGCTTTTTTTATTGATCATTACCTAGAATATTCATTTCCTCTGTTATCATTTCATCAATAAGTAAATGAATATTTATTCGGGGTTTCCATTTCAACTCTCTACGTGCTTTTGCAGCATTCCCTAATAGTGTATTAACATCTAAAGGTCTTATGTAGTTTTTATCAACTAAAATTATTTTTTTTTTGTTCAAAACATCATAGCCTGTTTCGTTTAACCCTTTTCCCTTCCAGGCAAGTTTCATATTTAGTTTTTTAGCAACAATGTTAATAAATTGTCTTATACTATATTGTTTTCCAGTTGCTATAACATAGTCATCTGGTTTTTTTTGTTGGAGTATTTTCCACATCGCTTCCACATAATCTCTTGCATGTCCCCAGTCTCTTCTTGAGTCTAGGTTACCCAAGACCAATTGTTTTTGATAACCCATTTTAATTCTTACAAGAGCTTTTATTATTTTTTTTGTTACAAATGTCTCACCTCTTCTGGGACTTTCATGATTAAATAAAATACCGTTTGATCCAAAAATATTATATGCCTCTCTGTAATTCTTAGTTATCCAATGAGCATACAATTTGGCAACACCATAAGGGCTAAGTGGATAAAAATTTGTTTTTTCAGTTTGAGGCACGTCTTGAACTTTTCCATACATTTCAGATGTTCCAGCCTGATAGTATTTTGTTTTTCTCTCTAGTTTATGAAACTTAATTGCCTCAAGTATTCTAAGTGCCCCAAGTGCATCAGCATTAGCAGTATATTCTGGTACTTCGAAAGATACAGCTACATGAGATTGTGCTGCTAAATTGTAAATTTCATGAGGTTTAATCATCCTTATAATTTTTGATACTGAAGTAGAGTCTGTTATGTCACCATAGTGGAGGAAGAAATTTCGATATTTTTGATTTGGCTCTTGGTAGATATGGTCAATTCTTGAAGTATTAATTGAAGATGATCTTCTTTTAACACCATGAACAACATATTTTTTTTTCAACAAAAATTCTGCAAGATAGGAACCATCCTGGCCAGTTATACCAAAAATTAGGGCTATTTTTTTACTCATGATTACCTATTATATTCTTTTTAAACATTTGTTAATACTTTTTTATTCAACATTAAAAATTTTTTATTTATTAAGTAATTAATTTCTGATCTTTGTTAAAATCATTTTTCCATATTTTTTTTTTACAATAAATTCCTCATTATTTGAACATTTATCAATACTTTGATTACAATTATGATAGATTTGGGAAAGCTCATTTAATTTATTATCAATTCTAAAATGTTTTTTATCAGTGAAAAAAAACATATTTTGATTAAAAGTTGCCTTATAAAAGTTAACCTCATAAATAATTCTATCAATATTTCTTGAAACAAAAATTAAAACAACTAGAGAAAATATTACAAAAACTTTAGTATTAAAATTTTTTGAAATTTCATATTTTGTCAGAAAATTACACAAAGGTATAAAAAAAATTAGTGAAAAAATGATATACCCTCCATACCTCAGAGAAGGATGATTTAAAAACCATTCAACTAATAATAAAATTATTAGTCCATAGTAAAATAAATTATTTTTAAAATTTTTGTAATCTGAATTTTTTTTTTTTGTTTTAAAGGTAGTTATAAATATAACTGTTATTAATAATAGACTTAAAAGAAAATCTGACAACTTATTAAAAAAATATCTATCAACCCAATTAGATAACCAATTAAAATTTTGAATATATAATTCTTTTTCAAGTTCATGACTATATCCTGGACCACCACCAGCTTTAGACCACCATTGATAATGCGTATTAAGGGCACTAACCTCTGACTTTGGAATACTCCATTCAACTCCACTTACACAAGTTTGTTGAACTGGGTACAATAAGCAACCTGTATTAAAAAAATAAACTAAAATTACACATACGCTCATCAAGACAGAAAAATAAAATATCGGGTTTTTGAAGATTTTATTAATCAAATAGATTTTATCGTCTCTAATAGTGTAATAAACGAATGGGATTACAAAAATAAAGTATAAAATATAAAAAGATTTTAAAGAAATTATTATACTTAGTAAAATTATTAATTTGGGTAAAATATTGTCGTATTTTTCGTAGTTTTCACGCAGTGAAAGAATGTAGATAAAAAATAAAAATATAAGAATTTGAGCTGATCTGTCTGTTCCATGTTCTGCTATTCGATAGAAAAATATATTGATAAAAACAAATGCAAGTAAATTTAGAAAGAAAAAATTATTATTTTCTTTTCTATCTAAATATTTTTTAATATTTGAAATTAAAATTATGTTAGAAAACCCTAAGATTAACATCGCACCCATGTGATAAAGATGGTACTCTAAATACGGAAGATAAAATAATGAGTTTAAATAGAATATAGATGAAGGTGTCTTGAAACCATGGTTAAGAGGTCCGATTCCAATTATCATTGAAAATTTATTTATGTAATAACTATAAGGGAAATGATAATACCCAAAGTCATCATGAGTTTTAAAAATTACAAAAGCTAAAAAAATAACTGAGAAAATTGAAAATAATAAAATAGAATTCTTTTTTAAAAAAATTTTAGATTTAAAGTAATAAATTGATGAAAGGCCAATAAAAATAAAAATTAAATTATGTAAATAACTATGGCTTATAAAAAAATGAGTAATATAAGAATATAAAATCAAAAAAAATATTCCGACCAAGCCAACAAAGCCTATTTCCTCAATTGAAATATTCGTTTTTGTAAATCTAATTGCTAGAGCTCCGTGACCAATTACTGATAAAACTATTAAAAAGTAGCTTATTAGAAATATTAAGTAGTTGCTTACCATAAAAGTATTTATAATGTATTCATAAATATATTGAATTAAAAAAGTTTACTTCTTAAAGTTAAATTTTGTTGTTTTCGATTTTTAATCAATTATATGTGTTCAAATTTAGATGAGCGATCTTACTTTAATAATACCAGCTAAAAATGAGAAAGAATCTTTACCAAAAGTATTGGATGAGCTTGGAAATTTTAATTTTAAGAAATATGTTATACTAGAAGCTTCAGATAAGTTAACCATCGAAGCTATAAAAAATTATGATTGCAGGATAATTTACCAGGAGTCTAAAGGTTATGGTGATGCATTAAAAAAAGGAATTGAAACGGTTGATACAGAGTTTCTTTGCATTTTCAATGCTGATGGATCTTTTAATCCTAAAGAATTAGGTCTTATGATCAATAAACTTAAGGATGATAAATATGACATTGTTTTTGCTTCTAGATATGAAAAAAACTGTGGAAGTGATGATGATACATTAGTTACATTGATAGGTAATTATATTTTTACTTTTTTAGGAAAGATTTTTTTTAAATTAGAAATAACTGACATACTCTATACCTTTGTAATGGCGAAGACCACCTGCATAAAAAAACTTGAGTTAACAGCAAAAGATTTTTCATTTTGTGTTGAATTACCGATTAAAGCTAAAAGAGCTAGTTACAAAATTTGCACAAGTAAATCTGTCGAAAGATCGAGGATCGCTGGAAAGAAAAAAGTAAATGCATTTAGAGATGGTCTTAAAATTTTATTTTCAATGATAAAATTATTTTTTAACAATAAAATTTAATTTATAAAATCTTTTTAATAAAAAATAACCAGAAATATAAAAAATAACTGAACAAATTATTAATTTTAATTGAAATACAGTGCTACTAGGATTAAGTGAACAAATATGAATTATCAAGAAATTAAAGAAAATTATTATTGCACTACTTAAATTATTAGAAAATATAATTGATAAGCCAAGTTTTTTTTTAATGAAAAAGAAGACAAGTTGATGCAAATGTTTACTGTCAGGACTAAGGGGGGAAAATTTTCTACTCAATTTTCTTAAAATAGAAAACAAATTTTCAAAACATGGGTACCATATTAATGATATGTAAAAATATGGTGAAACACCCACATTGCTTACATGTGAATTAATAATGACAAAACCTAAAAAGAAACCAATTAAATATGCCCCGCTATCACCCATCATTAAAATATTTGAAATATTTAATAATAAAAGCACTACAAACAGCGACAAGATTAGATAAAAATATTGATCAAAAATAATTTGATCATTGATTAATCCCAGATTTCCCAACTTATAGATGACAATTAATGAGTATGAAATTAGTAATCCATTTAATCCGTCGATAAAATTGCTACCATTAATTAAAATGAGTAAACAAAATGAGGAAAAAAAGTATGCAAAAAATTTATTGCTCAACATTATATCAAACAAATCAATTCTAGATGAGAGTATTTTAAGATCAAAAATTATGACAAACAATATTATTAAAAAAATTTGAAAAAAAAATCTTATTTTTGCAGAAACTAATATTTTTCTATCAGAAAAAAAACCAATTAAGAAAGTTGCAATGAGAAAAGGAACCAAAAATAAGTTATTTGAATAAAAAAAAACAATCGGAAGAACTAAAAAAATTCCTCCAGTCAAAGGTATATTGCCTACATTAGAAAAGGATTGGTGATCGTCTCCAGAGTAATTTAAAAATAATTCCTTCTTTTTAAGAAAGATGGAAACAAAAACAATTAAAAGTAAATAAATAGTGTAATAAATCATCTCATTTTTTCTTTAAATAATTTATACTTAAACAGATTAAATAATATAAAGATTTTATAATATTAAAATTCATATATTGATTATATACTTTAAATCCATCTTTAAGTTTCTGTATAGTTGATTTAGACAAAGAATTTTCTAAATCAGTCCAGTTAGTCAAATACTTATCATGCGCATAAAATTTATAATTTTTTTTAAGTATCATTAACCAAAAAACGAAATCCTCCTTAGTAATGAGCTCAGGAAATTTAATTTTATTATCTATTATGATATTTTTCTCTAAAATGACTGTAGATAAACCAATATCACAAGATTTTAGTATATCGATGATTGATAGAAAATCTCTAGCTCTTCTTTGGCCAATTATTTTCTTATTTCTATCCACAATATAATATGACGTATGAGATGCTTTGTAATTGTTTTGTTTCATAAATAATATTTGACTTTGCAGTTTATCTATACTCCAAGTGTCGTCTGCATCTAAAAAAGCTATGTATTTTCCGTTTGATTTTTCAATACCAACATTTCTTGAAAAACCAGCACCTAAATTTGTTTTGTTTTTTATAATTTTTATTCTGCTATCTAAATTTGTAATTTTTTTTAAAAATTCGAAATCATTTAAATTTGTGTCATCGTAGATAACTAATACTTCTAAATTTTCATAACTTTGATTAATTACTGAAATTAAGGTATCTCGAACAGTATTTCGTTTTTTATGGTATGGAATTATTACACTTACTAAGTCCATTAGTTAAATTAAATTAACTTTCTAAAAAGCTTTTCAGTTGCTTGGATCTACTTGGGTGTTTAAGCTTTCTTAGGGCCTTTGCTTCAATTTGTCTAATACGTTCTCTAGTCACTGAAAATTGCAAACCTACCTCTTCTAAGGTGTGATCTGTATTCATTCCAACACCAAATCTCATTCTCAATACTCTTTCTTCTCTAGGAGTTAAAGTAGATAGAATTTTAGTTGTAGCTTCACTTAAATTTGATTTTATAGCTTGTTCCAAGGGAGCTAAAGCTTTAGTATCCTCAATAAAATCTCCTAAGCTACTGTCCTCTTCGTCTCCAACCGGTTTTTCCAATGAGACTGGTTCTTTTGATATTTTTAATACTTTTCTTACCTTCTCTAGAGGCATTCTAAGTTTTTTTGCAAGTTCCTCTGGTGTTGCTTCACGACCAAATTCGCTAAGTATAAGTCTTTGTGTTCTAACTATTTTATTTATGGTTTCTATCATATGCACAGGTATTCTGATTGTCCTTGCTTGATCTGCAATTGATCTTGTAATTGCTTGCCTGATCCACCATGTTGCATAAGTAGAAAATTTGTAGCCTCTTCTATATTCAAATTTATCGACAGCTTTCATCAAACCAATATTTCCCTCTTGAATTAAGTCTAAAAATTGTAATCCTCTATTGGTGTATTTTTTTGCAATTGAGATTACTAATCTCAAATTAGCCTCTACCATTTCTTTCTTTGCAATTCTAGACTCCTTTTCTCCTTTTTGAACTCTACTAACCAACTTTTTAAAATCTGTTACACTTATACCAAGTTTATGGCTAATCTCTGTTAGTCTGTTTCTAATATTTTTAAATTCGTCTTTATTTTTTTGAAAAAAAGATTTCCAAATTTGATTTGTGCTTAAAAAATTTTTTAAATTAGGATTTATTTCATTTCCAACATAAAATTTAATAAATTCATCTCTTGGAATCTTGTTATCAACCGCCAAACGTAATAAATTTCCTTCTAAAGAAACAATTTTTTTATTTTCAGAATAATGTCTTTGTACAAGGCTTTCCAGCACGGAGGGAGATAATTGTAAAGATTTAATATTTTCTAATATCTCTGAAACAATTTTCTGATAGCTCTTTTCTTTTGAATTAGTGAAATCAGAGTTGTTTAAGACACAATCTAATTTCTCTTTTTGATATTTAATAAGCTTAGAGTAATCTTTTGTAAGTTTATTAACAGTTTCTAAAATCTTCGGTTTAATTTCACTTTCCATTGCTGCAAGTGTTGGATTAAATTCATCTTCCTCTACTTCTTGTTGAGTTTGATCGCTTTTTTCATCTTTAGAAATTTTTTCACTTTTATCTTTTTTATCTTCATCTTTTTTTCCCTTTAAGTCTTGGGATGAATTTTCCTCTTCCATGTAATTTGTATCAATATCAATAATCTCCCTAACTAAAATTTCATCTTTTTGTAATTTTTCATTCCATTCAAATAATTGAAGGGCAGTTATTGGGCTTTGGGATAGGGCGTTCAACATTACATCTTTTCCAGCTTCTATTCGTTTTGCAATTGCTATTTCTCCCTCCCTGGAAAGAAGCTCAACTCCTCCCATCTCTCTCAAGTACATTCTTATTGGATCATCACTTTTTTCAATTGTTTTTGGCTCCTCTTTATTATTTGAATCCCTTTTTTTTAAAGCTTTAAAATCTGATTTCTTTTCTACTAATGAAATTTTTTCGTCTAAGATATGCAAAAATGCTTGAGCAAGATTTTCACCTGATAAGTTTCTTTTCCCTAACGACTTATTCAATTCGTCATGGGTTATAAATCCTCTATGGATCCCACGACCCATCAGTCTTGCAAACGATTTTGTAATTATTCTTTCCACAATTTATATTATTCGGAGAACTCTATATAATAGCTATTTTAAAAAAATCCACGAAAAATTTTGCTTTATTAATTAATATTTTGCTCTTTTTTCAGCCTATTAATTTCATCAAAAGTGTTTTGATTAAAATCTTCTGCAAATTTTGATTCTAGTTCTTGAATTCTAAGTTCTAAATCATGAGTCTTGAGTTCATTCTTAATATCATTAAAAATCTCTACGATCTTACTTTCGTCTTTATCATTCTTATGGACTATATGTTTGATATTTGCATATTTTTCAATTTGATCTAAAAGTTGATTATCAACTTGCAAATCATCAAGATTTCCATTCTTTATACACTCCAAAATTTGATCAAAAATTAATCCATTCTCTTTTTTAAAAAATTTAATATTTTCCAGTAAATCTGGTCTTTGGTAGAAAAAATTTAAGTTATTTATCATTATATAAATTAGACAAAATTCTTTTATATCAACTGACGAAAAAATTTCGGTATCTTTAAATAGTTTTTTTGTTTTATCTAGTGGCTTATTAAAACTAATAAACGGTTTATTTGAATTTTTGAAAACTGTCCCTGGAGAATATTTTGCTAGGCTTTCTAAAAAATATCCTAATATATATTTTTTAACTACATTGTCTTTAACAGAATTTGCTATGCCTTTTAATTTTTTTTCAAGAGAGGCAAGTGCAGAGGGAGATGAAGAATTTTCTTTTTTATAATGCTCAAATATCAATTTATGAACTGGGATTTTATTATTTTTATAAAAATCCAAGAATTCATTTTTTCCTTTTTTTTCCACAAATGTATCTGGGTCTTCACCATCAGGGAGAAATAAAAAATATATTTGTTTATCTGGCAGTACGCTCTTAATTGAATTTTCTGCTGCTCTAATAGCAGCTTTATATCCACTTTCATCACCGTCAAAGCAAATTACAATATTATCAAAAAACTGGGTTACCATATAAATTTGTTTGTCAGTCAACGCAGTTCCTAAATTTGCAATACAATTTTCTATTTGAAATTTGCTTAAACCTATTACATCCATATAGCCCTCAACCAAAAAAACTTCATCGAACTTATGAGAAATTTTTCTTACTCTATCTAAGTTATATAAATTATTTCCTTTCCTAAAAAAATTTGTTTCTGGAGAATTTATATATTTTGCGTATTTATTTTTTGTGTCAATTATTCTTCCACCAAAAGCCATTGGTTTACCTGATAAAGAATTTATTGGAAAAATTATTCTGTTCCTAAATCTTTCAACATATATTTTTTTATTTTCATCATGAAAGAATAATCCTGACTCATTTAAAATTTTAACGTCATAATTTTTGCTTAATTTTTCGTAAATGCTTGAATTGAAGTTAACAAATCCAATCTTAAATTCTTTGATAATTGAATTATCGATTTTTCTTTTTTTTAAATAATCTAAAGCAATCTTTGAAGTAGGATTATTTAATAATTCATTGTGATAATAATCAGCATAGTCTGAATATATACTGGTGTACTCATTCCACTCTTTTTCTCTTTGCTCATCAACTTTAGAAAACCTATATGGTGCCATTCCAGCTAAGTTAGCTAAAAATTTTACTGCTTCGCCAAATTTAAAGTTTTGCATTTTCATTACAAAATCAAAAATATTTCCATGTTCTGAAGTGCTAAAACAATGATAAAAACCCTTTTCATCATTTACTGTGAAAGAGGGAGTTTTTTCATTCTTAAAAGGTGACAGTCCCACAAACTCTTTTCCTCTTTTTTTTAATGACACGTGTTTTGAGACAACTGTAGAAACTTTTAGTCTAATTTTAATTTCATCAAGATACTCTTTTGGATATTTCATTGTTTATTTAACAGTTCCTTCAACATTGATCCAGCTTTAGAAAAATCTATGCTATCAGAATAATTCTTTTTCAACTCACCCATTACTTTGCCCATGTCCTTAATACTTTGGGCTCCAACTTTTAAAATTACTTCTGAACATATTTTTTTAGTCTCCTCTTCGCTTAGTTGTTTAGGTAAGTATGTTGATAACAAATCTATTTCACCTTGTTCTATTTTTAACAAATCCTCTCTCTTATTTTTTTTGTAAATTTCAACTGATTCGTTTCTTTGTTTGATCATTTTTTTTAAAAGTTTTTTTATATCCTCATCGTCTGTCTCTTTCTTATTAGGGCCTGACCTATTAGAAATATCCAGATCTTTTATACCAGACAGAATTAACCTGTAAGTTGATATCTTGTTTTTATCTTTCGATTTTAGAGCAGTTTTATACTCGTCGTTAATTTTTTCTTTAATGGACATTTTTATCTAACTTAACTTAAAGATTTTTTCTTAAAAGAAAAATTGTTTTTTTTTTTAAATTTTGTATTAGTTCAGTTGCTTAACTCGAGCTTTTATTGTATTAACCTTTAACTCATGAGTTGTAATTGAACAAAAAACAAAAAGTAAACTCAAAAAAAAAATCAAATTTCAGTCCGGGTATTTTAGTTCTTGAAAATAAATCAATTTTTAATGGAATTGGTATTGGTTATGAAGGTACTGCTACAGGAGAAGTTTGTTTTAATACTTCAATAACCGGTTACCAAGAAATAATCTCAGATCCCTCTTATGCGGGACAAATTATTAATTTTACCTTTCCCCACATTGGTAATGTTGGAACCAATAAACAAGATAATGAATCTGAAAAAGTCTGGACTAGAGGTGTGATTTTCAATTCAGAAATAACTAATCCCTCAAACTACAGATCATTAATTGAGTTAGATTTGTGGCTTAAAAAAAATAAAATCGTTGGTTTAACTGGTTTAGACACTAGAAGCTTAACAAATTTTATTCGAGATAAAGGCGCCCCAAAAGGAACTATTTCTCATAAAAAAAACGGAGTTTTCCCATTAAAAAAACTTATTAATACAACTCTTAAATGGCCGGGTCTTAACGGTCTAGATTTAGCAAAGATTGTGTCTACTAAAAATAAATTTAAATGGAAAGGGCTTAAGACATGGACAAAAGAAGATGGTTTTAAAAAGATTAAAAAAAAGAAATTTAGAGTAGTTGCAATTGATTATGGAATTAAAACAAACATTTTAAGATACTTTTCAAATTTTTATTGTGATGTAATAGTTGTGCCGTGTGATGCTTCAGCTGAATATATCATGACACTTAAACCAAGTGGAATTTTTTTGTCAAATGGCCCTGGTGATCCTGCGGCGACAGGCAAATATGCAATAAAAATTATAAAAAATCTTATAAAAGAAGGTTTGCCAATTTTTGGAATTTGTCTTGGGCATCAATTATTAGCTCTTGCTCTAGGTGGTAAAACAAAAAAAATGAAGCTTGGACATAGGGGCGCGAACCATCCTGTTAAAAATCTTAAAGATAATAAAGTTGAAATAACTAGTCAAAATCATGGATTTGAAGTAACCAAAAATAATTTGCCATCTAAAATTGAAATCACACACAGATCTTTATTTGATAATAGTATTGAGGGTATCAAGTTAAAAAATAAACCAGTTTTTTCAGTTCAGTACCACCCTGAGTCAAACCCTGGGCCTCAAGACAGTCAATATTTATTTAGTAACTTTATTATGGAAGTAAAAAAATATGCCAAAAAGAAAAGACATTAAAAAAATTTTGGTAATTGGTGCTGGTCCAATCATTATAGGTCAAGCATGTGAGTTTGATTACTCTGGAACTCAAGCATGTAAAGCACTTAAGGATGAAGGCTATAAAGTTGTTTTAGTCAATTCAAATCCTGCAACAATAATGACAGATCCTGAAGTTGCAGATCAAACATACATTGAACCAATTTCCATAGAAGTCCTCGAAGAAATAATTAAGAAAGAAAAACCTAATGCTATTCTTCCTACAATGGGTGGTCAAACAGCATTGAATCTAGCTTTGAAAGCAGAAAAAAATGGATTGTTAAAAAAATATAAGATTGAGTTAATTGGGGCAAATTCTAAAGCAATTGCTAACGCAGAGGATAGAAAAAGATTTAGAAAAAATATGTCAGACATTGGTATTGATCTTCCAAAATCTGAGATACTAAATAATTTTAAGAATGCATCAAAGTGTTTAAAAAAAATTGGATTACCAGCGATCATAAGACCTTCATTTACCTTAGGTGGACTTGGAGGCGGAATAGCAAGAACAAAGAAAGACTTTTTTAAGATTGTAAAGGGTGGACTTCACGAGTCTCCTCAAAACCAAGTGCTCGTAGAAGAATGCCTTGATGGTTGGAAAGAATTTGAAATGGAGGTCGTTAGAGATAAAAATGATAATTGTATAATAGTTTGCTCAATTGAAAATATAGATCCAATGGGAATACATACGGGTGACTCCGTTACAATAGCTCCTGCGTTAACACTAACAGATAAGGAGTATCAGGTGATGAGAAACGCTTCGATTGCATGTTTAAGAAAAATTGGTGTTGAAACTGGAGGTTCAAATGTTCAGTTCGCAATTAATCCAAAAAATGGAAGAATGGTAATTATTGAGATGAATCCTCGAGTATCTCGGTCATCTGCTTTAGCATCAAAGGCAACAGGTTTTCCAATCGCAAAAGTCGCAGCAAAACTTGCTGTTGGATACACCTTAGACGAACTTCAAAATGAAATTACAAAAGTTACTCCAGCATCATTTGAACCAACTATAGATTATGTAGTCACGAAAATACCAAGATTTACTTTTGAAAAGTTTCAAGATACTAAAGCAATTTTGGGCACCTCAATGAGATCAGTTGGGGAAGCAATGGCTATAGGAAGAAATTTCAAAGAGTCGTTTCAAAAAGCACTTGTGTCTCTTGAGACAGGGTTGAGTGGACTAGATGACATTTTTAATTTTTCAAAAAAGGAAATAGTTAAAAAATTAAGAGAGAACATACCTAACAAATTGTTACTGATTGCGGAGGCTTTTAGAAAGAAAGTTTCTTTAAATAAAATTTATAAGTTATCAAAAGTTGATCCTTGGTTTTTAAATCAAATTAAAGAAATAGTAGATGACGAAAATAGAATTAAGGTTAATGGTTTACCAAAAAACTATATAGAATTTAATAGAATTAAATCATGTGGATTTTCGGATAAAAGGTTATCTAAACTTACAAAATTAAAAGAAGAAGTTGTAAAAAGAAAAAGGAAAGTTTTGAAAGTGGTTCCAGTTTTCAAAAAAGTTGACACATGTGCTGCGGAATTTAAATCATTTACTCCATATATGTATTCTACATACCAAAGAAATTTTGCTCTAAACTCTGAATGCGAAGCTGACCCAAGTAATAAAAAAAAGATCATTATATTAGGTGGAGGTCCCAACAGAATTGGTCAAGGTATTGAATTTGACTATTGTTGTTGTCAAGCTAGTTTTTCACTTAAAGATGCAGGATATGAAACAATAATGATAAACTGTAATCCCGAGACAGTTTCTACCGATTATGACACAAGCGACAGACTTTATTTTGAGCCTTTAATAGATGAATATGTGGAAAATATAATTTTAAAAGAAAAATCAAAAGGTAATCTATTAGGTATAATTGCACAATTTGGAGGACAGACTCCTATTAAACTCGCAAAATATCTTGATGAAAATAAGTTGCCAATTCTCGGAACTCAATATTCATCAATTGATCTCGCAGAAGATAGAGACAGATTTAGAGATTTATTGATTAAATTAAATTTAAAACAAGCAAAAAGTGGAATCGCTAAAAGTTTTAACTCTGCGGTTAAAATAGCTCGTAAAATTGGTCTTCCAGTAGTCGTACGTCCCTCTTATGTCTTGGGTGGAAGAGCCATGGAAATTGTTCACGATGAAAATCAATTAAAAAAGTTTATTAAACAGGCTTTTGATGCGTCTGAAAATAATCCAATTTTAATCGATAAGTTTATTGATAATGCAATGGAAGTTGATGTTGATGCGATTGCGGATGGAAAAGATGTTTACGTTGCAGGTATTATGCAACATATAGAAGAAGCAGGAATACATTCTGGAGACTCTGCCTGCTGTTTACCGCCAGTTTCAATTAAAGAGAACATATTAAAAGAGATAAAGGTTCAAACAAGAAAACTAGCTTTGGCAATGGGAGTTAAAGGTTTCTTAAACATTCAATTTGCTATTAAAAAAGATAAAATTTTTGTTATAGAGGTGAACCCTCGAGCGAGCAGAACTGTACCATTTGTCTCAAAAGCTAACGGTATTCCATTGGCAAAGATTGCATCCAGAGTAATGGCAGGAGAAAAACTCTCTAAATTCAATTTAAAATATAAAAAAAATAAAAGATATGCTGTGAAAGAAGCTGTCTTTCCATTTAATAAGTTTCCAGATAGTGATGTTTTACTTGGTCCTGAAATGAAATCGACTGGTGAAGTTATGGGCTATGATGAAGATTTTGGTATGGCAGTAGCAAAGAGTCAAATCGCTGCATCTAATTCTTTACCGATTGGGGGTATGGCATTTCTATCTGTAAAAGACTCGCACAAACAAGAAATCATAGGGGTGGCACAAAGATTAAAAAAATTCGGTTTTACAATTTCAGCTACGAAAGGAACTTCAAAAGTTTTAAATAATAATGGTATAAAATGCAAAACGATTAACAAGGTAAGTGGTGGTCGACCACATATCGTTGATATTTTAAATTCAAAGAAAATTTCTTTGGTCATTAATACTGGAGGTGGAAACAGTGAACATAGAATTGATGATGCAAAAGCTTTAAGAAGAGGGGCATTGGCAAACAAAATCCCTTATTGCACAAACATGTCAACTGCTTATTCTTTTTTAGAAGCTATTAAATCTCTGAAAACTAAAAAGTTAGGCGTCAAATCTATTCAGGCTATCTAGTCGACTTTCCAGTCAGTTTTAAAAGTTACGTAGTTCACTTGTAGGCATCTTCTCTCTTTACGAATTTCCTTTTTTTCCATACCATGCCATGTACCTGGACCGCTAGTGAAAAAATAACCATAATTATCTTTATAAGGCATTGTCTTTACTTTTTTTAGGTCGTTATTGTAAAAGTCAGTCCCTAAGTCTTCACTTTCATTTGTTTTATTAACAAATAGCAAACACGACATTAATTTTTCTTCAATATCACAATGAGGTTTTAGCCAAAAACCTTTCCTATCACATATGACCTCAACTCTTACATAAGAATTTGACAAATCTTTACCAACAAGTTTAGAAACTTTTTCATGAGTTTCCTTGCTCTGAAGCTCTTTAATCAATTTCATTAAGTTTGGGAATTCATTTGAATTATCTTTTGTTATAAAACATCTAAACTTAAGCGCCTTCCCCCCATGAGATAGCCCTTTTCTAAATTCTGGGGCTCCACCATCAATAGCTCTTGTCCCATCATAATTCAAATCATGTTCAACAGGATTTGCAATATCGGCTTTGACTATTTCGTTTATTTGTTCTTCAGTAAGAGGTTTGTCTAATTCCCAATGCAAAAATGGATCTTCAAACTTCTTTGATTTATTTTGTAAAGAACTTAAAAATGACATTACAATTTCTGTTTTATTAAATTTGCAATTCTATTAGTTTCATCAAGTTTTTCATATTTCCATATATCTAAACTATTTTCTAAATTCTTTATAATATTTAATTTACTAAACAAGTCCCTAAATTGCCTAAACCTGTGGTCATCTCTTTTTGGTGGTATTTGAGCTACATATATTGGTTTTCCGGTTAAAGCAGCTTCAGAAATCATTGACGTCGAGTCGCAAGTAACTACTAAAAATTTAGCAATTGATAGGCCACTTAAATAAGCTTTTTTGTCAACATTTTGAATAACAAGATTTTCACTTCCAAAGAATTTATTCGCGTAATCAATGGTGTCAGCTGGAGTTCTCATAGAGGGAATAATAATAATTTGAAGATTATTTTTTTCTGCTAAATTTTTAATATTTCCAAAAATTTTACTCAAGTTTTTTTTATCGTAATTATAATATTTATTGGGACCTCCTAATACTAGAAGTATTTGTTGTTTATTTTTATTAATTTTATCAACTAAGTAATTATGATTTTTTTCAATTTCTGTTAAAGTAAGATAGTGTAAAGCACCTTTGGAGCTAATAATGTTCTTGCCATTCAATCCATCATGCTCAGGTACAATTACATAATCAAAATTTGATAATGAAACTTTAGGATTCTGAATATGAATATTCAAAATTTTTTTAGTCGAATTCTTTTTTAGATATAGTGAAGGTATGACGCTTTTTCTTCCACAAGAAATAATCAAATCAATTTCTGGTACTGTGAATTTTTTAAAAAATAAATTTGAAATAGGAGTTATTTTTGGGGGAAAAAGTTTTGCAAACATGTTTATTTCAACTTTTTGGTGAGTGTAATCAATGTCCAATGCTTTAGCCAAACCCTCGACTTGACTTATCATGCCATGCATTCCCTCTGTTAATAATAACCCTTTTAATTTAGACATAAATTACTATATAGCTTTGATATGAATCAAAATCCAACTAAACACACAAAAGTGTTAATAATTGGGTCTGGCCCAGCCGGATATACAGCAGCAGTTTATGCTGCAAGAGCTATGTTAAATCCAATTTTAGTTCATGGAATGGAACCTGGTGGACAGTTAACTACAACTACTGATGTGGAAAATTATCCCGGCTTTGCAAAAGTAATTCAAGGGCCTTGGCTAATGGACCAAATGAAAGATCAAGCTAAAGCTGTTGGAACTGAAATGATTGAAGATCATATCTCATCTGTTAATTTTAAGTCTAAGCCTTTTGAAGCTGTGGGTGAAAGTGGTAAAAAATATACTGCAGACTCAATTATCATTTCTACAGGCGCTCAGGCAAGATGGTTAAACCTTGAGTCCGAAAAAAAATTTAGGGGTTTTGGGGTTTCTGCATGTGCTACATGTGACGGTTTCTTTTTTAAAGAAAAAACTGTTGCAGTAGTTGGTGGTGGAAATGCTGCCGTTGAAGAAGCAATGTTTCTCACAAAATTTGCTTCAAAGGTAAAACTAATACATAGAAGAGATAAGTTACGAGCAGAAAAAATGCTACAAAAAAAGCTTATGGATAATAAAAAAATTGAAATTATTTGGGACTCAGTCGTTGAGGAAATTATTGGGGATGATGATCCTAAAAATGTTAAAGGTTTAAAAATCAAGAATGTAAAGAATAACAAAACAAGTGATTTAAAAATAGATGGATTATTTATTGCGATTGGCCATGATCCTGCAACTCAACTGTTTAAAGATCAATTAAAAATGGATAAGGAAGGCTATTTGATTACAAAGCCAGACTCCACGGAAACAAACGTTCCAGGAATATTTGCAGCCGGAGATGTTAAAGACAAAATTTTTAGACAAGCTGTTACAGCAGCAGGTATGGGATGTATGGCTGCTTTAGAGGCAGAAAAATATCTAGCAAGTTAAATTTTATTTTAAACTCTCACAAAAAGATTTTATTCTTTTCATTGCTATCTCAAGCTTCTTCATTGAAGTTGCATATGAAATTCTAAAAAAACCCTCTAGCCCGAAAGCTGATCCTTGGACAACCGCTACGTCATTATTTTCTAATAATGACTGAACAAAGTCTGTGTCATTTGTAATTTTTTTTCCACTTTTATCTTTTTTACCTATTAATCCTTTGCAGTTTGGAAAAACATAAAAAGCTCCTTCTGGTTTCAGGCAACTTATTCCTTCAATAGCATTTAAAGAGTTTACAACAAAATCTCTTCTTTCCTGGAAAGCTTTTGCTCTTAATGGGATAAAGTCTTGTTTTCCATTTAGGGCCTCAACGGCTGCTGCTTGACTTATAGATGAAGGATTAGTTGTTGATTGAGATTGAATCTTGGCTATAGCTTTAATTATATCTTTGTCACCAGCTGCATAACCTATTCTCCAACCAGTCATTGCATATGATTTACTAACACCATTCATAGTAATAACCTTATTTTTAATTTCAGGTATTTGAGCAATTGTAAAAAATTTGAAATCATCGTAAGTGATATGTTCATATATATCGTCACTAAGTATATTCACATGCGGATTTCTTTTTAAGACCTGTGATAAATTTTTGATCTCTTGCTCTGAATAACAAGCTCCTGTTGGGTTAGACGGTGAATTTAGAATAAGCCATTTAGTATTATTAGTGATTTTCGCCTCTAAATCTTTTGCACTTAATTTGAAACCTTGATCTTCAGAACACTCTATGACTATCGGATTAGCTCCTGCCAATAAAACAATATCTGGGTATGACACCCAATATGGTGCGGGAATGATTACCTCATCACCTTTGTTTAACGTTGCCATCATTAAATTGTAAATTACATGCTTGCCCCCTGCTCCAACAGTTATTTGATCTATTGTATAATTAAGATTATTTTCCCTTTTAAATTTTTTAACAATTGCCTCTTTTAAATCTTTGGTTCCATCTACAGCCGTATATTTTGTATCACCAGATTGAATGGCATCTATTGCCGCTTTTTTAATATTATCTGGGGTGTCAAAATCTGGTTCTCCAGCGCCTAAACCTATTACATCTTTTCCTGCAGCTTTTAATTCCTTGGCTTTTTGAGTAACGGCGATAGTTGGAGAAGGTTTTATTCTTTTTAAGCTATCCGATATAATGCTCATTGAAATATAATTTTATTTTATTACTTTGTTTAATATATGCAAAATACATATCAAGATTTAATTACCGATTTAGAGGGAAAAAAACCACAAATCAGTGGAAAACTTGAGGGAGGAAAGAAGTTTAAAATAATTTCAAATTTTACACCCGCAGGTGATCAACCAGAAGCAATTAAAAAACTGGTCTCTGGGGCTAATAAAGAACAATTTAATCAAGTTTTATTGGGGGTTACGGGATCAGGTAAAACTTTCACAATGGCAAAAGTTATTGAAGCTACGAATAGACCGGCTTTAATATTAGCCCCAAACAAAACATTAGCTGCTCAACTTTATGGCGAAATGAAAACTTTTTTTCCTGAAAATGCTGTGGAGTATTTTGTTTCATATTATGACTACTATACTCCTGAAGCATACGTACCAAGGTCAGATACATATATCGAAAAAGAAGCTTCAATTAATGAACAGATTGATAGAATGCGTCACTCAGCAACAAGATCTTTGCTAGAAAGAGATGACGTACTTATTGTTGCGAGTGTGTCGTGTATTTACGGATTAGGTTCTGTAGAAGCTTATAGTAAAATGACACTAACACTCCAAAAAAATTATGAATATAACAGGGAACAAATAATTAAATCTTTTGTTGCTTTGCAATACAAAAGGAATGATCAAAACTTTTATAGAGGCACTTTTAGAGTAAGAGGTGAAAATCTTGAAATTTTTCCTTCACATCTAGAAGATAGAGCATGGAGAATAAGTCTCTTTGGAAATAAACTTGAACAAATAGAAGAGTTTGATCCTTTGACCGGTGATAAGGTCAGAGATTTAAACTTAATAAAAGTTTATGCAAACAGTCACTACATTACACCAAAGCCTACTGTAGAGCAGGCAGTGATAAATATCCGAAAAGAATTAGAACTTACTCTTAAAAAACATAAATCTGAAAATAAGTTATTAGAGGCACAAAGACTAGAGGAAAGAACAAAGTTTGACTTAGAAATGATAGAGGCTACTGGATCTTGTGCGGGAATTGAGAACTATTCAAGATTTCTATCTGGTAGAAAACCGGGTGAACCTCCACCGACTCTATTCGAGTACTTTCCAGATAATGCAATTATATTTGTTGACGAGTCTCATGTAACCGTTCCTCAATTAAATGGAATGTATAAAGGAGATAGATCAAGAAAAAGTACACTTGCTGAATATGGGTTTAGATTACCTTCATGTATGGATAATAGGCCATTAAAATTTGAAGAATGGGATTTAATGAGAACACAAACCATCTTTGTTTCAGCAACCCCGGGACCATGGGAACTAGAGCAGACAAAAGGTAAATATATAGACCAAGTTATTAGACCCACTGGATTAATTGATCCAGAGGTAGAGGTAAGACCAGCAAAAAATCAAGTAGATGATTTAATGCACGAGTGTAAAAAAGTTGTTGATAAGAATTTTAGAGTTCTAGTTACCACTTTAACAAAAAAAATGGCAGAGGATTTGACTGAGTATCTCCATGAGAATGGGATTAAAGTTAGGTATCTTCATTCGGATATTGACACACTTGAAAGAATAGAAATTATGCGGGATCTTCGTATGGGTGTTTTTGATGTTTTAGTTGGAATTAATTTATTAAGAGAAGGGCTTGATATACCTGAATGTGCATTGGTTGGTATTTTAGATGCAGATAAAGAAGGGTTTCTAAGATCTGAAACATCTTTAATTCAAACAATTGGAAGAGCTGCAAGAAATGTCGAAGGAAAAGTAATCTTATATGCAGATAAAGAAACAAAAAGTATAAAAAAAGCAATACTTGAAACAAAAAGAAGGAGAGAAATTCAGTTAGATTATAACAAAAAAAATAAAATTGACGCTAAATCAATTAAAAAAGAAATAAGCGATATTTTAGAAAGTGTTTACGAAAAAGATTACGTAAAAATTAGTGATGGATCAAATATAGGTGGCAATTTAAAAAAACACTTGAAAGGTTTAAATAAAAAAATGAAAGATGCTGCATCTAATTTAGAGTTTGAAGAAGCGGCTAAATTAAGAGACGAGATTAGAAAATTGGAAAGTACTGAACTTGAAATTACTTTAAATCCTAAAATAAGACAATATGATGTAAAAAATAAGCTTTATCCTAAAGGTAGATCCACTCTGGGAATGCCAGGAACTAAGGTAACTAAAAAAAGAGATAAAAAGTGGAAGCACAAAAAATAATAATTACTGGGGGTGCAACTAGAATAGGTGCCGCAATCGCTAGGAGTTTATCCGGAATTAATAAAGATATAGTCATTCATTATAATAAATCCAAATCAAAAGCTGAAAATTTAAAAAAAGAACTGATAAAAACAGGGTCAAAGGTTTACCTTGTTAAGGGTGATTTGGGAAAAGAAAAAGATGTAAATAAGATTGTAAAATTTGCAAAATCGAAACTAAAATACTTTGATTGTCTAATTAATAATGCATCAATTTTTGAGAACGATAAACTAGAAAATTTCAATTCAAGTAGTTGGGAAAAACATTTATCTATTAATCTTAAGGCTCCAGCAATATTATCGAGAGAATTTGGAAAAAATATAAAAGGAAAAAATAACAACATAATAAACATAATTGATCAAAGAGTTTTTAAACTTACTCCATTTTTTTTTTCATATACTTTAAGTAAAACAGGTCTTTATACTTTAACTAAAACTAGCGCCATGAGCCTTGCGCCTCGTGTAAGAGTTAATGGAATAGCGCCTGGACCAACGATTAAAAATAAAAGACAATCAAAAGGTCACTTTAGAAAGCAATATCTCTCAACCCTTTTGAAAAAACAAGTAGACGTGGAAGAAATATGTAGTGCTGTTGACTTTTTTATTAAAAATAGATCTATTACAGGGCAAGTAATTTCAATCGATAGTGGTCAAAGCTTAAACTGGCAAACGCCAGATGTCTTGAAAGGTAAGGAATGAAAAGAAGTAATTTAAAAATCGTAAAAATTAATAAAACTAAAAAGCTTTTTAATTATGAAAAAAAAGTTCTTATAAAAGAATTACTACTAGATCTTAAAATTGGGTATTTTGACTTTGAAAAAGAAAAAAAACAAAAAGTAAAATTTTCACTTGAAATAGATTATGTAGACAAAAAACCATCAAGTGATAAGGACATCAAATCGATTGTAAATTACGCGAAAGTTGTAAGATTAATTAAAAAACTTGTTAAAAAAAAACATTACAATTTTCTTGAAACATTAGCAGAAGATGTTTTTGATGAACTATTTAAAGATAAAAGAATAGATAAAATAAGCCTTCGAATAGAAAAACTCGAGATAATGAGAGATTGCTCTTCTGTTGGGATACAAATCTCAAAAAAAAGAAGTCATGATTAGTTCTGAAATTGGAAAAGAAATCATAAAAAAAGAGTTGCCTTTAATTCCAAAGCTTCCAGGTGTTTACAAAATGCTAAGTGATAAAGATCAAATTCTTTATGTTGGTAAAGCAAAAAACCTGCCTAACAGACTCAAAAGTTATGTATCGGAAAAAAATCATATTATTAGAACTGAGAGAATGCTATCTCAAACACGAAAAATTGAGATTACAACTACATCAAATGAAAGTGAGGCACTACTTCTTGAAGCTAATCTTATTAAAAAACACAAACCAAAGTTTAATATTTTACTAAGAGACGACAAATCTTTTCCATTTATTTTTATAGGCAATAAAGATAAGTGGTCTCAAATAAAAAGACATAGGGGTAAAAAAACTAAGGAAGGTTTTTATTTTGGTCCTTTTGCATCTGCGGGATCTGCTAACTGGACTATAAAAATGATCCAAAAAATATTCCATCTTAGAGTTTGTGATGATACTGTTTTTAAAAATAGAGAGCGACCTTGTATTTTGTATCAGATCAAAAGATGCTCGGGTCCTTGTGTTGGTTATATTGATGAAAGTGAATACAAGAGAACAGTTGATGATGCTATTGAGT
Organism: uncultured Pelagibacteraceae bacterium; assembly: GCA_902547215.1. Classification (GTDB taxonomy): domain Bacteria; phylum Pseudomonadota; class Alphaproteobacteria; order Pelagibacterales; family Pelagibacteraceae; genus Pelagibacter. The sequence continues at coordinate 32,684 of CACCNI010000006.1, forward strand.
TTGTCTCCGGTAAATCAAGAAAGATACAAAAAAATTTATCAGATCAAATGGAAAAAGCTAGCGAGAGTCTTGATTTTGAGAAAGCAGGAATTTTAAGAGATAGAATAAAATCGCTTAACATAATTCAATCATCTCAAAGGATAAATGAGGCAAACTTAGTTGAAGCTGATGTCATAGCAGCATATAAAGAGTCCGGACAAACTTGTATACAAGTATTCTTTTACAGATCTAAACAAAATTGGGGTAATCAAGCTTTTTTTCCAAAACATGATCCTGATGAAAATTTAGGCAATATTTTAAATTCTTTTGTTTCACAATTTTATGAAAATAAAAGTGTCCCATCCTCAATTATTCTATCCCAAGAAATTAAAGAGAAAATTTTGATAGAACAGACGCTTTCTCAAAAAGAAGGTAAACAAGTGAATATTTCAGTGGCAAAAAAAGGTTCTAAGTTAAAAGTAATTAATCAAGCAATTAAAAATGCAAAAGATAGTTTAAATAGAAAGCTTCATGAAACTCAAAATAACAGAGAGCTATTTGAGTCGGTTGTAGCTAAATTTAATTTAGAAACAAATATTAATCTTATTGAAGTTTACGACAATAGTCATATTCAAGGAACAAATAGTGTTGGAGCATTAATTTCTTATGGAGATGAGGGATTTATTAAAAAAAGATACAGGAAATTTAATATAAAAATGAAGAAAAATGAACAAGATGATTATGGCATGATGAAAGAAGTACTTACAAGAAGATTCAAAAAAGCAGTGCAAGAAAAAGAAGGTCATCTTTCATTTCCTGATCTTATTTTTGTTGATGGAGGAAAAGGTCAATATTCAGTAGCAAGAGAGACATTAAATGAACTTGGACTTCATGATATTCCATTAATAGCAATTGCTAAAGGGAAGTTTAGAAATAGTGGAAATGAAACTTTTTTTCATAATGGAAAAGAGTACAAGTTTTCAAAAAATGACCCTACTCTATTTTTTCTTCAAAGAATAAGGGACGAGTCTCACAGGTTTGCGATTAGCGCTCATAGAGCTAGAAGAAAAAAAGGTATAAGTAAATCTTTATTGGATCAAATAGAAGGTATAGGATCAATTAGAAAAAGAGCTTTGCTTAACCATTTTGGTTCAGCAAGAGCAGTGGAATCTGCAAGTTTGGATGAGATTAAGTCAGTGGAAGGAGTTGAGGAAAAAGTTGCAAAAAAGATATATAATTTCTTTCACGAATGAAAATTAAATTTCCTAATTACTTGACAATCGGCCGAATAATAATAGTGCCCTTTTTTGTTTTAGCATATTACTTACCTGGATTTTATGGAGATATAATTCCATTTACACTATTTGTTATTGCATCTTTTACTGATTTTTTGGATGGCCTACTTGCACGATTATATAAAGAGGAGTCTAAACTCGGAGAACTCCTAGATCCTATCGCAGACAAAATTATTGTAGCAACTGCTTTAATTTTACTTGTAATGGATGGAACAATAAAAAATTATGAGGTAATAGCTGCGATAATTATTTTAACTCGAGAAATTTTAATTTCTGGTTTAAGAGAATTTTTAGCAAAAGGACAAGTGAATTTACCTGTATCGGGATTGGCCAAATTAAAAACATTTTTACAGATGTTTTCAATATCTTTACTTTTAACTGGAGAGACTGGAAATAAAATTTTTAATTTTCAAGATTATAACGCTCAAACTATTGGTATTATCTTATTATGGCTTTCAGCTTTTCTTACTTTATATACAGCTTACGACTATTTAAGAAAAGGTATTGATCATGCAATATCAGAAGACAACAAATAATTAAGCTGCAATTTTTTTTCTAACGAAAGATTGATAACTATCTGATAAATCCATTATTGTTTTGCAAACTTTAAAAGAAAAATTTGATATTTTCGAAACAGGTGTTACCTCTGCTGCAGTACCTGTTAAGAAGCATCCAACAAAATCCTTTAATTCGTTGGGTGAGATTTTTCTCTCAATAACTTTGATATTTTTAGATTTTGCAATTTCAATCACAGTTCTTCTAGTAATTCCATCTAAGAATGAGTCTGGTACTGGAGTATGTAACTCCCCTTTAGTATCCTTGAAAAAAATATTTGCACCAGTTGCTTCTGCAACATTTCCCTCATGATCTAACATTAGAGAATCTGTATAACCTTGTCTTTCTGCTTCGTGTTTTGACAAAGTGCAAATCATATAAAGTCCTGAAGCTTTTGTATCCCATGGTATTGAGTCAGGAGAAGGTCTTCTCCAATTTGATATATTTAACTTAATACCTTCAGTTTTAAGTTTAGGGTCGAAATAAGATCCCCACTCCCAAGTTGCAATGGCTACATGAATTTTTGTTTGTTGAGCTGATATTGCCATCATCTCGCTTCCTCTCCAAGCCACTGGTCTCACATAACCATTTTTTACATTTTGAGCTGATACAATTTTTTTTGTTGCGATATTTATGTCGCTCTCAGAATACGGAATTTCAAAACCCATTCTTTTTGCCGAATAAAAAAATCTTGAAGTATGTTCCTCAAGTTTAAAAATATTTCCGTCATAAACCCTTTCACCTTCAAATACACAACTTCCATAATGTAAACCATGACTTAAAACATGTAGCTTTACATCAGACCAATCAACTAAGTCTGAATTGTACCATATTTTACCGTCTCTTTTATCGTAAGGAATCATATTAAAAAGATTTATTTATAAAAAATATATTCCTATATATAATATGTCAATATAACTTACCAATTATGAAAAATCTTCTTTACCTAAAAGATGAACAATTAAAAGGTTTTATTGAAAAAATCTTTGTTGGTTACAGGGAAACATTTAACGATTCAAAAAAAGTACTTAAAAAATACAATTTAGGAACTGCTCATCATAAAGCTCTGCATTTGATATCATTTTATGATGGGATAACTATTACTCAATTACTTAACAAGCTAAACGTAACAAAACAAAGTTTAAATAGAGTTATAAATGATTTAAAAAAATTAAATTATCTAGAATTTAAAAAGGATACTAAGGACACAAGAGTAAAACATATTTTTTTAAATGATAAAGGAAAGAAAATATTTGATGAAATTTTTTTATCCCAAAAAAAAAGGATTTATAAAGCATTACTTAACTCAAGTTCGAAAGAAGTGATAAATTTTGAAATAGTTTTAAAAAGAATAATCGATGGAAAGTTTTAAATCTCATATTTTAGTAATTGATGATGACGAAGGAATAAGGTCATTACTTAAACAATTTTTAAATGAAAATGGGTATTTAGTAAATACAGCCTCAAATGCATTGGAAGCAAAAGAGAAGATTTCGATAATAAAATTTGATCTTTTGGTCTTGGATATAATGATGCCTGGTAAGAGTGGCTTAGAATTTATTTCCGAAAATAAAAATAATTTAAATGTGCCAATCATTTTACTTACGGCTAAAGGAGAAGCGAGTGAAAGAGTTGAAGGGTTAGAAACAGGTGCAGATGATTACTTGCCCAAACCTTTTGAACCTAAGGAACTTTTATTAAGGATTAATAATATCTTAAAAAAAACCAAAAAAGTTAATCTTAAACACGTACTTGAATTCGGCTCAATTAAAATAGATTTAAATAAGTTGATGATTACCAATCAAAATAGTAATTTTAAAATTAACAATACTGAAAAAACAATTTTAGAAAAAATGATAAATAATCCTGGTAAAGTATTTTCAAGAATTGATATTGGTAATTTAATTAAAATCGATAAAGAAAGATCAATTGATGTAATTATTACCAGGCTCAGAAAAAAAATTGAGACAAATCCAAAAAATCCAAAATACTTACAAACAATTAGAGGTTCAGGCTATGTTCTCTGGGTTGAGTAGTTATATCAAAAAGTTACTTCCAAAAAGACTTTTTTATAGAGCATTACTAATTGTAGCTACACCAATAATAATATTGCAAATTATTATATCGATTGTTTTTTTTGATAGCCTCTGGATAAAAACTAATAAAGGAATGACCAGGGCTTTAGTAGGTGAAATTAAGTTTTTTATAGATGCGTACGAAAATGAGGAATATGAAAAAGACAATTTGATTAAACTATTTAAAGAACATCATAATTTTAATGTGAAGTTTCAGACATTTGGGGATATTCCAGAAACAGATATGGAAAGATGGTTTAGTCCCATGGATAGAACTCTGAGAAGAGAATTGAAAAATAAATTTAATAATTATTGGTTTGATACAACTACGTATAAAGAATTAATCGAATTGAAGATTGAATATCTTAATGGTTATTTTGAATTTTTAATTCCAAAGAACAGAGTCACTAACACATCAGCCAGATTATTTGCGTTATGGATAACATTCCCAGCATTTTTGTTAATTACAATCGCTCTAATCTTCTTAAAAAATCAAACTCGTCCAATAATTAATTTAGCAAAAGCATCAGAAAAATTTGGCAGAGGTGAGGATGTTGAGGAGTTTAGACCTTCGGGTGCTCTGGAGATAAGACAAGCTGGTTTTGAGTTTGAAAGAATGAGAAAGAGAATATTGAGACACTTAAACCAAAGATCTGAAATGCTTTCAGGTATAAGTCATGACTTGAGAACTCCACTCACTAGAATTAAACTTCAACTTGCTCTAATTAAAGACGAAAAGATTTCACGTAAATTATCTGAAGATGTGGAGGATATGGAAAAAATGTTAAATGAGTACCTTCAATTTACTAGCTCTACATCATCTGAAAAAACTGAACTTTTTGATATTTCAAAATTACTAAATCATTCAATTATGAAATATGAGAATAACAATATTACTTCTAATATAGAGCAAGAGATTTTTTTTAATGGAAGAAAAAGTTTAATAAATAGATGCATAGATAACTTAATTAATAACTCCCTTAAATACTCAAATAAAGTTTTGGTAAATTTAAAAAAGATTCATAAAAGCTTGATAATTACTGTTGATGACGACGGTCCTGGAATAGCTGAGAGTGAATATGAAAACGTTTTTAAACCATTTTACAAAATAAATAAAGGAAGAGGTGATTCTAAGTCTAGTGTTGGCTTGGGTTTATCAATCTCATCAGATGTAGTGAGATCCCACGGAGGTAGTATTACATTAGATAAATCTAGTCTTGGCGGTTTAAGGGTTAAGATCTCTTTGCCTTTTTAATTTTTTTAGACTTTAAGGTTTTGATTTCCTTTTCTAGTTTTTCTATTCGTTTCTTTAATACCTCAGTTTCCTCTTTTGTAGAAATCTTCATTCTTAAAACAATTTCATCCCTTTGAGATCTTACAATATTAACGATTTCTTCGCTTAAATCTTTATAAGATATAATTCCTTGTTCAAATAATTTTGCAAATTTTTCAATGATAAATTTAGACTTTGACATATTTTTTTTTTTTACGATAGTATATCTTATATTTCATTTTTATAATGTTTGTAAATAATCTAGATCCTGTCGCATTTGAATTTTTATCCTTTCAAATAAGGTGGTATTCATTAGCATATATTTTTGGTTTTTTAATAGGTTGGTTTTATATCAAAAATTTCTTAATTAAAGATTTGAGGGAAAAAACTTTAGTCGACGACTTTATCACCTATCTAATTTTAGGAGTAATTATTGGTGGAAGACTAGGCTACGTAATTTTTTACAATTTTTTTTATTATTTAAGTCATCCATTTGAAATATTTTTCATTTGGCAGGGTGGTATGTCTTTCCATGGTGGCTTGTTGGGTGTTTGCTTAGCTACTTATATATTTACTCAAAAATATAATTTAAATTTTTTTAGGTATACAGATTTGGTGTCCCTTGTAGCACCGATAGGAATTTTTTTAGGGAGGGTTGCAAATTTTTTAAATTCTGAACTTTACGGCAGAGAAACTGATTTTATTTTTTCAGTTAATTTTAATAAGGTAGACAATCTTTTTAGACATCCTTCACAATTATACGAAAGTTTTTTTGAAGGTATTGTTTTGTTCATAATTCTAAATTTACTTTGGAAAAAATTTTCAGAAATTCCCGGGGTAATATCGTCACTATTTTTAATTTTTTATTCTCTTTTTAGATTTATAATTGAGTTTACAAGGGAACCAGATGCTCATCTAGGTATCTTAATGAATATTTTTACATACGGACAAATGTTATCAATTGCTTTTTTTATTTCTGGAGTAATACTTTTTAAATTAGTAAAAAAATGACCACTAAGGCTCAATCACTAGATAATTTTATTGATAAATCTCTTTATGAAAAAAATAAAGGTTATTATCAAAGAAAAATGGAATTTGGTGGAGGAGGAGATTTTATTACATCTCCAGGAATTTCAAAACTTTTTTCTGAAATGATTGCTATTTGGATTGTATCATTTTGGGAAAATTTAAATAAACCAGAAAAAATCAATTTAGTAGAATTAGGTGCAGGAAATGGGGAACTCATAGAAGTCTTAATTAATACATTGAATAAATTGGAAATTGTAAAAGATAAATTCAAATTTTTTATTTTTGAAAAAAGTATGTCTCTTAAAAAATTACAAAAAGAAAAATTTTCAAAAAGTGTTAAGTGGTTAAATAATTTTGATAAATTGCCAAATTCTCCAACTATATTTTTGGCTAACGAATTTTTTGATGCTTTGCCAATAAAGCAGTTTATTAAAATAAATGAAGAATGGTATGAAAATTTTGTATTATTAAATAAAAGTGGAAAATTCTCTCTTGAGAAGAAAAAAGTTACTAAAAAAAAAATGGAGAAAATTTTCAATCAAGGGATAGACGAAAATCAAAATTTTATAGAATTTTCACCTTTAATGGTCAAATATCTAAAAAGTATTTGTAAAAAAATCAAATCTTCTACGGGAGGTATTTTATTAATTGATTATGGTACCTCTGACAAAAAAATGTACGATAGTTTACAAGGGATTAAAAATCATAAAAAAGTAAATATTTTTGATGACTACCAAAATATTGATATAACTCATCATATAAATTTTAACTTTATCGAACGAATTGTTAATTTAAGTGGATTAAAAGTTGGTGGTATTACTAATCAAGGAAGTTTTTTAAAAAACATGGGAATAAATTTAAGAGCTGAAATAATATCGAAAAAAATGAGTTTCCTAAAAAAAACGGATCTTTACACAAGAATAAGAAGGCTTACACACAAAGATGAGATGGGTGAGTTGTTTAAAGTAATGTTTGTAACAAAGAAGGATAACAACTTTAAGACAGGGTTTAATGACATTAAAATCTAAAAAATTAACAAAGTTTAAAAATATTACACATGGTTTTTTTGGAAAAAAAGGAGGAGTATCAAATGGAATTTATAGTGCCTTAAATTGTGGCCCTGGTTCTAATGATAAAATTTCTAATGTTAAAAAAAATTTAAAAATTGTTTCGAAAAAGTTTAAGGTTTCTCCAAAAAACCTAATATTGCTTAAACAAACACATAGTAACAAATGTCACTTTATTTTGAAAAGACCCTCAAAAAAACTCGTTGGTGATGGCTTGATTACCTCAAAAAAAAATTTAGCTTTGGGTATTTTAACCGCTGATTGTGCTCCAGTTCTTATTTATGACAAAAAATTGCCAATGATTGCAGCTATTCATGTTGGCTGGAAGGGTGCTTTTAAAAATATTCTTAAAAAGTGTATAAAATTTATGATTAAAAAAGGCTCTGAAAACAAAAATATTTCTGCAGTAATAGGTCCGTCGATATTTAGAGAAAACTATGAAGTGAAAAAAGAATTTATGAAAAGATTTTTAAACCTTGATGATCGAAATCGTAAATTTTTTTACTTTAAAAAAACTAGAATTTTTTTTG
>CACCNI010000007.1 GCA_902547215.1 uncultured Pelagibacteraceae bacterium
TATTAGATTATCTTAAAAAAAATAAATCTGATGCTTACAAAAATATATTAACCAAACTAAACTTAAGGAAATAAATGTTTAAAGTTTTTAAAAAAGAAACAAATTTTGGAGGAAAGAAAATCACCCTTGAAACAGGAAAGGTTGCTCGTCAAGCAGATGGAGCAATAATAGCAACTTGTGGTGAGACTGTTGTTTTAGCAACGGCCGTGGGTGCAAAAAAAGTTAATCCAGATGTAGATTATTTTCCTTTATCGGTAAATTACCAAGAAAAATATTACGCTGCTGGTAAAATACCTGGAGGATACTTTAAAAGGGAAGCAAGACCTACAGAGAGTGAAACTCTTATCTCACGATTGATTGATAGACCTATAAGACCTTTGTTTCCAGATGAATTTAAAAATGAAGTACAAGTGTTACCCACAGTAATTTCATATGATAAAGAAAATGAGGCCGATATTTTATCTATCATTGCCTCTTCGGCTGCATTAGCCATTTCTGGAATGCCTTTTTTAGGACCAATTGGAGCGTCAAGAGTTGGTTTCATCGGTGGAAAATATGTTTTAAATCCATCAAAAAAAGATTTAGAGAATTCAAAACTAGACTTAGTCGTGGCAGGGACTAAAGACGCTGTATTGATGGTAGAATCAGAGGCTAGCGGTTTAACTGAGCAACAAATGCTGGACGCTGTCAAATTTGGTCATGAGGGATTTGCACCGGTTATTAAAATGATCGAGGACTTAGCAAAGGAATGTAAAAAACCTGACTGGGTTGTTGAGAAAAAAGATCTGTCATCTGTAAAGAAAAAATTAGAGGGTGAATTTACCAAAGACTTGAAAAAAGCCTTCTCAATTAAAGACAAACAAGAGAGATCAAATTTAATATCTGAGGTTACAGAGAAAGCAAAAAAACTTTATGAAGAGGATGAAAACTTTACAGAGCTAGATGTTATGCACGAGCTTAAAGATATTGAAAAAGGAATTGTAAGAACTGATATTTTAAAAAACAAGAATAGAATTGATGGAAGAGGACTTGCTGATGTAAGGCCAATAATGTGTGAGGTTGGAATACTTCCAAGAGTTCATGGTTCAGCACTATTTACCAGAGGAGAAACACAAGCAATTGTTACTACCACACTTGGTACTTCAGATGATGAACAAAGAATTGAAAGTTTAGATGGCCTACAAAGGGAAAGATTTATGCTTCATTATAATTTCCCACCATTTTCTGTTGGTGAGACTGGCAGAATAGGTACTGGAAGAAGAGAAATAGGCCATGGAAAATTAGCATGGAGAGCAATCAACTCTTCATTACCTTCTAAAGAAAGCTTTCCATATACTTTTAGAATAGTTTCTGAAATTACTGAGTCGAACGGATCCTCCTCAATGGCAACAGTTTGCGGTTCATCTCTAGCTTTAATGGATGCAGGAGTTCCAATTAAGGAGCCAGTAGCAGGTATTGCAATGGGGTTAATTAAAGAGGGGAATGATTTTAGTGTACTCTCAGATATTCTTGGGGATGAAGACCATCTTGGAGATATGGATTTTAAAGTAGCTGGAACTAAAGATGGAATTACTTCTTTACAAATGGATATCAAGATTACAGGAATTACTTTTGAGATTATGGAACAAGCGCTGAAACAAGCTAAAGATGGTAGAATTCATATCTTAGGAGAGATGAATAAAGCTTTGGCCAAATCAAGAGACAACGTGGGTAAACACACTCCAAAAATGGAAAAAATTACAGTTGATAAAAAAGATATTGCAACTGTTATAGGTAAAGGTGGAGCCACAATAAGGGAAATTGTTGAAAAATCAGGAGCAAAAGTAGATGTTAATGATGAAGGGATAGTAACTGTAGCAGCGCCAGATGAAGATTCTAGAAACAAAGCTATGCAAATGATCAAAGATTTAACAGCAAAAGCTGAACTTAATAAAATTTATAATGGTAAAGTTATGAAGATTATGGAGTTTGGAGCTTTTGTAAATTTCTTAGGAAAACAAGATGGTCTTGTGCATATTTCAGAGCTCGCGGATAAAAGGGTGGCAAAAGTAACTGACGTGGTAAAAGAGGGTGATGAGGTTAAAGTAAAAGTTATAGGTTTTGATAGAGGAAAAGTAAAATTATCTATTAAACAAGCTACTATATAAATTTTTTTGAAAAGAGACCTATCTTACTGAATATGAAAAATAAGTTGGATTATATCATAAAAAAAATTCAGCACATAGAAAAAATACAAATATTAGAATTAGGGGTCAGACACGGACTTTCAACAAAAAAATTTATTGAATTATGCGACTCAAATGATGGTTTTTTAACTTCAGTTGATATTAAAGATTGTTCAGATGTAATTAAAAGTGATAGGTGGAAATTTATCCATACTAGTGACGATAATTTCAAAAAAGTTGATAAATTTATTACAAAACATTTAGATTTCATTTTTATAGACTCTTTACATGAGCCAAACCATGTTGAAAAAGTTTTTTACCATTATTATAATTTCCTAAAAAAAGGAGGTATTTGTATAATCGATGATATAAGTTGGCTTCCTTATTCTAAAAATCAAGAAAGAGATAAAGAATTTAGTGAGTACATTAATAGATCCACATTTAAAAAGATCCTTGAAATATTCAATCAGAATAAAAAAAATTTCGATTTAGAATTCTATTTCAGAGACTCTGGCTATGCAATTATTACAAAAAATGAAGAAGGTCTTTTGAATAAATCAAAAAAAATAAAGTCGAGAGAATTTGGAATAAAAAATTTGCTTAGAAAAATTTATAAAAGAAAACCTATTAATTAATATTTTTTTAAAACATCAAAAACCACCCCTCCAATTATTTTTATCATTAAAGTGATCTTTTTCATTTTTGGAAGTTGGCCTGAATAAATACATTAAAACAATCAGTAAAACAAAAATTGATAGAAGAATTTCCACCATAATTTATGACATATTCTTTGGATCAGGCATCCCGACTTTGTTATAACCTGCATCAACATAATGAATTTCACCAGTCACACCCCCACCAAGATCACTTAATAAATATAGGGCTGAATTTCCAACATCATGAATATCAACATTCCTTTTTAAAAAGGAATGATCTTCATTCCACTTGTATAGAAACTTTGCATCACCAATTGCAGATGCAGCGAGTGTCTTAATTGGACCAGCACTAATTGCATTAACTCTTATTTTTTTTGAGCCTAAATCTCTTGCAAGATATTTTACACTTGCTTCTAATGCAGATTTACAAACTCCCATCACATTGTAATTTGGGATTGCTTTAGTAGACTCGTAAGTTAATGTTAGCATGCTTCCTCCATCTTTCATTATCTTAGAAGCTTCTTTTGCAACCTCTGTAAATGAAAAACATGAAATTAACATACTTCTTAAAAAATTTTCTCTAGTTGTATTGACATACTCACCTGACAATTCTGACTTATCTGAAAATGCGACTGCATGAACAACAAAGTCAATTTGACCCCATTGTTTTTTAATATCTTCGAATAATTTTATTACTTCCTCTTTTTTCTCAACATCGCAACTAAATGTAACTTTAGAATTTAATTTTTCTGCTAAAGGAATAACTCTTTTTTTAAGAGCATCCCCGAGGTAAGTGAATGCTAATTCTGCACCCGCTTCATTTAATTTTTGGGATATTCCCCATGCAATAGACCTCTCATTTGCAACACCCATGATTAGTCCTTTTTTTCCCTTCATTAGATCCATAAATTAAACCTTTTCAAAAACTAGTGTCGCGTTAGTCCCGCCAAAACCAAAACTGTTAGACATTATAGAGTTTAAATTAACATCTTTTTCAACTTTGGTAACTATCGGATATTTTTTAGCCTCGTCATCCATGTCAGTAATATTTGCAGATGCTGCTATAAAACTATTTTTCATCATTATTAAACTATAAATTGCCTCATGAACTGAAGTAGCCCCTAAGGAGTGACCAGCTAATGACTTTGTTGAACTTATTTTTGGTTTATAATCTGTAAAAGTTTCTCCAACTGCTTTTAATTCGGTAATATCACCAACGGGTGTTGATGTTCCATGCGTGTTTATGTAATCAATTTTATTTTTCGCAGTGCTTAATGCCATTTTCATGCACCTGACAGCTCCTTCACCAGATGGTGCAACCATATCGTAACCATCAGAGGTTGCTCCATAACCAGTCAGTTCTGCATATATTTTTGCACCTCGTGCTTTTGCATGCTCATATTCCTCTAAAACCAAAACTCCTCCACCACCGGCTATCACAAATCCATCTCTTGTTTTGTCATAAGGTCTAGAAGCTTTTTCTGGCGTGTCATTATATTTTGAAGATAATGCAGTCATTGCATCAAACATAGCAGTCATGGCAAAATGAACTTCATCACTTCCCCCAGCAAAAATAATTTTTTGTTTTCCTAGCTGAATTAATTCCATCGCATTACCGATGCAGTGTCCGCTAGTTGCACATGCAGAACTTATTGTATAATTAACTCCTTTGATTTTGAATGGAACTGCTAGCGTTGCAGAAGCAGTACTAGACATAGTTCTTGGAACTACAAATGGACCCATTCTCTTCGGACTTTTGGCTCTAGTTTTATCAGCTGCTAAAATTACATTTTCAATGGATGGTCCTCCTGAACCCATAATCATCCCAGTTGATATATTACTTACATCTTTATCTTCTAAACCAGAGTCTTTAACTGCCTCTGCCATTGATATGTAGTTGTAAGCTGAGCCAGGTCCCATAAACCTTATAAATTTTCTATCAACATGGTCTTCAAGATTAATTTTTGGTTTTCCATGTATGTTACTTTTTAGATTGTACTCTTTGTATTCATCAGAAAAAGAAATTCCTGATTTAGAATTTAATAGAGACTGATAGACTTCATTTTGATTGTTCCCTAAACAAGAAACTACCCCAATTCCAGTTACAACAACTCTTTTCATTATTTGAATAAACCTACTTTTAAATTTTCTGTTGTATAAATTTGTTTTCCATCAGCTAATAGTATTCCATTAGCTAAACCAACAGTCGCTCCCTCTTTTTTAAGAATTTTTTTCATATTTATTTCATAAATTGCTTTTTTGACATTTTTTAGAACTTCACCAGTAAACTTTACAGTGTTTACACCCAAAGCTCTTCCTCTTCCTGGATTTCCAAGCCAACCTAAATAAAATCCAACTAGTTGCCACATCGCATCTAAACCTAAGCATCCTGGCATCACTGGATCTTTTTTAAAATGACAATCAAAAAACCAAAGATTATCTTTAATGTCCAGTTCAGCAATTATTAAACCTTTACTAAACGAACCCTTATTCTCGCTAATTTCAGTGATCCTGTCAAACATAAGCATTGGTGGTAAGGGAAGTTTTGCATTACCTGGACCAAAAAGATCACCATTTCCGCAACTAATTAAATCCTCATATGTGTATGAGTTTTTTTTCATTTTTTGATAACCTTATTACTTGATTTAACCTAAATATAATATAGGTTTAGTTTAGAATAATTATAAATAACGATGCTTAATAATAGCCATTATATTGATAAATTAAGAAGTTCTGGCCTAAGACCTACCAAACAAAGAATTAAAATTTGTGAAATTTTATTTGATAATGAAAAGACGTTTCATTTTACAATAAATGATTTAGTAAAAAAAATTAGCAAAACAACAAACGATAAAATTTCTTTAGCAACAGTTTACAACACTGTTCATGCTTTCAAAAAAAAAGGATACTTGAAAGAGATACCAATAAATTCTGATCAAAGTTATTTTGATACCAATACGTCGCATCACCATCACTTTTATGATGAAAACCAAAAAGATTTAATAGACATAGATGATGCAGATGTAGAACCTGTTAAAATCAATACAAGAATTCCTGGCAAAAAAATTAAGTCTGTTGAAGTCTTAGTAAAAGTCGAAGACGCAGAATAATAATTAAAATTCTACATTATAATAGTTCTAAACTATTGACAAATTTATTTAGAATAATTATAAATTAATAAAGGAGATTAAATGAGCACTGAATTTAAAGACGGAAACTTCAAATCAAATGAATTAAGCAAATGTCCATTTACTGGGGCAGGTACATCAGCAAAATTTTCAGCTGGAAGAGGTCAAACAAACAGAGACTTTTGGCCAAATAGTTTAAACTTAAAAATATTAAGTCAACACTCCAATTTGACTAATCCCATGGATAAGAAGTTTAACTATTCAAAAGAATTCAAAAAATTAAATTACAAAGCACTTAAAAAAGATCTTAAAAAATTAATGACAGACTCCCAAGAATGGTGGCCAGCAGATTACGGTCATTATGGACCATTCTTTATCAGACTAGCTTGGCATGCTGCGGGAACTTACAGAACAGGCGATGGAAGAGGTGGTGCTGGAACAGGTAATCAACGTTTTGCACCTCTTAATGCTTGGCCGGATAATGTTAATTTAGATAAAGCAAGATTATTATTATGGCCAATCAAACAAAAATATGGAAAACAAATTTCATGGGCTGACTTATTTATTTTGGTTGGAAACGTTGCTTTAGAGTCAATGGGTTTTAAAACTTTTGGTTTTGGAGCAGGAAGGGTTGATATTTGGGAGCCAGAGGATGATATCTACTGGGGATCTGAAAAAGAAATGCTAGGTGTAGAAAGATATAGTGGAAAAAGGGATTTAGAACAACCACTCGGAGCTTCTCACATGGGGTTAATTTATGTAAATCCACAAGGACCAGATGCAAATCCTGATCCATTGCTTGCCGCTCATGACATCAGAGAAACTTTTGGAAGAATGGCGATGAATGACTATGAAACTGTTGCTTTAGTTGCTGGTGGTCACACATTTGGAAAATCTCACGGTGCTGCATCAGAGTCTCACAAAGGTCCAGACCCAGAGGCATCAAGAATTCAAGATCAATCAACTGGATGGAATAGTAATTATAAATCAGGAAAAGGGGTTGATACTATAAGTAGTGGAATTGAAGGTGCTTGGACACAGTCTCCTATTAAATGGGATATGGGGTATTTTGATTGTTTGTTCAATCATGAATGGGAACTTACAAAAAGTCCTGCGGGAGCTCATCAATGGACACCTAAACAAAATGGTCAAAAAATTAAAATGGTTCCTGACGCACATGATAAAAACAAAATGCATCCACCAATGATGCAAACAACAGACCTTTCACTAAGAATGGATCCTTCATATGGTCCGATTTCAAAACACTTCTTTAACAATCCTGATGAATTTGCAGATGCGTTCGCTAGAGCATGGTTTAAGTTAACTCATAGAGATATGGGTCCAAGAGCATGTTATTTAGGCAGCGAAGTTCCAAAAGAAGAATTAATTTGGCAAGATCCTGTTAAAAAACCAAAATACAAATTAAAAGCAAAAGATATAAAAGATTTAAAATCTCAAATATCAAAATCAAAACTATCTGTATCTGAATTGGTAAGCACTGCTTGGGCATCTGCTTCAACTTATAGAGGATCTGATAAAAGAGGTGGAGCAAATGGCGCTAGAATAAGATTAGAACCACAAATTAACTGGGAAGTTAATTACAATGGTAAGATAAAAAAAGTAATTAGTGCACTTGAAAAAATCCAAAACAAATTCAACACTAAGAAAAGATCAGTTTCATTAGCAGATTTAATAGTGCTTGGTGGAAACGTTGGAATAGAGATGGCCGTTAAGAAAGCCGGTAAGAAAATTGAAGTTCCATTTTCTCCAGGAAGAGGTGATGCTACTCAAGAACAAACTGATGTTCATTCCTTTGGTTTATTAGAACCACAAGCTGATGGATTTAGAAACTACAATAAGGATGAAAAAACTAAAGTCTCTGCTGAGGAAAAATTAATTGATAAATCTCAGCTAATGGGTCTTACAGCACCAGAGATGACTGTTTTGATAGGTGGAATGAGAGTTCTTGATACAAACTTTGATAACTCTAAAAATGGTGTTTTCACAAAAAAACCTGGAACATTAACCAATGACTATTTCGTAAATCTTCTAGATATGAATACTACTTGGAAAGAAACTGATAGTTCAGAGCAGTTATTTGAAGGCAAAGATAGGAAAACTAACAAAGTTAAATGGCATGGCACAAGAGTAGACTTGATATTTGGCTCAAATTCTCAATTGAGAGCATTAGCGGAAGTTTATGCATGTAACGATTCATCTGAAAAATTTATTAATGATTTTGTTTCAGCATGGACAAAAGTCATGAATTCTGACAGATTTGACCTTAAGTTAAATTAACAAAATGGAAACTGCACTAAACACCCCTAAGGTATCTTTTGAGGACTTTTATGAAGTTCCTGATCTAAAATTTGATATAAATAGATTAAGAAAAGATTTAGAGTTAATTTTAAAAGAAAAAAAATTTAATACACCTGGTGTTACACATTTTGGCGCTATCCCACTTAATCAAATACCGAATGATATTGACTCGATAAATGGAAATAAAATAAGAGGCAAATATTGGACTATTGCAGACGAGAGCGGAAAAGAGGTTTCAAGAGACGTTGACATAGATGAGTCAAAATATACGCAACTTTTACCAGAGTTTGAAAAAACTTATTTCAAAGAGGTTTATGAAACTTTAAATAAAAAGTTTAAGCTCGGAAGAGTACGACTTTTATTAAAGGAACCAAGGTCAACTCTTAGCTGGCATAAAGACCCTGAGTGTAGATTACACGTACCAATAATTACAAATCAAGGGTGTTCTATGGTAATCGAGAATGTTGCAAAACATTTGCCAGCAGATGGAAAAGTTTGGATAACAAATAACACAAAATATCATAATTTTTTTAATGGAGGAGAACAGTC
The DNA here is from genome assembly GCA_902547215.1 of uncultured Pelagibacteraceae bacterium. GTDB lineage: Bacteria > Pseudomonadota > Alphaproteobacteria > Pelagibacterales > Pelagibacteraceae > Pelagibacter. Next base: position 8,818 of record CACCNI010000007.1, read on the forward strand.
TAGAATACATTTAGTAGCTTGTGTTTTAGAAAGTCCTTTTAAATAAATGGTCGAAGTTACAAAAGGTATATTTGAAGCAAGTAAAGAAATATACAGCAATAACAGAGGCTCAATATTAAGAACAATCGTTTATACAGTTGGCCATTTTGCAATAGCAATTACAGTTTTAATGTTAGTTGCAGATGTTACTTTTATGATTGCTCTCACTGACGCTATAGTTGAACCTATCGCAAACTCTGTTTGGTATTTTATTCTAGATAAATGGTGGGCAAGTAAATCTAAAAAATAGTCATTGAGAATGATTATTATTCAAACCAAATAATCCCATAAAAAAAAATTTTTTTGCAAACAATTATCATTATCACAATATTTTCTTGAAAATATTTTTACACCAATTATTTTCGTATCATGGAATTACAAAACTACAACTGTAAAAAATGTGGACTAACAATTTCTTCTACATGCTCTAAGTGTGATAGAAAAGTTGATGTAAAAGTTCTAGATGACGGATGCATAGTTCAATTAACTAAATGTGGTGATTGTGCTAATGTACCAGTTATCAAGGACGTTTGTTCACAACAAAAATAAATAAAGACCTCTAAAGTTTAGATAAAACATTATCTGCAGCTGATAGCTCACAGATTCCTGTTTCCTTTTCTACAGCTACGTATTTTATAACTTTATTTTCAATAATCATCGTATAACGACTAGATCTCATACCTAAACCTTTTGCGTCTTTGTTTACTAATACTCCTAATTTGTTGGCAAAATCTCCAAAAGGATCTGCTAACATTATTATCTCATTCTCAACTTTTGAAATTTTGGCCCAAGCATCCATTACATATGGATCATTTACACTGATACAAAAAACTTTATCAATACCTTTGGATCTGATCTTATCAATGTTGTTTTTATAACTTGGTAAATGTTTATTTGAGCACACAGATGTAAACGCACCGGGCATTCCCAATAGAATAGATTTATTATCTTTAAAAAAGTCGTTTATTTGAAATTTTTTCGGGATTCCATCAATTAATTGAAAAACTTCACAATCGGGAATTTGATCGTCAATTTTGTATTTCATTTTAATTTAACCCCCCCAAAGATTTTCTTTTAAAACCCATCCTTTATATTCTTCAGTTTCAACTCTACACCAATTTAAATTACACTTTTTCTTATTTAAAAGTCTACCCGATTCAATTTTTGCAATAGGTCTTGAAAATTTTGTGCTATCAGAAAAAAGAATTACACTATCTAGGGTTATAAATGAACTACTTTTTTTTAATTGAGATCTATGAATCCATCCACTATTTTTTTTAAAATCTAAAATTTTTCTAAAATTTTCTTTTTCATCTATAATTTCAACAGGATAATTTTTTTTATTAAATACAAATTTTATTGGGTAATCTAATCCAGGGCCATATCTTACATTTACTTTTTTATTCTTAAGTGACATATACGTATTATTATCTGAATAAGCGTTAGTCAAAAAAAAATTAAATAAAAATAAATTTATAATTAAAAATTTTTTAATCATCTTATCTTTTTAAGGTTACTTACTCTAAAGTCTAGATTTAAAAGGTTTATTATCAAAACTTTACCATTTAAACTTTTTCCAATTCCCACAATATTTTTAATTACTTCATTTGCCTGAATACTACCAACAACACTTGCTATTGTACCAACAACACCGTCTGCCTCACAATTTAAAACTTCATCGTTTGGTATAGTTTGATAAAAAGATTTTAGACACAATCTTTTATCTTTTGAAAAGTTAAAACTAAATATGTGACCATCAAATTTACTAATTGCACCACATACGAAAATTTTTTTTAATTTCCTAGAAAATTCATTTACAAGAAACTTACTTTTGAAATTATCTGTTCCATCTACCACAATATCAAAATTCCTTATTAAGTTTTCAACATTTGATTGATTTAATTTTTTTTTATAACTTTCTATTTTAATGTTTGGATTAATTTTCTTAACTCTATCACTAACTACTTTTACTTTAAATTTACCAATATCTTTTGTGGTAAACATAGATTGCCTATGTATATTTGAAAGATCTATCTTATCATGATCGACTAAACCAATCGTACCTACCCCAGATCTACACAAATATTCTACAACAGGACACCCTAATCCACCTAATCCAACAATAAGAACTTTTGAGTTTTTAATTTTTTTTTGTCCTGAGATACCAATATCTTTAATAATTATTTGTCGAGAATATCTTTCAAGTTCGTTTGTTTTTAGGTTCATTTTTTTCCAGTAGATCCAAATCCGCCAGAACCTCTTAAGGTGTCTGGTAAATCTTTCGTTTCTTCAAATTCAAATTTTAAAACAGGCATCAATACCATTTGAGCTATTCTATCTCCATTATTAACTAAAAATTTTTCATTACCATGATTAAAAAGAATAACTTTTATCTCTCCACGATAATCACTATCAATTGTACCCGGTGAGTTAAGCACTCCAATACTAGACTTAGCTGCAAGTCCAGATCTTGGACGTATTTGGACTTCGGTGTCTTCAGGTATAGCAATAGCAAGTCCAGTTGGAATCAAAGCAGATTTATTTGGTCCTATTTCAATTGGATTTTCCAAAAATGCCTCCAGATCAACTCCAGAAGACCCTATCGTTTTGTAAGAGGGAATTTTTACTTTTTGATTTAATCTTTTTATTAAGACCTTAATCATTAAAAAAATTAAATTTATTCGTAATTTTTTTAATTAGTTCATCTGCAATTACAGATTTAAAATTTTTCGGGATTTTTTCATCATCAATGTTTTTGTCCTTATAAAACAAATGAACTTCATTAAAATCAGACTCAAACCCAATTTCATTATTACTTACATCATTTGCAACAATCAAATCACAACCTTTCTTTTCCAGTTTTGATCTTGCATTATCGAATAAATTTTCAGACTCAGCGGCAAAACCAACGACAATTTTTGGTTTTTTATTACTCTTAGAAACCAATTCTAAAATATCTGGATTTAAGTCTAAATCAAAACTTTGATCTTTATTTTTTTTAATTTTCTCTTTGTTAAATTTTTTCACCTTAAAATCTGATACCGCAGCTGTAAAAATTGCAAGATCACATGGAAGTAACTCCATTGTTTTTTCGTACATTTCTTCACCAGTTTTAACCTTTATTAATTTTAAGTTATCATTCGGCTTTAAGTTAGTAGGTCCAGAGATTAATGTTGTATCAAATCCATTTTCTACTAAAGAATTTGCTATCTCATATCCTTGTTTACCACTAGATCTATTGGTGATAAACCTAACAGGATCAATCAATTCTTGAGTAGGTCCGGCAGTAACTATCGCTTTTAATTTTTTGTTTTTACTTATTTGTTTAAAATAAATTTCAAGTTGATTAATAATTTCATCAACTTCTAACATCTTTCCTTCACCAAATTCACCACATGCCATCTCACCAATTTCTGGTCCTAAAATTCTATAGCCATAACTCTTTAAGTTACTTATGCTCTGTTTATTTGATGCATGTTCCCACATTCTAACGTTCATTGCAGGGCACAAAAAAACCTTTTTATCTGATGCTTTAATTACAGTGCTCGCTAAATCATCTGAAAAACCGTTTGAAATTTTTGTAAGAAAATTTGAAGAAGCTGGAGCGACAAGTATTAAATCAGACCATCTTGAAAGAGATATATGATCCATTTCACTTTCATTCTCCACTGAAAATAAATCTGTATAAACTTTATTCTTTGATAATGAGGTAATTGATAAAGGGGTTACAAATTCTTTACCGCTTTTAGTTAGAATTGTTTTAATTTCACAATTGAGCTTTGATAATTTTCTAATTAAATCTAATGTTTTATAAGCGGCAATTCCACCTGTTATTATAATCAATATTTTTTTATTTTCTAAAAATTTCATACAGAATTAAAATACTATGACACCTAAAAAGACAAGCACTAATAAACCAATAATACTTTGATTTCTAATTGATTTCATCTCGTTTTTTTTATCATTAAAAGAGGAAAAAGAATTTGTATTTTGGGGTATCTGACCACTTGCTAAAAATGCTAATGCTTGATTTGCGTTATCCATTATTTTAGGTAATTCAGGAATTCTTTTTATCACCTCAGAAGAGTCTTTTAAGGTATCCATCATATTCTTAACAGGATCTTTAGTCTCTTTTAGCCAGTTCTCTAAGACAGGTCTAGAGGTCTCCCATATATTATTATTTGGATCTAAATTCCTTGCAACACCCTCTACTACAACCATTGTTTTTTGCAAAAGTAGTAATTGTGGTTGAGTTTGCATATTAAATTTTTCTGTAATATCAAATAATTGTTTTAATAATTTTCCACCTGATATGTCTTTAACACTCTGACCAAATATTGGCTCTCCAATAGATCTCAAAGCTTGCGCTAATTCCTCTACAGATGTGCCTTTAGGTACTAATCCAGCTAACAAATGTACCTCAGCCACTTTTTTGTAATCTCTACGTACAAATCCGTACAAAATTTCTGCTAAGTATCTTCTACTCAATTTATCTATTCTTCCCATTATACCAAAATCTATAGGAACTATTTGGGAAGACTCATTAATAAAGATATTTCCTTGGTGCATGTCAGCATGAAAAAATCCATCACGGACTGCATGTCTTAAAAAATGTTGAATTAAATTCGTAGCTATTTTAGAGGTGTCAATATTTTTTTCTTTGAGCAAGTCCTTTTCTCTTATCGATACTCCATCTACCCAATCTAAGGTAAGAACACTTTCGCTTGTAAAATTCCAATATATTTTAGGGACAAAAAATCCTAAATCGTTTTTGGTATTTTCAGCATACTCATTTGCAGCCGCAGCTTCAAATCGTAGGTCCATCTCGTGATTTGTTATCTCTTTGAAAAGAAAAACAACTTCAATGAGTTTTAGTCTTTTAGTTTTAGTAATTAAACTTTCAATTATATATGCCAATAACATAATAGCATCTATCTCATCATTAAAAATTTTCTTAATGTTTGGTCTTAAAACTTTTATTGCAACATTTTTGATAATATTATCTTCTTTAATTTTGGCTTTGTGGACCTGGGCTATCGAAGCAGCTGCTATAGGTTCTGATAAGTCAATTATATCATCAAAATTAGACTGACCTAAATTTTCAATGATAATTTTTTTCGCCTCTTTTTTTGAAAAAGGAGGTAATTTATCTTGAAGAGACTCAAGTTCTTTAGACAATTTTTCACCGATTATGTCTGGGCGTGTGGCCAAGAATTGACCAAGTTTTATAAAAGTAGTTCCCATTTCTTGAATTGATTCACTCAAATTTTCTTTACCCTTACTTTTCGTATTATTTGAACTTGAAAATGAAAAAGCTAACAAATTAAAAAATAATTTAATGAATACTGGTATTTTGTGTGTTTCCGAAACTATGTTTATTATATTAGATTTGCCAATTTTTCTTCCAATCTTAAAAAGTATAAAGAATTTATAAAAAATCATATTTTCCAACCTGTATGTAAAGATACAATACCGCCAGACAAGTTTTTATAACTGGCATTGTAAAAATTTTTACTTTTAATTAATTCGAGTAATTCTTCTTGATTAACAAATTCATCAATACTTTGAACTAAGTATTCATAAGGTGCTCTTTTTCCAACTACTAATTTTCCTATTAATGGTATTAGTTTTGAATACTGTTTATAAATGAAATCTAAATTTTGATTTTGAATTTTTGAAAACTCAAGACAGAAGAATCTACCTCCTTTTTTCAAAACCCTATAAGCTTCCGAGATAGTTAAATTCAAATTTTTTGTATTTCTCAGACCAAAGCTAATTGTATAATAATCAAAGGTTTCACTTGGTGCATCAATTTTTTCAGCTCTTGAAACCTTCCAGTTTATATTTTTGTAATTTGATAACCTCTTTTTTCCCTCATCCAACATTTTTTTATTAAAATCGACACATAATATTTTTGATTTATTGGATGTATTATCAGCATATAATTTAGCGATATCTCCAGTACCGCATGCAACATCGATTAAGCTACTCTTTGGATAAGGATTCATTTGTCTGATGAGTTCTCTTTTCCACTGTCTGTGTACACCTAAAGACATGAAATCATTCATGAGGTCGTACTTATTATAAACGTTATCAAAAACCTTTTTTACAAGGCCTCTTTTTTTTTGTAGATTTTGTTGCATATTTAAATGTTATAAAAATATAATATAATATTTAATGCCAGAATTACCAGAAGTAGAAATTGTAAGACAGTCACTAAATAGACAAGTAAAGAACCGAAAAATAATTAATATTCAAGTCAATAACAGAAACCTGAGACTTAAAGTACCAAAGAATTTTGAAAAAATATTCAAAAATGCCGTCATAGAAAAGATACAAAGAAAGTCTAAATATCTTATTTTGGTATTTAATAATCATCTCTATTGTGTGATCCATTTAGGCATGTCAGGTACACTTCATTTCGTAGGTTTAAAAAAAAGGACCACTAATTTAAGTTTTTATGGATCTCAAAGTCTGCCAAAAAAACATAATCACATAATTTTTAGATTTAAAAATTTTAAATTAATTTACAATGATCCTAGAAGATTTGGATTTTTTAAGATTTTGAAAAATAAGAGTGATTATTTAAGTTTTTTTTCTCGAATAGGCCCTGAGGCTATAAGTAAAGGTTTTAACAAAACTTATCTGAGTAAAATTTTAGAGAATAGAACAAAAAATATTAAGAATTTATTATTAGATCAAAAATTAGTCTCTGGACTAGGTAATATTTATGTAAATGAAATATTATATCAGGCGAAGATTAATCCGTTTAAAAAATCTTATCTGATTAATTTAGACGAAAACAAAAGAATAGTTAAGTATTCGAAAATAATCCTAAAAAAAGCTATAGATTTTGGAGGTTCTTCAATAAGGGATTTCAAAGGCATCACAGGTAAAAGTGGTAATTTCCAGTCTGAGTTTAAAGTATATGATCGTGCAAAAAAAAGATGTAGTCGGAATAATTGCTCTGGGCAAATTAGTAGAAAAATAATTTCAAACAGATCCACTTTTATATGCTCTGTTTGTCAAAAGTAAAATTATCTATTGACCGTCCAACTTAGAGAGGATATACCATCGCCAAAATGGCAAATACAAAATCAGCAATCAAAAGAATAAGAAGAATAAAGAGGCAAACAGAGGTTAATAGGACCCGTAAGAGTCGTTATAAAATCGCCCTAAAAAAAATGAAAAAATTAATTGATAGCAAAAAAAAGAAAGAAGCTCTTTCCTACTTACCCAAATTGAACTCGGAATTAATGAAAATTGCTAAGACCGGTGTAATCAAAAAAGGAAACGCAACTCGAAACGTTTCTAAGATTACGAGAAAAATAAATTCTCTTTAAACAACCTGCGGTTAAAATTAATTTAACGCACACAGAAAAAAGTCTTGCCACAAAATATAATTCAATTTTAAAGCCTGTACACAACATGTTGGAATTTTTAAAATAAATAAAGTAAATTTTTATTTACTTTAATATTTAAAATTGAATTCAATTTTTAAGCTAATCACTTTTCAATTTTAAATTTATACAATTTCAAATTTCATTCAATTAAGGATTTCAAATTTCTTTTGCTCAAATAAATATTTTATTGAATAAAACTTTTTAACGGATTAGCTAGATGCAAGTCAATATGAAAAATCTAAATAAAAATTTTAATCAAAAAAAAGATACGAACCTAATTTGGACAGAAATTCAAAAAGAAATGAAATCAAAATTTGGTTCTGAAATTTATGAGAGCTGGCTTAAAAAAATATATTTTGAAGAACAACAAAGCAATTACCTAGTTGTTTCGGTAGCAACAAGATTTCTTAGAGATTGGATTGTATCTAGATATTTAGATGAAATTTTAAAAATTGTTAAAAAACAAATTAAAGAAATTTCTAGAATAGAATTTAGAATTGAAGATAAAGAGTATGAGAAAGATAAAGCAGTAAATAATATCATCAAAAAAGATGACAATATCTCGTTCCTAAAGGACAGTTTTCTTCAGTATAACAGGATTGATCAAAATAAATCATTTGATAACTTCATCATTGGAGCGAGTAACAAGTTAGCTTTTGAAGCATCAAAAAAAGTCTCAGAAAATATATCACATTATAATCCTTTGTATTTGTATGGCGGTGTAGGAATGGGAAAAACTCATTTATTAAATGCTATTGGTTTAAAACTTAAATCTGAAAATAAGGTCACATTTATCTCAGCAGAGAGATTTATGTACCAATTTGTTAAATCAATAAAAAGTAATGAAATGGTTAGATTTAAAGATAATTTTAGAAATACTAACGTTTTAATTATAGACGATATTCAATTTATGGATGGAAAAGAGGCTATGCAGGAAGAATTTTTTCACACCTTTAATGCATTACTTGAAAAGGGTTCTCAAATAGTTGTTTCAGCAGATAGACCTCCAAATAAGTTAAAAAGGATACAGGAAAGGATTAAATCCAGATTTTCAGGTGGATTGGTGGTTGATATTCAAAATCCTGAATATGAATTAAGATTTAAAATACTGAAAGAAAAAACTAATGAACTCAATTTATACTATAATGAAAAGATTAATATATCGGAAGAAATACTTAAATTTATTAGTTATGAAATTAGAAGCAGTATACGGGAATTGGTCGGCGCATTAAATAGAATCGCTTCATTTGCGAGGATATATGAAAGAGTTCCAAATATTTCAGAGACTAAAATAATACTTAAAGACCTCCTAAACATAAACGAAGCCAAAGTCTCTATAGATAATATCCAAACGCTAGTTTGCAAATATTTCAAAATTAGTAAAAATGAAATGCTTTCTTCAAGAAGATCAAGATATTTAGTAAGACCTAGGCAAGTAGCAATCTACCTCTCAAAAATTCTTACATCAAAATCTTTACCGGAAATAGGTAGAGAATTTTCAAATAGGGATCACACAACAATAATTCATTCTGTAAAAACCATAGAGAAATTAAAGGTAGAAAATAGCGAAATAAATAATGGAATAAATTATCTCAAAAACCAGATAATGTATAAATCAGAAAATGAAGTTTAGTGTAAATCAAAAAGACCTCCAAGAGTCATTAAGTTTTTGCCAGAATGTAATTGAAAGAAGAAGCACACTGCCAATTTTATCTAATGTTCTTTTAGAAGCTAGTGGAAAAGAACTAATTATAACCGCAACAGATCTGGATATGATTTTTGTTCATCGAATTCAAAGTATTGAAATCGAAAAGGAAGGTAAAACAACTACTAATTCTCTCATAATGTACGATATAGTCAGAAAGTTTAGCTCAGGAAAAAAAATTAACGTTGAGAGTTTATCAGAAAATAAGATGCAACTAGAGTCTGAAAAATCTAAATTCAAATTAAATTGCATTGATCCTCAAGAATTTCCATTAATGGAAGAAGTTTTTGAGGCTGAAGAAATAAGTTTAGACTCGCAAAGTTTTTTAAAGCTATTAAATAAATGTAAGTTTTCAATTTCAAATGATGAAACTCGACATTATTTAAGTGGTATTTTTTTACATTTTACTAGTGGAGATGATAAAAACTTTTTGACTGCTGTTTCAACAGATTCCCACAGAATGTCTATATCGAAAATGAGACTTGAAAAACCTATCAACTTTGAACCAATAATATTACCAAAAAAAACAATTTATCAACTCTGTTCAATATTGGAAAATAATCAAGGAAAAATTAAAGTTTCAAATTCAAAAACAAAAATTAAAATTTCGATGGATAACAGTGTTTTAATTTCAAAAGTTATAGATGGAAAATTTCCTAATTATGCTCAAGTTGTTCCAAAAAATAATAAAAAAAAGATGGAAGCAGATCTAGAATTATTTAAAAGCAGTGTAGACAGAGTTGCGTCTGTTTCTACAGACAAAAAGGATGGAGTAAAAATTAAATTATCAAAAGATAAATTAGATCTATCAGTAAATAATACTCACAGTGGCGATGGAAATGAAAGCGTTTCTGTAAAATTTGAACATGACTTGGATATAACTTTCAATTCTAAATACTTGATAGATGTTGCTAGTGAGTTAGAAGGTGAAAAAATTGAAATTTTTTTTAATGATACTGCGTCGCCAGCATTAATAAAAGATCCAAGTGATTTTGATAGTATTTTTGTGATAATGCCTATGAAAGGTTAAATTTAATTTATTAAATCTAATTCTTTATAAATTGAATTTTCAACTTCCATTGAGAAATTTTCAACATCTTTACCGGGCTCAAAGGATTTTAGTATAGAGACTGTTATATTTTGTTTACTTTTTAAAAAAGAGGACTTTGGCCATGTTTTTCCTGAATTAATCGCAATTGGAAGGCAATTTATTTGAAAGTCATTGTAAATTCTTGCAAATCCCTTTTTAAACTTTGACCTGTCTTTATAATCTTTCCTTGTACCTTGCGGAAAAATTATAAGTGTGTTCCTTTTGTCATTTAAAACTTTTTCAACTAATCCTGTGAAACCTAGATTTTCCTTAGAGATTTTATCCCTATCAATAGATACGCATCCCATCTTTTTAAGATAAGAACCAAACAAAGGAATTTTCATCAGTTCTTTTTTAAGAATAAAAACCGATGATCTAAAAATTGTTTGTAAATAGAATGTTTCAAACATGGACTGATGCGAACAAACAACGAAGTATCTTTTATCTTTAGGAATATTTTCCAAACCTTTAACCATGATGCTTACATTCAAAAAAAGTTTAAGACAAATTCCAGTCCAAATACCCATTAAACGACCTCCGAATTGTACACCTTTTTTTGGAAAGAAAAGTGTCGGAATAAATAAAACTGAAATTGAAATTATCCCTAGATAAAAAAAAAGGAAAAATATTATGTTTCTTATCATTTAAATAAGATCTTTAATGGACTGCCTTTTACTAATGATTTGAGTTTTTGATTTATCAACTAAAACTTCTTTTGGCATTGGTCGTACATTGTAATTTGATGACAATACATAACCATATGCTCCTACATCTTTTAGAATAACAATCTCCCCCTCATTTAACTTCTGAAATTTTTTCATTTTCAAAAACCTATCTGAAGTTTCACAAATTGGACCAACAAAATCATATTCTTTTTTACTTTTTTTACTTGATTTAATTGCAGGAATAATCATGTGTTTTGCATTGTATAAAGCTGGCCTAATTAGATCGTTCATGCCAGCATCTAAAATAATAAAATCTTTGGTTGGACTTTCTTTTATGTAGATAATCTTAGAAACAAGTACAGCAGTATCTCCTATTATAGATCTTCCTGGTTCAAGAATAATTCTACATTCATTCCTTTTTGAAAATTTATGAATTTCCAAAGCAAGCTTTTTAAAATCAAAAGTTTTTTTGTTTGAATTATAGTCAATACCCATCCCACCACCAAAATCTACGTATTCAAAATTTACTGAAACTTTTTCTAGAAAATTATTTACAACGCGTATCATTTTTTGATATGGTACATTACTTAAAATTTGGCTACCAATGTGAACACTTAGACATTTAAATCTAATTGAATTTGAATTTTTATATTTATCGATAATTTTGATTGCATCTTTAAAAGTTAATCCAAATTTATCTTGCATTCTGCCAGTTGAAATTTTTCCTATAGTTTGAGCATTAACATTTGGGTTTAATCTTATACCTACATTGACTACAATTTTTTTATTTTTAGATAAATTGATAATATTTTTTAGTTCACTCTCAGACTCAACGTTAATCAATAAAATTTTCTTTTTAATCGCAAAATTAAGTTCACTTGAAGTTTTTCCAACTCCTGAAAACACAATTTTATTTGGTTTAAAACCTACTTTTAAAACTTTTTGGAGCTCACCTATTGAGACAACATCAGCACCCAATCCGTTGTCTTTTATTATCTTTAATAATTTTGAATTCGAATTAGATTTTACAGAAAAGCATATTAATGGTTTTGTTTTTTCAAAGTTTTTATTAAAGTTTTTTATATTTTGATTTAGCCTTGATTTTGAATAACAATAAAAAGGAGTCTGAAATAATCGAGTTAATTTCCCTATAGAAATATTCTCAACATAAAATTTACTATTTTTATAATTCATTACGATGTTTGAATTAAACTATTTGTTTCAATTGAACCTTTGTATTCAGGATCTGCTTTTTTTCCACAGGAAATTAATAAAAAACTTAAAACAACAATAATAAAAATTTTTTTCATTTTATCTCCTTTTTATGTTTTCTTATCATTTTCTTTATGTTTTCAAAAGAAGTTCCACCATATGATTTTTTTGAATTTACAGAGTTTCTTAAATCTAGATTCTTCATCACATCAGGACTTATTTTTGGAACAATCTTCTTTAAATCTTCATGTCCAATTTCATTTAAACCCAAATTTTTCTTTTCAGCAAAATTCACAACTTTTGCCGTTAACAAATAAGCCTCCCTAAAAGAAAAGTTCATATTTTTAACTAATGCATCAGCAAAATCAGTTGCCGTTGTAAATCCTACCTTAGCAGCATCTAACATCACTTTTTTGTTAACAATTATTCCATTTATAACTTCATCAAAAATTATTAAACAGTTTTTCAAATTATCAAAAGATCTGAAGACTAGATCTTTATCATCTTGTAAGTCTTTAAAATAAGATATTGGTAAACCTTTAACAATTGTTAACATCGAAAATAGATTTCCAAATATTGATCCAGTTTTCCCCCTTAAAAACTCTAAAGAATCAGGATTCTTTTTTTGAGGCATTATCGATGAGCCTGTTACAATATTATCTTTTAAGCTAATGAATTTAAATTGATCTGAATTCCAAATAATTAACTCTTCTGCAATTCTTGATATATGCATTGAGCATACAGATGAACTGTACAAAAAATCTAAAACAAAATCTCTGTCAGATACTGTATCTAAAGAGTTATTTGTTGGTTCCTCAAATTTTAGTTTTTTAGTGGTATACCATCTATCAATATTAAAAGATGTTCCAGAAAAAGCACCAGCTCCCAAAGGATTTTGGTTCAAACTTTTCATATTAGAAGAAAATCTAAGTCTATCTCTTTTGAACATTTCAACATTTGATAAAAAATAATGTGCTAAGGAAATCGGTTGAGCATTTTTAAGATGAGTAAAACCTGGCATGATAGAAAATATATTTTTCTCTGAAATTTTGATCAAAGATTTTATTAGCTTTAATAATAAACTATCAATTTCTATTGTGGATTTTTTTAACCATAGTTTTAAATCTGTAACTACTTGGTCATTTCTAGACCTTGCTGAATGTAAATAACCAGCATCATTACCAATTAGTTCAAAAAGTCTATTCTCTATATTCATATGAATGTCTTCTAAATTTTCATCAAACTTAAAGTTTTTTTTCTCAATTTCATTTTGAATTCTTTTCAACCCCCATAAAATTTTATCCTTAATCTTAATAGTTATAATCTTTTGCTTGTATAACATTTCTGCGTGTGAGACAGATGCTAATATATCTTCTTTATACAGCCTTTTATCTACTTCAATAGAGGATCCAACTTTTTTTAAAATGTTTGAAATTTTTTTTTTAATTCTTGTGTTCCAAACTGTATTATTGTTTTTATTTTGACTCATGATATGTAACTATACTACTTTATATGAAATTATTAACTTTAAAGTTCTTTGTTCTATTAGTGGTATTATTTATCCCAAATTCAATTAATTCAAAAGAATTAAATGGTTTAAAAAATTTAGTTATTTATGAGGATCAAAAAAAAATTAGTGAAATATCATTTAAAAATGAAAAAGATAAGGATGTTTCATTGTCTGAGTATGAAAACAAATTACTAATTCTAAATTTTTGGGCTACGTGGTGTGAACCATGCAAAGAAGAAATGCCATCTCTACAAAATCTTCAAAACAATTCAAAATTTAAAAATCTTAAAATTTTACCAATTAATATTGGTCAAGAGGACAAAAATTCGATCAAAAAGTTTTTTTCAGATGTAAATATTAATACTTTTGAAATATTTTATGACTCAGATGTAAAACTAGCTAAGAAATTTTCTTTAAGAGGTATTCCAACGTCAATTTTGATCAATAAAGATGGTTATGAATTTGCAAAAGTTATTGGTTCTATAAATTTTGAAGATCCTAAATTTGTGAACTGGCTTTTAAATTATGATTAATCTTTAAAAAAATACGCTAAACAAACCAGGACTATTATGGCCACAAACTGCAACAGTACCCTAAGCTGCATAAGTTTATTGGAATATTTCTTGCTAGTGTCTCCACCTTTAAATAAGGTACCGATACCTAATATTAATACAACAGCCACAGATACTAAAAGAATTACTGCACTTACTTTGACAAATATTTCTGAAATCATAAATGATATGTATTACATATTTGAAGAAAAAAAATTAAAATTTTTTATTAAATGACGTTTTGTCTAGATGCTAAAATAATTAAGCCAGTGGGCGAAAACATCAATAATGCAGTAATTTTATTACATGGTTATGGTGGGGATGGCAATGATATAGCTGCACTCTCAATTAATTGGAAGAGATTTCTGCCAAATACACTTTTTATTTGTCCAAATGGACCTGAAAAATGTTCTATTAACCCTACGGGTTATCAGTGGTTTGATTTAAATACTGAAGATGAAAAATATATTACTGAAAAAGCTTTAGAAAGTGAAAAAATATTAAAAAAATTCATAGAAGAAATAAAAACAAAATTTAATTTACACAACTCAAACATTTGTTTATCAGGTTTTAGCCAAGGATGCATGATGTCAATTAACGTTGGATTGTCTGAGAAGGAAAAATTTGCAGGGGTTATAGGATTTTCGGGAAAAATAATTAATAGAAGTGATTTAAATAATAGAATTTTATCGAAGCCTTCTACATTATTAATTCATGGAGATCAAGATGAAATTGTGCCACCTGTGAATTTATTAGAGGCGAAAGATTTTTTTGAGAGAAATAAAATTGATATAACAACGAAAATGTTAAAGGGATGTGGTCACAACATACCTATAGAAGCGTCTAGTTTGGGCCTAACTTTTTTAAAAAAAATATTTAATATAAATTCTTAGTTTAATTAATTGACCCATTGAATTAAAATATTTTTTAGGTTAACTTAATAAAAATTATGATGATAAATAGTGAAAATATGTCTTTAGAAAAGTGTCCTGCACTTGTGTTAAATGCAGACTACAGACCATTAAGCTACTACCCATTGTCATTATGGAGTTGGCAAGATTCCATTAAATCAGTTTTTTTAAATAGAGTATCTATAGTAAGCTACTATGATAGAGTAATTAGAAGTCCTTCATTTAGCATGAAACTCCCAAGTGTAATCGCATTGAAAAGTTACATTAAACCAATGTCAAATCCAAATTTTACAAGATTTAATGTTTTTTTAAGAGACAAATTTTCTTGTCAATATTGCGGAAGTAACAAAGAATTAACTTTTGATCATTTATTGCCTAGATCAAAAGGAGGAAAGACTAATTGGGATAACGTAGTTACCGCTTGTTCATCGTGTAATGTAAAAAAAGGTGGAAGACTTCTTTCGAAATCAGGTATGACTTTAAACAAAATGCCTTATCAACCATCAACTGAAGATCTACACAGAAATGGAAAGAATTTTCCTCCAAATTTCCTACATAAAAGTTGGATGGATTATCTATATTGGGACGTTGAATTAGAGCCTTAAACTAGATTTTCTCAGAAATATTGATTGCTATTCTTGATCCAGTTTTTATTACTTTGTCCATAACAGAGTATAAACCTTTTTTCGTTGCTCCTTCTTCGTATGCGATGTCTTTATGATCAATTTCATCCTGTCTGAATTTTTTAATTTTTTCTCTTAATTTCTTTTCATCATCTTTTATCTGGTTAATTTGGTTTAGGTAATGTTCATCAATTACTTCCTCTACAGACGCAGTGCAAAGCATGGCAGCCTTTTTTCCTAATATTGTACTTCCAAACCCAAGACCTAATCCTAAAAGGTCCCATAAAGGTAAAAATTTAGTTGGACTTATATTCCTTTTTTTAATCTCATTTTCAAAAAATGAACAGTGCTCATCTTCGTGTTTTTTCATGTCTTCAATCTTTTTTTTTAAAGTCTCATCTTTAATAATTGTATTTAATGCTAATAGCTGACCTTCGTAAATTTTGATCGCTCCTCTTTCCCCAGCGTGATCAACTCTGATAAATTCTTCTAATTTTTGTTTATTAGTTTTTTGCATAGGAATACAAATAATAAGAAACTGAGGAAATTACAAATGATAATACAAAATTTATAGTCGCAAGTGATACTCCAAATATAGCAAAATTTACGTTTCTACAGTCAGGATTTATCACATATAAACTCTCAAGCAATTTACCTTCTTCCAAAATACTTAAATTATCGTCTGAGCAATTAAAAATTGACTGGTATAATTCTTGTTCAATACCAACATGGTATCCAGATAATGTCATGCTTATTAAAAAGGTTAAAAATACATAGATGCACATTTTTGTATTTGAAGGTTTAAAAAAACCAAAAAGTCCAATTATCAAACCTAGAACATAAGGCACTCTTTGATACTTGCACAAAATACATGGTTTATATCCCAAAAAATATTCTACAAAAAATGCGTAAAATATCGAAGTCACACACAACAATATAATAAACAAATAAAATATCTTAAATTTTTTTTCTAAGACCATCTAGGATGTAAATTTAATTAAGAAATTATATACAAAGTAAGCAATTATTACTAAAATAACAGATATTGTTATTGAAACTGTAACTAGCTTTTTTTCAATTATTTTCTTCATAGCAGGTCCAAAATTTCCAATTAAAAATGCTATTAAAAAAAATCTAGAACCTCTTGTTAATAAAGATACAATAACAAAATAGAAAAAATTGAAGTGCACAAACCCACTTGTAATAGTTAGTAATTTAAATGGCACAGGCGTGAAACCAGCAATAGCTAACAAAGTTACCCAAGCTATAACACCACCCTCTGAGGACATTTTCTCTTTTAAAAAGTTAGCATTATCAACACCGTATAATTCAAATATTTTTACACCAATCTCATTAAAAAATACAAAACCAATAAAATATCCAAGACATGCTCCCAAAACAGATCCAATGGTAGCAATTAGTGCAATTCTAATCCACTGAGCTCTCTTAGCAATAGTCATTGGTATAATAAAAACATCAGGCGGTATTGGAAATATAAAACTTTCTATGAATGAGATAAAACCTAGAAAAAATTTTGATCTTTTATGACCTGCTAATTCAATTGATTTTCTATATATTTCTTTAAACATACTAAATTTGTTTTTATACTATAATTATAAAAATAAAATTATTAATATTGGGCGAATGGCGGAACTGGTAGACGCGTTGGACTCAAAATCCA
This sequence comes from uncultured Pelagibacteraceae bacterium, assembly GCA_902547215.1. Taxonomy (GTDB): domain Bacteria; phylum Pseudomonadota; class Alphaproteobacteria; order Pelagibacterales; family Pelagibacteraceae; genus Pelagibacter. The sequence goes on from CACCNI010000007.1 coordinate 26,208, forward strand.
ATAGTAGCAATACTGTGAGAGTTCGATTCTCTCTTTGCCCACCATTTTATGAAAATAGAAAACATAAATAGTTTAGTAGAACTTTATTTCAAAAAATATGATGAAATTAAAAATGAAAAGGGTCCACCTTTTTTATTTGGATTGAGTTCAAAAGATAAAAACTATTCGTTAAATTGGAATGAAGTAACATTAAAGATCAAAAGTTTAACAACTTTTCTACAAGACTATATTTCCCCTGGAGATAGATGTGTATTATTGTCTGAGAATAGACCGCAATGGTTAATTGCTGATATTGCAATAATGAATTCTGGAGGTGTAACAGTGCCGTTATTTACCACTTACTCAGACTCAGACTATGAATATATAATTAACGATTGTGGACCAAAGGTTTGTATAGTTTCAAATAAATTACAATATGAAAAAATAGAAAAATTTTTGAATGACAAGATTAAGATAATTTCTATTGATGAATTTACAAATCAAATTGAAAACTTTTCAGAAATATTCAAAAAAACAAATTTTACTAATAAAAGTTATAACGATAAAATAAAAAGAAATGACTTAGCTTGTTTAATCTATACTTCTGGTACGACAGGTAAACCAAAAGGAGTAATGTTAAGTCATGGTGGAATTCTTTCAAATTGTGAGGGAGCTTTAGAAATATTGGCTTCTATTGTCAAAAAGAAAAAACCAGTTTTTTTGACGTGGTTACCTCTTTCACATTCGTATGAACATACTGTTCAATTTGTTCAAATTTCTCTGGGGGCAAAAGTTTATTATGCTGAAAGCCTAGATAAACTTATTCCTAACATGTCAGTAGCGAAACCAACCATCATGACCGCTGTTCCAAGATTCTATCAAAATTTATATAACAAAATTTCTTTAAATTTTTCTAAACTGGAGGGGTTAAAAAAAAAGTTGATAATTAACACCCTTAAACTTGGCACAAAAAAACTTAAAAAAGAAAACCTAAATTTTGGAGAAAAAATATCTAATTTTTTATGTGAAATTTTAGTCAGGAAAAAGATCAAAAAACAGTTTGGTGGAGAGTTACAAGCTTTTGTTTCAGGTGGCGGTGCTCTTGACCAAAAAATTGGAGAGTTTCTTAATTCTATTGGATTACCCACACTACAAGGATATGGACTGACTGAAGCTTCTCCAGTCGTTAGCTGTAACATTCCAGGAAATATTCAAATTGAGACTGTAGGGCCCCCATTTAAAACCAATGAAGTTAAAATTTCAAATGATGGTGAAATATTAGTAAAAGGGGAAAACATTATGCTTGGATATTGGAATAAGAAAGATGAAACCAATGAAGTTATTAAAGAAGGATGGTTGCATACAGGTGATATAGGAGAGTTTACCAAAGAAGGAAATTTGAAAATAACTGATAGAAAAAAAGAAATCATTGTAAATTTAGGTGGTGACAACATTTCTCCATCCAAAATTGAAAATTTACTATGTTTGAATGAAAAAATTAAACAAAGTTTGGTTTATGGAGATAAAAAAACATATTTAGTTGCATTAATTGTGACTGATAATGAAAAAAATAGATCAGAAATTAATTTATACGTCGAAAATTTAAATAAAAACTTGCAAACAATAGAAAAAGTAAAAAAAATAAAACTTATTAATGAAGAATTTACAATTGAAAATGGAATGTTAACACCAACTTTAAAACTAAAAAGAAAAAAAATTTTAGAAAAATATAAAGAAGATTTAGAAAAACTTTATTAAAATTAACAAATAAAGTTGATTATAATGCGCATAAACACTATTCTTTTTAAACTTTTAACATTTTAAAAAATAATTTTAATTTTTTGCTACGTTGGTGAATCAATTTATAACTAATTAAATGTTTGACATAACAAAAGAAAATATTTAAAAATTAACTTATAACGAATCAAAAAGATTCGTAACAACAGGGAGCTAAAGATGGCTAAACGAAGAAAAAAAGCTAAGAAAAAAGCTAAGAAAAAAGCAAAAAAAAGAAGAAGAAGAAGATAAGTTTTCTTTTTTAAAAACGCTTCTCATAACGTTTGTGTGAGAAGCGTTTTTTTTTACTCCTCTTCTGAAACGTTTTCTAAATTCTCTGGTTCTTCGGTATCTTGGGTTGCTCGCGGATTAGATGGTGCTTTTTTTTCCAAGTTTTGCTGACTTTTCTCTAAATTTCTCTTCAAAGCTTTATCCAATTTTTTTTGAGTATCCTCTAGAGATAAATTTAATATAATTTGAAATTCAGTTAATATTCTCTCGTAAGCTTTTTCAAATAATTGTCTTTCACTATATGATTGATCAATCATAATATCATCACCTTTATTCAAGTCCCTTACCACCTCAGCAAGTTCATAGATTTTTCCCGATGTTATCTTTTGTTCGTATTCTTGAGCTCTTCTACTCCACATTGATCTTTTAATTTTTGGCTTTCCTTTTAGTATCGATATAGATTTATTCACTTGGTTAATTGTCGATAATGGTCTTAAATTCGATTGTTTGTTTATAGGTAGTAACCCTATAGCTTTATCTTTCTCAAATTTTATATCATAACATTGTACGTCAATACCGCCAATTGTTTTTGAGCTGACAGATAAAATTTGTCCAACACCATGTTTTGGGTAAACGATATAATCTTTTGGCTTAAACTGTTTCTTTTCTGTTTCTTGTTTTTTAATTTTTACTATTTCAGGTTTTTGGTCTTGGTTTTTAGAAAGACGTAAATTTTCAACACCTTTTGGCTTAGATAAATTTACCTTAGCTTTTTCTTTCAAAGACTTTTTATCTATAGTTTTTAACTTTGGTCTACCAACCTTTTTCTTAACTTTTATTTTATTAGTTTTTTTAGTTATGGGCTTTGATTTTTTCTTAGGCAATACTTTCTTTTTTTTTTTAAAGGTTTTCTTTAAAATACTTTTCAAATTTATTTTCTTCATTTTTATATTTTTCGTTATCTGTAGGTGGATCTTTTTTTTCGGAAATGTTTGGCCAAATTTCTGAATATTTTTTGTTTAACTCTAACCATTTTTCACTTCCTTCTTCTGTATCAGGTTTTATCGCATCAACCGGACACTCAGGTTCACAAACGCCACAATCTATACACTCATCCGGCTTAATTACAAGCATATTTTTCCCCTCATAGAAACAGTCAACTGGACATACTTCAACGCAATCCATTAATTTACATTTAATACATTTGTCATTTACTATGTAAGTCATTTTTTATTATTAAGCACTTTAACCTTGGTCTCACCCACTACCTTATCATCTAAATAAAGCAACCCAGCCAAACGTCTCATAAGGTTATTTTCATAAATGTCTGATTTTCCATCTGATAGAATTATTCTCCATAAAGTTTCAACAATTAAAATTTTATTTTCTGTACTTAGAGATTTTACATCTTTAGTAAATTCTTGAATATGATTAGAGTCATTTTCCTTTTGCTCCGCTTGTGTAATAACGTCATTTAAGTTATCTAAATCAGGATACAATTTCTTTACTGTTTTTTTTATAATTTCCTTTTCATCTGATGTGTAATTTTCATCTATTTTAGCTGCGTGTACTAAAAGACAAGCAATGTTAACAGCCTCTGCATTTGCGCCAGGTTTTTCTTTATTCTTATTCAAAAATTTAAATATCATTTTAAATCTAGTTGTTTTAATGCTTCAAAGGGATTATCTTTTTTGATCCTTAAATCTAAACTCTTTTTAATCTTTTTAAAAGGTTTATATTTGAAAAAGGTTTCGTTTTTTTCGAGAAAAACTTTATACCCCATTAATTTAATTACTTTTATAAAACTTTCTTTGTCACAACCCAGTAAATTTAACATTTTGGGTAATAGTTTAATTTTTTCAGATTTATTTTCATTAGAGTTTATAATTTCAATAAATAATCTTTCTAAAATATCAATTCTAACAAAAAAGCTGTCAAATTTTTCAAATCCACATAAAAGCATAAATTTTTTGTTTTTATATTTTAAGTCGTTCACAAAATTTAATCCAAAAGTAGGAGGAAATAGATTTAAGTCTTCTCCTTTAAAATTCTTCCAAAGTAAAATTCTTAAAGAGACAACACTAGGTTTAAAAAGTTTGAACAAAAATATATGATATCTTCCAAATTTTACCCCTAAATTTCTGAGAGTTTTTCTTTCATCTTGACTCAAACTATTAACGATATTTAAAACTTCCTCTCTTTTTACTACACCGTTGTTTTCATATAATTGATAAGATAAAGCTCTTATTTGAGAATTTACTGAATTTATGTTCTTCAGTTTAAATAAACTATCTAATTCATCAGCAATTTTTGTGTCTAACCATTTTTTTAAAAAAGAGTGAAGTTTTAATTTTTCATCATTTTCCACAATATCGTCTATAATTAAATTAAGTTCTGGAGACAGATAATCTGCACCCTTAGCAAGAATTGCTATAGGAAAATTGTTCCAATAAATTTTTCTATCCTCTTTTAATTCAATTTGTTTTCCCTCAATTATTTGATTTACTCTTTTTGAAATTTCTGGGCTCACATTTTGTCTTGCAGCCTTTTTTAAAGATTTAATATCAGTTTCTAAATCACCCACTTTAAAATCTAATTCAAGCTTTAGACCTTTTAAGTTTCCAATAAATTGATTATTAATTAAAACTTTTTCATTATTTTCAATTTTTGTCTCAAAAGAAATATCTTGTTTTAAACCTCTTGCTAGTACACTTGCTCGTTTATCAATAAAACTTTTAGTAAGCTCTTCGTGCAATCTGTCAGATAATTTATCTTCTAAAAACTTTGTCCTTTTTACCCAATAATCTTGATTTTCTACCCACCCGTTTTTGTTAGAAACATAAGACCATGTCCTTACATTAGCAATTCGATTAGATATAGAATCTACATTTCCATCAACTTTATCTAAAATTGAAAGTTGTTCTTTCATGTATTTATTTGAAATTTTTCCTGTTTTTTCTCTTAAAAAATTAAATACTTTTCCAATTACCTCTAAATGGTTTCCATAGGTTTTTTTTACAAAATCAGGGATCTGGCAACATTCCCATAGTAGTTTTAATTCATTCTCATTATTATAAATTTGTAATTTTTCAGTATCTTTTAAAATATATTTTAAAACTTTTTCGTCTTCACACTCCGAAATTCTTTTAAGCCAAGGCTTGTTTGGTTTCTCTTCTAATGAACTGATTAGAGATTGTCCATTTTTAAAGTTTAAATTTGGATTCCTCCAAAAAATTGTATTGATGTCGTCAATTTTATGGGTTTCAAGTAATTCAATTTCCTCTGGACTTATCTCACCACATTCACCTGTAATGCCAAATGATCCATCATTAAGATATCTGCCTGCTCTTCCAGCAATCTGTGCAATTTCGGATAATCTGAGTCTCCTTATTTTTTTACCATCAAATTTTTTAATACTCGAAAAAAAGACGTTATTTAAATCCATGTTTATTCCCATACCAATTGCGTCAGTTGCAACAAGATAGTCAACATCTCCAGATTGGTATAAATTTACTTGTGAATTTCTTGTCTTGGGACTTAAAGACCCCATAACAATTGCAGCTCCACCCTTTTGACGTCTAATTAATTCTGCGATGGCATAAACTTCTTCTGCTGAAAATGCTATTATTACGCTTTTTCTTTCTATTCGAGAGATCTTTTTGTGGCCTAAGTAACTTAATTTAGATAGTCTTTTTCTATCGATATATTCTATATCACCATCTAATTTTTCAATAATATTTTTCATTGAATTTGATCCCATAAACATTGTTAATTTATCACCTCTTAGGTTTAATAATCTGTCAGTGAAAATATGACCTCTTTCATGGTCAGAACACATTTGAATTTCGTCTATTCCGACGAATTCTAAATCTTTTTCTATAGGCATAGACTCTACAGTACAAAAATAATACTTAGCATTAGAAGGTATAATTTTTTCTTCACCTGTTATTAACGCAACTTTATTTGGACCGATTTTTTTAACAACTTTGTCATAAACTTCCCTAGCTAGAAGTCGCAAGGGAAAACCCATCATTCCAGAGCTGAAAGACAACATCGTTTCAATAGCTAGGAAGGTTTTTCCTGTGTTTGTAGGCCCAAGAACAGCAGTTATTTTATGTTTTGTCATTTCTACTTTTGGTGTGTTAAATTTTTTTTCTACTATATATTGTTATCGCTAAAGAACAAAAATAGTCTAAAACAAGTCCGAATCATTAAGGTAAAAGTTCTCATTTTTATTTTTTTTAATATTAACATATTTGATCAAATTATGCAGCCTTATATTTATTTACACAAGTATTTGCCAGTATCAAATTTGGATCAATAAAAATTTTTGATTTTTTTGCTTTTTTAAAAGATTTGAACGCAAAAATCGCTATAGGTAATTCAGTACATCCTAAGATTATTTTTTTACAATTTATTTTTATCAGATAATCAATTGCAGGCTTTATTATTTTTTCCGCCTTTCTTACATTACCCATTTTAACAAATTTAATTGCTTTATTTACATTCTTTTTTTGTATTTTATTAGGCGGCGATAATAGTTTAAACTTTTTATTGAAATACTTATGATAGATCTTTGTGTTTAAGGTAGCTTCGGTAGCAAGTATTCCAATTTGAGAATTAATCTTACAGCTTTTTTTTGTATGATTATAGACTTCCTCTGGCATACTTAAGATAGGTATCTTAACTTTCTTTTTTAAATCATCGTACCAAAAATGGGCTGTATTACACGGCATTACAATAAACTTACACTTATTTTTTTCTAATAGTTTACAACCCTTAACTAATTCTTTAAGGACATTATAATATTTCTTTAAGTTTTCTGGTCTCTTGGGTGTGTCAGTTTTATTATATAATAAAAATTTTGGATATTGTTGATCTTGTTTTCCTCTATGCAAAATAGCTATTTTGTTACAAATATCTAAACCAGCTTGGGTTCCCATACCTCCTAAAATTCCAATCATGTTTTTTTGATTACTTTCCATACACCAGTCGCTGATGCAATTATGTTTTTATGAATATGTAAATTAATACTAACAAATAACATCGACTTTGTTTTCTTTAAGATATTTACTTTTCCAATTATTTCATCACCAAGTCTGGATGGTGCTATGAATTTAACATCTAATGAAACGGTTACACATGATTGATTATTACTGGCTCTGTATACAGCGGTCCCAGCTCCTGCATCAATTAAAGAGCAAATAAAACCTCCATGGGTTATATCTCTTCTATTTAAATGAATTTTTTGTATTGTGCTTTTAAATTCAAACTCAGTGTCTGATACATCTCTAAAAAGAAGACCACCATTATGTTTCATAAAACCCGAAACTTTACTGATTTGCTCAAAATTGTTTTCCATTTTTTATAAAAATATTGTTAATAAAATTAAAACTATTAACACTATAGTAAAAAAATATACAACACTTGATTGTAAAGAGATTTTCATAATTTTGGTGCGCCTGCTAGGAGTCGAACCCAGAACCTCCTGGTCCGTAGCCAAGCGCTCTATCCAGTTGAGCTACAGGCGCTGAATTATAAAAAAAAATCATATTAAATAATGTAATTTTTAAATAAATAATTATTCTATATTAATGTCAAAAAATTCTAAAGACATTGTTTTCGTTGCGGCTCAAAGATCAGCCATAGGAAGATATAAAGGTATTTATAAAGATCTCCAGGCTCATAATCTAGGCTCGTTAGTAATTAAAAGTTTAATTAAAAAGACCAAGTTAAAGGTGGATGAAATTGACGAAGTAATATTAGGACAAGTTTTGACAGGATCATGTGGACAAAATCCAGCAAGGCAAGCAGCTATAAATTCTGGTATTCCAAAAGAAAAGACTGCAATAATTATAAACCAGGTGTGTGGATCTGGACTAAGATCAATTGTAAATGGATATCAGTCATTACTAACAAATTCTGCAAACTTTATAATTGCTGGTGGTCAAGAAAGTATGACTAATTCAATTCATGATCAAATGATGAAAGATGGTTTGACAGATGCTTTTTATAATTATCATATGGGTGTTACAGCTGAAAATGTTGCTGCAAAATATAATATATCAAGACAAGAACAAGATGAATTTGCACTTGCGTCTCAACAGAAAGCAAATATTGCAATAAGCAAAAAAAAATTTAACAACGAAATTATTAACGATGATATTGACGAACATCCAAGAACTGGAATTACAATTGACGACCTATCAAAATTAAATTCTGTTTTTAAGGAAAAAGGAACTGTCACGCCCGGAAATTCATCGGGTATAAATGATGGAGCAGCTGCAGTGGTATTAACAACAAGAGAGTTGGCTGAAAAAAATAATTTAGAAATATCAGGAAAGATTATATCTTGGGCTACCTGTGGTGTTGATCCATCTATGATGGGGTTAGGGCCAATCCCTTCATCAAAAAAAGCTCTTGAAATAGCGAAATGGAATGTAAAAGATTTGGACTTAATTGAAATAAATGAAGCGTTCGCCGCACAAAGTATTGCAGTAATCAAAGAATTAAAAATTCCAAAAGAAAAAGTAAATGTGAATGGTG
>CACCNI010000008.1 GCA_902547215.1 uncultured Pelagibacteraceae bacterium
AACTCCTTTTTATGGGGAGTCCGGTGGTCAGGTTGGTGACAAAGGCACGATAACTTCGGGTGAAAATGAATTTGAGGTAACTGATGTTCAAAAAAAAATTGGAAACTTATTTGTCCACTTTGGTAAAGTTTCAAAAGGAACAATAAAACTTAAAGATAATGTTGAATTAAAAATAAACACAGAAAGACGTCAAAATATAAGAGCATATCACTCAGCAACGCATTTATTACATGAGTCTCTTAGAAGAACTTTAGGAACACATGTAATGCAAAAAGGATCATTAGTTGCGCCAGATAGATTGAGATTTGATTTTAGTCATATGAAACCAATCACAGATGAAGAAATGAAAAAAATCGATGAAAATGTTAACAAGTTTGTAAACTCAAAAACGGAAGTTGTTACGCGATTAATGACTCCTGAAGAAGGAATTGAACAAGGGGCAATGGCTTTATTCGGTGAAAAATATGGAGATGAAGTTAGAGTTGTGTTTATGGGTGAAGAAGGTAACAAATATTTTTCAACAGAACTTTGTGGCGGAACACATGTAAAAAACACTGGTGAGGTTGGTAAATTTAAAGTAGTCAGTCAATCATCAATTGCAGCAGGTGTTAGAAGAGTTGAAGCATTAAGAGATAAACAACTTGAAGAATATCTAAAGTCAAAAGATAAGATGTCTAGTTTGTCTTCTCAAAAAAATGAAGAAACTATCAAATCATTATCAAGTGAAATCACCAAACTTGGAGGAAAACCAATTAAAAAATCTGAAGATCTTAAAACCACGATTAAGGAGCTGACAAAACAATTAGAGGAAATAACAGTAAAAAGTATTTTATCGGATAAGAAAAAAAATATTGTCAAAGACCAAAATATTAAAAAGATAAATATAAGATTTCAAAAAGTAGATGACTTACCTTTTAAAGAATTAAGAAGACTTGTTGATCAGGGTAAGAAAGATATCAAAGAGGGAATTGTAATTATATATGCAATTAAAGATGATAAAATTGGTTTAGCAGTTGGAGTTACAGACACTTTAACTGAAAAGTATGATGCAATAAAATTTGTAAAATCTGGTTCAGAAATTCTTGGTGGAAAAGGTGGTGGAGGTAGATCTGATTTTGCCCAAGCCGGAGGAGTTCATTCAAATAAAATAGAAGAAAGTTTTGAAAAGATTAAAAGCTTAATTTAACTTCTTTTTTAAATTGCCATCAATTGCATCAAGAAATTGATTTGTAGTAAGATATTTTTGATTTGTATCTATTAAAATTGCTAAGTCTTTAGTCATTGATCCAGTTTCGACACAATCGATGCAAACCTTTTCTAATGTATTTGCAAATTTTATCAGCTCATCATTTGCATCTAATTTTCCTCTATGAGCAAGTCCTCTAGTCCAAGCAAAAATTGATGCTATAGGATTTGTTGAAGTTTCTTTTCCTTGTTGATGCATTCGATAATGTCTCGTAACAGTTCCATGAGCAGCCTCTGCCTCCATTGTTCTTCCATCTGGTGCGAGTAAAACACTTGTCATTAGTCCAAGGGAACCATATCCTTGAGCAACAGTATCTGATTGAACGTCACCATCATAGTTTTTACAAGCCCAAATATATTTACCGCTCCACTTCATTGCACAAGCAACCATGTCATCTATAAGTCTGTGTTCATAGGTTAAATTATTCTTTTCAAATGAAGATTTAAATTCCTTTTCAAAAACACTTTGAAATATGTCTTTAAATCTTCCATCGTAAGTTTTTAAAATCGTATTTTTTGTTGAAAGGTAAACTGGCCATTTTTTAATCAATCCATAGTTAAAGCAAGATCGAGCAAAATCCTCTATTGATTTATCTAAATTGTACATTGATAAAGCCACCCCTGATCCAGGGAAATTAAATACCTCGTAATTTTTAGTATCTTTACCGTCTTCAGAAGTCCATTTAATTTCAAGTTTTCCTTTACCAGGAACTTTAAAATCGGTTGCTCTATATTGGTCACCAAATGCATGTCTTCCAATAATCACTGGATCTGTCCATGATGGTACCAATCTTGGAACATTTTTACAAATAATGGGCTCTCTAAATACAGTTCCTCCAATGATATTTCTAATTGTACCGTTTGGAGATCTCCACATCTTTTTTAAATTAAATTCTTTTACTCGTGCTTCGTCTGGAGTAATTGTTGCGCACTTAATGCCTACACCATTCTTTTTAATTGCATTCGCACAATCAATGGTTATTTGATCTGAAGTATCATCTCTGCTTTTCATACCAAGATCATAATATTCAATACCTAAATCTAGATACGGTAATATCAGTTTATTTTTAATAAACTCCCAAATCACTCTTGTCATTTCATCGCCATCCAACTCGACGATTGGGTTTTTGACCTTAATTTTGCTCATATTTATGTATAAATCTTAGTAATTGAATTTCTGCTTTTTATATACATATTAATTAGAAATTATCAAATAAAGGATTATGATAGATAAAGTTTTTCCGAAAATACATAACGAGGGTTATAAGTTTTTAGTAATCTTTGGACTTGTAACACTTGTGTTATATTTAATAAGTGGTTTCTTGGGTCTAATAGGTGTTATTCTCACAATATGGGTTTACTATTTTTTTAGAGATCCAGAAAGATTTCCAATAAATGATGAAAATTATCTTGTTAGTCCAGCTGATGGATTAGTGATAAAAGTAGAGGAAGTTAATGGTCCTTCAGAACTTTCGTTAGAGAATAAAAAATTTACTAAAGTAAGCGTGTTTATGAATGTTTTTGATTGCCACGTAAACAGAATTCCATGCAGTGGTGAAATTGAGGAAGTTTTATATAAACCTGGAAAGTTTTTAAATGCATCTCTAGACAAAGCCAGCGAAGACAATGAAAGAAATTATTATAAAATTAAAAATAGTAATGGTGATCAGGTTGTAGTTGTTCAGATTGCTGGTTTGATTGCTAGGCGTATTGTTACTGAGACAAACAAAGGAGAAAAACTAAACCAAGGTGATCGGATAGGAATGATTAGATTTGGTAGTAGGGCAGACATTTATTGCAAAAAAATAAAATGGAACAACAAAATAAAAATTTCAAATTAGTTGCGAACAAAAAAACAAGATCAATTTTACCTAATATGTTTACACTAGTAGGCGTATGTATAGGTTTAACGTCTATTAAATTTGCTTTTGATGGTAGTTTTGGTTTTGCAGTTTTAGCAATATTAGTTGCAGGAATTATAGACGGTCTTGATGGAAGAATTGCACGACTTATCAAAGGAACTTCGGAAGTTGGTAAAGAACTAGATTCATTAACAGATGTTATAAGTTTTGGGGTTGCTCCAGCTTTTATAATGTATTTTTGGTCCTTAAATAATCTTGGAAGAGTAGGGTGGTTAGTTTGTTTGATTTATGTAATTTGTGTCGCTTTAAGATTGGCGAGATTTAATATTACCTCTAATACGAATGCAAAATGGAAAGATAATTTTTTTGAAGGTGTCCCTTCGCCGGCTGGAGGTATTTTAGTTTTATTTCCATTAATTTATAGTTTTAGTGAATTTCAACTTTTTTCAATTGAAAACAAATATCTAGTCCCTGGTTTTTTTATTTTAACTTCAATATTATTAATCAGCAAAATACCAACTTATTCTTTTAAAAAAATTGTAGTCCCTAGAAGATTAACAATCTTTTTATTATTTACGTTAATTTTATTTTTTGGATTGTTATTAATCTATACTTATAACGTTATAGTAATATCTACGTTAATATACTTACTTCTTATACCAATTAGCTTTTTTCATTTTCGCAGCTTGTCCAAAAAATTTAGTCATGTTAGTCAAGATGGTGAAGACCAAGAAGATGTCCTTTAAATGAAAACAAACGCTATAGTTTCATTAGCAGATGAAAAGTATTTTGATTTATTAATTGAATTAATTGACTCAATAAAAAAAAACTCTGAGAGCAAAGATATTGCAATTTGCATACTTGATGCAGGTTTAAATGACAATCAAAGGGAACAATTAAAAAACAAGGTTGATGAAGTTGCAAAAGCAGAGTGGGATATTGAAGTTTCAAATTTAAAAGTAATGGGGAAAGAATGGCTTAAGAGTCAAGTGTCTCGTGCATTTCTACCAAAATATTTTCCAAAATATGAAAAGTATCTTTGGATAGATTGTGATGCATGGGTCAACGATTGGAAGTGTGTAGATTTATATTTTAAAGCATGTGAAAAAGGAAAACTGGGAATAACTCAAACAATGGGCCCAGGCTATAAAATAATGTCCAAAGTAAAATGGTTATTTGGAAAATTAGCAATTGTTAAAAGCCAAAATTTTAAGCATGCTCTTTCATCAAATATTGATATATCAAAATCAAGAAAACTTGCATTCGCACCCCACATTAATATAGGTGTATTTTCACTTCAAAAAAATTCACCATGCTGGGAGATATGGCAAAAAAATCTGAGACAAACTTTAAAAAGTGGAAAAATTTTTGGCTCAGAAGGGTTAGCAATAAACCTAAGTGTTTACATAGATGAAGTAGATACAGAATTTTTACCTTTAAATTGCAACTGGATTGCAAGCAATTTACTTCCAAAATACGATAGTATTCAAAAAACATTTGTAGAGCCCTACTTACCGAATAACAAAATTGGTATTATGCATTTAGCTGCAGGAATATGGAAAAATAATGTTGATATGAGATTAGATAAAAATATAAAAATCGATATCTATAATCTTCAAGATAAAAAAGAACTTAAAAGTTTAAGGTTTAACAATAGTTGAAAAAAAATAAGATATCTAAAAGTTGGGTTATCAGACAAAGAAGAGATAAATATGTTCGTCAATCAAAGTTAGAAGGTTATAGGTCAAGAGCGGTATATAAACTTAAAGAATTGGACGAAAAATTTAAAATTATTAAAAATAATTTAAATATTTTGGATATAGGTTCTGCACCTGGAAGTTGGACACAATATTTATCTGAAAAATCGAAGGGCTCAAAAATAATGTCTATTGATCTTAAAGAAGTTGAAAAAATAAAAGACGTTTATCATATTGTTGGTGATTTTTTGGAAAATAAAAATCAAAAAATAATTGCAGATTATTTTCCAAAAAAAATAGATCTTGTAGTTTCTGATATGGCAGTTAATACAACTGGAAATAAAAATTTAGATTCAATTCAAACGGGTGAACTTTCTTTAACAGCAATGCACTTTGCTATTGGTATACTGCGACCAAAAGGAATTTTTTTATCGAAAATTTTTATGGGCTCAACATTTAATGAAATTGTTGAAAATGCAAAAAAAAACTTTATAGAAAGTAAAATTTTTAAACCACCTTCAAGTAGAAAAGATTCAAAAGAAAGCTTCATCATCTGTAAAAATTTAAGATAGTCACTTTAAAATTTTTAGGAATCGTATATAAACTATTATGGATCCTATAAAAGAAGCACTTACCTTTGATGATGTCACTTTAGCGCCGAAATATTCTTCTGTGCTTCCTTCCGAAGTAAATACTTCTGTTAAATTATCAAAAAACTTGAATCTTAAAATACCGTTGCTCTCGTCTGCAATGGACACAGTTACAGAATCAAAAATGGCAATTGAAATTGCAAAGGCAGGTGGTATTGGAGTTATTCACAGGAATCTGTCCATTAGTGATCAGTTACTAGAAATAAAAAAAGTTCAAAAAAAAGGGCTTGCAGTTGGAGCAGCAGTTGGGACCAATGATACCGAACTATCTCGCGCAGAAAAAATTATTAAGAGTAAAGTTGATTTAATTGTTGTGGATACAGCGCATGGCCATACTAAAAGAGTGGCAAATATAATTAAATTTATTAAAAAAAGAAAATCGAGTAAAACAACCTTATGTGCAGGCAATATTGCAACAGCAGAGGCAGCAAAATTTTTATGTAAACTTGGAGTAGATATAGTAAAAGTAGGAATTGGACCAGGTTCAATTTGCACAACTAGACTTGTTGCTGGCATTGGTGTTCCTCAGTTAAGTGCATTACTAGATGTAAAAAAAGGTTTGAGCAAAAATGTAAAAATGATTTCTGATGGTGGAATTAAATTTTCTGGAGATATTGCAAAAGCGCTTGCAGCAGGTGCAGATGCGGTAATGGTAGGATCAATGATCGCTGGTACCAATGAGGCTCCAGGTAAAATTATAAAAAAAAATGGAAAGTTATTCAAAGTTTTCAGGGGAATGGGTTCAGTTGGAGCAATGAACAAAGGGTCTGCTGACAGATATTTTCAAAAAAAACAAAAAGATAGTTCAAAATATGTTCCGGAGGGAGTAGAAGGTTTAATTAAATATAAAGGCGGTGTATCTAAGATAATTTTTAAACTCATCGGGGGACTTAAATCATCGATGGGCTACTTGGGTTCCAAAAATGTAATTAATCTTAGAAATAAACCAAAATTTGTTAAAATTACAAAAGCTGGATTTTATGAGAGTATGGTTCATAGTATAGATGAGGTGAAAAAAAACAGTCAATATTTATGAGGAATATAAATAAATTTTTTTTAATTTTAATTTTATTGTTTTTTAAAACAATTGTTTATGGCTCAGAAAATTTTTACGATCAAGCGGTAGATAAATTTAATGCCAAAAAATTTGATGATTCAAAATTTTTGTTTCATAGAAATATTGTATTTAACCCTACAGACGCCAAATCTTACTTATATTTAGCTAAGATTTTCAATTCTGAAAAAAACCAGAAAGAAGAAGAAAAAAATTTAAACACTACTCTTCTACTTGAACCAAATAATGAAGAAGCAATTTATATGCTAATACAAATTAATCTTGACAAATCAAATTTTTCTAAAGCAAATGAATTGTTAGCAAAACTAGATATAGTTTGTAAGGATTTTTGCTCCAAATTAAAAGAAATTGAAAAATCACTCCAAAATCTTGAAGCAAAAAATGAAAAAAAACAATAATTCTAAGAAAATTCTTATAATTGATTTTGGTTCTCAATATACTCAATTAATTGCAAGACGTGTAAGAGAGCTTGGTGTATTTTCTGAAATATCAAATCATAAACAAGTTAAAAATGTTAATGTAAAGGAACTATTTGGAATTATTTTGTCAGGCGGTCCTTTAAACGTTTATGAAGATAAAAAAATAAATTTTGATAAAAAAATTTTAAACCTAAAGGTTCCAATTTTAGGAGTTTGCTTTGGTCATCAGTTAATTTCAAGACGTTATGGTGGCAAAGTTGTAACAGCAAAAAACAGAGAGTTTGGCTTAGCAACTATTAAAAAAAAATTAAACTCTAAATTAACCAAAAACTTTTTTGATAACAACAAACAAAGGGATGTATGGATGAGTCACGCGGATCATGTAGTAAAACTTCCAAAAGGTTTTAAAAGAATTGCATCAACGAGAGGTTCAAAATTTACAATAATTGAAAATGATGCAATCAATAGATACGGTATTCAATTTCATCCTGAGGTAACTCATACAGAAAAAGGAATTTTATTACTTAAAAATTTTGTTTTTGGAATATGTAAATCAAAAAAAAATTGGTCAACAGATCATCAAAAAAAAACATTAATAAAAAACGTCCAAAATCAAATTGGTGACAAAAAAATAATATGCGCACTCTCTGGGGGTGTAGATAGCAGCGTTGTAGCACAATTGTTAAATAAAGCAGTTGGTAAACAATTGCACTGTATATTTGTTAATACAGGATTGTTAAGACTTAATGAAGAAAAACAAGTAGTAAATACTTTTAAAAAAAAACTAAAAATGAATTTGATATATGTAAATGCTGCAGATGAATTTTTAAATAAGTTAAAGAATATTACAGATCCTGAAAAAAAGAGAAAAATAATTGGAAATTTATTTATTAAAATTTTTGAACGATATGCAAAAAAACTAAAGAACGTAAAATTTTTAGCGCAAGGAACTTTATATCCAGATTTAATTGAAAGTAAGTCAGTTACTGGAAGTCAAACATCTAAAATTAAATCGCACCACAATGTTGGCGGATTGCCAAAAAAAATGAAATTAGAATTATGCGAACCATTAAGATTACTTTTTAAGGATGAAGTAAGAAAACTTGGAATAAAATTAAATTTATCTAAGGACATAATTAGTCGTCACCCATTTCCAGGGCCTGGATTAGCAATAAGAATGCCAGGCAAAGTCTCAAAGGATAAAATAGAAATATTAAAGCAGGCTGATAATATTTTTATTTCTGAACTTAAAAAAGAAAAATTATATGATAAAATTTGGCAGGCTTATGCCGCTTTGTTACCGGTAAAAACTGTTGGTGTTATGGGTGATAATAGAACTTATGAGTATATTTGCTTGTTAAGAGCAATAACTTCTCAAGATGGTATGACAGCAGATTTTTTTGATTTTCCAAAAAATTTCATACAAAATGTATCTAATAAAATTATTAACAACATTAGAGGAATAAACAGAGTAGTTTATGATATTACTTCAAAACCACCAAGCACTATTGAATTAGAGTAATGAACAATAAAATAAAAAAAATTTTAAAGAAAAAAAATAAATCAAAGATTGTTTGCCTTACAGCATATTCCAAAAATATTGCTGAAATTGTTGATGATCATGCAGATATAGTTCTAGTTGGAGACTCTCTTGGATCTGTATTATATAATTATGATACAACAAGAAAAGTAAGTCTGAATATGATGATCGAACATACCAAGAGTGCCAGAATGGGTGTTAAAAAAAGCCTTTTAGTAATTGACCTTCCTTATAATACCTACAGAAATAAATCTGAAGCACTTAAAAATTCTAAGAGATCAATTAAAGAGACAAAATGTGATGCTGTTAAAGTTGAGGGGGGAACAAGAGTGAAAGAAATCGTAAAACATTTGGTTAAAAATAAAATACCCGTACTAGGTCATATTGGCGTAACACCACAAACAACTAAAGGAAAATTTAGATCTAAAGGTAAAAATGAAGTGGAAAAAAGAAAACTTTTGAAGGATGCTCAAGATCTAGAACAAAGCGGAGCTTTTGGAATTGTTTTAGAATGCATTTACAGCGATATCTCAAAACAAATAACAAACTCAATTAATATACCAACAATTGGAATTGGTGCTTCAGTAAATTGTGACGGTCAAGTTCTTGTGACGGATGATTTAATTGGTTTGAATGAGACCAACTTTAGGTTTGTTAAAAAATTTGGTAATGTTAAGAAATACATTAAAAGTGCAGTTGTAAAATATAAAAACTCAGTAAAACAAAAAAAATTTCCCACTAAAAAAAACAGTTACTAATTAAGAACTACCTTTGCTGTCTTGTTTTAAATATACCCTTTATAATTTCTTTCTCTAAAAATGTTCCGAAGGCGTCCCCATTTAAATCGAATTCAAGATTTGTAGCTCCCTCATAGTCAATTTTTTTTCCTTTTTTGAGAAGTTTTAAACCTTTACCAATCTCACCTGGATAGATTTTTGTACCTGGAGAATTGCTCACTGACATTATATTTTTAGATAAATTATTACCTGATTTAAAACTCTTTTCCTGCAAAGCAAGAATAAGTACAGCCGCTGCATCATAAGACTCACCAACAAATGGTCCCGAAGTATCTATGTTATTTTTTTTGGCAATTTTATAAAATGAGGTAATATTTTTGGTATTTGAACCTGGTACTATTCCAAATGAATTATTAATTAACTTGCCAAACACTTTTTCGGTAGTTTCATTTATCATCCTATCTGATAAAATGAATTTTTCAAAAGCACCTGAGTCAAGAATTGACTTAATTAATTTTTCCCCATCTTGTTCAATATCAGTAAAAATTGCAACAGCGTCTCCTCCGGCAGCTGCTAAGACTGATACTTCATTTGAAAGATCAGTTTTATTTATCTTTATGGGTACGCTCACGGTAATCTCTACATTACTATCATTAAGTGTTTTTTTAAAATTTCTCTCAAGTTCTTTTCCATAATTTGTGTCTTGGAATGTAACTGCAACACGCTTTATACCTCTATCTTTTATAATTTTAGCTAAAATCTCACCATCTCTATTACTTGGAGCAGTAGTTCTAAAAAATAAGTTTTTTTCATCTAGCATAGACAACAACGGAGTAGTTGCTGATGGGGAAATCATAGGAATGTTTTTTTCATTAGCTGATCCCAAAAGTATGCCTTCAGATATCCCAGGGCAGGCAGCACCAATAACTGCGATAATATTATTTTTATTAATTGTATTATTTATCGATTTAATCTGGGACTTGTCACACATTGTATCTATTTTAATTAAATTGATTTTTTCCTCACCATTTAAAAATATTTTTGAAGAATTTGCCTCTGAAATTGCTAACTCTACTGAAGATGCCATACTCGGAACAATAGATTCTGTTGGGCCTGTAAAACCAAGAGCTATACCGATAGTAATTTCATTTGCATGGATTTCTGTTTGATTACCCATGAAACAGAATAAAAAAAGAAAACTAAGAATTTTTTTTCTCATGATGCAGTAAAACAAAAGTATGCCATGATTAAAACTTTTTCAATTAGGTTATTTTACCTTTTGAATTAAAAACACAGATCCAACTACAATTATTCCTCCTAAAGTCATTATCAAACTTGGAATTTCATTAAATATTATAAATGTTTGGATCAATCCAAATACAGGAAATAGAGCATAAAATGGAAGAACTTTTCCTACCGGATAAAATTTATATAAGTAAAATAAAGACATATGAGCGCCTATTGAAACAATTAAACCAGAGTAAATTATAAAAAACCACATATCTAGCTGAATGTTTTTTAGAATAAACATCGTATTACCCTCTAAAAAAAAGGATAAAGTAATCAATGAAACAAATCCAATAGATGCCATGAAAAAATTTGTAGTGACAATGTTTAATTTATTTGTATCTCTGCTAGCCACATTCGCAATAGCATAAAAAAATGCCATTAAAGCTGTGAGTACTAGTGCAAAAATATTGTTAATCAACTCTGGATCAAAACCAATAAAGATTATTCCCAAAAATGATGTAATTACAAAAAACCATTTTTGAAAACTAAATTTTTCATTTAAGAAAAAATTACTTAAAATAATTGCAAATGGGATAGCAAGCTGAGAACCTATTATAACAGGTGAAACTATATTAGACTCCTGTAGAGATAGATAAGTGAAACCTGTAACCCCAACCCCCATAGAAAAAGAAAAAATAAACAAAGATTTCAAATTTTCTTCAGGTATCTTAAAATTAAAAAAGGGCAATAAACAAATTACTACAACCAACATTCTTAGTGATCCAAAAAGTAAAGGCGGTACATTTGTGTTTAAGACAAGTTTTCCAAAAACAAAGGCACTTCCAAACAGTGCCATAATTAATAAAATTAATAAGTAATGTTTAATAGTCAAAAAAATCCAATTTTAATTTGATTTATAGAATGACATTCATATTTTTTAAGTTATCCTGTGTCAATAAATATGAATTCAAAAAAGATTAAAGCTCAATTTGCAAAAGAGACTAACCCAAGAGTGGGTTTAATTGTTTTATCGACTGATAATATGATAGAAAAAGATTTCTCAAAAGTCTTAAGTGATAAACCAGTAGACTTATATGTTAATAGAATTAAAAATTACAATCCTGTAACAGCTGAAAATTTAAAAAGAATGTCAGAAAATATTACTTCAGTTGCGGATAACATACTTCCTGGTGAAAAAGTGGATTGTGTTGTTTTTGGATGCACATCAGGGACAATAGTTTCTGGTTTTGATAACATTAAAAAAAAAATTAATTTAGCTAAACCAAATGCGTTAGTTACAGCCCCAAGCACTGCAGCCATTAATGCCCTTAAGAAAAAGAATATTAAAAGAATATCTGTAGTCACACCATATATTAAGTCTTTAAATGATGATGTTGTAAATTTTTTTAAAGTAAATAACTTTGAAATAGTTTCAAATACGTATTTTGATATTGAATCAGATGTTGATATTGGAAAAGTAGATCAAAATAAGTTATTCGAGATATTGTCTGAAATTGATCATAATCAAGCTCAAGCGCTATTTGTTTCTTGTACTTCATTACCAGTTTTAAACATAATTGAAAAACTTGAAAAAACATTAAATATGATTGTGTTATCAAGTAACCAGGCACTAATTTGGGAAACTCTAGAAAAAATTAATGAGAACAAATCTATAACTGGATTTGGAAGTTTATTTAATTAATCTTATATATGAATTTCACAGTCAACGAATATAAAAATCGTCTTAAAAAAGTTCAATCAGAAATGCAAAAAAAAGGAATTGAACTTCTTATTTCACAGGATACTGCAAACATAAATTATCTGACAGGATATGATGCTTGGTCTTTTTATTATTCTCAATGTGTAATAGTTCATGTGAATTCTGATGAGCCCCTATGTTTTGTAAGAGCTCAGGATGCTGGTGGAGCTTTTATAACTACTTACCTTAAAAAGGAAAATATTATTATTTACGACGAAAAATATATTCATGCCTGGCCGACCCATCCGTATGATGCGTTAGTTGATTTAATAAAGAAAAAAAAGTGGGATAAAATTAATATAGGAGTAGAAATGGATGCCCATTATTTCACAGCTTATTGTTATGAAAAGTTAAAAAAGGGATTACCAAACGCAAAAATTTTAGACTCTGAAAGATTAGTCAATTGGGTAAGAGTAGAAAAATCCATCGCAGAAATTGAATATATGAAAAAGGCAGCAACTATTTCCGAGATGGCGATGAAAACTGCAATGGAAACAATAAGTCCAGATGTAAGACAATGTGATGCTGTTGCTGAAATTCAAAGAACCCTATTTAGAGGTACCCCAGAATATGGTGGTGAATATGCAAGTATTGCAACTTTACTTCCTACTGGAAAAGGAACATCAGCTTCACATTTAACTGCTAGTGATAAAAAATTTGTTAATGGGGAAGCAACAATTATTGAGTTATCAGGGACTTATAAAAGGTATCATGCTCCAATGGCAAGAACAATTAACTTAGGGAAGCCAGATCAAAAAAAACTTGATGCTATGAAAGCAACTAATGAAGCTTTAGAGGAGGGTATTAACGCTAGTAAACCAGGTAATACCGCTAATGATGTTGCGGAAAAATTTTGGGGAGTTTTAGATAAGTATGAAATTAAAAAAGAATCTCGAACAGGTTACTCTATAGGTATTGGGTATCCACCAGATTGGGGCGAACACACTTTAAATATTTACAAAGGAGACATGACTGAATTAAAACCTAATATCTGTTATCACATGATTGCTGTTATGCAATTTGGTGATTGGGGAGTTGAGTCATCAGAGTCTATAAGGATAACTGAGAGTGGAAATGAACTTTTATGCAATTTTTCAAGAGATTTACACGTAAAATAAGTTCTTGAAATAGATCTCAACAAATGTTTTAAACCTTATCTTATGTCAAAGAACTTAGATTTTGTTAAATTCGATAAAGTTGACAAAAGTTACGATGGAAAAGTACTTGTTGTTAAAGATTTAAACCTAGACATTGCTGAAGGCGAGTTCATAACCATGTTAGGGCCATCTGGATCAGGTAAGACAACTTGTTTGATGATGTTAGCTGGTTTTGAAACTCCTACAAATGGAGAAATTTATTTAGATAAAAATCCAATTTCAAATATACCCCCACACAAAAGGGGAATAGGAATGGTCTTTCAAAACTATGCCTTGTTTCCTCATATGACAGTATATGAAAATTTAGCCTTTCCTTTAAAGGTAAGAAAATTTCAAAAGGATGAGATTGATAAGAAAGTGGATAAAGCTCTTTCAATGGTATCGCTATCTGGTTTTGAACATAGAATGCCAGGACAGTTATCTGGTGGTCAACAACAAAGGGTAGCGGTTGCAAGATCTTTAGTATTTGACCCTCAATTAGTTTTAATGGATGAACCACTTGGAGCTTTAGATAAAAATTTAAGAGAGAGCATGCAGTACGAAATTAAACACATTCATGAAAGTATTGGTGTTACAGTAGTTTATGTAACCCATGATCAAAGTGAGGCATTAACAATGTCTAATCGAATAGCAGTTTTTAATGATGGAAAGGTTCAACAACTTTCATCACCAGATAAATTGTATGAAGAGCCTGTAAATTCTTTTGTTGCTGAATTTATAGGTGAGAATAATACTTTTGCAGGGCAAGTAACCAATATGTCCGCCAAAGAATGCAAGGTTAAACTAAATGATGGAACAGAAATAGTTGCAAATCCAATTTCAGTAAAGTCAAATGGAGATAAAACTACTGTATCTCTTAGACCAGAGCGGGCTTTAATTAACACAAAAGAAAAAATGGATAATAACTTTAAAGGAAAGATAGAAGAGGTTATTTATCATGGAGATCATACTAGAGTAAGATTGGATTTACTCGGAAATAAAGAATTTATATTAAAAGTTCCTAACAGTTCAGCTAATATGGACATTAAAATGGGCAATCTAATTAATGTAAGTTGGAATAGCCATGATGCTAGAGCTTTAGATCCAAAATAAACCTCAGGTTTAATTTTCAGTTATTTAATAAAATAAAGCCCTATTTTAGCCAAATGTCAGGTTGACTCCTTCTTTATATCTTGCTGTAATTGATTTTTATAAAACGTTTAAACGGAGGAATAATGAAAAAACTAAGTAAATTGTTACTAGTTCTATCTTTTGCACTTTCTATCAGCTCATCAGCATTTGCAGTTACAGTTGCATCTTGGGGTGGAGCATATACAGAGTCACAAAAGCTAGGATATGGTGACCCTACTGCTAAGAAACTTGGTGTACCGATCAATTGGGTCGATTACTCAGGTGGATTATCAGAAATTAAAGCACAAAAAGAGGCCGGCAAAATTACGTGGGATATAATTGACGTATTTGCTATGGACACTATCACTGGATGTGACGAAGGTTTATTTGTTGAATTTGATTTTGACAAAGACTTCCCACCAGCTCCAGATGGAACAAAAGCAAGTAAAGACTTCTTTGCTCCAATGCCAAGTAAATGTGCTGTAGGAAACATTTTATATTCTTGGAACTACGCGTACAACACAAAGAATGTAAGCGGAACACCAAAAACTATAAAAGACTTCTTTGACACTAAAAAGTTTCCAGGAAAAAGAGCTATCTACAAAAGCGCTCTAACAAATTTAGAGATTGCTTTAGCTGCAGATGGTATCAAACCAGGAAAAGGTGGAAAGAAAATCTACAAAGCTCTTAATACAGAAAAAGGTGTTAACAGAGCAATGAACAAAATCAAAGCATTATGCACAGACCCTAACGGTGGATGTGTATTTTGGTCAGCAGGTGCTCAACCACCAGAACTATTAGTTTCAGGTGAAGTTGTTATGGCAACTGGTTGGAACGGAAGATTCTTCAACGCTGAAATCGGTGAAGGTGCTCCAATCAAACAAGTTTGGGATGGTCAAGGTCTTGACTACGAATATTTCGTATTAGTTAAAGGTGGACCAAACGAAGCTGATGCTAAAAAAGCACTAGCGATGATGACAAGTACAGAAGGTTTAGCAGGAAGTGCAAAATACATTGCATATGCACCTTGGAGAAAATCATCACTTAAAGTTATGGCAGCAGGTGAGCCATGGTACAAAGATGGTAAGACAAACATGGTACCACAAATGCCAACTGCGCCAGCTAATACTAAAAATTACTTCTTAGTAGATCCAATATTCTGGGCTGATAACGGTACAGAGCTTGGTGAAAAATGGGAAGCAATGAAAGCTGGTCTATAATTTTAAGTTTTAAAGACTAAAATTATATATTATATTAAGGGCGGTTATTTATAGCCGCCCTTTTTTATTTATGAGCAGTGAAACAGGAAAAATTTTAACAACAGATGGCATACCTCTTGAGGTAAGTCTTAAAAAAGCTGAAAGAAAAAATAAGATCAAAGCATTTCTTTTAGTAGCACCTCTATTACTCTTTTTACTTATTACATATATTTTCCCTATCGGCGACATGCTCATGAGAAGTGTGGATGATAAAATGGTTACCGAGATGTTGCCAAAAACATTCAAGTCAATGGAGAAATGGGATGGTAAAGAATTGCCATCAGAAGAAGTTTTCGAATCTTTTTATTTAGATTTTCAAAAACTTGTTGAAGAGAAACGAGATGGAAAACTCTCAACACAATTAAATTATACAAAGAATGGATTTAAAAGTATTTTAAAAAAATTACGAAGAAAAGCAAAAAATTTTGAGGAAGGAAATTACAAAGAACAAATAATGGCTGTTCACCAAAGATGGGCAGACGTTGAATATTGGCGAGCCATACAAAGACGTGCTCCTGCTTATACAAGTCAAAAATATTTAAAGGGAATTGACATGTATAAAAATGAAGAAGGTAATATTGTAAGTGTAGAAGAAGATCGAAGAATTCATAGAATTTTATGGCTAAGAACCTTAGAGATTGCTTTCTTTGTAACTCTTTTATGTTTTTTAATGGCTTACCCAATAGCCCATTTACTTGCTACTCTGCCAATGAAATATAGTAACCTACTAATGATTTGCGTTCTTCTTCCATTTTGGACATCGTTATTGGTCAGAACTGCAAGTTGGATGATACTCTTACAACAACAAGGAGTTGTTAACGATTTTTTTGTTATGATAGGATTGGTTGCTGACGACAGTAGACCAGAAATGATGTTTAATAAAACTGGTACCTATGTGGCAATGACACAAATATTGTTGCCGTTTATGGTTTTACCTTTGTACAGTGTAATGAAAACAATATCCCCAAGTTTAATGAGAGCTGGAAAATCTTTGGGAGGAACTCCATTCGTTGCTTTTTGGAAAGTATACTTCCCTTTAACGATACCAGGTATTGGGGCAGGATGTTTATTGGTATTTATTTTAGCGATTGGATACTACATTACTCCCGCATTAGTAGGGGGTGCATCAGGAACTTTAATTAGTAACCAAATTGCATTTCACATGAAAAGTACTTTAGATTGGAGTTTTGCTTCAGCAATGGGTCTAATGTTACTTGCAGGAGTTTTAGCTATTTATTGGGTCTACAATAAACTTGTTGGAGTAGATAATATAAAACTAGGATAATTATGGCATTACCAAAGTATACTGAGACACGTTATAGAGTTTGGCACTACTTCTATATTACTATTTGCACATGCGTATTTTTCTTTTTAATCGCGCCTTTATTCGTAATATTTCCTTTATCTTTTAACGCTGAAGAGTTTCTAAGTTTTTCTGAAGGAATGAAAAACCTTGATCCTGATGCATTTTCTTTAAGATGGTACAAAGACATGATCTACGGGACGAAAAATCCATGGGGTCTTGCAGCAAAAAATAGTTTTATAATTGCAATATTTGCTACGTTGGGATCAGTTATTCTTGGAACTGTAGCGGCGCTCGGATTAAGTAGCAGACATATGCCATATAAGGGATTAATCATGGCTACTTTAATATCACCGATGATAGTGCCATTAATCATTTCTGGTGTTGCAATTTTTTTCTTTATGGCAAAGGCAGGACTTGCAGCTACGCATACAGGAATTGTATTAGCGCATATTATTTTAGGAACACCTTTCGTTGTTATTACTGTAACAGCAACTTTATCAGGCTTTGACCACAGTGTTACACGAGCTGCATCAAGCTTAGGTAGCGATCCAGTAAATACATTTATGAAAATTACACTACCATTAATTCTACCAGGAGTAATATCTGGAGGCTTGTTTGCTTTTGTTACATCTTTTGACGAAGTTGTTGTGGTTTTATTCTTAGCTGGTCTAGAAAATACAACAATTCCAATTCAAATGTGGACCGGGTTAAGAGAGCAGTTGAGCCCAACAATATTAGCTGTTGCGACATGTTTAATAATTTTATCTACGTTAATTCTTGTTACAGCTGAGCTTTTAAGACGAAGATCTGAAAGGCTTAGAGGAATAAATAGATAAAAAATGGAAATCAAAAAGGTTGTAGTAATAGGCTCTGGAACTATGGGTAGTGGAATCGCTGCTCATTTATGTAATGCGAATGTACCAGTTACTTTATTAGATCTTACGACTGACATAAGCACCAAGGCAAGAGAGCGAATACATAAATCAAGACCGCCATTATTAATTGATAAATCAAAAATTGATAATATCAAAGTTGGTAATATCAACGATGATTTTAATGTTGTAAAAGAGGCAGACTGGATAGTTGAAGCTGTAGTTGAAAGAATAGACATTAAACATCAAATTTATAAAAAAATCTTTGATAATAGAAAAGATGGAGCGATTGTTTCATCTAACACTTCTTCAATTCCAATTAAAATTCTATCCGAAAATATGACTGATGATCAAAAAAAAGATTTTTGCATAACACACTTCTTCAATCCAGTTAGATACATGGGTTTGTTAGAAATAGTAAAAAATGAAAATAATGATTTAAAAAAGATTAATTCTTTGAAAGTTTTTTGCGAAAGTGAACTTGGTAAAGGAGCCATTGTTTGTAACGATACGCCAGGCTTCCTTGGCAATAGAGTAGGGGTTTATGCAATGCAAGTTGCTATGACCGAAGCATTTAAAATGAAATTAACTATTGAAGAGGCTGATGCAGTCTTTGGAAGACCTATGGGAATACCTAAAACTGGAGTGTTTGGTTTATATGATCTAATTGGTATTGATTTAATGGCAGATGTTTTAAAAAGTTTTGTAAAGGAACTTCCAGAAAAAGATAAATTTCAGGAAGTTGCTAAAGAGATACCACTTGTAAAAAAATTGATCGACTCTGGGTATACTGGAAGAAAAGGTAAGGGTGGCTTTTACAGAATGAAAAAATTAGAAAACCAAAAAATTTTGGAGGCAATTAATCTTCAAACAGGAGAATATTCCGAATCTAAAAAAATTGATCTCAAAATTGATACTGTGGATCTTAACACTATAATCAATAGGAAAGATAAATATGGAGAATATGCTTGGTCAGTGATTTCTCAAATCATTAAATATGCATCATCTTTAGTCCCAGGTATAACTAATAAATTCAATGACATTGATGAAGCTATGAGGTTAGGATTTAACTGGGCTATGGGACCCTTTGAAATGCTAAAATCAATTGGTGTAAAAAATTTTTTCAATCGTATTGATGAATTTAAGGGAAACAAATTTTTAGAGGAACTTTCAATAAAAAAAGATGAAAACTTTTATGGTGAAAGACAAATTTATACTGATATAGAAACACTTGGTAAGGTAAAGCCTAAAGCTTTAAGTTTGGATAAAAACAAGTCAGCGGAGATTTATAGGTTTAAGGATTTTAACATTGTAGAGTTTACCACTAAAGCATGTGCGCTAGACTACGACTCTATGGATAGTTTAAAAAAAGCAACAGATAAACCTCTAATTATTATAAATGAAAGTATGCAATTTTCTGCTGGTGTTAACTTGTCATATACAATGAACTTTGCTGAAAAAGGGGATTTTAAATCTATAGAAAAATTTATTAAATATTTTCAAGATACTTGTAAACAACTTAAGTATTCAAAATTTCCTGTTGTCTCAGCACCTTCCGGACTTACTTTAGGTGGTGGATTTGAAGTTATGGTTCAAAGCAATTTTGTAACATCTCACACAAATATAGTTGTTGGTTTAGTCGAAACAATGGTTGGGCTTGTACCCGCCGGTGGTGGATGTAAAGAGATGCTGTGGAGATGGGCTCAAAGCGAGGAGTCTAAGAAAGATTTAGATTACGCACCTCTTAAAGTATTTGAAATAATAGGTTACGGAAAAACTGCATCTTCTCCAGTTGAAGCAGAGCCCCTGAAATATTTGTTACCAGCTGATAAAAAAATAATGAATAGGAATAGCTTATTTTCAGAAGCAAAAAAAGTTATAGAGGAAAATAAAAATTTTAAACCAAGTAATGAGTGTACTTTTAAATTATCAGGAAAATCAGTAAGAGAAAAAATGTTTAAAACTTTGGAAAAACTTTATAATGATAAAATTATCTTTGATCATGGCATGACAGTAGGAAAAGAACTTGCAAATGTTTTAAGTGGTGGTGATACGAATTCTGGAAAAACATTGACTGAGGATGACATTTACAAATTAGAACTAGATTCTTTTATGAGATTAATTGAGAATAAAAAAACTCAAGATAGAATAAAGCATACGTTGTCTACTGGCAAACCTTTGGTCAATTAGAAATCTCAGGAAGCATCCTTAAAGAATTAATAAAGTCAGGCCGCAACACATACTCAGACTTATTTCCAGATTTAATTTTTGTTAATGCTGTAAATCCATGAGTTACATTACCAAGCGGAGTGTACTCACCCTCAAATAGTGGCGCGTCTGAAAGAAGTATAAAAAATTCACTATCTTCCATGTCCCCATTTTTACTTTTTGCAAAGCCAACAGAGCCTTTTTTAAAATCAAATGGTTTATTTTTCTCCGGTTTAATCAAGCTATATTTTGATTTACCACTACCAATATAGGTGTAATTAATGTTTCCTTTTTTACCAAATTCTAAATCTCCTGCTTGAACCAAAAAATTTTCTACAACACGATGAAAAGCAACATCATCATATTCTTTGTTTACTATCATATTTTTAAATCTCGCAACAGCATTGGGTGAGACCTCAGGTAAAAGTTCGATTATAACATTCCCACAATTTATATTCATGACAACAATATTTTCTCTATTCTCAAAAGTAAGTTTATCAACCTTAACTTTTTCGACAAAAAGACATTTATTTTTGATTAATACAAAAGATGAGAAGGCAAAAATTGTCAATATAATTAAAAAGACGAGTAAAATTTTTTCAGATTTACTTTGTTTTATTTTTGTAAGCATTTTTTAAATTTATAAAGGTTTTTTAACATTTGACATTCCTTCTTTAATAAAAATTACTTTTTTATTTAGAATTTTGTCTAAGTTTATTACTTCGGAAACATATTTTTCCCTAGAGTTGATAAAGGAAAAAGTTTCAGCCATGTCTTCTGATATTGAATATTTTGCATATTCTGAAAAGAAACCATTAGTATTACCAAGTTTTGCAAGACTATATGCTTCTGGATTTAATGAACTACCAGAATAATAAAAATTTGGTTTATTAAATTTAGCCCAAACTGCATCTGGAAAAAATTTTTTATAATTATTCTCTATGATATGAAACACCTCATGATGAATTACTCTTTCAAAGTTTTTATTATTTACATTTATATTTAATAAAATTGTTTCCATTTCTGGATTAGCAAAACCAAGAGCATTAACTTCACCAACCTTTAACTTTTCACATAAAACGATATATTTGAGTTTTATTTTTTTAAAAAATGTCTTTTTATAATCATCTAATTCATTTTTAGTTTTTATATATTTTTCCTCAACCCTGTCATTTTTTGATTTTTTACAACTTACATTGTTTATTCCTGAAT
This sequence comes from uncultured Pelagibacteraceae bacterium, assembly GCA_902547215.1. Lineage (GTDB taxonomy): Bacteria > Pseudomonadota > Alphaproteobacteria > Pelagibacterales > Pelagibacteraceae > Pelagibacter. Next base: position 21,339 of record CACCNI010000008.1, read on the forward strand.
TAGTAACGAAGTCTTTTTTAGGGGTTAAATATTTCAAATTATTTTCCTTATCTATTTGATAAATCTTAAGATTGGGTATTTTTATTAATTCATAAATTTGGTCAGCTTTAGATTGAAAAATTGTGAAGAATAATAATAATATTAAAATATTTAATTTCATTTTTTGAATATAAACATATTAGAATTTAATATCATATGGTACATTAAAGAAATGAAAAAAAAGAAAAAGAGAGAGTCAGATCCAAAATCAGTCCCAAATCTTTTTACTAGTAAATACATTGTATATTATTATGGATTTTTTTGGATGGTACTAATATCGATTGTTGTATTTTCGTGAAAAAAAAGAATAAAGATCCTATCCAACCTGTAAGTGGAACAGTAGTTCCTAGATTTGCTGGTCCAAGTACTTTTGCAAGGTTGCCAGAGTTAAGGGATGTAGAAACTTGCGATGTAGCAATCGTTGGCATCCCTTTTGATGCAGGCACAAGCTACAGACCAGGCGCAAGATTTGGTCCCCAAAGCATAAGACAGGCTTCAAGACATTTAAGAACTAACTACCATCCAAATTACGATGTTGAACCGTTTAAAGTTCAACAAGTTGCTGATGCTGGAGATATAACTTGTAATCCATTTAATATCGATGAAGCAATAAAACAAATAGAAAAAGGAGCTTACGATTTACTTAAAAAAACTGGAAGAATTATAAGTATGGGTGGAGATCACACGATAGCATTTCCACTTTTAAGAGCAATCAACAAAATAAATGGAGGACCTGTAGCACTTGTACATTTCGATGCACACTTAGATACATGGGATACTTACATGGGTGCCCCTTATACTCATGGAACACCTTTTCGAAGAGCTAGAGAAGAAAATTTATTCCTAGATGATGCATCAATCCATGTTGGTATAAGAGGACCGCTCTACAGCAGAGATGATCTTAAAAACGATGAAAGTTTTGGATTTAAAACAATTCATTGCGATGAATTCCAAAGTGAGGGAGTTGATAAAATTGTTCAAAGAATTAGAAAAAGAGTAGGTGATAATCCATTATATTTATCAATAGATATAGATGTTCTAGATCCAGCATATGCACCAGGTACGGGAACCCCTGAGATAGCAGGTATGTCTACAAGAGAAATGGTAAACGTAATAAGAGGATTATCGGGAATGAAACTGATTTCAGCAGATGTTGTAGAAGTCTCCCCTGCTTATGATCACGCTGAGGTAACATCATTAGCCGCAGCAACAATAATTTATGAAATCACTAATTTATTTGCAAAAGTAAAAGGATAAGTTAATTTCCCGTCATGTCTGACAAAAAAAAATTTTATATTAATGGTAAATGGGTTTCACCAAAAAGTAATAAAAGTATTCAAGTAATAAATCCTGCAACAGAAGAGGTTTGTGCAGAAATATCTTTAGGTTCAAAAGAAGATGTTAATGATGCAGTTTTATCTGCAAAAGAAGCTTTCAAAACATGGGCTTTCTCATCAAAAAAAGAAAGATTAGAACCATTAGAGAAATTATATGAATTATATAAAAAAAGATGGTCGGACATTGCTGAAACCATTACTACAGAAATGGGAGCTCCAAAAGATTTTTCAACAAAATTGCAAGCCGGAACAGGTGCCGCACATATAAAAACTTTTATTAGATATTTAAAGGAATTTGATTTTGAGAAACCACTAGGGGAGCATGCAAAAAACCAAAGACTTATTTATGAACCTAAAGGGGTGTGTGCATTAATTACACCTTGGAATTGGCCAATGAACCAAACATGTTTAAAAGTTATGCCCGCTTTAGCTTCAGGCTGCACTATGATTTTAAAACCATCTGAAGTAGCACCACTATCAGCAATGATATTAACAGAACTGATTGATGAAGCAGGTTTTCCTCCGGGAGTTTTCAATTTAGTTAATGGAGATGGCGCAACAACGGGAGATGCTTTAACAAGCCATCCAGATATAAACATGATCTCATTTACAGGATCAACAAGAGCAGGGGCTTTAATATCGCAAAATGCAGCTAAAGATTTCAAAAGAGTTAGTCTTGAACTTGGTGGAAAAGGAGCAAATATAATTTTTAAAGATGCAGACCCTGAAGCTATCGAGAGAGGAGCTTTGAGATGCTTTAGAAACTCAGGCCAATCTTGTAATGCACCAACAAGAATGCTTGTCGAAAAAAGTATGTATGACGAGGCGGTTGAAAGAGTAAAAAAATTTGCAAATACTATGAAAGTTGGAGATCCTAAAAAAGAAGGGGAACACATCGGTCCAGTAGTATCTGAAGTACAATACAAAAAAATACAATCGCTTATTCAAAAAGGTATTGATGAAGGTGCCAAACTTGTTGCAGGGGGAGTAGGAAAACCTGATGGAATAGACAAAGGTTACTTTGTTAAACCTACAGCCTTTGCCAACGTTAATAATCAAATGGAAATTGCAAGAACTGAAATTTTTGGTCCAGTGCTTTCAATTATACCTTTCGAAAACGAGGAAGAAGCAATAAGTATTGCAAATGATACTGATTACGGTCTAACTAATTACATTCAAACTAAAGATAAAGAAAAAGCCAATAGAGTTGCAAGAAGACTTAGATCTGGAATGGTAGATGTTAACGGAGCTGGTATAGCAGTTGATGCACCTTTTGGCGGGTTCAAACATTCTGGTATAGGTCGTGAAGCAGGAAAAGAAGGCTTATTAGAATTTTTAGAAGTTAAATCAGTAGGTGGTTGGGCTAATTAAATTTTGATTTTTCTTTAACGCCATCTAAAAATTTAAGACATTTTTTCAATTCATCTAATTTGATAAATTCATCAACTTTGTGTGCTTGTTCAATTGATCCAGGTCCACAAACAACTGTGCTAATGCCAATTTCTTGAAAAAGGCCTGCCTCTGTACCAAATGAAACAACTTCACGTGAATTATCCCCAGTAATGCTTGATACTAACTCACAAGCTTCAGAATTTTTTTCTCTATAAAAACCTATGATTTCTCCGATTACTTCCTTTCGTATCTCAGATTTTGGATAAACTTTTTGCATTTCTGGAAGTAGTTCTTTCTTTATGAATTTATCTATTTCGTTGTTTACAAATACACCATCCTCTTTTACAACTGGTCTTAATTCCCAATCAACTTTACATCTGTCTGCAATTACGTTTCTTGCAATTCCTCCTGAAATACCACCAATTTGTAAAGTGGTATATGGCGGGTTAAATACAGAATTTTCAGGTTTTCTTTTTTTTAAAACATCTCTTAATTGCATAAGTTTTTGAATAAACTTCGATGCATATTCTACTGCATTAACTCCTTTTTCAGGTTGTGAACCATGACCAGCGAGACCATGAAAATGTGTTGTGTATTCGTAACAACCTTTGTGAGCATCAATTATTTTCATGTTAGTCGGCTCTCCAACAATACATAAAGAATCTTTAATATTTCTTTTTTTTAATTCATTTATTAAAAGAGGTGCTCCTTGGCACGCTGTCTCTTCATCAAAAGTAAAAGAAAAATGGATATCTCGATCTAGCTTTTCAGAAGAAAATACTGGTACATAAGCCAACACACAAGCCAAAAAACCCTTCATATCACACGATCCTCTTCCAAATAACTTATCATCCTTGATTGTTGCTTTAAAAGGATCAGTTGACCAACTTTTTGTTACAGGCACCACATCAGTATGACCTGAAAAAATTATAGATTTTTTTCCATTCTTTTTTTTTGATTTTAAGGTTGAAAATAGGTTTACCCTTTTTTTATCATTATCAAATACTTTAAATGATGATGCACCGGCATCACCTAAAATTTTTTCACAGTAATTTATTATTGAATTATTATCTTCACCTGAAATAGTTTTAAACCCTATCAAATCAGAGAGGATTTTAATTGAATCGTTATATAATTTATCTGAATTATTTTCTGTACTCATTCGTAAAAAGAATTATATATTAATTCCATGAAAGAACAAATATCCTATGATCAATTTGATAAGATCGATTTAAGAATCGGTACTGTAATTTCAGTCAAAAAAAATGAAAAAGCTCGAAAACCTTCACTAGTTGTTAAGGTTGATTTTGGAAAAGAAATAGGCATCAAACAATCTTCTGCCCAAATTACTCATTATTATAATGAGGAAAATTTGATGAATAAGCAAGTTATAGGTGTCTGTAATTTTGCAGAAAAAAATATCGCTGGGGTTGTTTCTCAGGTTTTAATACTTGGTGCAATCGACCAGGAGGGAAAAGTTGTATTACTCCACCCTTCACAGAAAACTGATGATGGGTTACCGATAGCTTAATTTGCTAGTAAATTTGCGACAAATGATAAATTTATTTAATTATTTTATTATGTTATGTCAGCTTACTTTTTACTCAAAAAAATAATTTGATATGAAACCAGGAAATAAAAACTCTTATAAATCGCTTACTTCGATCGAAATTAATCAAAATCAATATAATTTTTATTCTTTAAAACTCGCAGAACAGAATGGTTTAAAAGGTATAGAAAAACTTCCAAAATCATTAAAAGTTTTGCTAGAAAATTTACTACGATATGAAGATGGCAAGACAGTTACCAAAGATCAAATTCTCGCTTTGCAAAAATGGCTGAAAGATAAAAAGTCTGATACAGAAATTGCATATAGACCAGCTAGAGTACTTTTACAAGACTATACAGGGATACCAGCAGTTGCAGATTTAGCTGCTATGCGGGAGGCTGTTAAAGAAAAAAACAAAGATCCACAAATAATTAATCCATTGTCATCTGTTGACTTGGTAATCGACCATTCAGTACAAGTTGATAAGTTTTCAACGCCAGACTCATTAAAAAGAAATGTTGAAATAGAATTTCAAAGAAATGCTGAAAGATATTCTTTTTTGAAATGGGGACAACAAGCTTTTGATAATTTCAGAATAGTTCCTCCAGGGACAGGAATATGCCACCAGGTAAATCTTGAGTATCTTTCTAAGGTCGTATGGAAAGAAAAATTTAATAATGAAAATTATATCTTCCCAGACACATTAGTAGGAACCGATAGTCATACTACCATGGTAAATGGCTTATCAGTTCTTGGATGGGGAGTTGGAGGTATAGAAGCCGAAGCCGGTATGCTTGGACAACCAATCTCCATGCTAATACCAGAAGTAATTGGTTTTGAAATAACAAATAAACTTCCTGAAGGAACAACTGCTACTGACTTAGTCTTGACAGTTGTTAAAATGTTAAGGGATAAAGGTGTTGTTGGAAAGTTTGTTGAGTTTTATGGTGAGGGACTTAGAAATCTTACTTTAGCCGATAGAGCAACAATAGCTAATATGGCTCCAGAGTATGGAGCAACTTGTGGCTTCTTTCCGATTGATGACGAGACTTTAAAATATTTAGAATTCTCTGGCAGGGATAAAAATCAAGTAGAAATAGTAAAAAGATATGCGCAAGAACAAGGTCTATGGGTAAGTGATGATATAGTTTTTACTGACACTCTCAAATTAGATATGTCAACGGTTGTTCCGACAATTTCTGGCCCAAAAAGACCTCAAGATAAAGTTTTATTAACTGATGCTTCAAAAGATTTTGAACTTAATTTTAAGAATATTACAAAAAGAGAAAAATTTGTTACTTCAAAGGTTGAAGGAACAGATTACGAAATCAAAGATGGCTCTATTTTAATTGCTGCTATTACTTCATGTACTAATACGTCAAATCCAAATGTTTTAATAGGTGCAGGTTTATTAGCAAAGAAAGCTTGCGAACTTGGTTTAATAACAAAACCTTGGGTAAAAACTTCTCTTGCACCTGGTTCTCAAGTAGTTACAGATTATTTGGCAAAAGCTGGATTGAATGTTTATTTGGATAAACTTGGTTTTAACCTTGTTGGCTACGGATGCACAACTTGTATTGGTAATTCTGGTCCATTACCAGAAAATATATCCACAGCTGTTCAAAAAAATAATATTTATGCTGTTTCAGTATTATCTGGTAATAGAAATTTTGAAGGAAGAATCTCTCCATTGATTAAAGCTAATTATTTAGCATCACCACCTTTGGTAGTAGCATATGCACTGGCTGGACATATGAAATTTGATTTTTATAAAGATTCATTAGGAAAATCCAAAGATGGAAAGGATATTTTTTTAAAAGATATTTGGCCATCTAATAAAGAAATTGAAAATACTTTAAGCAATTCTCTAAATGCAGAAATGTTTATAAATAGATACTCGAATGTATCCAAAGGACCCTCACAATGGCAAAATATTAAAACAAAAGAAAGCAGTATTTATGAATGGGATGATAATTCAACTTATGTAAAAAAACCTCCATTCTTCGATAATCTTAAAGATCGTCCAGATGGATTTAAAGATATAGTTAATGCTAGACCTTTATTAATTTTGGGGGATATGGTTACAACTGATCATATATCACCAGCTGGTTCAATCCAGAAAGAAAGTCCTACAGGTGATTATTTTATGAAAAACCAAGTATTACAAAAAGATTTTAATTCTTACGGATCAAGAAGAGGTAACCATGAGGTAATGATGAGAGGAACCTTTGCAAATATCAGAATAAGAAACGAAATGGCACCTGGAACCGAGGGTGGATTTACTAAACTTTATCCAGAGGAAAAAGTAATGCCAGTGTTTGAGGCAGTTGAGGAGTACAAAAAGAGAAAAACTGACTTAATAGTCATTGGTGGAAAAGAATATGGAACGGGCTCATCAAGAGACTGGGCAGCTAAGGGCACAAAACTTTTAGGAGTAAAATCTGTGTTTGCTGAAAGTTTCGAGAGAATTCATAGATCGAATTTAATTGGGATGGGAATATTGCCATTGCAATTTATAGACGGCATGGATAGAAAAAAATTAAAACTTTTAGGCTCAGAAATAATTACAGTTAAAGGGATAGAAAAGGGATTAAATCCTGGAGACAAACTGTCTGTAGAATTTAAATATCAAAATGGAGAAATAAAAAAGATTAAAATGCTATGTAGGATTGATACTAACAATGAGTTAGAATATTATAAACACGGCGGAATTCTTCAA
>CACCNI010000009.1 GCA_902547215.1 uncultured Pelagibacteraceae bacterium
TCCTTAAAATATGAGTAACATTATAGAACTAAACAATATTTCAAAGACATTTGATAATCAAAAAAAGATTTCTGTCCTTAAAAATTTAAGTTTCAAATTTAAAAAAGGAAAAATTTATTCATTGTCTGGACCCTCTGGATCTGGAAAATCAACTTTACTAAATTTATTATCTTTAATAGATAGACCATCTTCAGGAAATATTAAAATTGATAATCGAAATATAAATCATAATGAAATTGAGATTAACGACAAAATTAGATCTAGTAATATTGGGATTGTTTATCAAGAGAAAAACTTATTGCCTGATTTTACAGCTATTGAAAATGTTTGCATAGCCAGCTTAGCTGCTAATAATAATCACAAAATGGCAGAACAAGAATCATTAAAGATAATTCAAAAAGTCGGCTTAAAAGATAGGACTAATCATTATCCATCAGAATTATCAGGAGGAGAAATGCAAAGAATCGCTATATCGAGAGCAATAGTAAATAAACCTAGAATAATACTAGCTGATGAACCGACCGGAAGTTTAGATCACGAAAACGCAAATCAAATATTTAACCTACTCTTTAAATTAAAAAACAAAGATCGTGTTATAATATTTGCAACTCATAATAGATTTTTTGCTAATAAAGCAGACTATAAAATTTCCTTAAGTAATGGTAAAATCAAAATCATTAATGGAAAAATCTAAAAAAACATTTAATCACTTAAAAATTCATACCCAATATTCTATTTGTGAAGGCGCCATAAAAATTGATGATCTTAGTAAATATTGCAAAGAAAATAAGGTTAAAGCGATTGGAATGTCAGATACGTCAAATTTGTGTGGATCTCTAGAATTCTCAGAACAAATTTCCAAGTCAAAAACTCAGCCTATAATTGGATCCCAGATTAAGTTTAAATTCAATGATATAATTGGATCATTACCTATTATAGCCAAAAATAGTGATGGTTACAAAGAACTGATTAATTTATCATCTAAATCTTTTCTTGAAAACTCTGATATAAATGACCCTCATTGTAAAATAGAATTATTATTTAATTGTTCTAAAAATTTAATAATTCTATCAGGAGGTATTAATAATTTATCAGGTGTTCTTTTTCAAAAAGGGAGAGTTGATGAGCTTGAAAAACTTTATTTTTCTTTGAATAAAAATTTTGGTGATAACTTCTATATTGAAATTCAAAGACATGGTGATTTAAATGAAAAAAATTTTGAAAACTTCAATTTATCCGTTTCAAAAAAAATTAATGCTCCCATAATAGCAACTAATGAGGTTTATTATTTAAACAAAGAAATGAGCGAAGCACACGATGCATTGCTTTGTATTGGTTCAAAAAATTACATAAACGATAAACAAAGAATAAAGTTAACAGATAATCATTATTTAAAAAGCGACAATGAAATGAAGGAAATATTTAGTGATTTACCGGAGGCTTTGGAAAACAATTATAATTTACCATTAAGGTGCAGCTTCAGACCTGAATATTCCAAACCATTACTACCAGATATAAACTCAAATAATAATATTTCATCTGATGATCAATTAAAAAAAGACGCAAATGAAGGTCTAATTAATAAATTTAAGGAAAAATTTAAAGATGGAAATTTAAAAGGCGAAAAATTTTTAAAATATAAAAAAAGATTAGATCACGAAATAAATATAATATGTGAGATGAATTATTCTAGTTATTTTTTAATTGTATCCGATTACATTATATGGGCAAAAAAAAATAATATACCAGTTGGACCAGGTAGAGGGTCTGGTGCTGGTTCATTAGTAGCATGGTGTTTACAAATTACTGACGTAGACCCAATTTATTTTGATTTAATTTTTGAAAGATTTTTAAACCCGGACCGTATTTCTATGCCTGACTTTGATATTGATTTTTGTGAGGAAAAACGTGATTTAGTTTTCGAGTATCTTAACAAAAAGTACAAGGACTCGGTGGCTCATATTATTACATTCGGCAAACTAAAAGCTAGAATGGTTATTAGAGATGTGGGTAGAGTAATGGGTCTTCCATATGGTTTTGTTGATAGTATATGCAAGATGATTCCTTTCGATCCTTCAAGACCAATGAGTTTGACTGAATGCATAAATTCAGAACCAAGATTACAAAAGATTATTAATGAAGATAAAAGAGTAGATAAGCTTATTAAACTCTCTCTGAAACTTGAAGGTTTAAACAGGAATTTTGCAACTCATGCGGCTGGCGTAGTAATTGCAGATAAAAAATTAATCGATACAGTTCCACTGTATAAAGATACCTCATCCAATTTACTTTTACCTTCTACTCAGTTTGATATGTATTCAGCTGAAAACTCTGGTCTTATTAAATTTGATTTTTTGGGTTTAAAAACACTTACAGTAATAAATAACACCATTAAACTACTAAATAAAAAAAAAATTGATTTCAATATAGAGAAAATAAATTATGAAGATCAAACGGTTTTTGATTTGTTGTCTTCAGGTAAAACTGTTGGTTTATTTCAACTTGAAAGTTCTGGAATGAGGGATGCTCTTACACAAATGAAACCAAATAGATTAGAAGATATTATAGCATTAGTCGCTTTGTATAGACCAGGTCCTATGAGCAATATTCCAATTTATAATGATTGCAAACATGGGAAAAGGTCACCGGATTATCTACATCCAAAATTGGAAAACATTTTAAAGTCAACATATGGTGTAATTATTTACCAAGAACAAGTTATGCAAATTGCCCAAGTCTTGTCAGGTTTTACTGCAGGTGAAGCAGATATTCTTAGACGTGCTATGGGAAAAAAGAAAAGAGCAGAATTAGAAAAACAGAAAACAAGATTTATAGATGGTGCATATCAAAACGGAATACAAAAAGATGTTGCAGCAGGTATTTTTTTAAAGATTGAACCATTTGCAGAATATGGTTTCAATAAAAGTCATGCAGCAGCCTACGCTATTATTGCTTATCAGACAGCATATTTAAAAACCCATTTTACCAATGAATTTTTTTCTGCATCAATGTCTATGGAAATGTCAAATCAAAAAAAATTAGGTGAATTCTATGAAGAACTTAAAAGATTAGATATAAATATAGTATCTCCAGATATAAATCTATGTAATAGTGATTTTTATTCAGATACCAAAAATTTTTACTATGCTTTAGGGGCATTAAAAAATGTTGGGTATGAGGCAATTTCAAACATAGTTAAGGAAAGAAAAAAAAATGGTAAATTTAAATCTTTAAATGACTTTATAAATAGAGTAAATCCGAAAGACATAAATAAACTTCAAATGGAGGCTCTTACAAAAGCTGGGGCATTTGATAACATTTTTAAAGATAGAAAATCAATTTTCGAGTCAATACCTAATTTAATATCCAAATCAAAAAATATTTTTGAAAACAAGTCCTTAAATCAAATCGATTTATTTGCCAATAGTGAAGAGTCAAATGTTAGTGACGCAGTAGATAATCTTGGCGAATGGAGCTTTCAAGAAAAAATGGCAAAAGAATTTGAAACTGTTGGTTTTTTTATATCAGATCATCCACTTAATCAATATCAAGATATATTTAAGGATTTTAATATTCTTTCTTATAAAAAAGTTAATGAAGATAAAGAAATTAGCGAGGGGTCGGTCGCAGCAACTATACTTAAAATTCAAGAAAAGAAAACACAAAAAGGAACGTCATACGCAATAATTAAATTTTCTGATCAATCAAGCATATTTGAATTATTTGTTTTTTCTGACACATTTGAATTAAATAGAAGTAAGATTAAAGAGGGTAATTCGGTAATTTTGACTATACAGAAAATTACTAAGCAAAATGAACCTCAATCTAAAAGGTTAAATGTCAAAAAAATAATTTCATTAGATGATCTTATTAATAAACCGATTAATTCAATAAGTTTTAAAGTAAAAAATGTTGATGAGGTTGATACACTATCTAAAATGCTGAAAAAAGGTGGAGATGTTGAGGTAAATATAAATGTTGTTTCAAGCGATAAGGCTTATAAAATAAAACTTAAAGATAAGCGTTTAATCGATAGAAAAACTGTGAATCTCATAAAGAATCAAGGAATTTCAACAACAATTCATTGATTTATCTCTTGCCTTTACCTGAATAAATTTATAAAACGCTTTAAAAATACGCACAAGGCTTTTGGTTAATAACCTCCGGTCCTTAAATGGAAATAGCTTTGGTGGTACAACCGGGAAAAACTATGAAGATACCTAACTTATCAATACAACAACTTTTAGAAGCAGGCGTACATCTTGGTCATAAAACATTGAGATGGAATCCAAAAATGAAGAAATATATTTTTGGCAAAAGAGACTCTGTTCATATTATTGATTTAACTCAAACTCTTGAGCTTACTAATAAAGCTTTAGAAAAAATCTATGAAACTATTACAAACAATGGGAAAATTTTGTTCATCTCAACAAAAAAACAAGCTTCAGAGGCTATTGCTGAGTTAGCGAAATCCACTGATCAATATTTTGTAAATTATCGATGGCTGGGAGGAATGTTAACTAATTGGGGCACTATATCAAATTCTATTAAAAAACTTCAAAAAATAAATACTGACTTAAAATCAGAAAATAGAGGATTCACAAAAAAGGAACTTTTAAAAATGAGCATTCAAAGAGATAAACTCCAAAGATCTTTAGGGGGTATATCTGACATGAAAAAAGTTCCTGATTTGGTTTTCATAATTGATACAAACTATGAGGCACTTGCGATAAAAGAGTCTATAAAACTAAATATTCCGATAATTGCTATACTTGATACAAATTCAGATCCAGAAGGTATTGATTTTCCAATACCAGGAAACGACGATGCCAGAAGATCAATCGATCTCTATTGTTCTTTGGTAAAAGAGACAATTAGTAATGCTAGGAAAAATATTCCTGAAGATACAAAAAAAAATGGCGAACAAAAAGTGACAACACCTAAATCCCCTTCTATTTCACTAAAAAAAAAAATTAATTAATTAAATGAGTGATCTTGAAAGTGTAAAAAAGTTAAGAAGCACAACTGGTGCAGGTTTTAAGGATTGCAATAGCGCGTTGAAGGAGGCTTCAGGAGATTTAGACAAAGCAATTGAAATTTTAAGAATAAAAGGTATTTCAAAAGCTTCCAAAAAAATGTCCAGAGAGGCCAATGAAGGTCTTGTATTTATTTATGGTGATGAAAAAAAAACATCTATAATTGAAATCAACTGTGAGACAGATTTTGTTGCTAAAAATGATGATTTTTTAAATTTTACTAAAGAAATTGGAGAGATAAATAACTTTGTTAATTCTGATATAGAAAAACTCAATAATAGTAAAATGAAAAATGGATCAACTGTATCTCAAAATTTGGTTGATTTAATAGCAAAGATTGGTGAAAAAATTACCATTGGAAGATCAAAAACATTAGAAAACTCTAAATCAAAAATTTTTACCTACAATCATTCAATAGTTAAAGATAATCTATCTAAACTTGGTGTTGTTGTAAGTTTAGAATTTGAAAAGGGCTCGAAAGATATTGAGCAATTTGGAAAACAACTCTCAATGCATATTGCTGCATCAAACCCAATGGTAGTAGATAAAAAAGATATCAAAGATGATATTATCGAAAAAGAAAAAAAAATTGTTGAAGAAGAACTTAAGAATCTTGGTAAACCTAAAGAAATTGCCGAAAAAATAAGTCTTGGCAAAATTAACAAATTTAAAGAAGATAATAGTCTATTAACTCAAGACTGGGTTATGGATCCTAAATTAAAAGTAAAAGATGTTTTATCAAAAGTTGATTTAAAGAGTTTAAAGATAAAAGATTTTATTAGAATTAAAATTGGTGAATAATGTTTAAAGAAGACTTGTATAACCAAAAAATGACTAAAACATTTGATGTTTTTGTAAAAGAGTTAGCATCTTTAAGAACTGGCCGAGCAAATGCAAGTATGCTTGATTTAATTAAAGTAGACGTATATGGACAAAAAATGCCAATTAATCAATTAGCAACAATCACAACGCCTGAACCAAGAGTAATAAATATTCAAGTCTGGGATGTAAATAATGTTACTTTATTAGACTCAGCAATAAAAAAATCAGATCTAGGTTTAAATCCTCAAATAGAAGGTCAGTTAGTAAGATTGCCAATACCAGATTTAAGTGAGGAAAGAAGAGTTGAGATTAAAAAGGTAATTAAAACCATGGGTGAAAAATGTAAAGTTTCAATAAGAAATATTAGAAGAGAGGGAAATGATGAATTAAAGAAGAAACTTAAATTAAAAGAAATAAGTGAAGATGACGAAAAAAAATTTGAAAAAATAATTCAAACATATACCGACAACTTTGTTAAAAAAGTTGATGAAAAAGTTACAATTAAAGAAAAAGAAATAATGACTATATGAACCCAATAAAACATATGGCCATAATAATGGATGGAAATGGTCGATGGGGTTTAAAACATAAAAACTCAAGAAATTTAGGTCATAAAGAGGGACTAAAAACTGTTGAAATGGTCATAAAATATTGTGTAAAAAAAAAGATAAAGTTTCTTACTTTGTATGCATTTTCAACTGAGAACTGGAAAAGACCTTTAAAAGAACGAAGCTATTTGTTTAGACTTTTGGAAATTTACTTAACTGAAAAATTAGAGAAATTAAATAACGAAAAAATAAAGATAAAAATTTTAGGGGAAAAAAGATTTTATAATAAACTGAATAAACTACTAGATTTTGCTGAAAAAAAGACCATTAGAAATACAAAACTTCAGATCAATTTAGCCCTTAATTATGGATCTAAAAAAGAAATAGTATATGCTTTTAATAAGTTGAAGAAAAGAAGCAAGATCTCAGAAAATGATATTAATAGCAATTTATATACAAAAAATATTCCAGATCCTGAAATTCTTATACGAACAGGGAATACTCAAAGACTTAGTAATTTTCTTTTATGGCAAGCCGCATATACGGAGATATTTTTTGAAAAAAAACTATGGCCAGATTTTAAGGATAAAGATTTAAACAAGATAGTGAAAAAATTTAGCAATATCAAAAGAAATTTTGGAAAAATATAATGAAGTCAGAATTACTTAAAAGATCTATCTCATCACTTTTTTTAATAAGCTTATTATTTCTATGTGCTTTAATCAATGATTATGTTTTTTTGAGTATATTATTCATTGTTGTAATATTGAGTTGGATTGAATGGATTAAAGTTATTGAAAAAATAAGATTTAATAAAATTTACCGTATAATCCATATTATACTTTTTTTAATGTATCTTTTAATGGCATTTATCATTTGTTTTAATGTTTTCGTTATTGATAAATACTTTTTTTTAACAATACTAATGATTTGTGTTTTTTCAGACGTTGGAGGATATGTGTTTGGAAAAACTTTCGGAGGAAAAAAACTAACTAAGATTAGTCCCAATAAGACTGTATCTGGATCAATAGGTTCTTTTATTTTATCCTATGTTGGTTTTTTTGTAATATATTTATATTTTGGCGATCTACTCTTTATTAGATTACAAATTGAAGTTTTAGTCTTCATACCTTTTTTTATCTCTTTGATTTGTCAGTTAGGAGATTTATTTATCTCTTATTTCAAAAGAAGAGCTAAAATAAAAAATACTGGAAATTTAATACCAGGTCATGGAGGGCTATTGGACAGGATTGATGGTTCAATATTTGCTCTTCCAATAGGTTTTATAATAATATCTCTCTTTTAAATAATGAAAAAAATTATAATATTAGGGTCAACCGGATCAATTGGAAAACAAACTTTAGAAATAATTAAGAAAGATAAGAACAAATTTAAAATTCTTTTATTATCTACAGATAAAAACATTAATCTTATATCGAAACAAATTAAAACCTTTAAGGTAAAACACATTGTAGTCACCAATAAAAAAAAATATGAAATATTAAAAAAAAGATTTAGAAAAATTAAAATATTTTCAGATTTTAATAAAATAGATAAAGAGCTAAAAGTGAAAGCTGATTATACCATGTCTGCAATATCAGGAATTGAGGGTTTAAGACCGACAATTAATATTATTAAAAAAACAAAACGAATTGCTATTGCAAACAAGGAGTCAATAATTTGTGGATGGGAATTGATTCAAAAAGAGTTAAGAAGATATAAAACTGAATTTATACCTGTTGACTCAGAACATTTTTCGATATGGTCAGTAATAAAAAATTATCACAAATCGGATATAGAAAAGATTATTCTAACAGCTTCTGGAGGTCCATTTTTAAATAAAAAAAATACAAAAAATATCAACCCAATTGATGCAATTAACCATCCAAATTGGAAAATGGGAAAAAAAATTTCGGTTGATTCAGCAACACTCATGAACAAAGTTTTTGAGGTTATAGAAGCAAAAAAAATATTTGATATAGAGTTAAAAAAATTTGACATTTTGATACACCCTAAATCTTACGTCCATGCAATTATAAAATTAAAAAACGGATTGATAAAAATAATTGCTCATGACACAAATATGAAGATTCCAATTTCAAATTCTATTTACATAGGAGAACCTAACCAAAAATTTATAAAATCAAATGATATTAATATAATCAATCTAAATTCATTAAACTTTCAAAAAGTTGACTCAAAAAAGTTTCCAGTAATTAAAATTTTAAAAAAGATCACAGAAAAAAACAGTTTATTTGATACTATATTAATTTCAATAAATGATGAACTCGTGAGTCTTTTTTTAAAAAATAAAATTAATTTTTTGGATATTTCATCAAAAATTCAGCTTTTAATAAATCTACCATTTTTTTCAAAATTCAAGCGTCAAAAGCCAAATTATTTAGCTCAAATTGAAAAATTAAATGAGTTTGTTAGATTGAAAACGAGAACTTTAAGTGTAAGATCCAAAAAAAAATGAAATACATATTAATAACTTTATTTATATTTAAAATTGCATTTGCATCTGCATATGCAGATGTAATAAATAAAATTCAAATAAAAAATAACAACCGTATTACAAAAGAAACCATTATTACTTTCGGTGGAATAGAGTTAGGTAAAGATTATTCTCAAGAACAATTAAATGATATTCTATTGGATTTATATAGCACCAATTTTTTTTCAGATATAAAATTTAATTTAGAAGGTGATACTTTAGTTGTAACTGTTGAAGAAAGAAAAATTGTTCAAAAAATTATATTGAACGGTGTTAAGGCTGAAAAAACCAAAAAATCAATTTTAAAAAACTTAAGTATTAAAGAAAAAAGTCCTTATGTAAATTTTTTAGCTCAACAAGACATAAAAAAAATTAAAAATGCTTTAAATAGTGCAGGCTATTACTTTAATAAAGTTGATGTTTCAATGAAAGACAATAACAATGAAACAGTGGATTTAATTTATAATATAGATTTAGGTGAAAAAACCTTAATTAAAAATATAATTTTTACTGGTGAAAAATTTTATAAAGATAGAAAATTGAAGAATGTAATAGTCAGTGAAGAGAGCAAATTTTGGAAATTTATTTCGAACAAAAAATATTTAAATCCTGAACAAATTAACCTTGATTTAAGACTGTTAGAAAAATTTTACCTTAACAAAGGTTTTTATAACGTTAAGATTAAAAACTCGTCTGCAATCTTTAATGATAATTATTTTAACTTAATTTACAATATAAATTCTGGAAATATTTATACAATTAGAAATACAAAACTTATTCTACCAGATGATTTTGATGAAAAAGATTTTAAAGAAGTAGAAAATATTTTAACAGATTTAAAGGAAGAGAGATATTCATTAAATAAACTTAACAAAGTAGTAAAGCAAATAGATCAAATTTCAGTTTCAAGGTTATATGATTTTATCGATGCAAGTATTGAAACTGAAATAATTGGGGACAATGAATTAGATATATCTTTTATAGTTAAAGAAAGTGAAAAATTTTACGTCAAAAAGATAAATGTATTAGGTAATAATATTACTGAGGAAAGAGTTATAAGAGATATGTTGGAAGTAGATGAAGGCGACCCTTTTAACAAACTACTTCATGCAAAATCTTTAAATAATTTAAGAGCCAGAAACATATTTCAAAATGTTAAAAGTGAGATAGTCGACACACAAGATGGTAATTTAAAAAATATAAATATTACTGTCGAAGAAAAAGCAACGGGAGAAATTCTTGTTGGTGCAGGAGTTGGTTCTGATGGTGGTACGGCAGCATTTTCAGTTTCAGAAAACAATTTTCTTGGAAAAGGCGTAAAATTATCAACTGGTTTAAGAGTAAGTGAGGAACGTATAAGGGGAAATTTTACAGTAACTAATCCAAACTTTAATTACTCAGATAAAGCTCTTAGCACGGATATATTTATTACAGATACAGATAAACTCTCAGATTTTGGTTATAAGTCGACTGATGCTGGCTTTAGTATTGGAACAGCATTTGAGCAGTATGATGACTTTTATTTTAGACCTACCTTCAGATCATCTTACGAACAATTAACAACAAATTCAGACGCAAGCGCTAATCTAAAAAAACAAGAGGGAACATACTTTACAACTAATATTGGCTATGTTTTAGATTTAGATAAAAGAAATCAAAGGTTCCAAACAACTGATGGTTTTCAATCTAAATTTACTCAAAATATACCATTAATATCTGAAAGTAATACACTTCTTAACGGATATCAAATTGATAGCTATAATTCGTTTAATGACATCAACACTAGCATAGGTTTGTATTTAAGATCAGTCACAGGTTTATCAGATGATGTAAGAATATCTGAACGTATAAATTTACCAAGAAAAAGATTAAGGGGTTTTGAAACTGGTAAAATCGGTCCAGTTGATGCTAGCGACCATGTAGGTGGAAATTATGCTGCTTCCTTAAATTTTCAATCAAATTTGCCGTTTTTATTTCCAAGTTTCCAAAGTGTAGATTTTAATTATTTCATAGATGCTGCTAATGTTTGGGGAGTTGATTATTCAAGTGCTGTCGGTGACTCAAGTCATATAAGAAGTTCGACTGGCATTGGTCTTGAATGGTTCTCGCCTATAGGACCTTTTACTTTCACATTAGCTCAACCAATATCAAAAATAGAAACTGATAAAACACAGACTTTTCAATTCAATATTGGTACAACTTTTTAAATATTATGAAAATTAAATTAATTAGTATTTTTATATTTTTTCTATTTTCAATACCCTCATATTCTAGCGAAAGAGTTGTTTATCTTGATGTAGAAAAAATAATGCAGAGTTCAGTTGCTGGCAAGTCAATTATCGCTCAGCTAAAATCTAGACAAGAGTCATCTGTAACTAAATTCAAAAAAAAAGAAAAAGATATTATTGAAAAGGAAAAAAAACTAATATCTCAAAAAAATGTACTTAGTAAAGAAGAATTTGGAAAAAAAATAAAAGATTTGAGAAATGAAATTTCTAATTATCAAATAGAGAGAAATAAAGTTTTTAATGAAATCACAAAATCAAGAGTAAAAGCATCTGCGAAATTAATAAAAAAGCTTAATCCTATTTTAGAAGATTATTCCAAAAAAAATTCTATCAAAATGATTATGCAAAAGAAACACATTGTCATTGGTAAAAAAGATGATGATATAACAAAAGATATATTAGAGTTGGTAAATCAGAAGGTTAAGAACATTAAGATAGATTAATTATTATGTCTGATAGTTTGTCAAAAAAAAAAATAATGGAACTTTTACCACACAGGGAGCCAATGTTGTTATTAGATGAATTAATTGACATTAAAAGACTTCATTCAGCAACAGCTATTGTCAATGTAACCAATGAAAGTTTTTTTGTTCAAGGACATTTCCCAGGACAACCAGTTATGCCTGGTGTTCTAATCGTTGAAGCTTTTGGTCAAGCTGCAGCAGCATTAACTGCTCATGGTTTGGATAAATCTACTTATGAGAATAAGTTGGTTTTTTTGATGAGTGTAGAAAAAGCAAGATTCAGGAATCCTGTTTTACCAAATTGCAAACTTGAACTTAAAATTGAAGCAATCAGATCTCATGGCAGAGTGTGGAAATATAAAGGCGAAGCATTTGTTAAAAATATTAAAATGGCTGATGCTATGTGGTCTGCCACTATTGTTGATAGGAAATAATTAGCAATAAAACTTGATAAGTAATAACCAGAAGTATTTGCTATTAACAATTTAATGACAAATCCTTTTTTCAAAAACTTTGGACCCATAAACTTAAAAGATGTTTATGAGGTTTTAGAAATAAAGAATTATAGTAATAAAAAAAAAAAATTTTTCGACATCACCGACTTAAATTCTGCGTCTAGTAAAGATATCTCTTTTTTTCATTCAAATAAATATAAGTCTCAGGCATCTATTACAAAAGCTGGAGCCTGTATTACAACAAAAAATTTACAACATAATTTGCCAGATAAATGCGAAAAAATTATTGTTGAAAATGTCTTATTAAGTACTTCTAAAATTACAGAGATATTGTATCCAGAGTCTGTTAATGATGATTTCGATAATTCAGTTAAAGAAATTTCTAAAACTAAATTTAAAAATAAAGTAAAGTTTGGAAAGAATGTCCTTATTGGTACAAATGTAAAAATTGGAAAAAATTGTTCAATAGGTCATAACACTATAATTGAAAAAAATGTTTCAATTGGTGATAATTGTTCAATAGGATCAAATACTATTTTAAGAAATACAATTTTAAAAAATCATATTAAAGTATTAGATGGTTGTGTAATAGGTAAAAAAGGCTTTGGTTTCTTTCCAAAAAATGGAAATAATTATAGATTTCCGCAAATAGGAATTGTCATAATTGATGATTATTCAGAGATTGGATGTGGTTCAACAATAGATAGAGGTTCAATTTCAAACACTATAATTGGTAAAAATACATATCTTGATAATCAAATACATATTGCTCACAATGTAAAGATTGGAAACAATTGTATAATCGCAGGTCAAGTTGGTTTTGCAGGATCTTCAATATTAGGAGATAACGTCATGATAGGTGGTCAGGCGGGGATTTCAGGACACCTAAAGATTGGAAATAATATAAAAATTGGTGGTGGCAGTGGTGTTATAAAAGATATACCTGATAACACTAGAGTTATGGGGTACCCAGCAAAAGATTTAAAAGAATTTATCAAAGAAAACAAATAAAAAGGAAATTAAAAAATTAATGATTCATAAAACAGCAATTGTTGACAAAAAGGCAAAGATTTCAAAAAATGTTACAATAGGACCATATAGTATTATAGGACCAGATGTTCAAATAAGTGAAGGTGCAGAGATACAATCTCATGTAAATATTTCAGGCCACACAATCATTGGTAATAATACAAAAATTTTTACTTTCGCTTCAATTGGCACAGATCCACAAGATTTAAAATATAAAGGGGAACAAACAAAATTAGAAATTGGTAACAATAATATAATTAGGGAACATGTAACAATCAATAAAGGAACAGTTGGCGGAGGCGGTGTAACAAAAATAGGCGATGGTAATCTCATTATGATAGGTGCTCATATTGCACACGATTGTGTTGTAGGTAATAATGTTGTGATTGCAAATAGTGCGGCAATTGCTGGACATGCTCAAATTTCTGATGAAGTAATCATAGGAGGCAATTGTGGAGTTCAACAGTTCACAAGGATAGGTAAAATGGCAATGATAGGTGGTATGACTGCTGTCTCTAGGGATGTAATTCCATATGGATTATCGTTTGGCAACAGAAATTATCTTGAAGGAATTAATCTTGTTGGTTTAAGAAGAAAAAAAGTTTCAAATAAAGAAATTTTAGCTCTTTCGGAAGCTTATAAGGAAATTTTTAACACAAATTCTTTATTTGAAAATTTAATAAAACTTAGCGAAGAACTTAAAAAAAATATCTATGTTAAAGAAGTTATAGATTTTATTAATCATGATAAAAAAAGGCCAATTTGTACGCCATTAAGCAAATAAAATGATAGGTTTATTCTTTGGAGATACTGATTTTCCAAAATTAATTTTAAAAACATTAAAAAAGACCAAAAAAAAATATCTTATCTTAGATTTATCAAAAAAAAATATTTTCAAGAAAGATCCAAAGTCATTCAGGTTAAATATAGGACAGTTTGGATCAATTTTGAAATTATTGAGAGAGAATAAATGCAACAAAGTAATATTTGCAGGCAAAATAGATAAACCAAATTTGTCAAAATTAAAACTTGATATGACTGGAATTTACTATCTTCCGAGAATTATCAAAGCCTATAAAAAAGGAGACGCTGCTATATTAAAAGAATTAATAAATATTTTAGCTTTTGAAAAAATAAAGGTAATTAAATCTACATTTTTTACTCCAGAACTATCATTAAAAAAAGGTAATTATACTAAAGACAAACCCACAAAAGATGATTTATCTGATATCAAAAAAGGTGAATATATTCTTAAAAAAACAAATCCTTTTGACCACATTCAAGCAATTATTGTTAGGGGAAATTCAATTTTTAAAGAAACCTCAAAGGGAACTAAAAATTTAATTAAAAAGATAAATAAAATAAAAATTAAAAGAGGGGTTTTGATTAAATATCCAAAGAAAAAACAAGATATGAGAGTTGATTTACCCACAATAGGTTTAAATACTTTAAAAGACTGTAAAAGGGCAGGTCTAAAAGGAATAGTACTTAAAGATAAACAAAATATTTTTTTAGAAAAAAATAAATGTGTTAACTTTGCCATTAAAAATAAGATGTTTATATTAGTAAAATGAAAAAAATCTTTATTTTAACAGGAGAAGCTTCAGGAGATAAATTAGCAACAACGGTAATTGAAAAAATTCAAAAAGGAAATAATGATCTTAAGTTTTTATCTGTTGGTGGATCAAATTTAGCAAGTTTGGGCATAAATTCAATTTTCAATATTGAACAAATTACTTATATGGGATTTACAAGTGTTTTATTTAATATTTTTAAAATAAAAAAAAAAATTGATTTCACTGTTAAAGAAATTATTAAATTTGACCCTGATATATTATTCAGTGTCGATAGCCCAGATTTTACTTTACGAGTTGCTGAAAGAGTAAAAAAAATTAATCCTAATATTAAAACTATTCATTACGTTGCTCCTCAAGTATGGATTTGGAGAGAGGGTAGAGTAAAAAAATTCAAAAAATTTATTGATCATTTTCTATTATTGTTTGATTTTGAAAGAAAATATTTTGATAAAGAAAATGTCCCAAACACATTTGTAGGGCATCCTTTATTAGAAAAAAATAATTCTAAAGTTGATATATCTCATATTTCTAGAGGAAAGAAAATAATTTCTATATTCCCAGGAAGTAGAATGTCAGAGCTAAAAGTACTTTTACCAATTTTAATTGAATTCATAAAGCTAATGAACAAAAAACATAAAGATTTTGTTTTCGTGTTTCATTCAACATTAGAAAATATAAATTTTATTACTGAAAAATTAGAAAAATCAAATTTAGATAATTGTGATATTGTAGTAGATAAGGATATCAAGTCTGAAGTACTTTTCAATTCAATTTTTGCTGTATCAAAATCAGGCACTGTTTCTTTGGAAATTTGTAATGCAAAAGTACCTTCAATTATTATTTATAAGATAAATTACGTTAATTACCTAATAATGAAGTCTCTCGTAAAAGTTAAATTCGCTAATATTATAAATATAATAAATAAAAGAGAAGTTATTCCAGAACTCTTACAAAATGAGTGTAATGCTAAAGAAATTTATAAATCAACTGTATACTTCTTAAAAAATCCAAAATTTGCAAAAAATCAAGTTGAAGAATGCTCAAAAACCCTTGATCAGATAAGACCTCTAAGTTCCTCTAGCGAAGAGGCCGCAAAAGTATTAAATGAATATCTTGTTTCCTAATCTTTTAAGAACTTCTTCTTTGCCTAAAGAAACAATTATATCATAAATACCTGGTCCATACTTCGACCCTGTCAACGCTATTCTTAAGGGCTGACCAACCCCTTTAAAATTTGTGTTATTAGTCTTAATCAATTCATTTACCAGTGGTTCTAAATTCTCTCGGTCTAATTTAGATAGATTTTTTATTCTATCAGTAAATTCAGCTATTATTTTTTTTGATGTACCATCTATCAATTTTAAATCTTCATCATTAAAATCAACTTTGTCGGAAATTAGGTATTTCGAATTATTAAAAATATCCTCTAATGTTTTTGCTTTATTTTTAAGAAATATAAGAGATCTTTTTATTTGATCTTCTTTTTCAGAAGGCATTTTTTCTTTATAATTTACACAAAAGTCTTTTAATTGATCAAATAAATTATCCTCTTTCATATTCTTTATATAATATTCATTCATAGATAAAATACGGTTTAAATCTAACTTAGAGGGAGATTTTCCAATACCCTCTAAATTGAAGTGTTTGATACTTTCTTCCAAATTAAAAATCTCTTTATCTTGAAAAGACCACCCCAATCTTAACAAATAATTTCTTAAAGCTTCTGGCATTATTCCAATTTTTGAATAATCATCTAGTGTAGAGTCTTTATCTCTTTTTGACAATTTTTTACCTTCTTTTGTGTGAATTAAAGGTATATGGGCAAATGCCGGGAGATCCCAATTCATAGCGTCATATATTTGCATTTGCTTAAAAGTATTTATCTTATGATCATCTCCTCTAATGATATGTGTTACATTCATATCGTGGTCATCTACAGTCACTGATAAATTATATGTCGGGGTTCCATCATTTCTCAAAATTACAAAATCTTCAATTGTGTTATTATCTATCTCAACATCTCCTTGCACTAAATCTTTTAGTTTTGATTTACCATCTATCTTGCTTTTAAATCTTATTACCGGTTTTATATTCTTTGGAGCCTCATTTTCATTTTTATCTCTCCATTTTCTGTCATAAATATATGGAATTTTTTTTTGTTTAGCTCTTTTCTTTTGTTCTTCAATTTCCTCATTTGAACAATAACATTTATAAGCGTCTCCTTTTTTTAAAAGTTCCTCTGCAATTTTAACGTGATTATTTATTTTTGTTGATTGTATGTACTCATCGCTGTCGTAATTTATACCAATCCATTTTAAGGACTGAATAATTTGATTTTGATATTCTTTTTTTGATCTTTCTTTATCTGTATCTTCTATTCTTAGAAGAAAATTTCCACCCTTATTTTTTGCAAATAACCAATTGAATAAAGCAGTTCTTACCCCACCTATATGAAGTGGCCCTGTAGGTGATGGAGCAAATCTTGTTGCTACTTTTGACATTAATAATGTGTAGACTATTTTTTTAAAAGTTTCTATATAAAGATACTAGAACACCTTGAACTTTTACTCTATCAGGACCAAAAATTTTAGTTTCGTAATTTCTATTTGCACTCTCAAGCGCTATAGTTTTACCTTTTCTTCTAATCCTTTTAAGCATTGCCTCATGATCATCAATTAATGCAACCACAATTTTTCCATTTTCAGCAGTATCAGCTTTTTTTACAATAACTGTATCACCATTATTTATTCCAGCTTCTATCATAGAGTCACCTTGAACTTTAAGACCAAAAAATTCTCCATTTTTCTCAATATTTGCTGGAAGGGGAATTCTACTCACTTCATTTTGAATAGCTTCAACTGGTGTACCGGCTGCAATCTTCCCTAAAACTGGAATTTCGTTTTCATTGTCTGTCGTTTCATCTAGTCCTCCCTTTATTACACTTGGTGAGAACGAGTTATAAATATCATTTGCTGAAGCTGTTTCAGGTAATTTTACAACCTCTAATGCACGTGCTTTATGAGCCAATCTTTTAATAAAACCTCTTTCTTCTAATGCGCTTATTAGCCTATGTATTCCTGACTTAGATTTAAGATTTAAAGAGCTTTTCATTTCTTCATAGGAAGGAGAAACACCACTGCTTCTCAGCTTCTTATTGATGAACATTAATAAGTTTTTTTGTTTTTTAGTTAGCATAGAACAAATTACGTACATTTATGTTCTACAAAAGTTCTTATCAATTAACAATAGAAAAAAATTGAGGAAATAAGGGGTTTTTTAAACGCTACAATACTGAAAAAATAGAATTATTGTCCAAATCTTTTAATAGTGATTCACCAATAAGAAAAGTTTTTATGGAGGTTTTGTTTGAGATTTCTAATAGCTCGTCTTTTGTTTTTATTCCACTTTCAGAAATTAAAGGTCCGGAATGTGTGACCAAAACTTCATGAATATCGTAAGTTGTATTTATTTCAGTCTTAAGAGTTTTAAGATTTCTATTATTTATTCCAATCAATGAATTTTTGAATTTTAATGCTCGCTTGGCTTCTTCCACAGTATGAACTTCGACAATAATTGACATATTTAATCTAAGTGCTTCTTCGTATAATTCATTTGCCACCTTATCAGTAACCCCAGCTAAAATAATTAATATTGCATCCGCCCCATAACTTTTGGCCAGAGATACTTGAAATTTATCGATAAAAAAATCTTTACAAAGAATTGGTAATTTTATTCTCTGTTTAATTTTACTTATGTGAATTAAGTTTCCATTAAAAAAATCCTCTTCAGTTAAAACAGATAAGCATGTAGCTTTATTGTTATTATATGTACAGGCTATTTCCACAGGGTCATAGTCTTTGATTATTATACCCGCTGACGGACTAGCTTTTTTAATTTCGGCAATAATAGAAAATTTATTTTCTTTGATATTATCCTCAATTTTTCCTTTAAAATTTACAAAAGTACTATTTGCTTTGATATAGTCATTTAGGTATTCTGATGAAATAGTTTTTTTGAGTTTTTCTATTTTTTTAGTTTTTTTTGTAATTATTTTTTCAAGAATGTTTTCAGGCATTTTGTATTTTTACTAAGTGTTTATATGGAGCCCCTGACTTTATAAAATCTCTTGCATAATTGTATGCTTGTTCATAATTTTCGTATTTTTCTGATACAATTAATCCTGCGGCAGCATTCAAGCATACTGCTTTCGAAAAATCATTGTCTTCACCTTTAAAAATACCTAACAATTTATCAGCATTAAATTGAGCATCTTGCCCTATAAGATTTTCAAATTTATCAGCGTTTATTTTTAATTTTTTTGGGTCTATTGTAATTTCAGTAATCTCATTATCTTTTAATTGCATCACGTTAGTTTTTGCATATGGCGATATTTCATCTAAGCCATCATCACTGTTTACAATCCATGCGAACTTAATATCTAAACTTTTTAAAGCATTTGCAAATATTTCTAAAAGTGTTTTATCGAACACGCCAATAACTTGTTTTTTCACTAATGCAGGGCTACTCAATGGTCCAATCATATTGAAAATTGTTCTTTTTCCAATCTTTTTTCTGGTTGGCCCAACAAATTTCATTGCACTGTGGTAATTAGGCGCAAACATGAAACCAAAATTGTTTTTATCAATTTGTTGTTCAATTTCATTTGGTTCTAAATTAATATTTATATTAAGAGCCTCCAATACATCACCTGATCCACATTTTGATGAAACAGCTTTGTTACCGTGTTTTGCTACTTTAATATCCATGCAGGCCAATAATAAAGCTGATGCGGTAGATATATTTAAAGTGTTCATGCCGTCTCCACCCGTGCCACATGTATCAATACAATTATCTACATTTACCCGTTTTGATTTTTCTCTCAGAATATAAACACCCCCAGCTATTTCATCTGAGGACTCGCCCTTTTCTGATAGTAGAGTTAAAAAATCAAATATATCTTGTTCATTAGCTTTTCCTTCCATTAATATTTTAAAAGCTTCTTTACTTTCTGAAAAAGTTAAATCTTGTTTTGCTCCTATTTTGTCTATGAATTGTTTCATTTGTTTTTAAATCTAATAAAGTTTTTTAAAATTTTTATTCCAAGTTTTGTTTTAATACTTTCAGGATGGAATTGCACCCCATGTACATTATGTTTTTTATGTTTAACTCCCATTATTAAACCGTCCTTTGTTTCTGCAGTGATTTCGAGGTCTTTTGACAGTGTTTTTTTGTCAATTATCAAACTGTGATATCTAGTTGCTTCAAAGTTTTTAGGTAAATTTTTCAGTATTCCGGTTTTTTTAGATATTATTCTACTTGTTTTTCCGTGCATCAATTTTTTTGCTTGAATTATTTTAGATCCAAAAACCTGACCTATTATTTGATGTCCGAGGCAAACTCCAAGAATAGGTATTTTGTTATGAATATCTCTTACAATTTTCAAACAATTTCCAGATTGATTTGGGTTCCCTGGTCCTGGAGAAATAACAATCCTATCAAATCTTTTCTTGATAATTTCTGAAGAATTTATTTTATCATTTCTGTAAACTTCTACTTTAGTTTTTAGAGAAGACAAGTAGTGATACAAATTATATGTAAAACTATCGTAGTTATCGATTAGAAGTATTTTCATTTTTCTAGAGACTTTATTAAAGCTTTTGCTTTATTAATTGTTTCATTATATTCATTTATTGGCTTGCTATCCGCAACAATTCCAGCCCCTGCCTGAACATAAAATTTGTTATTTTTTGTTACTGCTGTCCTAAGCGCTATACAGGTATCAAAATCTCCATTCGCAGAAAAGTAACCAATCCCTCCTGCGTAAATTTTTCTACTATTCTTTTCAAGTTCATCAATTATTTCCATCGCTCTTATTTTAGGTGCTCCCGAAACTGTGCCTGCTGGAAATCCAGCCATTAAGGCCTCAAATTTTGAAAATCTTTTATCATAGATACCTGTCACATTTGATACGATATGCATAACGTGTGAATATTTTTCAATTTTAAATTTTTCAGTAACTTTTATCGTATTTATCTTCGAAACTTTTCCGGCGTCATTTCTACCTAAGTCGAGAAGCATAAGATGTTCAGACAATTCTTTTTTATCATTGATTAAATCTTTTTTTAATAAATTATCCTCTTTATTATTTCTTCCCCTAGGTCTTGTTCCTGCAATCGGTCTTACAGTAATTACATTATTTCTTAATCTAACCAATATTTCAGGACTTGCTCCAATAATTTGAAAGTCATTAAAATTAAAGAAAAACATAAACGGTGAAGGATTAGTAACTCTTAATTTCTTATAAATTTCAATTGGTTTTTTTGTAAGTTTTGACTCAAATCTTTGGCTTAAAACAACCTGGAATATATCACCTTTCTTTATATATTGTTTGGCTTTGTTTACAATTTGGAAAAACCTTTTTTTAGAAATGTTTGACTTAACGCTAAACTTTTTATTTGAGTTATCCTTTTGAAATTTAGAAATTTTTGAATCTATCAATAAGCTATTGATTTCATCTTGTATTTCAAAATACTTTTTTTTTGTGTTATTAATTTTAATATCAGAAAAAATATTTTTGACGAAAAAAATTTCCTTTTTAACATTGTCATGTATTATTAGAGTAGTAGGTCTAATCAATCTAATATCTGGTAGTTTAAGATCGTTCTTACAAGAATTTTTAATTTTTTCTATATATCTAATTGCATCATATGAAAAGTACCCTGCTATCATACTACACATAGGCGGTAATGAAGACGGGATATTAAATTTGAAATCATCTATTATTTTACTTAATATAATCTTTGGATCACCTTTAATTATTTTTTTCCTTCCAGATATAATTGAAGAAACTCTTTTTTGATTAAACTCCCATATTTTATCTGGTTCTTTGCCAAAAATTGTGTATCTACCTTTTATTTTACCTTTTTCTACAGACTCAAAAATAAAACTATTCTTATCTACTAGAAAGTTATTGATTAAATTTTCAATCTCAAAAGAACTTTTGGATTTAATTTTACAGTATATAACTTGATTTTTTTTTTGGTTATGTTTTTTTTTAAATTCTTTTAGACTTACATTTAGTTTCATTTAAAATAGTTTCTTAATCTCTCGATTGTTCTTGAATAAATTTTTACATTATATTTTTTATTTAAGTATAAATCATAAGTAGAAAAAACATCACTCTTTAATTTTTCATGGGTTTTATTATAATAAGTATCAAAATCTTTTTTTTTATTATCAATATTTTGTGTTTCAATCTTATCTATTTTGGCTAAGTATATTTTGCCTTTTTCGTCAGAGGCTAATAGGAAACTTTTTTCAGGAAGCGAATAAATATATTCAATTGAATTGATTTCAAAAAAATTATTATCCTTTACGGAGTTTAATTGAATATTTTTAAATAAGGATTTATCACTACTAATATTTTCAAAATCAGCATCTGAAAATTTATTGGCACTTATTTTATCAAAAATTTTTTTGTTATAATCAAACTTTTCTTTCTCAACTAATGATGTTAAAATAAAGTTTTTAAAATTTTTATCTGTTATTTCTGGAATTTTATTTTCAATATTCTTAATTTGAAATAGAAGAATATAATCATTTTTATCCATAATCTGAATACCATTATCAAATCTATTGTCATACACCTCTTTAAAAGGATCGTCATTATTAACAAGTGTATAATTTGTTTTTTTTTCAACATTTATATTTTCATAATTATTTAAAAGATTTTTGAGATCTGAAAAATTGGAGATATTATTTTCAATTTTATCAACTTCTGAGAAAAATGTTTCGCTATATTCATTTGCACCAATTAAGTTTTTAGGTGTTATTTTTACATAATCAAAATCTATAAAATCTAGTTGTAAACTGACACTATTATTTTTAATATAATTTGCGATTTCTGATTCAGAAAATTGACTCTTTTTTTTATAAAAATTATCAAGGTTAATAAATCTTAAATCAATTTTACTATTTTCATATTTATAATATTTTTTCACGATAAATTCTGGAGTGTTGATACCTCCATTTAAGAGGAAAAAAAGTTTTTTTTCTAATTCTCTATTTTTTAACCTTTTTTCAAAATCTGAGGAATTAATATTATTTTCGATTAGAAACTTTTCATATTTAATTCTATCAAATTTGGATTTTTCATCTAAAAAATTTTTATTTTTCTTGATAATTCTAACTAACTGCTCATCTGAAATTGATATATCGTAATAATCTATTTCTAATTCAATAAATTTTTTAGCTAGTAAATCACTTAATATTTCTTCTAAAATATTTTGATCTAAATTATTTCTTATCACCTCAGAACTAATACCCAAAGAACTTATATGATTAGTAAAATTTTTAGTTGAAATGTTATAATTGTCAATTTTAGCAATGTTATTTGTGTCCTTATTTTGAAATACACTACCCATCCCAAAAAATACAAAAGGCAAAGCAACGATAAATACCACGACTGCTCCAAGTTTACTTTTCGAGAAATTTTTTAACTTATTTAACATTATATATGATTATTTATTGATCTATAAAAACAAATCTATAGATTAAAAAAGGAATTATGACAAACAAAATTATGTATTTCATTGCCAATTGGAAGATGTATGGAAATTTAAAATCATTAAATACATTGGATAAAGTTATTAAATTTTCAAAATCTAAAGAAATTAAGAAAGGAAGATTAATTTATTGTCCTCCATATACTTTAATTTCTTCCTTTTTGAAAAAGTTCGAAAATTGTTTAATAGATATCGGAGGTCAAAATTGTCATGAGAGTAAAGATTATGGTTCACATACAGGTTTTGTAAATTCAAAAATGCTTAAAAGCTCTGGTGCCAATTATGTAATTTTAGGTCATTCAGAAAATAGACAAAAAGGCGAAACAGACAAACTTATTAATCTCAAAATTAAAAACGCTATTAAATCAAAATTAAAAGTTATTTTTTGTATTGGCGAAACTTTGGCTGAAAAAAAGAGAAAAAAAACAAAATCAATTTTATCAAAACAAATTAAACTTGGTTTAAAAAAGATAAAAAAAAAGTCTAATATATTTGTTGCTTATGAGCCAGTTTGGTCAATTGGTACTGGAAAAATTCCCAAAATAGACGAACTTGAGCAAACAGTTGAATTCATTAAAAAAAAATTTAAGGGTAAATTACCAAAAATTTTATACGGTGGATCTGTAAATCCCGAAAATATAAGAAATTTAAAAAAAATAACTAACCTTGATGGTTTTTTAATCGGTGGAGCTTCACAAAACTCCAAAAAATTTATTGATATAGTAAAAAAAACGTATAATTAGTCCCCATGGAAAATATTTTGCTAACGATAAACATTGTCCTTGCTATTATTTTAGTAATTCTTGTTTTATTTCAAAAATCAGAGGGTGGCGCATTAGGAATTGGTGTATCACAAGAAAGTTATATGTTTTCTAAAACTGCAGGCAATTTTTTGACCAAAAGTACAGCTATTGTAGCAACATTATTTATAATTTGTAGTTTAGGCCTGACTATTTTATCGAATCAAAAATTAAGTCCTGAAAAATCATTAATTGATACAGTGGAAGAAAATTCAGATAAAGACGCACCAAAAATACCAGATAATAATAATTAGTTCTTTTATTTTTACGAAAAAAAGCTTATAACATACTTCCATGGCGCGATATATTTTTGTCACTGGCGGCGTGGTATCATCACTTGGAAAAGGTTTATCATCAGCATCACTAGCCTATCTTCTTAAATCACAAGGCTTTAAAGTAAGAGTAAGAAAAATGGATCCTTATTTAAATGTTGATCCAGGAACAATGAGTCCATTTCAACATGGTGAGGTTTTTGTAACAGACGATGGAGCTGAAACTGATTTAGACTTAGGTCATTATGAAAGATTTACTGATATATCATCTACAAAAAATGATAATATTACTACTGGAAGAATTTATAGTGATATCATAAGTAAAGAACGAAAGGGTGACTATCTTGGAAAAACTGTTCAAGTAATTCCACATGTTACCAATAGAATTAAAGAGTTTATTAAGAATGGAATCAAAAATGAAGATTTTGTTATTTGTGAAATTGGAGGAACAGTTGGTGACATTGAGAGTCTGCCTTTTTTAGAGGCCATAAGACAATTTGCTAACGATATTGGTAAAGAAAAAACTTTATTTATTCACTTAACATTAGTTCCATTTTTAAAATCTTCTGATGAAATTAAAACTAAACCAACACAACATTCTGTTAAAGAATTAAGAAGCATTGGAATTCAACCAGACATGGTTATTTGCAGATCACAACAATCTATACCTCTTGATCAAAGAAAGAAAATTTCATTATTTTGCAACATACCAATCAAAAGGGTCATAGAAACAGTAGATGTTAAGACAATTTATGAAGCACCAATAAGTTTTTTTAATGAGGGCTTAGATAAACAAGTCTTCGAATATTTCAATATTAAGCCGAGAAAAAAGATTAATTTGAAACCGTGGAAAGATGTAACTAAAATTGTGACAAATAAAAATATTAGGACTGTAAATATTGCAATTGTTGGAAAATATGTGGACTTAAAAGATGCATATAAATCATTAGATGAAGCACTAGTTCACGGAGGTATTCATAATAATGTAAAAGTTAATTTAATAAGAATAGAGTCAGATTTATTGAAAGTTTCAGATGTTCAAAAAAAATTGAATAATGTTTCTGGAATAATAATACCTGGAGGTTTTGGAAAAAGAGGCACCGAGGGCAAGATAGCATGTATAAATTATGCTAGGATTAAAAAAATTCCTTTTTTAGGGATTTGTTTTGGTATGCAAATGGCAGTAATTGAATTTGCTAGAAATGTACTAAAAATTAAAAATGCTGGCTCTAGTGAGTTCGATAAAAATTGCTACCCTGTAATTGGTCTTATTGAAGAATGGAACAAAAACGGTAGAAAAATTAAAGGAACTGTGAAAAATTTAGGTGGAACTATGCGATTAGGTCTTTATCCAGCTAAATTACAACACAATTCCTTAATAAAAGAAATTTATAAGTCTGGTCAAATTAAAGAAAGACATAGACACAGGTACGAGGTTAATGTCAATTTGAAAAAAAAATTTGAAACACACGGTTTAAATTTTTCAGGAATGTCCCCTGATAACAACTTACCTGAAATCGTTGAAATTAAAAATCACCCTTGGTTTATTGGAGTTCAATTTCACCCAGAATTTAAATCTAGACCTTTACGACCTCATCCATTATTCTCATCATTTATCGGGGCTGCAAAAAAAAAATAATGAAAAATATTACAGTAAATTGTGATGGAATAGAAATTTCAAATCAAGAAAAGATATGTTTAATTGCAGGACCTTGTCAACTTGAGAACGAGCAGCATGCTCTTGATATGGCGGGAAAAATATCAGAAATTTCTAAAAAATATAATATAGGTTTTATTTACAAAACATCTTTTGACAAAGCTAATAGAACTAGTCTTAAAAGTAAAAGAGGTGTTGGTTTAGAAAAATCTTTACCAATATTTGATAAAATTAAAAAACAAATAAATGTTCCAGTTCTCACTGACATTCATAATACAGAACAATGTTCTATTGTTGCGGATCATGTTGATGTCCTTCAAATTCCAGCTTTTTTATGCAGACAAACTGACCTGTTAGTAGCTGCCGCTAAAACAAACAAGGTTATTAATGTAAAAAAAGGTCAATTTCTTGCCCCATGGGATATGTCAAATGTAGTAAAGAAAATATCAGATACAGGAAATAGCAATATCTTAATTACAGAAAGAGGAGCGAGTTTTGGTTATAATACATTAGTGTCTGACATGAGATCCATACCAATAATGGCACAAACAGGATATCCTATAGTTTTCGATGCAACCCACTCAGTACAACAACCAGGAGGAATGGGTGATAAAAGTGGGGGTGAAAGAAAATTTGTTTCACACTTATCTAGGGCGGCAGTCGCTGTTGGAATAGCTGCTGTTTTTATTGAAACGCATCAAGATCCAGATAATGCTCCTTCTGATGGTCCAAATATGGTTCCATTAAATGAAATGGACAGTTTGGTAAATAAATTGCTTGAAATTGATAAACTAATTAAAAACTAAATTATAATTTAATGTCAAAAATTACAAAAGTGGTTTCAAGGCAAGTATTTGATAGTAGGGGTATACCGACAATCGAAACAGAAATCTTTTGTGGGAAAGTTTCTTCAAAAGCTATTTGCCCCTCAGGTGCGTCGACTGGTTCATATGAGGCATTTGAAAAAAGAGATGTCAAAAATAAAAAATATTTAGGAAAAAGTGTTTTTTCTGCTGTATCAAAAGTTAATAAGATAATTTCAAAAAAAATTCTAAATAAAAATGTTCACAATCAAGAATTAATTGACTCAATTCTTATAAGATTAGATGGAACAAAGCAAAAAAATAAACTAGGTGCAAATGCAATTTTGTCTGTATCTATTGCGGTGAAAAAATTATCGGCAAAATTGAAAAAAATACCATTGTATAAGAATTTTTTGATTAAAAAAAATTTTAAATTACCCTTTCCCCTTATGAACATCATCAATGGGGGTGCTCATGCTAATAATGGTTTAAAAATTCAAGAATTTATGATTAGACCCGATAAAGCTAAGAATTTTAGCGAGGCAATGAATATTTGTTTTTTAGTAATACAAAACTTGAAAAAATTACTTATCAGTAAAAATTTATCTACATCTGTTGGAGATGAAGGTGGTTTTGCTCCAATGATATCAAAAAATGAGGAGGCATTAAAATTAATCTCAAACGCTATAAAAAAGGCAGGTTTTGTTAACGGAAAAGATGTATCAATATGTCTAGATGTTGCTGCAAAT
>CACCNI010000010.1 GCA_902547215.1 uncultured Pelagibacteraceae bacterium
TTTTAATTCCTGGTGCAGAAGCTCCAAAATTAGTTACCAAAGATATGCTAAAATTAATGAAAAGAGGTTCTGTAATAGTGGATGTTGCAATTGATCAAGGTGGATGTGTTGAAACAAGTAAACCAACCACTCACGGAGATCCAACATATATAGTAAATGATGTTGTTCATTATTGCGTTGCTAATATGCCAGGTGGAGTTCCCAGAACATCTACTTTTGCATTAAATAAAGCAACTCTTCCATACTTAGTAAAATTAGCAAATAAAGGTTATCAAAAAGCTTTAGGTGAAGATAAGAACTTTTTAGCAGGACTTAATGTTCATAAAGGACATGTGACTTATAAAGCTGTTGCAGATGTTTTTGGTCACGAATATGTTAGCGCAGGAGAAGCAATCAAAAATTAATTAGATGAGTAAGAAAATACCTAGTAGCACAAAAGTTGTTGTTATTGGTGGTGGGGTTGTTGGATGTTCATGCGCTTATCATTTAGCAAAATTTGGATGGAAAGATGTTATCCTTTTAGAAAGAGATAAACTAACTTCTGGCACCACTTGGCACGCAGCAGGATTAGTCAGTCAATTAGGACCATCAGCAACAATTACAAAAATAAGAAAATATTCTTTAGATTTATATAAAGAACTTGAAAAAAAAGTAGATCATTCTGCTGGACTTCGTTTAAATGGTGCAATGTCAATTGCTCAAGAAGAGGGTAGATGGCAAGAATTAAAAAGGCAAGCAACTACTGCTCAACTTTTTGATGTAGATGTACAAATTTTAAATAAAGATCAAATTAAAGAAAAAGTTCCATTAATTAAAAACGATGATTTGTTAGGTGGTATTTTAATGCCAGGTGATGGCTCAGGAGATCCATCTGGAATTACTCAATTACTTGCAAAAGCTGCAAGAGCAGAAGGTGCAAAAATTTTTGAAGACTCACCTGTTGAAGATATTTTAGTAAAAAATAAACGAATAGAGGGTGTTGTTGTTAATGGAGAAAAAATCGAGTGTGAATATATTGTTTTAGCAACTGGAATGTGGTCAAGACAAATTGGTGAAAAATTAGGTGTAAGTATTCCATTATATCCTGCTGAACATTTTTATGTAATTACTGAACCGATAAAGGAAGTACCAAAAGACTTACCTGTAATAAGAGATTTTGATAGTAGAACTTATTTTAAAGAAGATGCAGGAAAATTACTTTTAGGAATATTTGAGGGAAAATCTATTCCGGCATTTGATAAAACTAATAAAGTTCCAGAAGATTTTTCTTTTGGTGAATTTCCAGAAAACCTAGAACATTTTGAACCATATTTAAATGCATGCATGAAAAGATTTCCTATTTTAGAAAAAACAGGAATAAGAAAGTTTTTTGCAGGACCAGAATCTTTTACACCAGACACAAACACTTTATTAGGTGAAGTTCCTGAAATTAAAAACTTTTTTGTTTGTTGTGGTTTAAATAGCATTGGAATAGCAAGTGCTGGGGGTGTTGGTAAAGTTACAGCTGAATGGATGATGAATGGACATATTAATGAAGATATTTT
Source organism: uncultured Pelagibacteraceae bacterium (assembly GCA_902547215.1). Classification (GTDB taxonomy): domain Bacteria; phylum Pseudomonadota; class Alphaproteobacteria; order Pelagibacterales; family Pelagibacteraceae; genus Pelagibacter. Next base: position 1,545 of record CACCNI010000010.1, read on the forward strand.
TAGTTATGACATTAAAAGATTTCAAAAATTTCACTCTGGCATTAATTTTATTAAAGAAAGAGTTACAGAAACACTTGGTGATTTATATGGAATGCATTGGCCGTATAAACAACACAAAACTTCAAGAAATGTAATTACCCTTCCTTATCACGATAGATTAAAAGATCATGGTGCATGTTTTGGTGTATCTGGTGGGTATGAAAGACCAATGTGGTTTTCAAAAGACGATAAAAATAAGGATTACAAATATAGTTACAATTATCAAAACTGGTATCCAAGTGCTGAATTTGAAACAAAAAATGCTAGATCAAATGTTGGTTTATTTGAATTATCACCTTTTTCAAAATTCGATTTAAAAGGCGAAAAAGTACATGAAGAGTTACAAATATTATGTACAGCCAATATTCCAAATGAACCTGGTAAAATTAAATATACGCAAATGTTAAACAAAGATGGCGGAATTGAAACTGATTTAACTGTTATTTGTATTGAAAAGAACTATTTTAGAATTGTTTCTTCTGCTGCAAATAGAGAACACGATAAATTTCATATTTTAAAGCATATTTCTAAAGATGTGAAATTAACAGATGTTACTGAAGATTATTGTTGTCTTGGTTTATTCGGTCCAAAAAGTAGAGAAATGATTTCATCAATTAGTTCAGACGATTTTTCTAATGAAAACTTTAAATTTGGTACAGCTAAATTAGTTAAAATTAATGATATAGAATTATGGGCTCAAAGAATTTCATATGTTGGGGAATTAGGCTTTGAACTTTATGTAAAAAAAGAAAATGCTTTAAAACTTTTCGATATTTTAATTATTAAAGGAAAAACTTATAAAATTTCTCTTTGTGGAATGCATGCTATGGATATTATGAGGATGGAAAGTGGTTATTTACATTGGGGTCATGATATTTCACCTGAAGAAAATCAATTTGAGGCGGGTTTAAACTTTGCTGTCAGTTTTAAAAAGAACATAAATTTTATTGGAAGAGCTGCTTTGGAAAAAAAACGTGACAAAAAGGACCATAAGAAATTTAAAATGCTCATTTTGAACCATTCTAAAGAAGGAGCACCTCTTCTGCTTCACGACGAGCCGATCTATTTAAAAGATAAGATTGTGGGTCGTACAACTTCTGGCTGTTACTCTTTTAATTACAACAAAAATTTAGCATTTGGCTACATTAATTCTGGCTTAACTAGCGACCAGATAGACAAAGAAGCTTTTGAGATAGAGGTTGAGAAAAAGAAATACCCAGCATCTGTGATCACCCGACCTCTTAATGATAAAAAGCTTAGCTCTTTGTAGGACCATTTTGAACGGGGCCTGAAAATTTGTAACTCATTTTGAACAACGCTTTTCTTGAAAAACCGAATCGGGTGGTGTTAAATACGAGCCATGAGTGGGGAAACGTCAAGTTACGATCAAGAAGTAGAGCTTAAAAAAACGCCAAATATAAAAGTTGATATCAACGATTTACTATCAAGAGTAAGAGATGAGAAGAAAAAAGAAAGAAAAGAAAATCTTTTATTCTTAGGTTTAATTGGTTCAGTGATAGTAATTACTGGTATTATTGCGTCTCTTTAATTAAATACGATAGTATTTAATATTTTCGTTAACATTCTAATAAATCTATCTTCATTAGTTTTATTAATATCTCGAACTGCTTTTAAAGTTACATCTTTTTCAATAGTATTTGTATCCAATTTCGGCAACCCAAATAAAAGATAGTGATTATTTTTATCTTTTTTAAGCAATTTCCTTTTAAGCAAAGTATTTAATTTTCTAAGAGCTGTAGGCCTTGGTATTCCTGATAACTCAGATATGGTCATTGCATTTAAACCTTGGTTTCCCCAATTGTTAATTTTTTCAATAAAATTATCTGCTGTTAATTCTGGACTTAAATTTTCTTTAAAATCTTTATTCATTACAAGATTTTGATTATAAGCACATTGAGCCCAGATAGACCAAGTCTCTATATCTCCGAAAAATTTTTTCCAACCTATAATAGTTGGTATTTGAAATTCAAAAAAGATAGTCCAAATTTGCGTAAAACTATCCCTTATCTTTTTATCTAAAACAGAGTTTTCAACTTTTTTATCTAAATAACCTGCTTGACTTAAAAAATCTGTAAATCTTGAAAGTAATCTTGCCATGTTTCGTATTGAATCTTTTGGTTTTTGGTACTCTTGTCCTTTACGATTTATCATTATCCTTTTTTTATCTTTTTTAATTGCTCCATCTCTTTCCATTTCTAAAATTTTTCTTCTGGTAGTTTCCTTAGAAATTAGTAATTCTCTTGATAAATCAATTACATTTATTTTTGGTATTTCGTAAGTTTCTTTTGCATAAAACTCATCAAATGAATTTTTAATTTGAAAATCTCCATATGCTTTAAAAGTTTTGTATACTAGATGAATTAAGATTAAATACTTATCAAAGTCTTTAAATCTATTATAAGCAGCAAGTAGCCATTGTTGTTGGAAATAAAATCTTTCTGTAACGATATAATTAAAATTTTTGTGATAGACAGATTTAATTTGTTCTTCTTGGATCTGATTTGAAAATTTTAACTCTCTTAATGACATTTTTTATTATTTACGCAAATAATCCTAAATTTTTTGATTTAGCAACCCCAAAATGAACAAAAATGCCTTGAATTTTATTTTTTTTCGTTCATAAAGCGAGTGAGGGAATTGTGGAATTTGTAAAAACCGTTGGACCACTTGGCATGATTTTTATCATGTTTTCTTTAGGTCTTAATCTTTCTTATAAAGATTTCTTTGAGGTATTAAAAAAACCAAGAAATCTTATTATTGCACTAATTTGCCAAATGATAATGCTTCCTTTAATTGGAATTATCATTATTTCCTTCTTCCCGATGCAGGCCGAATTTCAACTTGGAGTATTCTTATTATTAATTCTGCCTTCTGCTGTTATGTCAAATTATGCTACTAAACTTGTTAAAGGAAATGTAGCACTATCGATAACAATCACTTCAATTTGTGGGTTGGTATCGTTCATAACTATTCCAATGTTTCTTAAGATTTATGCTGCATTTTTTTCATCCGTAGAATTTGATCTTAATTTATTAAAATTTTCAGTTAGAATGTTTTTATTTATAGCATTGCCAACATTTGTTGGAATTCTTGTGAGGGGTAATTTTAGAAGATTTTCTGAACAAAATAATTTAAAATTTGATAGAGCAGCTCTAGCTTTATTCATAATCATTTTATTAGTTGCAATATTTACTGAACAAGGAAATTTAGGTGGTTATTTTGCAGATGCAGGAGCAATAGCATTTGTTGTAATTGTTTCAGTACTGACTTCTGTTTATATAATTACAAGTTATACCTTAAGGGATGTTAAGGTAAAAAGAACTATAATGATTGAGGCTATGTTGCAAAATGGTGCAATGGGTTTTATCGTTGGAGCCCAATTATTTCACGAGATTGAATATATTACACCAATAGCAATTTACGCTTTGATACAATACGTTGCTTTAATGTTTTATATTGGTAATATAAATATTAACAAAATCACTGCGAAATAATTAAATGGCGGGGTAGCTCAGTTGGTTAGAGCGCGGGACTCATAAGCCCGAGGTCAGTGGTTCGATCCCACTTCCCGCTACCAAAAATGAAAAAAATTTTATTATTATTATTATTATTAACCTTATTATTCGTCAATGAATTTACATTAGTAAATTTTTCTGCAGAAAACTCTTTAAAGGAATATAATTTAATTAAAATTAGATACTTTAATTTAATTAATTTTGTTTTAATTATATTAGTATATTTTTATTGGAATGATTTTATCAAATTAAAAATAATTCCTAAATTCTTAATTTTAATTTTATTATTTTTATCAATTGATTATTTATCTAAATATGCTGGATTTGGTTATGGTCATGATAAATCTGATTACCATAGATACATATTTCCATATGACTGGATTAGAGGCAAACCTAATGTTTTAGATCATAATAAATTTGGATTTAGAGGAAAGATAACCCCAGATACTGAAAGAGGTAAAAATAAAATAGTAATAGGCCTCTTTGGAGGATCAACAGGATATAGCGGAGATCCAACAATTTTACAATCAGTTTCAAATAATTTAAAAAAAAATGGATATTCTAATATTGCAATAAATTTTTCTTCGGTATCTTCTAATCATAATCAGCATCTCCACAGATTATTAGAATTTAGTGAATACAAATATGATTTTATAATTTTTTATGGGGGGGCAAATGAAACAACTATGCATTTATATTACGATCCTAGACCTGGATATCCATACAATTTTTATATGTTTGAAAATTTATTAAGCCCAGTTTTTTATCTTACAAAATATTCAAATATAATGGGAGAGCTTGATAAACAATTTAAAATAACTTTTAATTTTAAAAGTCCCAGAAAATTAGGAGAAAATTTGCAGAATCCAAATGATTTAAATGATGAAGATTTTAAAACATGGTCTGATAAAGTTAAAATAAATTATTTTACCACACTAAATAAAGCTAAACAGGTTACTGAAAATATTATCAAACCCAATAAGTGTAACAAAACATCTTTTTTATCTTTTTTTCAGCCTATAAATGTATCTAATGAAAAAACAAAATTTCTGGTAGATAATGTACTAAAAGATTTAAATAAAAATAATGTAAAAAACCTCTTTTATTTAAAAGATCAACTAACTTTCAAAGATATTGTCCATGTTGATCAAAGTTCTAAAAATTTGATATCTAATAAAATCTCATCTGAAATTATAAATATAATTAAAATAAATTGTTAATGATATTATTTTCTCGCTACCATAAAATTTGCCTTATCAACTCAAAATTTTTTTAAGTTTAGTCAAATTCATTGATGGATTTGGAGGAAAGATTTTTTTCCCAGATGTTTTTTTTATTTTATTATTAAATTTTTTAGCAAAATTGTAAACAGACTGTGTTTTGCCGCCTATATTTATAATACCTTTTTTATTTAATAATTTTGGTATCATTTTTGCTACATCCTCTTGAAAAATAAAATTAGTTTTAATATCGTAAAAAGCCGATTTGTGAATGAATGGTTTTTCACACATCATAATTCTCAAAATTAAAGAATTGTTATACATTTTGACAGCACACTCTCCGCCTAGTTTTGAAATTGCGTATTTATTTATGGGGTTAACAGAATCATTTTCATTATAATTCCCTTTAACTCCGGGGTACACATAGCCAGTTGAAAAATAAATCAGCTTTATTTTTAATTTTTCGCAAGCTTTAACGACATTACATGTACCAATTATATTTATGTTTATACTTTTAGAAATTTCTTTATCATGTATGGTCATAGGTCTTGATAACGCAGCAGCATGTAAAAAATATTTTGGCTTTTTCAATCTTAGGTATTTTTCTAATGAATTTGGATTAAGAATATTCATCTGAGATTTGCTAGGAAAGTAGTAATTTTTTGAATTAACAATCCTTTTCAATACAGTTGCAAATCTCCCATTACCTCCACTTACCACAATTTTATTTATATTTTTTTTCAATTTAATTTAGAGTAAATTCGCTTATATTTATATAAGCTTATTACCAAAACTACAATGAATAAAGTATTTTTAAATTTAGGTCGTCAACCTCTTGCAAATTCCTTTTTAAAAGACATTGAAAAAAAAACTTTGCAAAATGAATTTTTTTATAATTTAAAAATCTGTTTCAATTCAAAGAATTACTTGGTTTCAATAGCGAAGCCTGTCAATCCCAAAAAACAATATACTGATAAATATGCTCACAGAGCTTCAGAGTCAAAAACTATGAGATTTGCTTTTAAAAAGGTTGCTCAAAAATTATTTAAAAGATTTAGACCAAAAAAAATTATGGAAATAGGGAGTAATGATGGTGTATTTTTAAAAAATTTTGATAAAAAATCTGTAGTAGCCGTTGAGCCATGTAAAAATCTTGCAAGATTAACAAAAAAATTATTTGAAACGTATGATGAATTTTGGAATTTAAAGCTTGCAAATAAACTAAAAAAAAAGAAGGGTGAAATAGATTTAATTTTTTCAGCAAACACAATTTCTCATATACCTAATTTAAAAGAAACATTTAAAGGGATTCACAATATCTTATCTAAAAATGGTGTACTTGTTATAGAAGATCCATCTTTGCTGAAAGTTCTTCAAAATAATAGCTATGATCAATTTTATGATGAACATGTTTATGTTTTTTCATCTATATCTATAAACAATATAATTCAAGAATATGGATTAAGACTTTTTGATGTCGAGCATTTATCTACACATGGAGGATCAAATAGATATTATATATGTAAAAAAAATGGAAAATATAAAAAAAGTTTGAGATTAGAAAAAGCAATTAAAAATGAAAAATCCTACAAGCTTCATAAAATTGAAAGTTATTTTAAATTTTCTAAACGAGTAAATTTATCGAGAAAAAATTTATTTACCTTAATGAAAAAGTTAAAAAAAACTAATAAGAGAATAATAAGTTATGGTGCTACGTATAAATCCACAACTGTTTTCAATTATTGTAATCTTAATTCTAAATTGATCGACTATGTCACTGACACTACTTTGAATAAACAAGGAAAGTATACACCAGGAACTCATATAAAAATAATCTCTCCAGAAATTGGAATGAATAATACTATTGATTATGCTTTTTTAGGTGCCTGGAACTTTAAAAAAGAAATTTTCAAAAAAGAAAAAAATTTCCTTAAAAAGGGGGGGAAATTTATTACGCACGTTCCTAAAGTAATGATACTTTCTAAATGATAAATAAAAGTATATTCAATTGGCTTAACAATCAGAAAAAAAAACAACTTTTAACAGTTGAAAAAACAAATTTATCCAAATTAAGTAAGTGGATTTATGGCAAAAGAGAAATTTATCACATAAGTAAAAAATTTTTCAAAATAGCAGGTATAAGAATACAATCAAATTTCTACAATAAAAAAAATTGGGATCAACCAATTATAGTCCAAAATGAAATTGGTATTTTGGGTATAATAAAAAACATAAAGACCAAAAAGTATCTCTTACAAGCTAAAGTAGAACCAGGTAACATAAATAAAATACAAATTTCACCAACAGTTCAAGCAACAAAAAGTAATTATTCAAGAATTCATGGTGGAAAAACTATTCCCTTTTTAAAATTTTTTAAAAAAAAAAATAAAAATTTCTCACTCCAAAGCGAACAAGCTTTCAGATACTACAATAAGAAGAATTCAAATATCGTTACCTATGTGTCTAAAAAAATTGACATAGATGAAAAATTTAGATGGTTTTCTAAAATTGAAATATTTAATTTATTGAAAGAAAAGAATTTAATAAATATGGATACTTTGTCTGTTTTTTCATCTTTTATAAAGAAAAAAAAAATCGACTTTCCATTAAACAATAAAAAAAAAATAATTAATTGGAAAAATTATTTAAAAAAAAAGTATTTTCTGAAAAATAAAATTATCAACTTAAGTTCAGTAAAGAATTGGAACTTAAAAAAAAACAAAATTTATCATCAAACAAACAATTATTTTTCAGTAATTGGAATAAAAGTCAAAACCAATAAAAGAGAAATAACGGAATGGAGTCAACCCATTATTATGGGATCTAAGATGGCGTTTGCAGGATATCTAATCAAAAAGTATAAAAATACAGACCACTATTTGTGTAGATATATTTTAAAACCAGGTTCAAAAGTCGGAACATTCACATGCTCTATTAATACATCTAAACTCAAGAATTATAAAAAAAATAGAGATCTTACGAATTTTCAAAAAAATTTAATTTCTAAATATTTTATTAAGTCAAAAGATGTTCTTTATGATAACGTTTTATCTGATGAGGGAGGAAGATTTTATCACTCTCAAATAAAATATATGGCTTGTAAATTAAATGATAATCAGAATATTGATTTACCAGATTATTATATTTGGTTATCTCAAAATCAGATAATTGATTTAATAAATAAACAAAAAATTGATATAGAAGCAAGATTACTTTTTGGTATCATAAATTTTAAGGAAACAATTTAATTGAAAGTTTTAATTTTAGGTTACTCAAATATAGTTAAAAGAAGAGTATTAAGTGTTTTAAAAGAAAGAAAAATAGAAATATATATTGCTTCAAAATCCTACAAAAAAAAAATTCCTGGAATAAAAAAAAAATTTGCATCTTACGAACAAGCTTTAAAAAAATGCAAGCCAACTATTGTTTATATTTCTTTACCTAATTCAAAACATTTTGAATGGGCCAAAAAATCCTTAAATTATAAATACAATACCGTAGTTGACAAACCAATTACATCAAATGAAAAACAGTTGGATGAGCTAGTTGAATTATCAAAAAAAAATAAAAGACTTTTAGTTGAGTCAACTTTTTTTAACTACCACTTGCAAATGAAAAAGATAATCAGAATGTACAAAAATGATACATATAAAAAAATTAACGCGAGGTTTATTATCCCAAAACCAGATAAAAAAAGTATCTTGATTTCAAAAAATCTTCAAGGGGGTGTTTTAATGGATATGGGTCCATATATTTCTTCAATTCCAAGATTGTTTAAACTAAAAAAGTTGATAAATAAAAAAATTAAGATAACAAAAAATAAAGATAAACTAATTATATCGATTAAATTTTTTATGAGTTTCAAGGAAGGAGATTATGATGGGTTTTTTAAATTTGGTGGGAAATACAAAAATCAAATTATAGTATCTAATAAAAAAACAAAAAGTTACATCTCAAGAGTTTTTTCTCCCCCTCATAACGAAAAGTTAATTTTAAGTCAAATCTCAAAAAAAAAGAAAAAGATAATTAAATTTAAAAAAGATAATTGCTTTCAAAATTTTTTTTCAGAAGTTTTAAAAATTATAAAAGAAAAAAGATTCGGTTTTTATTATGAGAGAATGAAACATGATGTAATTTTTAGGTCAAATTTAAATAAAAAAATTATTTAAATAAGGCGTCAAAGCTTTTTGCGTTTTTATCCTTAACACTGAGATTTAGTTTTTTAACTGGCCATTTTATTCTTATTTTAGGATCATTATATTTAAGTGATCTCTCGTCTATTGGTGATCTATATTCAGTACAGCTGTAACAAACTATATTTTCTTTTTTTAAGGTTAAAAAACCATGAGCAAATCCAGGTGGTATAAATACTGAAGTACAGTTCTTTTCACTCAATTTTATTGAAAAATATTTTCTGTAGGTTTTTGAATTTTTTCGTAGGTCTACCGCTACATCAAATATTTCCCCTTTTAAGACCGAAATTAATTTTCCTTGAGGTTTTCTTACTTGAAAATGTAAACCTCTTAAAACATTTTTTTTTGAAACAGATAGTATTTGAAATTTAAATTTTCTTTTAATTAATTTTTCTAATGATAATTCTCTTAAATATCCTCTTTTATCTTGGTGTTTTATGCCAATTACAATCATAAGACCTTTGAATTTTGTTTTTTTTATTTTCATCTAAGAAACTAATTTTTTCAAATAATTTGAGTAATCACACTTTCCATAAAATTGAATTGCGTTCAAAATTTCTTTTTTTCCAATCCACTTATTACTAAAAGCAATTTCCTCAAGGCAAGCAATTTTAAAACCTTGTCTATTTTCTATTGCCGATACGAACGCGCTGGTTTTGTAAAAGTCCTCTATTGAGCCAGTATCGAGCCATGCACCACCTCTTCCCAAAATATCAGACGTAAGTTTTTTTTTTTTTAAATAAACTTTTAATAAATCGGTAATTTCTAATTCATTTCTGGCTGAAGGTTTAAGTCTTTTTGCATACTCAACAACTTTCTTATCAAAAAAATATAAGCCAGTAATTGCCAAATCAGAAATAAATTTTTTTGGTTTTTCTTTTAACATTGTAATTTTTCCAGTTTTAGAAGTTTTAGCAACTCCAAATAGCTCAGGTTTAATTACTTTATGTAAAATTACTTTTGCACCGTTCTTAAGCTTTGTGCAATTAATCAGTTTTGAAGTTAAATTTTGTCCATAAAAAAAATTATCTCCAAGAATTAATGCAACATTTTTTTTATTTATAAATTTTTCCCCAAGAAGGAATGCATCAGGAAGACCTTTTGGGTACATTTGTTCTTTATATGCTATATTTATACCAAGACGTTTTCCATCTGGTAAAATTTTTCTGTATTGATTCAATTGCCCTTTGTTAACAATAATTAAAATATCTTTTATTTTTGCTAACATCAAAATAGAGAGAGGATAAAAAATTAAAGGTTTATCATAAATTGGTAGCAATTGTTTGTTTACAGCTTTTGTTAATGGACTCATTCGAGTACCCATACCACCAGCTAAAATAATTGCTTTATTAATCATCTTATTATACCGAGTCTTTTTGTGATATCCTTTTTTTTTAATGTTGTATAGTAGTTCATATTTTTAAAATACCAGTCAAAAGTACTTTCTAAGCCTTTTTTTAGATTAATTTTTGATTTCCATTTAAGTTTTTTTAAAATTTTTTCACTGTCCAGAGCATATCGAATGTCATGACCAGGTCGGTCTTTGACAAATTTAATTTTTACATTTTTACCAAGTTTAATTTTATTTTTTGCAATACTAATTAAAAGTTTTGCAATGTCTAAATTACTACTATTAATATTTGATCCTATGTTGTAAAATTCCCCCTTCATTCCGTTTTTGAATACTTTAAACAAAGCATCACAGTGGTCTTCAACAAATATCCATTCTCTTGAATTTTTTCCTCTACCGTATAATGGGAGTACCTTATTATTAATAATATTGTAAATAAGTTTTGGTATTAGTTTTTCTGGATGTTGATGAGGACCATAATTATTTGAGCAATTTGTTATCATCGCATTCAGTTTGTATGTTCTAACGTAAGAATATACCAAATGATCAGAAGAAGCTTTTGAGGCAGCATAAGGTGAACTTGGTTTATAAGAATCAGTCTCTTTACTTCGACCTTTTAATACGTCTCCATAAACTTCATCAGTAGAAATATGAATTAATTTAGTTCTTTTATTTTTTTTTGAAAACTCTCTAAATGTCTCTAGTAAATTAAATACACCAACTATATTACTTCTTATAAATTCCGATGGACTGTCAATTGACCTATCTACATGTGTTTCTGCTGCCAAATTAAATATAGCGATTGGCTTGTGCGATTTCAGAATCTTTTTAAATTTTGAACTTTTATTTATATCTAATCTAATGAATTTATAATTTTTTTTATCTGCAAAACTTCTTGTGTTATAGAAATTTGAGGCATAACTGACTTTATCGATATTAATAACAAAATAATTTTTTTTGATTAATAAATTTATCAGATTACTACCAATAAATCCCAAACCACCAGTAACAATTATTTTTTTCATCTTTTTTTTTTACAACAATAGTTTATTCAAGTATACTTCATTATTCTATGGAATTTACAAATAATAATCTAACTTTTGTAATAGTCACGTTTAATAGCAGAAAAGTAATCTTCGATTGTTTAAATTCTCTACCAAAAGGTTTTCATAAGTTAATAATTGAAAATTCATCTGATGAAGAATTAAAAAAAGAATTAGAGCAGAATTATGATAAAACCAAAGTGATATTATCTGAGAATATAGGTATGGGAGCTGGCAATAATCTTGGAATAAATGAGTCAAATACACAGTATGTTTATGTATTAAATCCTGACGTGGTGTTAAAACCTGACACTATATTAAATATTAATAATTCAATTTCTGAACTAGATAATTTTGCGATCTTATCTCCAGTGTCAGATAATCCAGGTTATCCAAATTATAAATTAGATCTCCGAAAATCACCAAATTACAAGGGCAATATAATAAAAGATGTTGAAGAGATTGATGGTTACTCAATGATCATAAATAAAAATTTTTTTATTGATAACTTTTTTTTTGATGAAAAATTTTTTATGTACTTAGAAAATGTTGATTTGTGTTTAAGAGCAAAAAAAAACAGCGGACAATTATTAATTATTATGAACTCTAAAATTCATCATCTAGGAGGTAAAGCTGTTGATGATAGATACAGCGAAGAAATAGAACTTTCAAGAAACTGGCATTGGATGTGGTCAAAATTATATTTCAATAAAAAACATCGAGGAATTTTTGTTTCATCATTATTAGGATTAATTAGCTTAATAGGAAACATTTTAAAATATCTTATGTATTTAGTCACTTTAAGTAAAAAAAGAAAGATTTATAGAATGAGAGCGCTAGGTATTTTCAATTCTTTATTGGGAAGGCAATCTTGGTACAGGCCAGAAATAAATTAATGACCTGGGAATTCTATTAAATTTTCAACTTTAAAACCTTTTTTTATTAATCTATTAGATCCACCAAGGTCAAATAAGTTAATAACAAAAATGAACGCTCCAACTTTTCCTTTTGAGATTTCAATCAGTCTTGAAGCCGCTTCAGCAGTTCCGCCTGTAGCGATTAAATCATCAATAATTAAAACTGTATCGTTTTCATTTATCGAGTCTTTATGCACTTCAATAGTTGCAGTTCCATATTCCAATTCGAAATCTATTGAATGAGTTTCAGCAGGTAATTTATTTTTTTTTCTCAACATTATAAAAGGTTTTTTAAGAATATAGGAAACAGCAGATGCAAACACGAAACCCCTTGATTCAATTGCAGCAATTTTATTAAATTTAAACTTTCTAGATCTTTCAACTATTTGATTAATTACATCTTCAAAAGCTTTTTCATCTTTTATTAAAGTTGTGATGTCCCTAAACAAAATTCCCTTCTTTGGATAATCAGGGATTGATCTTATAAACTTTTTTAAATCCATTTAAATTTATGATATATGTCTTGATAAACTATCTTAAAAATATGGCAAACAATAAATTAGCAATTATTGGCGGAAGTGGACTATATGATGTTGAAGAATTCAAAGATAGAGAGTTATTAGATATTAAAACCCCCTGGGGAAAACCCTCAGATAAAATATTAAAAACTAATTTTAAAAGCAAAGAAGTTTATTTTCTACCAAGACATGGCAGAGGGCATTTTATAAACCCGTCAAATATAAATTTTAGAGCTAATATTGATGCTCTAAAACAATTAGGAGTAACTGATATTGTCTCTATTTCAGCCGTAGGATCTCTTAAAGAAAATTTGCCACCAGGCAAATTTGTTATTGTCGACCAATTCATTGATAGGACTTTTGCAAGGAATAAAACATTTTTTGAGGATGAAATTGTAGCCCATGTATCAATGGCACACCCAACTTCAACTGGATTAATGAATGCATGTGAGGACGCAATTAAGAAAGAAAAAATCGATTATCAAAGAAATGGCACTTATGTTGTGATGGAAGGTCCACAGTTTTCTACATTAGCGGAGTCTAATTTATATAGATCATGGAAAGCTGATGTAATTGGAATGACTAATATGCCAGAGGCAAAACTAGCTAGAGAAGCTGAGATAAGATATGCCTCTGTTTCGATGGTAACAGATTATGATTGTTGGCACCCAGAGCATGAAAACGTTGATGTTCAACAAGTAATTAAAGTTCTTTTAGGTAATGCTGCAAAGGCTAAGAATATGATTAAAAATATAATTGAAAATTTTGAAAAATATATTGATCCTAAGGATCCAACAAATAATTGTTTAGATGTTGCTATCATAACAGCGCCAGAAAAAAGGACACAAAAAACGAAAAATAAACTTAAAACAGTTGCTGGAAGAGTTTTAAACAAATAAAAAAAAACCCCCCATTATTTAGGGGGGTTTAATTTTGTACTATGATTAGTGATTAAAAGTTTCTAGCAACAGATAATGCTAAAATATTAGTGTCTATATCTGCAGTAACTTTTGTATTGTTTGATGTTGTAGCTGAAATATCATCATAGTCTGTTTGACTATACTCAAGTTTCACAAAACCGAAATCTGTTTCTTTTTTAAGACCTAGGCCAAGTTTTAACCCATCCAAGTCTTGATCAACAGTTTTATCAGTTGATGAAATTGATTGAACTTTTGACTCAACATCTGCTCTTACTAATCCTAAAGTTCCAAAAACTTTAAGGCCATCATTTATCTCTCTTTGTGGCTGTATGTAAAAAGTTAAATGATTACTTACATCCGCAGTACCTTTGTTAGTTCCTGTAGTTGATGTACCAGCACCTTTTATTGATGCCTGCGAAGTTGATCTACTCTCAAACTCTGCTTCGAATGGTATAAAATCTATACCAATACTCATGTTGTCGTTAACTGCTCTTTCTAGAAAGATTGAACCAAAAACAACATCATTACTTAAGCTCTTAGTAGTGTCAGTAGTTCCGTTACTGTCAATGTCATCACTAACATCTGATTTAACATCAGCCAAACTCACAGTAAATCCTGCAGAACCAGCTGCATACGAAGTTGTAGAAAAACCAAGCAAGAATATGATGCTTAAAACTAGTTTTTTCATGTTGTACTCTCTTACTTATTATTATTAATTAATTAATATTAAGGTGTGTCTTTAACAAAATAATCTTTAAAAGTATAGAAATGTAAGCTAAAAAAATGACTTAAAAGTTGAAATGTCTCAAAAACCAATAAAATGACACCTTTTTTGTTGTATAAATATCACACATTTTGAAATTAATATCAGTATATAGATACTGGCCAGCAATATGATGCTTCGTTATAAATTAAATTGAATCAATTTAAATTAAGCATATGAAAATAGAGGGCAAAGAATATAGGACGATTTGGTTTCAAAATAATACTGTAAAAATTATTGATCAAACAAAACTTCCCCATAAATTCATAATTAAAGATTTAAAAACTGTTAAAGAGGCAGTTAATGCAATTAAAACTATGGAGGTGAGAGGCGCTCCATTAATTGGAGCTACAGCAGCTTATGGGATAGTTTTATCAATCATAGAAAATAATGATCAAACATTTCTTCAAAAGTCTGCATCAGATTTAATTAGTTCAAGGCCTACAGCAATTAATCTCAAGTGGGCAGTAGATAGAATGGTCAAAAAGCTATCAGGCGTAAACTCTGAAAAAATTTTAGAAATAGCAATTAATGAAGCGCAAAAAATTTGTGAAGAGGATATAAAATTTTGTGAAAAAATAGGTTTAAATGGTCTCAAAATAATTGAGAATATTTACAATAAAAAAAAAGATACAGTAAACATTCTTACCCATTGTAATGCGGGTTGGCTTGCAACAATTAATTGGGGAACAGCTACTTCACCAGTATATCATGCACACAAGAAGGGAATTCCCGTTCACATCTGGGCAGATGAAACAAGACCAAGAAATCAAGGTGCAAATCTAACTTCTTATGAATTAAACGAAGAAGGAATTAAAAATACAATCATCACAGATAACACAGGCGGTATTTTAATGCAAAGAGGACAAGTTGATTTGTGTATCGTAGGAACAGATCGTACTTTATCGAATGGTGATGTTTGTAATAAGATAGGAACTTATTTAAAAGCTCTTGCGGCAAAAGATAACAATGTTCCATTTTACGTAGCATTACCAAGTTCAACGATTGACTGGAAAACTAAAAATTCTAAAGATATTCCTATTGAAGAGAGAAATTCAGATGAATTGTCAAAAGTTGAAGGTATTGACGAGGATGGGAATATAAAAAAAGTGCAAATATACCCAAATAAAAGCAGTGCTTTGAATTTGGCATTTGATGTTACGCCAGCAAAATATATAACTGGTCTGATAACAGAAAAAGGTGTTTGCGAAGCATCAGAAAAAGGATTAAAAAATTTATTTAAATGAACCCACTTATTTTATCACTTGTTTGTCTTTTATTAGTTGGAGTTTCAGCTAATTGGTTAAGTATTGTAAAGAATAATAAGACATTAATTTATCTTTCTCTAGCACCATGTATTTATATAGCAATTTATGGAATTTACTTGGTTATTGGACCTGTTGATTTATATGAAGACGGTTCAAAAAACTTTTTTTTAAAAAACCCTTACGAAAATGAGCTTCCACCACAGTTTTTATTATTAAAACTTTATCAATATATTCTAATAGGCGTAGGCGTGATTTTTGGGTATTTATTTTTAAAGTATTTAAAAAATTATGGACGTTAAAAGTAGAGAAGAAATAATAAAATTTGCTCAAAAATTAAATAGTACAAATTTATCTCCGTTAAGATCAGGAAATATTTCACTTAAAGCTCAGAATAATAATGAGGAGGGGTTTTTAATTACTCCATCAGGCAAGAAGTATGACAGTCTCAAAGCTGATGATATAGTCTTTGTGTCTTTAAAAGGGAATTATGATGAAAAAGGTTTGCAACCCTCATCTGAGTGGAGATTTCATAAAGATATTTACTTAAATAAAACTGATGCAAAAGCTGTCGTTCATGCGCATTCACCACACGCAACAGCTGTATCAGCACATAATAAAGATATTCCAGCTTTTCACTACATGATAGCCTTAGCTGGAGGAGATAACATAAAGTGTGCAAAGTATGCAACTTTTGGAACTCAGAAACTATCAGATAATATCATTGAAGCCTTAGAAAATAGGAAAGCATGTTTGATGTCCAATCACGGTCAAGTTTCTTACGGGGATAACTTAAGCTCAGCTTTTGAACTTGCAGAAGAAGTTGAAAATATTTGCCATCAATATATAAATGCAATAAAGTTAGGGGAGCCTAAGATTCTTTCATCAAGTGAGATGGATGTAATATTAGAAAAAGTTAAAAACTATAAAAAAGGGTAACTTTTTATGACGAAAGTTGGGGAGCACGTCACTTTAGATATTATCGGTACTGAAAAAGAGTACGAACCAAAGTTCTTTGAAAAACTGGTTTACAAGATATCCAAAAAGGCAAAAGTAACTGTTTTAGAGATTTCAAAGTATAAATTCGAACCACAAGGCTTTACTCTTGTAGCTTTATTAGCAGAAAGTCATATTAGTTTTCATACTTTTCCAGAAAGAGGAATTATAAGTTTTGATTTTTTTACGTGTGGGAAAGTAAATCCTAATGTTGCCTACGATATTTTAAAAAAAGAAATTAAACATAAAAGAATTGTTAAAAAAGAGTTTAATAGAGACACTATTAGTTATTACGATGATATTTATAGCTCACCAGGTTTAAAAAAGTATTATATGGTAAAAGATGTTTTAGAAAACTTTACATCGAAGGTAGGTCAAAATATTGAAATTTTAAATTTAGAACAATTCGGCAAATCTCTTTTCATCGATGGCGAACTTCAGGTGGCAGAAAATGACGAACATTTGTATAGCTCAACTTTTGTTAACTCTGGTTTAAAACTTAATCCATCAAATGATAAAACTGCAATAATTGGTGGAGGCGATGGAGGGGTTGCAAGAGAATGTATATCTAAAGGTTTTAAATTAATTGATTGGTATGAATTAGATCCTGAAGTTGTAACAATGTGTGAGAAATATTTATCTAAGGTAGGCAAGAAAGCAACTACAAAAAATCATGTACAGTGTGTATGGGGAGATGCATTTGAAAGTATTAAATCAGTTGAAGATAATAAATATGATAAAATTTATGTAGATCTAAATGATGATCAGTATTGTATTGATTTAGCCGCAAAAAATATCAAATCTTTGAAAAGAATTCTTAAAACAAATGGAACTATAACTGCACAAGTTGGAAGCCAAGATAAAAAACCTAAGCAAGTTGATAAATGGTTAAATCTTTTTGAAAAAAGTTTTGGAAATACATCTTTAGACAGAGTTTATATCCCAAGCTTTGATTGTTCTTGGAACTTTGCCTCTTCTTTAAATAAATAATTAATATTTTGTATACTCTTTAATCTCTTTGATTTTAGATCCAGTGTGATTATTTATCTCCAACTTAATACTTGCTCGTTTGTCATTTAAGAAGTGGATTTCTCTTGATAATAAAACAAAATGATCATCAAATCTTGAGTCTTTTTCACATTGTCTTTTATTATCTTCAATATCCCACAATTTAGCATTTATTTCTTTTAATTCAGAGAAAAGACTCTTAATCTTTTCATCAACTTTCACATTTTTATCATATTGTTCCTTTAAAGAATCATATTCAAGATTTATGAATTTTAGTTTTTCTGCATCTTTGATTTTGTCTTTTTTGATTTCAAGGATAGTTAATTTATCTAATAACTCACCAACAGATACTTCAACTAGTATTTTATTCATAAAATTTTATAGTGTGATAAATTGTTAAAAATATGTCTAATATATTAATCATAAAGCACGGATCATTAGGAGATATAGCTCAAGCGAGTGGGGCAATTCAAGATATTTATGACAATCATAAAGATGATTTTATTTATTTATTAACATCTCATACATATTCAAATCTTTTCAAAAAAAATCCCAATATAAAAGAAGTAATTGTCGATAAAAGATTATCTAGATTTAATTTAATATATCTTTTTTTATTAATGAAAAAAATTAAACAACATAAGTTTACAAAGGTCTATGATCTGCAGAATTCCTCAAGAACTTCATTTTATAAAAGAATTTTATTTCCTAATTTAGGATCTTACAAATGGTCTTCTTCGGAAACTACTCTTCCAGCCAACGAAACAAAAAAAGAATTTGATAAAAAACCTGTTTTAGAGAGATTTGATCATCAATTGAGGATATCTGGTTTAAAAACCTCCCACACTTTAAGACCAGATTTTTCTTGGGGTTGTTCTAATATCGATAAACTTATTTCTAAATATAATTTATCTGATTATATATTGTTATTTCCTTTCTGCTCCGAGCACTTACAACAAAAGAAATGGCCCTATTACGATCAATTAATAAAACTTATTAAACAAAATCATCCTAATCTAAAAATAGTGGTAGCACCTGGCCCTGGTGAAATTAAAAAAGCAAAAGAATTAGATGCTGTTTCTATTTTGAGTGAAGACAAAGCAATTTCAATCTCAGAACTGGCAGGTTTGATAAAGAGAAGTAAATTTGTTATTGCTAATGATACAGGTCCTGCACATATGGCTGCGCATTTAAATGTAAAAGGTTTGTCGTTGTTTGGCAGTCATACAACAGCTCACAAAGTAAGTATTGAGAGGGAAAACTTCAAAGCAATACAAGTGAGTGACTTAAAAAATTTAAGTGCAGAGAAAGTTTTCGAAAGATTAGTTCTTTAGTATTAGCAAATAACTTTTTACTATTTCTTGCCAAAGAAATTTTTTTGCATTTTCTTCTGCATTTTTTCCTAAAACTTTAAATTTATTATTCTGTAATATTTCTACTAAACTTTGATAGATTTCATCCATGTTATTTCCATCACAAAGCAAACCAGTTTCATTATTGACAATAGCGTCGGATGCACCACCAATTTTTCCTCCGATAGATGGAATTCCATATTGAGCAGCCTCAACATAAACAATTCCAAAACCTTCTACGGATTTTTTGTAAGAAATTGATGGCATGACAAAAACATTTGAATTTTTTAAGTAAGAGTTTTTTTCATCTTTTGATAAATTTTTCAAAAATAAAACATTACTTTCAAGTTTTAATTCTTTAACAAGTTTTTTCTGAGATTCAAAAGTATCGCCTTGACCTATACAAATATAGATTATGTTTGGGTAAATTTCTTTCAAATTTCTCAAAGACATAATTATTTTTTCATGATTTTTTCTTTTATCAAATCTAGCTACAGTAATAAGTCTTGGCTCTTTTCCCTCAAGTTTCTTTAATATTTTTTCCTCTATTTTTGGATTTATTTCTTCTCTAGGAAATACACCTGGATTAATAACCTTAATTTTTTCCTCATTAACACCAATTTCAATACCTAGGTTTTTTGTGAAGTTTGAATTTGCGATTACATGGTCACAATTATTTAATACTTTAACAACTCGTTTATTTAGAAAAGAATCTTTTTTATGATTTATCTCTTTAGAGTGAATAAGACATGTTTTTCTAATTTTAGTATTAATATTTTCTAAACTCTTCCAGTGATCAGAAATTATATTTTTTACTTTAGTATTTTTTTGTAAATAATTATTAACTAAAGAGGCTTTTCTAAATTTTCTAAAGATTTTTGGACCTCCAACTCTTTCAATTGAAAATGATAAATCTTCATCAAATTTTTCTTGCTGATAATGTTCATCAGCAAATACTTTAACCATCATGTGTTCTGACAATGATTTTGTAAGGCCAAACATAAGATTTTGCATGCCCCCAACATCAGGTGGAAAATTTCTTGTGATAATTAAATTCATTATTTAAACCATTTAATACTGCATCCCATACTAGGATATTGTTCTTTTGGACCTTGTTGAGTTTTAGCAATTAACTTCATTGATCTAAGCAATTCACTATCACCTGAACCGACAGGCTTTAAATCATTTAATTCTCTTATTCTTCCTCTGTAATTGAGCTCAAGGTTTTTGTTGTAGCCAAAGAAGTCTGGAGTACAAACTGCATCGTATTTTTTTGCGATTTCTTGCGTTTCATCAATTAAATAAGGAAATGAAAAGTTATATCTATCAGAAAACTTTTTCATATTTTCAAAAGAGTCTTCAGGATAGTTTTTGGTATCATTTGACATTATTGCAACTGAGTTAATGCCATCTTCTTTAAGTTTTGCACAATCATCTGCAAGTTCTCTTATTATTGCTTTTACATATGGACAATGATTGCAAATAAACATTATCAAAGTCCCATTATCTCCTTTGACATCATTCAATGTTAAAAATTCCCCATTAATTGATTTAAGCTTAAAATCTATTGCATTCAGACCGAAATCACATATTGGAGTTTTTAAAAGTGCCATGTTAGAATATATAAATTATGTTTTACGATTTGGAAAATAAAAAACCAAAAAACTCTGGCGAAAATTGGGTAGCACCTAATGCTGTTATTATTGGAGATGTAACATTAGACAAAAATACAAGCGTTTGGTTTAATGCAACCTTAAGAGGTGACATTGAAAATATTCATATAGGTGAGGGCTCAAACGTTCAGGATGGTTGTGTCTTACACACTGACCCAGGTTGTCCTTTAAAGGTTGGAAAAAATGTAACCATTGGACATTTAGTAATGCTACATGGATGCACAATTGGTGACAATAGTTTAATTGGAATTGGTGCAGTAATCCTTAACAAAGCAAAGATAGGAAAAAATTGTATTATCGGCGCAAAGGCTTTAATCACTGAAAATAAAGAGATACCCGATAACTCTTTAGTTGTTGGATCTCCAGGAAAAATTATTAGACAAGTAACAGAAGAAGAGAAAAAAGCAGTGTTTGAAAATACTAAACACTATCAAGATAATTGGAAAAAGTATTCTAAATCAATTTTTTAAATGAAAAAATTTTTTTGGATCCTTATTTTCAGTTTTTTTTATTTTGGAAAAAGCCATTCATTAGATATGGAAACTTGCTCCAATTATGCAGCAAAAGCTAAAACTAAGTATGCAGCTGAAATAATGTTTGGTTATTGTCTTGCGGAAGAAGGAACACATTTCTTTAATCGCTCAGTCATGTTTAAATGTGCAAAGAGTATGCTTGACGCCAAAACTAAATATGCTGCTGAGCTTAAGATGTTTTCCTGTTTAAGCAAAGAGTAACAATTGAATTCATTTATTATGGAACTAACCAAGTATCTTTTTTACTTTCCAAATCAAACTTTGCTCTTCGATGACCTTTAGCAGCAAGATATAACCACTCAATAGATTTTATTTTACACTGTATGACAGTGAAGTTTTTATAACCTTCTTCACTTTGTTCCTTTGTATAATCAAAATTATCTAACTCAGGTTTTAGTCCAGATGTTGGAACATCAGACTCTGTTCCTGGACCATTATCAACCAAATAACATTTACGGCTTATATGTTGAGTTTTTTCCCAAGAATTCTTTGTAATGTCGTTTTTATGATTAATAATACAGTTTACTTTAAGTCGAACCTGAATTTTTTCATCTTTATCATAAAATAAAAGAGCAGCGTTGGGATTATTTTTAAGCAATTCTATTTTATCTGATCTAATATCACTATGAAATTGAACTAAGTTATTTTGTTGGTCTGACTTTCTTAAAACAACAATTCTTCCATCTATATCGTTATTATGACCACATATAAAAGTTGGAATTCTAAATTGAGAACTTCTATTCGTCACTGCATCATCTAGCATTGACCAGATTTTCTTCTTTATCTCTGTGAAGTCTTCATAGTACGCAGGCTGCATACTTTTACTTTCTAAATCTTTTTATTAAGCTTGAAGTATCCCATCTTTTACCACCCATGTCTTGAACTTCAGCATAATATTTATCAATTATTTCTGTGATCGGTAATAGAGATCCATTATTCTTTGCTTCTTCCATTGCAATCTTTAAATCTTTTCTCATCCAATCTACAGCAAATCCAAAATCAAATTTATCTTCTAACATTGTTTTATATCGGTTCTCCATTTGCCAAGACTGAGCAGCGCCTTTTGAAATAACTTCAATCACATCTTCCATGTTTAATCCTGCTTTTTGACCAAAGTTAATTGCTTCTGATAACCCTTGAACTAATCCCGCAATACAAATTTGATTAACCATCTTTGCTAATTGACCTGAACCTGATTTACCTAACAACTTTACTTTTTTACTGTAACAATCAATTTTATCTAATGCTTTATCAAAATCTTCTTGATCTCCACCTACCATTACAGTAAGCGCACCATTCTCAGCACCTGCTTGACCACCAGATACGGGTGCATCTAAAAAACCAAAGCCATTTTTTTTTGCGTGTGAATAAATTTCTCTTGCTATTGTTGCAGAAGCAGTTGTGTTATCAATATAGACTGCACCTTTCTTAATTGATTTAAATATTCCATTTTCTCCAAATGTAACTTCTCTTAAATCGTTATCGTTTCCAACACATGTGAAAATATAATCAGCATCTTTTGCAGCATCTTTAGGCGTATCAGCTTTTTTTCCTTTGAAATCTTTTAGCCATTTATCAGCTTTAGATCCTGTTCTATTATAAACAGTTACATTGTGCCCACCTTTTGATATATAACCAGCCATGGGGTATCCCATTACACCAAGACCAATGAAAGCAACGTTACAAGACATAATTTAATGTTAAAAAATTTAAGTATTAAAGTAATTATTTTTGGATTTATATTTACATTTTTTTCAAGCTTTGGACAGAGTTTTTTTTTAGGATTGTTCAACGAAAGTATAAGAAATGAATTAGATATTACTCATGGACAATTTGGCTCAATCTATGCGTCAGCAACTTTATTAAGTAGTATAATTTTAATTTGGGTTGGAAAAAAAATTGATGACTTTGATGTCTTAAAATTTTCTTTCTTTGTTGTTTCATTGCTTGCAATTTCAACATTTGCTTTTTCAAAGATTAATTCAATAGCGTTCCTTTTTATTGCAATATTACTTATGAGATTTTCTGGTCAAGGAATGATGTCCCACACTGCCTCTACTACAATATCTAGATACTTTACTAACACTCGAGGAAAAGCACTTAGTACTGGATGGTTTGGTTTATCTACTGCAGAATTTTTTATGCCAGTTATAATAATTTATGCTCTTACTATAATGGATTGGAGAAATATATGGATCATTATCTCAGTCGCCATAATATTATTTCTCCCTTTGGTGTCTTACTTTTTAGTTAAAGAGGTAAAGCTTTCATCTAGAGAGAATGATACTGAAGTTGCTAAAGAAAATATAAAACAATGGAAAAGATCTGAAGTTATTAAAGATTATAGATTTATTATTATAGCATCAAATATGCTAGCAATGCCCTGGATAGCTACAGGTATATTTGTTTATCAATCATTTATTTTGTCTGCAAAAAATTGGGGGGAATATACTATTGCTCAATCATTTATGGTTTATTCAATAGCATCAGTGTTAACTTTGTTTGTTGCTGGCTATTTGATTGATAAGTTTACAAGTAGAAAACTACTTATTTACATGAATATCCCTTTTTTGATTTCTTTATTAATTTTAATTTACTTTCAATCACCAGTTTCCTCATTCTTCTTTCTTGGATTAATAGGGGTATCAAATGGTTTTGCTAACGTTTTAGGATCATCAACGTGGGCTGAATTATATGGAGTTAAATTTATAGGATCAATTAAAGCTCTAACTACTTCATTAATGGTATTTTCAACAGCTATTGGAACGGCTCTTTTTGGATTAATGATAGACTTTGACTTTTCTATAGAGCAGATATCTATGATTTCTGGAGGCTATATTTTAATCTCTTTAGTTTTGCTGTTTTTAATTAAAAACAAACTCAATCCAACGATTTTATAAAAACACCTTGATTTTATAGACCTCAGAGTATAAATACTCCGCATGGCTAGAGTAACTGTAGAAGATTGTATCGATAAAGTAGACAGCCCTTATGAATTAGTTTTGGTCGCAAAGGAAAGAGCTACTCAATTAAATTCTGGAATTGAACCGAGTGTAGAAAAAGATAACGATAAAAATACTGTTATCGCACTTAGAGAAATTGCAAATGAAAATGTCAAAACAAGTGAATTGACAGATAGCGCTGTTTACAAACTTAGAAAACATATCGAACAAGTTGATGATCTAAGTGAAGAAGATGAAGATATCGGAGATGATTTTGAAAATTTATACAAAGGTGAAATCTCAAAAAGTGGAACACCTATTTTACCGTCTAAAAGAGCAAGAAAAGTTCCTGAAAAAATTCAAGTTTCAAAAGAAGATTTAGCTGAACTACAAAATGCTGATGCACCTCAATCAAATGATGCTCCAGCTGAAGAGGGCGGAGTAGAGGAAAGTAACGAAGTTTCTCTTGATGAAATAGCTGAAAACGATCAGCAAGAAGCTGATAACCCAGAAAATTCGGAACAATAATATTTCAATCATAATCAAAATAAGTTATTTAATTAAACATAGTTTTAATGAATAAGTCTTTAAGAATTGCATGTGATGGAGAAGCTGCTAGTGGTAAAAGCACAGGTGCAAAATTAGTTTCAAAAAAATATAAACTTTTTCTTGTAAATTCTGGATTGTTGTACAGATATGCAAGTAAAATTATTATTAAGCATAAGCCAAAAAAAATAGTTCCGTTTTTAAAAAAGAAATTTAAAAATCTCTCATATAACAAAATAAAAAAGCAATCTTTACATTCACAGGAAATTAGTAACCATGTTGGTTATTTAGCTAAGAATAAAGGTGTTAGAGAAATAATGAAAAAATTTCAAAAAAAAATTATTAAAAAAAATAAAAGAATATGTGTTGAAGGTAGAGACATTGCTAGCACTATTTTGAAAAAAAATCCCCGTTATGACTTAGCTTTTTACTTTACTTGTAATTTAAATGAAGCCTCTATTAGAAGATGGAAAGATTTAAAGAAGAAAGTTCCTCTCAAAGAGGTTAAAAAAAGCTTAAGTATTAGAACTAGACTTGATAAAAAAAGAAAACATTCACCACTAAAAAAAATGAGAGATGCTGTTTTAATTAGAACAGATAAACTAAATAAAAAAAAAGTATTACTTAAAATGTCTCAGGAGATAGAAAAAATTAATTACAAAATTCTTTAATAATTTTTTCTCTATGTTCATCTAAATCTGGTATATCTCCTCTTTTTTCCTCATCTTTGTAATTTGACATCTTAATTGGGTTACCAGCAGTTTTAAACTCACCAATTTTTTTATGATATGAATTTACAATCA
>CACCNI010000011.1 GCA_902547215.1 uncultured Pelagibacteraceae bacterium
TTACGATAGATATGATAGAGCTGGTGGATTATTAATATACGGAATACCAAATTTTAAATTGGAAAAACATGTTGTCGAAAGAAGAACAAAGCTTTTACAAGATGGTGGTATTAAGTTTGTTTTAAATTTTGAAGTTGGAAAAGATGCATCATTAAACGAATTGAGAGAGAGGCACGATGCAGTTTTAATTTCTACTGGGGTTTATAAACCAAGAGAAATCGAAATTGAAGGAAGCGATTTGAATAACATTTATCCTGCTATGGAATTTTTGACCGCATCAAATAAAAAGGGTCTCGGAGATAAGGTTGAAAACTTTGATAATGGATCTCTAAATGCAAAAGATAAAGATGTTATTGTAATTGGTGGTGGTGATACAGCAATGGACTGTGTAAGAACCGCAGTGAGACAAAAAGCTAAATCAGTAAAATGTTTGTATAGAAGAGATAAAGAAAACATGCCAGGTTCATCAAGAGAAGTTGCAAACGCTGAGGAGGAGGGTGTTGAATTTGTTTGGTTATCTAGTCCAAAAAAGTTTTTAGGTAAAAACAAAATAGAAAAAGTTTCTGTAGATAAAATTAAACTTGGAGATCCTGATGAAAGTGGAAGAAGAAAACCTATTATTCAAGAAAACTCTGATTTCGAATTGAAAGCTGACATGGTTATTAAATCATTAGGCTTCGACCCTGAAGATTTACCAGTTTTATTTGGTGAAAACAAATTACAAGTTTCAAGATGGGGTACAATAAAAATTGATTTTGATACTATGGAGACAAGTGTAAAAGGTGTATTTGCTGCTGGCGATATAGTTCGTGGAGCTTCATTGGTTGTTTGGGCTATAAAAGATGGAAGAGATGTTGCAGAAAGTATTCATAAATATTTGAAAGATTTAAAGGACTCAAAGAGAAAGGTAGCCTAACCGTGAGTAAGAAAAAGATAAATCTAAAGTTAGAAAAATTAAGAAGAAAAGAAAACTTAAAATTATTAAAATCAAATCATGTTTACAGCGAAAATATGGAACATGATGCTTGTGGAGTTGGTTTGGTATCATCTACAGATGGAAAAAAATCAAGACAAGTTGTTGAATACGGAATTGAAGCATTGAAAGCTGTTTGGCATCGAGGAGCAATTGATGCTGATGGAAAAACAGGTGATGGTGCTGGTATCCATATAGAAATTCCTTCAGATTTTTTTATCGAAAAAATTGAAACTACAGGTCATAAACATGATAGCTCAGAAGTTTGTGTGGGAATGTTGTTTCTTCCAAGAAATAATTATGGCGCTCAAGAAGCTTGCAGAACTATTGTTGAAAGTGAGTTAACAAAAAGTAATTTCAACATCTATGGATGGAGACAGGTACCTGTTAACCCTTCTGTTCTAGGAGAAAAGGCAGATTTAAATAGACCAGAAATTACACAAGTCTTGTTTAAATATAATGATAAAAATGAAAAGGGTAAGTCACTAGAGATAAAACTTTATGAAGCTAGAAGAAAGATTGAAAAAAAAATACTTCAAGAAAACCTTAATGAATTTTACATATGTTCGTTTAGCTCTAAATCAATCATTTACAAGGGAATGTTCCTCGCTGAGTCCTTGTCTGATTTTTATTTAGATCTTAAAGATCCTAGATTTGTATCAAGATATGCAATTTTTCATCAGAGATTTTCGACCAATACCGCACCAAGCTGGGATCTGGCACAACCATTCAGAGCTCTAGCACATAATGGAGAAATAAATACCCTAAAAGGTAACGTAAATTGGATGAAGGTTCATGAGGAAGAAATGTTCAGCCCAGTTTTTGAGGATATGGAGAACTTAAAACCAGTGATCCCAAGCGGAAATTCAGATTCAGCATCATTAGATAATGTTTTTGAATTACTTAATATTTCTGGTCAACCTGCGCCTTTAGCAAAATTAATGTTAATACCTGACGCTTGGTCTAAGAAAAGTAAAGTGCTACCAGCTGAACATCAAAAATTATTTAACTTTCTTAATAGCACAATGGAACCATGGGATGGTCCTGCAGCTATTGCTGCCACAGATAATGAATGGGTGATAGTTGCTACAGACAGAAATGGTCTTAGACCTATGAGATACACAATCACAAAAGATAATTTACTTTTTGCTGGATCAGAAACTGGAATGATTGAACTTAATGAAAAAAAGATAGTTTCAAAAGGAAGACTAGGTCCTGGTGAAATTTTAGGTGTAAGAATAGAAAAAGGGAAGATATTTAAAAATAAAGAGATAAAAAACTACTTAGCAAAAGAGTACAAACATTTTAATAACCAGATTATTGATTTAGACAAAAAATTCCCGATCAAAAATGAGACAAATTTATTTAAAGGTGATCAATTAAGAAAACTCCAACATTGTTTTGGATACAGTCTAGAAGACCTTGAATTGATACTTCACCCAATGGCAGAGGATGCAAAAGAGGCGACTGGATCAATGGGTGATGATACACCTCTAGCAGTTTTGTCTAACAAATATAGACCCTTGTATCATTTTTTTAGACAGAATTTTAGCCAGGTAACAAACCCGCCAATCGACTCATTAAGAGAAAATAAGGTTATGAGTTTAAAAACAAGGTTTGGAAATCTTGGTAATATTTTAGATTTTAATAACCTTACTGAAGAAAATATTTATGTACTTAACAGTCCAATTCTATCAAACAAACAGTTTGAAAAATTTGTTTCTTTTTTTGACAAAAATAATCAAGTTTTAGATTGTACTTTTACTACTGAAGAAAATATAGAATCTTCACTTGAAAGATTAAAAAAAGAGGCTGAAGTTTTAGTAAGACAAGGAGTAACGCAACTAATTTTAAGCGATAAAGAAGTTTCTAAGGACAAGTACCCAATTCCTATGCTTCTATGTATTGGTGCTGTTCATACTCATCTTATCAAATTAAAGTTAAGAGGTTATGTTTCAATTAATGCTCAAACGGGTGAAGCGCTAGATACCCACTCTTTTGCAACTCTTATAGGAGTTGGAGCTACTACAGTTAATCCTTATTTAGCATTAGACAGTCTTTACCAGAGATTTGAAAAAAAATTATTTGGAAAGTTTATTTATGATGATTGTGTAGAAAGATATGTAAAATCCGTAAACTTAGGCCTTTTAAAAATAATGTCAAAAATGGGTATTTCTGTAATTAGTTCTTATAGAGGAGGATGTAATTTTGAAACTGTAGGATTAAGCAGAACAATTGTGAATGATTTTTTTCCTGGTGTTACCTCTAAAATTTCAGGTATCGGACTTACAGGGATTGAAAAAAAAATAAGAGGTATTCATGAGGAGGCTTTCAGATCTGACACAAACGTATTGCCAATAGGAGGAATTTATCGATATAGAAAAAATGGTGAGACACACCAATACCAAGGCAAACTGATACATTTGCTTCAATCGGCAGTTACGAACAAATCTTATGAATTATATAAAAAATACTCTAAAGGAATATATGAGTTACCCCCTATAAATTTAAGGGACTTAATTGATTTCAAGAAAAAAAATACAATCAGCATCGATGAAGTGGAACCAGTTGAGAATATCTTAAAACGTTTTGGAAGTGGAAGCATGTCCCATGGAGCACTATCAAAAGAAGCTCACGAAACACTAGCTATTGGAATGAATAGAATTAAAGGAGCATCTTGTAGTGGAGAAGGTGGTGAAGATGAAAAAAGATTTCAAGTTCAATCTAACGGAGATAGTGCTAATTCAAGAGTGAAACAAATAGCATCTGCGAGATTTGGAGTTACAATTAATTATTTAAATAATTGTAACGAGATAGAAATTAAAATTGCACAAGGCGCTAAACCAGGAGAAGGTGGGCAGTTACCCGGATTTAAGGTGACAAAAGAAATTGCCAGATTAAGACATTCTACTCCTGGGGTGACTTTAATATCGCCTCCTCCTCATCATGACATTTACTCAATTGAGGATTTGGCCCAGTTAATTTATGATTTAAAACAGATAAATCCTAAAGCACGTGTTGGTGTAAAACTTGTTGCATCTTCTGGTATTGGTACCATTGCAGCAGGAGTTGCAAAGGCAAAAGCTGATATAATTTTAATTTCTGGGCATAATGGTGGAACAGGAGCTACTCCTCAAACTAGCGTTAAATACGTTGGTATACCTTGGGAAATGGGATTGACCGAGGCAAATCAAGTTTTAACTCTTAATAATTTAAGACATACAGTTACATTGAGGACAGATGGTGGAATTAAAACTGGTAGGGATGTTGTCATTGCAGCCATGATGGGAGCGGAAGAATTTGGCGTAGCAACAACTGCTTTAGTAGCTATGGGATGTATTATGGTAAGGCAATGTCATTCAAACACGTGTCCTGTGGGTGTTTGCACTCAAGATGAAAAATTGAGAGAAAAGTTTAATGGAACTCCTGATAAGGTGGTTAACCTGTTCACTTTTATAGCTCAAGAGGTGAGAGAAATTCTGTCTGAACTTGGATTTAAATCTTTAAACGAAATAATTGGAAGAACAGATCTATTAAGGCAAGTGAGCAAAGGATCTCCTAATTTGGATGATTTAGATCTGAATCCTCTTTTTGTACGAGCTGATCCTGGTAAAAACAAAAGATATTGTGAAAAACAAATAATAAATTTTGTACCAGACACTTTAGACCAGAAAATTTGGCCTGATATAAATAAAAAAATTGATAACAATGAAAAAATTGAAATATCCTATCAAATTGAAAATACTCATAGAGCTGTAGGCACACGTATTTCTTATGAATTATATAAGAAATATAATAATGCAAAATTAAACGACGACCACCTAACCCTAAATTTTGAAGGATCTGCGGGACAATCTTTTGGTGCATTTGGAATCAAAGGACTTAAATTAATTTTGAGCGGAGATGCCAATGATTATGTTGGGAAAGGATTATCTGGAGGTAAAATAGTCATTAAACTGAGCAAAGAAAGTAATTTGATTTCAAAAGACAACACAATTATTGGAAACACGGTTTTATACGGAGCAACTTCAGGAAAATTATTTGCAGCTGGACAAGCAGGTGAAAGATTTGCTGTTAGAAATTCTGGAGCTACAGCTGTAGTTGAAGGATGTGACTCAAATGGTTGTGAATATATGACTGGGGGCAATATTGTAATTTTAGGAAATACTGGAGACAATTTTGCTGCCGGCATGACAGGTGGCATGGCTTTTATTTATGATAAAGAAAAAGAATTCGAAAAAAGAGTAAATCCTGAAAGTGTAATTTGGCAAGGTGTTGAAACAAAATTTTGGCAGGAATTTATAAAAAAATTAGTTGAAGAACATTCAAATGAGACAAGTTCAAATGTTTCCAAAAAAATATTAGAAAACTTTGATAAAGAGATTCATAATTTTATTCAAGTCTGTCCAAAAGAAATGATAGACAAACTTGAAAATCCTATTACAAATAAAATCTCTAATTTTGCAAGTTAATAAAAAATGAAATTATTTTGTTTTGGTTTTGGACAAGTAGCCCAATTTTTTGTGGACCATCTATTAAATTGTAATGTTGATTTAAAATTAACAACCACATCAAGAAAAAATACTTCTGAGCTTACTTTCAAAAATTTAAAATATTTTAATTATGAATTTAATGAAAATGATTTTGATAAATATTTGATCAAACCATTACAAGAGTCCGATCATATTTTGATATCCGTTCCCCCAATAAATGGTAAGGATATGTTTATAGAAAGATTAGTAAAAAATAATTTAAATTTACAAAACTTAAAATGGCTAACTTATCTATCCTCAACAAGTGTTTATGGTAATCATGATGGAGCCTGGGTAAATGAAGACAGCACAACAAATCCACAAACGCTTGCAGGAAAAAACAGATTAAATGTTGAGAAAGATTGGTTGTCTATTGGAACAAAAAATTCATTGCCAGTTCAAATTTTTAGACTTTCGGGGATTTATTCTGATAGATACAATGCAATTACCAGACTTAGAAATGATCAAAAATTTGTCGTTGAAAAAAAAAATCACTTTTTTTCAAGAATACACGTTAAAGATATAGCTCAAACATTATACTTATCACTAAAAAAATCTTTAAATAATGACATTTACAATTTGTCAGATGATAAGCCAGCATCAAATATTGAGGTCGTTAAATATGCATGTAATTTGATTAATTTTGAATTACCAAAAATTATTAGTTTTGATGAATTAGAGGAAGGTATGCTGAAAGATTTCTATAAAGATTCTAAAAAAGTTTCAAATAAAAAGATTAAAGATATATTTAAATTAAAATTAATTTACCCAACCTACGAAGATGGTTTGAAGGTTAATGTATAATTTCGTCTATTAAATTTGTGAGTTTATTTAAATCTCCCTTACGAGACAAGCTATGATCGCCTCCCTTTATAATCTGTATTTTCTTTTTTGCTTTCGGAAAAATACTAAAGATTTTTTTTGATAGATTTATAGGGACGACATCATCTTTTTTTCCATGAATTAAAAAAACAGGGATCTTTGAGTTTATTTTCTTATTAAGCACTTTATTTTTTCTACCATCTTTTAGAAAAGATAATTTGATTTTATATTCATAACCATCACTTTTAAGCATATAGAACTTTTTTTTTAAAAACAGTTTTTTTTCATCATCTTTCAGTTTTTGCCAAATTAACCTATCCAAAAATTCAGGAGCTGAACCTATTCCAATAAATCCAATTATTTGTTTCTTAAAATCTTGAAATTGCAGAAGTCCGAGCCAAGCACCTAAACTTGAGCCAATTATTAAAAATTTTTCATTTTTAATTATTTTACGAATTACAAATTTAACGTTGTTCCTCCATTGAGAAATAGTTCCATTTTCAAATTTTCCATATGACTTGCCATGACCAGCATATTCAAGAGATAGAAAGTTAACTTTGTTTTTTTTACAATATCTATTTAAAAAAAGAGGTTTTTTTCCTTCCATATCAGATTTTAAACCATGCAAAAACACAACAGTAAGTTTAGAATTAAATTTACTATTCAAAATTCGTAATTTTTTATCCTTTTTAAAATAGATATAATTGAATTTAGTCATTTTGAGATTTAAATATGATATTATAAGTTAGACAAATGTCATCTAAATTAAAAGTTTTACAAGTAATACCAAGACTTGGTTATGGTGGAGCCGAAATAGGTTGTTATGATCTTGCTCATTATTTAAAAGAACAAAAATCAAGCTCCTTTATTGCTACTAGTGGAGGAGAGTTATTGAAATATATAGACAAAAAAAAAGTAAAACTATTTAGACTTCCGGTTCACAGCAAAAATCCTTTACTGATTTTAATAAATATATTTATACTTACTTTTATAGTTCTATTTTATAAAATTAATATACTTCATGTAAGAAGCAGAGCGCCAGCGTGGTCTTGTTACTATGTCTCTAAAATAACTAGATGTAAATTAGTAACAACATTCCACGGGACATATAATTTTAATAATTCAATAAAAAAAAAATATAATGCAATTATGCTTCGGTCAGATTGCGTAATTGCAGGTTCAAATTTTATTTTTTCCCATATCAAAGAAAAATATCCAGAGTACATTTCCAGAATTAAAAAGTTTTTAGTTATTTTTAGAGGAATTAATACTGAGTATTATGATCCCGATAACATCAAAGAAGCAGATAGAATTAAATTTTTAAAAAAACTAAATATTGATGCTAATAAAAAGATTATTTTAATGCCAGGAAGACTTACTGAGTGGAAGGGTCAAGAAATTTTTATTGAAGCTCTTAATGATCTAAAAATAAAATATGGATATAAAAATTTTATAGCTATACTTCTTGGGTCTGATCAAGGAAGAAAAATCTACAAAAAAAAACTTATTAGGTTGATTGAAAGATTTAGATTAAATAATGATGTAATTTTTCTTGAACATGCGCCCTCAATGCCTGTTGCCTATAGCGTCTCTAGCGTTATTGTTTCTGCATCAATTGAACCTGAGGCTTTTGGTAGAATATCTGTTGAAGCACAATCAATGAAAAAACCAATAGTTGCAAGTGATATTGGCGGATCCAGGGAAACAATAGTTGATAATAAAACTGGTTTATTATTCAGTTCTAGCGATCATCATTCTTTGAGTGAAAAATTAGATTTTATTTTTAGATTGGACGATACCTCACTTAATGTGATGGGAAATAATGGTAGAAAAAACGTACAAAAAAAATTTAATGTTGAAAAAATGTGTTTTTCAACTTATTCAGAATATAAAAAATTAATTAATGCCTAATATAACTTTACCTGATGGAAAAAAATTAGCTTTTAAAGAAAAAGTTTCAGGACTTAAAATTGCTGAAAAAATTAGTAAATCTCTCGCCAAGGAAGCTTTAGTTATAAGTGTCGATGGAAAATTGAAAGATTTAAGTTACGAAATTGAAAAGGATTGCGAAGTAAAAGTTTTAACGTCAAAAGATAAAGATGGGCTTGATACTATCAGACATGACACAGCGCATATTTTAGCAATGGCAGTCCAAGAGTTATTTCCTGGAACTCAAGTGACGATCGGACCAACTATTGAGGATGGTTTTTATTATGACTTTTCTAGAAAAGAACCATTTACTGAAGCAGATTTAAAAAAGATTGAGATAAAGATGTCAGAAATTGTTGATAGAGATGAGCCAACTTATAGAGAAGTTTGGGATAGGGACAAAGCTATTTCACATTTCAAAAAAATTGGTGAGAATTATAAGTCAGAAATTATTCAAGATATTCCTAAAACCGAGGAAATTTCTATATACTTTCATGGTAAATGGCATGACCTTTGTCGAGGTCCGCATTTATCATCAACAGGTAAAATTGGTAAAAATTTTAAATTAACAAAAGTTGCAGGAGCATACTGGAGAGGTAACTCAAAAAATGAGATGTTGCAGAGGATCTATGGAACTTCATGGGCATCAAAAAAAGATTTAGATAATTACATTAAAAGATTAGAAGAAGCTGAAAAAAGAGATCATAGAAAACTTGGTAAAGAAATGGATTTATTCCATTTTAGAGAGGAAAGTCCTGGTGCAGTATTTTGGCATCAAAGAGGATGGACACTGTTCCAAAAACTTATTGATTACATGAGAAAAAAACAAAACGAAGCAGGTTATAAAGAAATTAACACCCCAGAAGTTTTAGATAGATCTTTGTGGGAAAAATCTGGTCATTGGGAAAAATTTGGTGCACACATGTATACATCTGAAACTCCAGATGAAAAAGTATTTGCTATTAAACCTATGAATTGTCCAGGATGTGTCCAAGTATTCAATCAAGGCTTAAAGAGTTATCGAGACTTACCTTATAAAATGTCTGAATTTGGAAAAGTTCATAGATATGAACCATCAGGAGCATTACATGGCTTATTAAGAGTAAGAGCTTTTACTCAAGATGATGCGCATATCTTTTGCACAGAAGATCAAATTACAGAAGAATCTTTATCAGTTACAAATCTTATTTTAAATATTTATAAAGATCTTGGATTTGAAAATGTTATTTTAAAATATTCTGATAGGCCAGACCTTAGAGTTGGAGAGGATGAAGTTTGGGATAAAGCAGAAAAAGCTCTATTGGAAGCAGTTAAAGCAACAAAACTAGAATATAGTATCAATAAAGGGGAAGGTGCATTTTATGGTCCAAAAATTGAATTTGTTTTAAGAGATGCAATAGGAAGAGATTGGCAATGCGGAACTCTTCAAGTTGACTTAAATTTACCAGGAAGACTTGGTGCATCTTTTGTTGATAAAGATGGATCAAAAAAAGTTCCAGTAATGTTGCATCGAGCTTTATTTGGTTCTCTTGAAAGAT
Source organism: uncultured Pelagibacteraceae bacterium (assembly GCA_902547215.1). Classification (GTDB taxonomy): domain Bacteria; phylum Pseudomonadota; class Alphaproteobacteria; order Pelagibacterales; family Pelagibacteraceae; genus Pelagibacter. The sequence goes on from CACCNI010000011.1 coordinate 9,795, forward strand.
TTATTGGAATATTAATTGAGAATTATTCTGGAAAACTTCCATTCTGGATCAGCCCATCACAAATCATGGTAATACCAGTTTCTGAAGACTTTAATGATTATTCTGTTGAAGTTAATAAAGAGCTTATTGCATCTGGTTTAAATTCGGAAGTTGATCTTAAGAATCACAATTTAAATTACAAAATAAGGGAACATTCGTTATCAAAGGTTCCAATATTATTAATTTGTGGAAAAAAAGAAGTTGACAGTAATAGTGTAACTATTAGACAATTGGATTCTACAAAACAAGAAAATATGGAACTAAAAAAATTTATAAATCACTATCAAGCTTTAAACAAAGCTCCATCATTATAAGTGGCAGATTTCAAACAAAACTATTTTCAGAGAAGGACAAAGGATAGAGGACCTCGTTCAAATAATAGGATTATGTCTCAAGAGGTACAGGTAATTTCAAGTGATGGAAAAAATTTAGGAATACTAAATACCCAAGAGGCAATTAATATGGCTAAAAATGAAGGGCTTGATTTAATTGAGATCGCTCAAAATGCTAAACCACCAGTTTGTAAAATCATGGATATGGGTAAATATAAATATGATGCCCAAAAAAAAGCTAATAAAGCAAAGAAGAAGCAAAAAAAAGTAGAACTTAAAGAAATAAAGCTAAGACCAGTAACGGAAATTCATGACTACTCGTTTAAAATTAAAAATGCTCAAAAATTTTTAAGCAAAGGGGATAAAGTAAAATTTACTATTAAATTCAAAGGAAGAGAATTACAACACTCAAATCTTGGACATGAATTAATGGATAAGATTAAGACAGATATAGAAAAACTTGGAAAAGTAGAGTTACAGCCTAAATTTGAAGGCAAACAGATGATAATGGTTATTCAACCAATTTAATTATTCTTGTAAATTTATCATTATATTTGTATAACCCCTCCAATTATGCCAAAGTTAAAAACTAAAAGTTCAGCAAAAAAAAGATTTAAAATTTCCGCAAGAGGAAAAGTTATTATGCCTCAAGCTGGGAAAAGACACGGTATGATCAAGAGAACGAATTCACAAATTAGAAAACAAAGAGGAACAACTGTAATGTCTAAACAGGATGGCAAAATTGTAAAATCATACATGCCATATAGTTTGAGAGGATAAAATGCCAAGAGTAAAAAGAGGAGTCACAAGCAGAGCTAAACATAAAAAAGTTCTTAAAGCTGTAAAAGGTCAGTGGGGAAGAAGAAAGAATACTATAAGAGTTGCAAGACAAGCGATGGAAAAGTCGATGCAATATGCATATAGAGATAGAAGAAATAAAAAAAGAGAATTTAAGTCATTATGGATACAAAGAATTAATGCAGGAGTAAGAGGTGAAGGACTTACATATTCAAAATTTATACATGCTTTAAGTAAATCTGGTATCAAGTTAGATAGAAAAATTCTAGCTGAAATTGCTTATGATAACCCTGAAGCGTTTAAAACAATTGTAAAAAAAGCTCAAGCAGCACTTAATTAATCTTCCCTATTGTTTTTCTTAGTTTAAGAAATAATCTCTAAAAATGTCTGATTTTGAAAAAAAAATTCTCGAGTTTAAAAATAGATTAAACAGCACCCAGGATTCAAAAGAAATTGAAGCCATAAGAACAGATATTTTCAGTAAAAATGGATTTATAAATTCTCAGTTTAAAAAACTTGGTTCTTTATCTGAGGATGAAAAAAAAACTTTTGCATCCAATATAAACAAAGCAAAACAAGAATTACTTGAAATATTTAGATCAAAAGCAACAGAAGTTTTGGATAAAGATCTTAATGAAAAAATAAAAAAAGAAAAAATTGATGTTACTTTACCTGAGAAAGAATTCAAAATAGGAAAGATACATCCTGTATCTCAAGTTATTGACGAAATATCGTGTATTTTTTCAGAGATAGGATTTAGCGTAGAAGAAGGGCCTGATGTTGAAAATGATTATAATAATTTTACGGCTTTAAATACTCCTGAAGATCATCCAGCAAAAGATATGCACGACACATTTTATTTGGATGAGAACATGAAAACTTTGCTTAGGACCCATACTTCTCCAGTTCAAGTTCGCACGATGATAAAAGGAAAGCCTCCTTTCAAAATAATTGCACCAGGAAGAACTTATCGAAGTGACAGTGATCAAACTCATACACCAATGTTCCACCAATTAGAGGGTCTTCACATAGATAAAAATATTAATATGGGACATTTAAAAGGATGTTTAAATTATTTTATTAAAGAATTTTTTGAAGTGGATAAAATTAAGATGAGATTTAGACCTAGTCACTTTCCATTTACAGAGCCTTCAGCCGAGGTAGATATTGGGTATAGGATTGAAAATAACAAAATTATTATTGGTGAAGGTGATAAATGGCTTGAGATTCTTGGATGTGGAATGGTTCATCCAAATGTTTTAAAAAACTGTAAGGTTGACCCAAAAATTTATCAAGGTTTTGCTTTTGGTATTGGTATTGATAGATTGGCAATGCTTAAGTACGGAATTAATGATCTAAGATCTTTTTTTGAATGTGATTATAGATGGTTAAATTATTATGGTTTTGATCCTTTAGATGTTCCAACAAACTATAGAGGTTTAAGTAAATGAAATTTACAAAAGACTGGCTTGATGTTCATTTAAAAACAAATAAAAGTGAGTCACAAATTATCCAGAAATTAAATAGTATTGGCCTAGAAGTAGAAAAGGTAGAGCCAGTCAAAAATGAATTAAGCGACTTCATTGTAGCGAAAATAATAAAAGCAAATAAACATCCTAATGCTGACCGGCTTAAATTATGTGATGTGGATATAGGAAAAAAAGATACACTTAAAGTTGTGTGTGGTGCTCCTAATGCAAGAGATGGACTTTTGACAATTTACGCACCGCCAGGTTCAGTAATTCCAAAAAATGGCATGAAATTAGAGGTATCAAAGATCAGAGGAGAAACCTCTTATGGAATGCTTTGTTCTGAATCAGAGTTGAAACTTTCTAATGAGAGCGAAGGAATAATAGATCTAAATGATAAATATAAAACAAAAATTGGAAAATCATTCTTCGGTGAAAAAAAAGGAAAAAATGTAATAGAATTATCAATTACCCCAAATAGACCAGACTGCCTAGGTGTGAGAGGTATCGCAAGAGATTTGTCAGCCTCTAACTTTGGAAAATTAAAAGAACCAAGAAAGAGTAAAGTTAAAAAGAACATTAAACATAATTTAAATATAAAGATTGAAAAAAATAAAAATCAGGCATGTTCAATTTTTGGAAGCTGTATCATTAAAAATATTAAAAATACTGAAAGTCCAGGATGGTTAAAAAATAGAATTTTAGCACTTGGCTTAAGGCCTATTTCTGCTGTTGTTGACATAACAAATTATGTAATGTTTGATTTAAACCGACCCCTCCATGCATACGATTTAGACAAGATAAAGAATAAAATTACCGTTAGAAATTCAAAAAAAGGAGAGAGTTTTAAAGCCCTAGATAATAAAAATTATACGCTTGATAAAGATATGTGTGTGATATCAGATGATGAAGGTGTACTTGGTTTAGGTGGAATAATCGGAGGTGAAAGGTCAGGCACAGAAATACACACAAAAAATATACTATTAGAGTCAGCATATTTTGATCCTTCAACTACAAGAAAAACTGCTAAAAAATTAGATTTGAATAGTGATGCTAAGTTCCGTTTTGAAAGAGGAGTAGATCCTCAATCTGTAACTGCCGGGTTGGATTCAGCCGTTGAACTAATTTTAGAAATTTGTGGAGGGGAAGTTTCTAAATTTGATGTAAAGCAGACAAAAAAATTAAAAAATCTTGAGATAAAATTTGACCCCAAAATGGTATCAAAGACAGTTGGAACCAGCATAAACACTAATGAGATAAAAAAGATCTTATCAAACTTAGGCTTCACTGTTAAAACCAAAGGTAAATTTCTCAATGTTAAGGTTCCAAGTTGGAGACCGGATATTTTTGGAGAGATTGATCTAGTAGAGGAAGTTATTAGAATTATTGGATTTGAAAAAATAAAGTCCATTGAACCTGATAAAAAACGAACTAAACCAACACTTAATTACTTTCAGAAACATTTTCATTTAGCTCAAAGATCGGTAGCCTCAAAAGGATATCTTGAAACAATAACATGGTCTTTTACTGACGAAAAAATTAATAACAAATTCAAAGAAAAGTTAGAAAGTGTAAAGATTGTAAATCCAATAAGTTCAGATTTAAATGTATTAAGAAATTCTTTGTATCCAAATCTCATTTTTTATTTAGAAAAAAACCTAAACAGAGGATTTGGTGATCAAGCCCTTTTTGAAATTGGTCCAACTTTTACAGGAAAAAAACCTGGTCAACAAATCACTGTTGTTTGTGGGATTAAAAAACAATCTATAGATGAAGATAGCAATTTAAAGAAAAATGATTTAGTAGATGTTTTTCATATTAAAAAAGATTTAGTTCAATCATTAACAGAACTTGAGATAAGAAAAGAAGATTTTAAGGTTGAGGAAAATACGCCTTCTTATTATCACCCAGGTATTTCAGGATCTATAGTCTCAAAAGATGGAAATCTTGTTCTTGGATATTTTGGTGCCTTGCACCCAAAGATAATTTCAAATACTTTTGGATTTGAAATCTTTTTAGAAAACTTAGTTGAGTATAAAGCAAAAAATAAAAAAACTAAAGAAAGTCTAGCTTTTTCGGATTATCAGAAGTCAGATAGGGATTTTGCTTTTTTAGTCAATAAAGATACAAAAGCTCAAGATTTAACAGAAGTTATCCAGAATATAGATAAAAATTTAATCAAAGAAATAAAAATTTTTGATGTTTATGAAGGGGAAAATATTCCATCTGACAAAAAATCTATTGCTTTAAAAGTGACAATACAATCTGACTACAAAACTTTAGACGAAAACGATTTGACAAATATATCAAAAAAGATAGTCAGCACTGTCGAAGAGAAAACTGGCGCAAAATTAAGATCATAAATGTCTAATCTTAATAACATAAGAAATTTTGCTATCATCGCTCATATCGATCACGGTAAATCAACAATTGCGGATAGAATAATACATAAGTGTGGAGGTTTGACAGAAAGAGAAATGAAGGATCAAGTATTAGACTCTATGGATATCGAAAGAGAGCGAGGAATTACAATTAAGGCACAAACAGTAAAGCTGAATTACAAAGCAAAAGATGGCAAAGAATACATTCTAAATATCATTGATACACCAGGTCATGTAGACTTTAGTTATGAAGTTAGTCGATCACTTTATGCTTGTGAAGGATCTATATTAATTGTAGACAGCACTCAAGGTGTTGAAGCCCAAACACTTGCCAATGTTTACCAGGCGCTAGATATAAATCATGAAATAATACCTGTATTAAATAAAATTGATCTACCAGCCTCTGATTTAGATAGAACAAAAAAACAAATAGAAGATGTTATTGGTATAGATACATCTAATGCTGTGCCTTGTTCAGGAAAAACAGGCGAAGGTATAGAAGATATTTTAGAGTCGATTGTCTCATCACTGCCACCACCAAAAGGTGAGACTAAAGAACAATTAAAATGCTTACTTGTTGACAGTTGGTATGACTCTTACTTAGGAGTTATTATTTTAGTCAGGGTGATAGATGGAACATTAAAAAAAAACATGAAAATAAAGATGATGTCTACAGATCAAGAATATATAGTAGAAAAAGTAGGTGTATTTACACCAAAGGCCAAAGACATTGAAGAACTTAAATCTGGTGAAATAGGATTTATTATTACAGGAATAAAAAATTTATCTGATACAAAAGTCGGCGATACTATTTGTGAAGCTCAAAGTCCTCTTAAAAAAGCTTTACCTGGTTTCAAACCAAGTAAACCAGTGGTTTTTTGTGGCTTATTTCCAGTTGATAGTTCAGAGTATCAAAAATTAAAAGATGGTTTAGCTAAATTACAGTTAAACGACTCGAGCTTTTCTTACGAAGCGGAGTCCTCTTCAGCACTGGGGCTTGGATTTCGTTGTGGTTTTTTAGGTTTACTTCATCTTGAAATAATAACTGAGAGACTTGAAAGAGAATTTGATATTAATTTGCTTACTACTACTCCAGGAGTTGTTTATAAAGTCCATTTAAATAATGGGAATATCCTAGACTTGCAAAATCCCTCAAATTTACCTGATCCAACTTTAATTAAATTTATAGAAGAGCCATGGATTAAAGCTACAATAATTACTCCTGACCAATATTTAGGATCTATTATGAAACTTTGTCAAAATAAAAGAGGTATACAGAAAAATTTAAATTATTCAGGAAGTAGGGCTGTATTAAATTATGAGATCCCTCTAAATGAGGTTGTTTTTGATTTCAACGATAGGCTTAAATCAATGACAAGTGGATATGCAAGTTTTGACTACGAAATAATGGGTCATAAAGAAGGCGACTTAGTTAAATTGGGAATATTAGTTAATTCTGAACCGGTTGATGCTCTTGCAATGATGGTGCATAAAGACTTTGCTCAAACTATTGGTCGAGAAGTCTGTGAAAAATTAAAAGACTTGATACCTCGCCATAACTTTATGATTCCTGTCCAGGCAGCAATTGGGGGTAAAATTATAGCTAGAGAAACAATTAAAGGCTTTAAAAAAGATGTTCTTACGAAAATACATGGTGGTGGTGCAAGGGATAGAAAAAGAAAGCTTTTGGATAAACAAAAGAAAGGTAAAGCAAGATCTAAACAGTTTGGTAGAGTAGAAATACCCCAGGAAGCTTTCATAGGAGTATTGAAAATTAATAAAGAAAAATAAAATGATTTATGATTGTTTTTCCTATTGGGACGAAGACTTATTATTAGATTTAAGATTAAATATTTTAGATAAGCATGTTGATTATTTTGTTATCGTAGAAGGTGATAAAACATGGCAAAATAATTCGAAAAATCTAAAATTTGATATTAATAATTTTGGTAAATTTAAGGATAAAATTATTTACGTACCAGTTACAGATATGCCAGGCGGTTTTAATCCTTATTTAAGAGAAAACTTTCAGAGAAATTCTATTATGAGAGGTTTAGAAAAGTGTAAAGATGATGATTTTATTATTGTCTCAGACTTGGATGAAATTCCAAATCCCAATCAATTTAAAAAATTTAATAAAAAAATGAGATATGCTGTTTTTAAACAAAATCATTTTTATTATAAGTTTAATCTTCAAAGTGAAAATGAACCATTTTGGTTTGGTAGTAGAATTTGTGTAAAAAGATATTTAAAATCTCCTCAGTGGTTGAGGGACCTTAAATTTAAAAGAAGACCTTTTTGGAGATTAGATAAATTAAGATTAAATAATATAATTGATAAAGGTGGTTGGCACTTTTGCAATTTAAAAAAACCTGAGCAATTGTTATATAAATATAAAAACTTGTGCGAAACAAATGATCCAATAAATTTTAATGAAAAAATTGACGAAAAATATCTATCTTTAGATTCAATTAATAAGATGATTTCTGAAAAAAAAGATATTATTGGAAGAAATCATAATTATAAAAAAATTTCTATTGATAATTCCTTTCCCAAATACCTTATAGATAATCTTTCTAATTATAAAGAGTGGATTGATTAGTCACAAAAAACTGTCAATCACTTCCATTGGTAAAAATATATCCCCATTAGTCTTTTTTTCAATTGATAATTCTTTAGTTTTTACAAATTTAAAATCTAAATTTTTAAACTTTGCAATTGTCTCGTCTACTGAATTGGGATGATTTTCTGGAATAATATCCAAAACTTTAGTATTTGGTTTACAAAAAATTAAGTTTGCAAACGCTGCCCCATGAGCACCAATAATTATCTTAGCATTTTGAAAAAGGTATATTTGCTCAAAAAAATTAAGTTCACCAACCCTATATATCGTAAAACCTTTTTTCTTTAAATGAGTCTTTATTTCCTCATCGTTTATAATTTGACAATGATTAAAGGGTGACTCTCTCCTATCAATAAAAATTTTATCATTACATTCGAATTTTTTTCCATACTTTTCAAATTTAAATCCTATTTCATTTATTATCCAAGTTGGTAATGTTTTGGCTTCATCCAGAATTCTGCCTTTATTATACCAAGGGTGTGAAACTGCTAATATTTTATCGGCATGAATGTGTCTAAAATGATTACTATTTATTAATCTTTCTTCAGAAATATCAAAAATAGAAAGAGAAGATAGTTGCCATGGTTTTATTTGTGGAGAATAAAAATAATCAATCTCATTCAGTTTGTAAACTTTTTCTAATATTATCAATCTTGGAAGAACGTCAAACATCCAGTGGAAGTAATTATTATTTCCACTAGCACCCTGAATTAACGAAAACACTTTTCCTTTGTATCTTTTTTTGAATTTCGGAGTCCCTTTTTTAACTACAACATTTAAAAATGGCTCTTTTAACTCACCTTCAACTTGTTGATAGGATACGTGATCTAAAATTTGATTTTTATTTATTATTGCTACGTTCTCCACATAATCTGTAAATATTCTTCCATTATCTATTTCAGCAAACTTGTATTTTAGATTATCTTTGCTTATCTCAATAAATTTAACATCTTTATCGTTTTTATTGGAAAAAACGACTTTTCCATAGATAACCTTAAATAATTGAGAAATAAAAAATTTATAGATTAATTGTAATTTTTTTCTATAAAAAACCATGATTTAATTTATAAATTAATTAAGATTAATTTCATGTCAAATTTAGATATTTATTGCGTTACTGATAAGGACATACCTTTTTTAGAGAAAAGTAACTATAAATTAGCAGCAGTAGGTAAAAAAAAGTTTTCAGATAAGTATTTAAGATGTGATAATATGGATAATATATTCCATAAAGAGGAAAATTATTCTGAACTAACTTTTCATTACTGGTTTTGGAAGAATCAATTACAATATTACAATGATCATGATTGGGTAGGATTTTGCCAAAAAAGAAGATTTTGGTTGAATTCAAGAAGCACTACAGAAACTGATGACATTACAAAGATAATATTAAAGTGTGTACCAAAGGAGTGGGAAAAGTATAATGCAGTCCTTTGTGAACCTATTCAGCTTGGAACAAAATTATCAAAACTCTTAAAAAGAGGCTGGAGAAATATCATTAAAGAGCCAATATTACTTATCGATCATAGTCGTATAACAATAAAAATTCAGTTTGATCTTCACCATGGATATGGAGTATTAGAAAAAGCAATAAGCGTTATGAATGAGAAGGACAAAGCTGATTTTACGGAATTTGTAGAAAAAAATACAACATACAATCCACACATAATGTTTATTTCAAAGAAAAAAATTCTTAATAACTTTTTTAAAGATCAGTTTGAGTGGTTATTTAAATGTGAAAAAGTTTTTGGTTTTAAAAATCTTAAAGGTTATGACCAAACTAGATTATATGCTTTTCTTGCTGAAAGATACATGCCATTTTGGTTCAGAAAATATACTAGTTATAACGAATGGCCCTGGATTTTTTATGAAAACAAAAATTAATAATTTATATCTTTGTTCATTTGCAAGTCCTGATCTCAAAAGAAGCAAACAAAGATTTATAGAACAAGCAAAAAAGATAAGTATTTATAAAAAAATTCAGGTTTTTGGCATAGATGATCTATCAAAATCCAAAAGGAGACAAATTCAAAACTTTCTAAAATATAAAAGTAAAAGACTTTATGGATATGGGTGCTGGAAAGCTGAGGTGATAAAAAAATTTTTGAAAAAAGTTCTATATGCTTAAAAGTGATGGTTATGAATATAAAATCAAATTATCTTTTCTAAAAGATGGTAGAAAAAATAAAGTGCTTAATAAGAAAATAAACTCAAAGATCCCTGTTTTTTTAATTCATGGAAAAAAAGATGATGTCGTCCCTATAAATCTATCAAAAAAAATCTTTAGTATTTTTCCGAAAGCAAAAAAGAAAATACAGATTATAAAGGGAGGCGATCATAGCTTGTCTCGTAAGGGAGATTTAAATAAACTCACAAATTTAATAGACGAAATTATACATTAACCTTCAAACCATCTTCGTAGGTTGGGTAAATTAATTTTAATTTAAATATATCTTTAATCTTTTTATTTGAAACTTTTTTAGAATCTTTATAGAAATCTTTCAGCATACCTTCCTCTAATTCATCAAAACTAATAATTTTTGGTAATTCAAAATTAATCAAATTACATGCATATTTAACGACCTCAATATTTGATGCTGGCTTATCATCTGACAAATTGTAAATGTCATTATTTAAAGATTTTTTTAGTGATAAGTATAATGTTTGAGCTATATCTTTAACGTGTATTCTTGAAAAAAAGTGATTTTTTTTTTCAACGACAAATTTTTGATCATTTCTAAGTCTGGTAATTGCATTGTATCTATCAGAATAAATCCCCGAAAGTCTAAAAATTTGAACTGGCAATGAATTTTTTGTTCCAATAGACAACCAATCTTTCTCAACATTTAATCTGTTTTTTCCTGCAAGCGTTTGTGGATTTGTTGTGCTGTCTTCATTTACCCAGGCTCCATCATGATTACCATAAACACTTGTTGAGGATAGATAAGTTAGCCATTTTAAGTTTTGTAAATTTAAATTATTTTTTACTAATCTTTCTATAAACATATCCTTACCATTTATTGGGGGAACGGATATCAAAATATGATCGGACTCTTGTAATGGTTTGATCAAATATTTATCAAAATCATTTTCATTAAATTCATAATTAAAATATTTTAAATTTTTGAAAGTAAGCTCAGAAGTATTTTTTCTTGATGTGGTTGTTAATTTTAAATCAACATTACAATTTAATAGATGGTCCACAAAAAATTGGGCTACTTGTCCAAAACCAAAACAAAATAATTTCATTTTTTATTAACTTGCAAAATTAGAGATTTTATTTGTAATAGGATTTTCAAGTTTGTCTATCATTTCTTTTGGACAGACTTGAATAAAATTATGAATCTCTTTATCAAAGTTTTCTAATATTTTTTTGGAAACATTTGAACTTGTCTCATTTGAATGTTCTTCAACTAATTTTTTTATAAATTCCTGCCAAAATTTTGTTTCAACACCTTGCCAAATTACACTTTCAGGATTTACTCTTTTTTCGAATTCTTTTTCTTTATCATAAATAAAAGCCATGCCACCTGTCATGCCGGCAGCAAAATTGTCTCCAGTATTTCCTAAAATTACAATATTGCCCCCAGTCATATATTCACAACCATTTGAGTCACATCCTTCAACTACAGCTGTAGCTCCAGAATTTCTAACAGCAAATCTTTCACCTGCTTGTCCAGCTGCAAATAATTTTCCTGAAGTTGCTCCGTATAAAACCGTGTTTCCAATAATTGTGTTGTCTTTTGAAATCAAATTACTTTCTTTGCTCAGTTTAATGACTATTTTACCTCCAGATAATCCTTTCCCAACATAATCATTGGCATCTCCGCTCAAAATTAATTTAAGTCCTTTGATTCCAAATGCACCAAAAGATTGTCCCGCAGATCCTTCAAAATTTAGGGTTAGGTGGTCGTCGTTTAATTTTGCATTATTATATTTCTTATATAATTCATAAGAAATACGTGTGCCTACAGCTCTATGAGTATTTTCAATTTGATAGGATATTTCAATTTTTTCATTGTTATCAATTTTTTTATTTATATCAGGCCAAATTTTCTGGTCTAAAGTGTCTGGTACAAAATTTATTATTTGTTTTTCACAATATCTTTTGTTTTTACCAGGATCAGCTCGTACAAAAAGAGGATTCAGATCTAAATCATCCAAATTAGGAGATCCTTTGCTCACTTGCCTTAATAGATCTGTTCTTCCAATTATTTCGTTTAAAGATTTAAATCCAAGTTCAGACAGAATTTCTCTCACCTCTTGAGCTATAAAAGTGAACAGGTTAACCACCTTATCAGGAGTTCCATTAAACTTTTCTCTCAATTTTTCATCTTGAGTGCAAACACCCACAGGACACGTGTTTGAATGACATTGCCTTACCATAATACATCCCATAGCTACTAAAGCAGTTGTTGCTACGCCAAATTCTTCCGCTCCCATCATGGCTGCAATGACAACATCCCTACCAGTTTTAATTCCACCATCTGTCCTCAATGTAACTGTATGTCTTAAATTATTAAGAGTTAAAACTTGATTTGCCTCGGTCAATCCCATTTCCCAAGGTATACCAACGTATTTAACGCTAGTTTGAGGAGTAGCTCCTGTTCCACCATTATGCCCAGAAATTAAAATTATATCAGCTTTTGCCTTTGCAACTCCTGCTGCAATGGTACCAATACCAGAAGATGCAACAAGTTTTACACCAACACGTGCTTTAGGATTTATCTGTTTTAAATCATAAATTAACTGGGCCAAATCCTCAATTGAGTAAATGTCATGATGAGGAGGAGGCGATATTAAAGTCACCCCAGGAGTAGAATGTCTTAATCTGGCAATTTCTTTTGTCACCTTAAATCCGGGTAACTGCCCACCTTCTCCTGGTTTAGCGCCTTGTGCAATTTTAATTTCTATCTCGTTACAATTATTTAAATAATTAATTGTAACTCCAAATCTCGCAGATGCTATTTGTTTCACTCTTGAATTAGCACTATCTCCGTTAGATTGAACTTGAAATCTTTTTTCATCTTCACCACCTTCTCCACTACAAGATGCTCCTTTAATTCTATTCATTCCAATAGCTAGTGTTTCGTGAGCTTCTTTTGATAGTGCTCCATGGGACATGCTTCCACTTCCAAAACGTTTTAAGATATTCTCAACTGGTTCCACTTCATCGATGCTGATTGTATTTTTTTTCTTGAAATCAATTAAGTCCCTTAAATTTATAGGGGGTAACTCATATATTCCTTTAGAGTATTTTTTATATAATTCATAAGATTTGTTCGTAACTGCCGATTGAAGCAAATGTATCAGTTTGCCTTGGTATTGGTGTGTCTCACCATTTTTTCTATATCGATAAATTCCTCCTATTGGCAATACGTTTGTGTCAGATCTGAAAGCCTCCTCATGAATACCTCTTATTTTTTTTTCAATCCCTGTAAGTCCGATACCTGAAATTTTAGAGGTAACACCAGGAAAAAAATCATTCACAATTGTTCTGCTTAATCCTACAGTTTCAAAATTACATCCTCCTCTATAAGAACTAATTACAGAAATACCCATTTTTGACATTATTTTTAAAAGGCCTAAGTTTACGGATTTTACATATCTTTCTACACAATCATCATAAATAAACTTTCCAAATAATTTTTTTTCAAATCTCTGGTAAAGACTGTCTAATGCTAAATAAGGATTAACTGTAGTAGCTCCAACTCCTATAAGAGTTGCAAAAGAGTGGGTATCTAGCGCTTCACCCGTTTGAGCATTAATTGAAACATAACCTCTTAACTTTAATTTGATAAGATGAGTATGAACAGCACCAATACATAGAAGCATAGGAATTGGGTACTTGTCCTTAGAAACTTCTTTATCGCTTAAAATTAGTTGCGTTACTCCTTGTCTTACTAAAACTTCAGCCTCTTTTTTTAATCTTTCAAGTGAAGATTCTATATTTTCTTCAGTAGTAAAAGTACAATCTAAAACTTGATTATTTTTGTCAAAAAAAGAAACAAATTTTTCAAACTGTTTGTTTGATAGAATTGGACTGTTAAGTACATAAATATTTTCTTCAGTAAGGTTATTAAAATCTAAAATATTACCAAGATTTCCAAACCTTGTTTTTAAACTCATAACCTTATTTTCTCTTAATGAGTCGATTGGCGGGTTTGTTACCTGGCTAAAATTCTGTCTAAAAAAATGATACAAGGGTCTATATTTGTTAGACAAAACTGCTAGAGGTGTATCATCACCCATTGATCCAGTCGCCTCTTTTGCATCCTCTGCCATTGGGTGAAGTATCAATTCAAGGTCTTCTAGACTGTATCCAAAACAATGTTGGAGTTTTCTTAATTGATCACCTTTAAATAAATTTGTCTCATTTTTGATCGGGAATTTTTTGTCTAAATCAATAATCTGGTTATTAAAATGTTTGTACTCTTTTGCTAAGTAGTTTTTTATCTCTTTATTTTTAAATATCTTCCCTTTTTCTATTCTTACACCTAAAATTTCACCAGGACCTAGTCTTCCTTTTGAAACTATCTTTTTTTCATTAAGTTCAATCATTCCAGTTTCTGATCCAGCAAAAAGTAAATTATCTTTTGTGATTGTGTATCTCATAGGTCTAAGACCATTTCTGTCTGTAGCAACTATCACCCATTCATTATCTGTGGCAGCAATAGCTGCAGGACCATCCCATGGTTCCATTGTGCTATTAAGAAAGTTAAATAATTTTTGATGTTCAGCTGGTAGCACTTTACTTTTCTTAGACCAAGCGTCAGGTATTAACATTAATTTTGCTAAAGGCGCAGGTTGACCAGAAATATTAAGTAATTCAAAAACATTATCTAATGATGCTGAATCTGAATTTCCGCTTGGGATCACTGGTTTTAAGTTCTCCATATCCTCAAAAACTGGGCTGAACATTTCTTCCTCATGAACCTTCATCCAATTTACGTTACCTTTTAGGGTATTTATTTCTCCATTATGTGCTAGAGCTCTGAATGGTTGTGCCAGATCCCAGCTTGGTGCGGTATTGGTCGAAAATCTCTGATGAAAAATTGCATATCTTGATACAAATCTAGGATCTTTAAGATCTAAATAAAAATCAGACAAGGACTCAGCGAGGAACATTCCCTTGTAAATGATTGATTTAGAGCTAAACGAACATATGTAAAATTCATTAAGGTTTTCTTGAAGTATTTTTTTTTCAATCTTTCTTCTAGCTTCATAAAGTTTTATCTCTAGTGACTTACCCTTTTCATTTTTATCATTATATTTAAACAAGACTTGTGTAATTTCTGGTCTATTTAAATCTGCCTTTTCTCCTAGAACAGAAGGGTTAACAGGTACCTGTCTCCATCCATAGATGTTGAAATTACTTTTTGTTAACTCACTTTCAACAATAGTTCTGCAAGCTTCTTGAGCGCCATAATTATTTCTTGGAAGAAACAACATTCCCACACAAACTTCTGAGCTATCATGTTTATGACCTGTAGTTTCAATTTTTTCGATAAAAAAATCTGAAGGAATTTCTATATGGATACCAGCACCATCACCTGTTTTTCCATCAGCATCAATTGCTCCTCGATGCCAAACAGCTTTCAATGCTTCAATTCCGTATTCAACAACTTGTCTTGATTTTTTTCCATCTGTAGATGATACCAAACCAACTCCACAAGCATCATGTTCCATATTTTCGCTGTAAACATGATTTGATTTTAATAATTTTAAGTTTTCTTTTCTTCTTAATTTTTCTAACTTTAGATTTATCTTTTTCTTACTCACGGTTAGGCTACCTTTCTCTTTGAGTCCTTTAAATCTTTCAAATATTTATGAATACTTTCTGCAACATCTCTTCCATCTTTTATAGCCCAAACAACCAATGAAGCTCCACGAACTATATCGCCAGCAGCAAATACACCTTTTACACTTGTCTCCATAGTATCAAAATCAATTTTTATTGTACCCCATCTTGAAACTTGTAATTTGTTTTCACCAAATAAAACTGGTAAATCTTCAGGGTCGAAGCCTAATGATTTAATAACCATGTCAGCTTTCAATTCGAAATCAGAGTTTTCTTGAATAATAGGTTTTCTTCTTCCACTTTCATCAGGATCTCCAAGTTTAATTTTATCTACAGAAACTTTTTCTATTTTGTTTTTACCTAAAAACTTTTTTGGACTAGATAACCAAACAAATTCAACACCCTCCTCCTCAGCGTTTGCAACTTCTCTTGATGAACCTGGCATGTTTTCTTTATCTCTTCTATACAAACATTTTACTGATTTAGCTTTTTGTCTCACTGCGGTTCTTACACAGTCCATTGCTGTATCACCACCACCAATTACAATAACATCTTTATCTTTTGCATTTAGAGATCCATTATCAAAGTTTTCAACCTTATCTCCGAGACCCTTTTTATTTGATGCGGTCAAAAATTCCATAGCAGGATAAATGTTATTCAAATCGCTTCCTTCAATTTCGATTTCTCTTGGTTTATAAACCCCAGTAGAAATTAAAACTGCATCGTGCCTCTCTCTCAATTCGTTTAATGATGCATCTTTTCCAACTTCAAAATTTAAAACAAACTTAATACCACCATCTTGTAAAAGCTTTGTTCTTCTTTCGACAACATGTTTTTCCAATTTAAAATTTGGTATTCCGTATATTAATAATCCACCAGCTCTATCATATCTATCGTAA
>CACCNI010000012.1 GCA_902547215.1 uncultured Pelagibacteraceae bacterium
GGAAGAGGATTAATGCAAGCTCCAGGGATAGGTAGAGCATTAACAGAATTAATTACAACCGGAGCATATCAGTCTATTGATATTTCCAATATGGCAGTCGAAAGAGTTTTAGGAAAAGAAGCAAGACCTGAGCCTTACGTTCTTTAAGAGTCAAGTTCCACAAAACGTTTGATATTTTTCATCACTTTTAGGTGGTGGAGATTGATATTTATTTAAAACCTTTTGATTTGTGTATGGATTTTTCAGAGCTTGAAGCAAATCATTAAATGGTGTCAGATCGTTATTTTCAGCTAATTTTAAAACATTTTCAACGTTATGATTTCGAGGAATTATTACAGGATTATTTAGTTCCATTAAATTTTTGCTATCTTTAGTTAATCTTTTCTGCCATTTCATCTTCCAATTATCAAATTCTTCATTTTGATAACTTTTTTTATCATCTATTTCATGGTCCATTAAAAATAAAAAAGTGTTTGTGTAGTCTAATTCTTGCTTTTTCATAATCTCTAATAATTCAAAAATAATTAAATTATCTTCCTTATCGTCACCAATTAGACCTAACTTACTTTTCATCATATTAAACCATTTTTCCTCATAAATTTTATCGAATTTATTGATAAGTTCTGTTGCCATTTTTAGAGCATCATCTTTATTTGGGTTAATCAAAGTTAGTAAACATTCAGCAAATCTAGCCAAATTCCATTTAGTGATAGCTGGCTGATTTCCATATGCATATCTTCCCATATGATCAATAGAACTGAAACAAGTTCCTAGATTATAACTATTCATAAAAGCACACGGACCATAATCTATCGTTTCACCTGAAATCGCCATGTTATCAGTGTTCATTACTCCGTGAATAAATCCTACACGCATCCAATTGACTACTAATTCAATCTGCTTATCAATTAATTTGCTGAGTAGGTCATAAGCATTATTTTTTGATTTTGATATTTCAGGATAGTGTCTTTTAATTGTGTAATTAACTAAAGTATTGAGTTCATCTAAATTTTCTCTTGTTCTAATAAATTGAAAGGTTCCAACTCTAATATGACTTGATGCAACCCTTGTTAATATTGCACCCTGCAATGGTTTTTCTCTAATTACATTTTCTCCAGTTTTCACAACTGCCAAACTTCTAGTCGTCGGTATCTTTAATGAGTGCATAGCTTCACTAATTAAATATTCTCTTAACATTGGACCTAAAGCTGCTCTTCCATCTCCGTTTCTTGAAAAAGGTGTTTGACCTGAACCCTTAAACTGAACATCAAGTCTTTGATTACTTTTAGATATATGTTCGCCTAGTAAAACTGCACGACCATCACCCAACATTGTAAAATGACCAAACTGATGACCCGCGTACGCTTGAGCTAAAGATTTAGATCCCTTTGGGAGCAAATTTCCAGAAAACATTTTTGCTAGCTGTTCATTATCTACATTAGAAAAATTCAAACCCATTTGATCAGCTAGATCATGATTTAAAATTACTAACTCTGGACGTTTTACTGGAACAGGAGATATCTCATAAATGAAAGATTTTGGTAAATTTGAATATGAGTTATCAAAATTCCATCCAATTGTTTTTTCTTTAATTGTCATTTCCAATTTTTTTTACGTACAAACCTAAAACTCCATTAAAAATCGAAACAGCAATTATAATTGATTGACCTTTAAAAGAGTAAAAATCAAAAGTTGGGTAAAAACCTATAGCAACACTTAAGAAAAGATAAGTTAAAATAAATGGTCTTAAAAATTTCTTTATTCTCAATTTTTACTTTTTCTTATATTTTGCGGCCTCCTCAGAACCACTTGTTGCTGAACCTTTACTGTATGAGTGTGCACCCATTCCAGCTAATTGTCCATCTTTTACAATAAGGTATTGATCTCTAATAGGTTTTTTATCGAAGAAGCATTCTAATATTTCTCTTACACCATCTGCATATCTTGCTTGAGCAGAAAGCGAAGTTCCTGATGTGTGTGGAGTCATTCCGTGATTAGGCATTGATCTCCATACATGGTCATTTGGAGCGGGTTGCGGAAACCATACATCTCCAGCATATCCACTTAACTGACCAGATTTTAATGCATCTGCTATATCGTTTTTGTTACAAATTTTTCCTCTGGCGGTATTTACGATATATGCCCCCTTTTTCATTTTGCTAATCATTTTTTTATCAAATAAGTTTTCAGTTTCAGGGTGTAATGGACAATTAATTGTAACTACGTCGCAAACTTTCACCATTGACTCAACAGACTCATGAAAAGTTAGATTTAATTCTTTTTCTACACTGTCAGGTAATTTATGTCTGTCAAAGTAGTGCAAATGTACATCAAAAGGTTTCATTTTTCTTAAAGCATCAAGACCAATTCTTCCTGCAGCAACTGTTCCAATATGCATTCCTTCAACGTCATAACTTCTGTGAACAGCATCAGCTATATTCCACCCACCTTCATTAACAATTCTATGTTGATTATGATAATCTCTAACCATTGAGACAATCATCATTACAATATGTTCGGCAACTGATCTTGAATTGCAAAATGTAACTTCAACAACATCAATTTTATTGTCCATTGCTGCTTGCAAGTCTACGTGATCAGATCCTATACCAGCGGTAATTGCCATTTTTAAATTTTTTGCTTTTGCTATTCTCTCTTTAGTTAAGTAATACGGGAAAAAAGGTTGAGAAATTACGATATCTGCATCAACAATATGTTTGTCTGCTTCACATCCATCACCATCTTTACTATTAGTAACAATAAATTCATGACCATTACTCTCTAAAAATTTTCTAAGTCCTAATTCTCCTGATACACATCCAAGTAATTGACCAGGCGTAAAGTCTCTTCCTTTAGGAGAAGGTAATGTCATTCCGTCAGGATATTTTTCAAGTTTTGGTAAGTCGCTCAATGGATATGATTTTGGCATTCCACCTTTTGGGTCATCATATAAAACACATAAAATTTTCATTTTTTCTCCTATTAATTTATAAAAGCAATTATCTTGAATTTATAAGACAGAATGTAGCACAATAATTAAGCGTCTAGCAAATAAATAGTGTTTATTTTGGATAGTTTTTTTTGAGTATAAATTTGTTCAATACAACCCCAAAAATTATAATAATCACAGAACCAGTGATGACAGGGCTTAACAAGTAATCAAATGAAGCAGAACCTATAATAACAATTATTGGATTACCACCTGCTGGAGGATGAGTAATATTAAACATGATCATAAAAAAAACACCAAGACCAACTGCTATTGGAATTAAAATGTACTCTGGTAGAGGAACAAACGTTAAAGCAATTACTCCTACAGTAGCAGTTACTAGATGACCAAAAAAAATATTTTTGGGGTGTGCAAAGGGGCTTTCTGGATAACCATATAATAATACCATTGTTGAACCAAACGAGGCTACTAGAAAGAGTCCATAATCAGTCTTATAGGTTAGCAGTGTCAATACCCCGATAGTAATAGCTGAAAAAAGACCAGCTATAGAGTTGTCGATAATTTTTTTAGTTTCCATTTGTTAAGCCTTTCTTTAAAGCATTGAAAGGTAGAAGTATACATTCTTTTCTAACAATATTTTTTGAGCTTATTAATTCTTTATATTTTTTCAAGTTATTGGGTAAGTCACCTTTGTTTTTAAAAAATTCATTAGCACAATCACAAACTTCAATCATTTCTTCAATTTTTTTTCCATTTGAATTACTTGATAACAAATTTGCTGAAGCTTGGCAGTAAACACAATTTTTCCCTTGATATGAAATTTTGGTAATTTTTCCTTTATTTATCTTAAAAAATAATTGGATCTCATCTCCGCATAAGGGATTTTTAGCTTTAGAGTTGTGTGTAAAATCTGATATTTTTTTTTGAGATTTTGTATCAGAGGCCAGTCTTAAAATTTTAAGGTCCATCTTGATAGTATATGAAATTGGCTTAAATTTACTAGTTGATAAGTTATCCAACTCAATTCGGACGAAAATTGACATAGATTTTTGTTGTTAAAGATTAAGAATAATAATATTAATTTGAAATGTTAGAGCTGAGAAATGAGAAAGTCGCTATACCTGTAGTTTTATTAGCAGGTATTTTGTGGTCTTTTGGACCTTTAGTTGTAAGACATATTGATCAGCCAGAATTAGTTCCTTGGCAATATCTTCTTGGGAGAGGTGTTACAATTTTTTTAATATTAAATTTATATTTATTCTTTGAAGAGGGATTTTCTTTTTATAAGAATTATAAAAAAGTTGGAATATCAGGATTAATTGGAAGTATTGGGCTGGGTATTGCTATGATCACATTTATTTGGTCAATAACAAATACTTCGGCTGCAATCACTTTATTGTGCTTGGCGGCTATGCCATTCATTACCGCATTTTTAGGTTTCTTATTCTTAAAAGAGAGAATTTCATTTAATGTTTGGATAGCAATAATTATTGCTACTATCGGAATAATAATTATAGCGTTTGGTAATACTAACAAAGGTTCATTTTTTGGTCTTTTGTTTGGAATCCTATCAGCAGTGGGTTTTTCAGTTTTTTCAGTATCACTTAGATGGAGACCTGAAACTCCAAAATTTACAACAGTTGCAATCGCAGGTTTGATTTGTGCAATAGTATCCATTGTTATATTGGTCGAGACTGACAGCAATTTACTTTCAACAAGCCGTAATCAAGGTTTGTTTTCAGTTCATGGTACATTAGTTTGTATAGGATTAATTCTTTATTCATTAGGTTCTAAAATGATACCTGCCGCAGAACTTACTTTACTATCTCTTACAGAAGTGATTGGTGGAATTTTTTGGGTTTGGTTACCAATATTAGGAATTAATGAAGTTCCTACTAATAACACAATTATAGGTGGCTTTTTAATTTTTATCTCAATAATTTATTATAGTTTAATAATTAAAAACAATAGACGATTTATTGCATTAAACTAAATGGCAAATAAGAAAATTGTTAATAGTTGGAATGAGTGGGATCCACTTAAACATGTGATTGTTGGAAGAGCAGATGGTTGTTGTATACCAGCGCCAGAACCAGCTTTAGATGCAAAAGTTCCCGAAGACTCAGATATGAAAGGTCAACACGGACCACGGACAAAAGATACAGTTGATAAAGCCAATCAACTTTTAAATGATTTTGCCTCCTTACTTGAAAAAAGAGGTATCAAAGTGGATAGACCTATTCCTTTAAATCATAATCAAAAAGTTTCTACACCAGATTGGGAAGTTGAAAGTATGTTTGGTTGTATGCCTGCAAGAGATATAATTTTAACAGTTGGAAACGAAATGTTAGAAGCCACAATGAGTTATAGATGTAGATGGTTTGAATATTTAAATTACAGACCCTTACTTAAAAAATACTATGATCAAGATAAAAATATGAGACATGAGTCAGCTCCGAAACCTCGACTCACGGATGCAGATTATAGAAAGGATTATTTATCTGATAAGATTGGTGTAAAAAAAAGACTGGAGTGGACCGAAAAAAAATTTTTTGTTACTACAGAAGAAGAACCATTATTTGATGCCGCAGATATATTACGATTTGGAAAAGATTTAATAGTTCAACATGGTTTTACTACAAACTTAAGTGGAATTGATTGGTTAAGAAGACATTTTAAAAACCACAGGGTGCATGCTGTAAATTTTCCAGGAGATCCATATCCAATTCATATCGATGCAACTTTTACTCCTGTTACAGAAGGTATAATTATAAATAATCCTCAAAGAAAGCTACCAGCTTCACAGCGGAAACTTTTTGAAGATAATGGATGGAAAATATTAGACTCAGCTCAGCCAGCTCATAATACTCCACCTCCATTATGCTATTCCTCAGTTTGGCTTTCAATGAATGTTCTCGTGTTAGATCCAAAAACAGTTTGTGTAGAAAAAAGTGAAGTTTACCAAGCAGAGCAATTGGATAAATTAGGTCTTGAAGTTGTCCCAGTAGAGATGAGAGATGCATATGCTTTTGGTGGTGGTCTTCATTGTTGTACTGCAGATGTATATAGGGAAGGGGATTTAAAAGATTATTTTCCGAAACAATAATTAGTTCTTAGAAGAATTTTCAACATCGAGAGCCTCTAATTGCTGAGTGACCTCGTCACTGTTATTAGAGACCTCTTCACTGTTGTTAGAATAGTCTGCATACTTGCTTTTTCTATTGCTTTCTCTCATTCTTAGTTTTTCTTCTTTTAATTTTTCTTGCTCTTCCCTTGCTTTTTGTTCACGATCAAATTTTTCTTCCCATTCTTTTAATTTAAGAGCCTCAAGATTTCTTTTCTCTTGTTCTTTTTCATCTCTTAATTTTTGTTCTCTTCTTTTTCGTCTTGCCTCTTTTAATTCTTTTTGTCTTTGTTCATCTTCTCTTACTTTTAAATCAACATCTTTGCGATTCTGTTCTTCAGATCTAATTTGAAGCTCTTTCTCTTTCTTTTTTAGATCTGATTCCTTATTTTTTTGCTCTTCTCCCTTAAACTTTAGATTTAACTCTTTTTCTTTTAATGAATTTTCTTTAGTTTTTAATTCATTGTCTTTTAATTCTAATTCTCTTTCTTTAAGCTTTATATTTTCAAATTTTATCTGTAATTTTTCTTCTTGTTTTCTAAAATTATCTTCTTTAGCTTTTAATTCTTTTTTTTCTAAAC
This sequence comes from uncultured Pelagibacteraceae bacterium, assembly GCA_902547215.1. Lineage (GTDB taxonomy): Bacteria > Pseudomonadota > Alphaproteobacteria > Pelagibacterales > Pelagibacteraceae > Pelagibacter. Next base: position 6,656 of record CACCNI010000012.1, read on the forward strand.
TAAGTTTACTAAATTCCTGTTTTTTTAATTCTTTTTCTAATTGTTGTTGCTTAAGCTTTTGATTATGTTTGTATTCTTTTATTGCACTTGACGTAAAACTTGCGAGCTTTGTAAATGCTCCGTGTTCAATTTTTTTTCTTTTTTTTCTCTTAGGCATTTTTTTTTGAACGCATTTAAGCAAATAAAATTAAATTCAACAAGATTAAATTTATTTTATTGTTTAATTTGAGTTACAACTTTAAATAGAATTAATTATTTGATTTTTTCTGGCTCCTCAATGGGCTCCGTTGTAGGGTTTAACTCCATTCCAACAGGAGTTATCGTCGTAGGGACTGCAACAAATTGTGAGTCTGGATTTTCCTCTGATGGTCTAATTTTCATTCTATAAACCGCAAAAACACCAATTAAACAGTGGAAGATAATGAGAAATACAAAAAATCCATTATTACCAATAAAATCCATAAGCAAAGAACATAAAAATGGTCCACTGATCGCTCCTAAACCAAAGGCAAATTGCAAACCTGCTCCTGCAGCAACAAACTTATCTCTAGTTATAAAGTCATTGGTGTGCGCAAGTATCAAAGAAAACATTGGTAAGCTACATACAGAAAAGGCTATTAAAAAAATATAAAACCAAAACTTTGAAGACCTCAGCCCGTCTGGTAAATACATTGTGCCAACGGAAAAGATTGCAAAGAAAGCAAATAATGCAGCTCCGAAAGTTGAATAAATAATAACTTTTCTTCTATCAAATTTATCTGAAATGTAGCCCACAGGATATTGAGAAACAGCACCTGAAATTGCCAACATAAAAGTAACTAAAGATATATCAAATATACTAAAATTCATTGAAGCTGCATAAACTGCCAATAAAGTAAATAATGCTGATTGAATTGTTCCGTAAAGAACAGAGCTTACCATTCCAAGAGGTGATGATGAGTATAATTCTTTTAAACTCATACTTTTAATTTTTTTAAAAGTTGGTGGCTTTCTTTTAGTTAATAAAATTGGCAGAAGTGCTAGTGACATTAATACAGATATTAAAATAAAAGGCTGAAAATTTTCAGGACTACTAAAATTTAATAAAAACATTCCTGTCCCCATAGATCCATATAAAATAATCATATAAATAGATAAAACTTTACCTCTATTTTTGTTACTTGATCTATCGTTCAACCAACTCTCAGCAATTGTATAGATTGAAACCATTGAGTATCCTGTAATTACTCTTAATAAGAACCAAGTTAAGGGATTTACAAAAATTGAGTGAACTAGTATTGCAAGTGATGCTACAGATGCAAAAGCAGCAAATACTCTGATATGGCCAACACCTGATATAACTGAAGGAACAGTTCTCGCACCTATAAAGTAACCTACAAAATAGCCAGACATCATGAATCCAGTTGAGGCAAGGCTAAACTCTTCAATAACTGCTCTAACTCCCAACAAAGCATTTTGATAACCATAGGCTAGCATGATTGCACCCATACCCAAAAATAATGCCCAAGAATTTTTAAATACTTTATTCATAAACTGGCAGCTTATTATTTCTGATTTGAGACTAAATCAAGAAATTATTATGACAAACTTATGACTTTTTTAATTTTAAGAAAGAGTGGGTAGCTATCGTTAATACAATTATTGCACCCCCTACGATTGTTTCAGGTGTAGGCTGTTCTTTAATAATGAGCCAGACCCAAATCGGACCTATTATAGTTTCTAATAAGAAAAATAAGTTTACCTCTGCTGCTGTTATAAACCTAGGTGCTATAGTAACAAGAACGAATGGTATAGCCACACACATTATACACATTAAAGGAACAATATAAATATCGTTATTATTTAGAGAATAATCTTTTACAAAAAGCATTGCAAAAAGAGCTATGATCAACTTTCCAACCACTGCAGAGGGAACCAGGTTTAATTTTTTTGCCGATCTAATTATAACAGCGCCCACTGCTAGACCCATGGCAGCAACAAATCCTAAAATATCACCAAAAAAATTTCCTAACTTAATTGAGTCGTAAAAAATATATAGTGCAGCAAAAAAAGTTATAAAAATTGCTACCCAAGTTTTTTTATCAGGATTTTCTCTAAGGAAAAATGACCCAAGAATGGCAGATAACATTGGCGCTGTAGCAATCATTATCAAAGTATTAGCAACATTTGTATTTTGGATCGAAACAACAAAAGCAATGTTAGTAACTGAAAAAGTTAAAACGTAGGCGAAACCATAATAGCCATTTGATCTTAATAAATTAAAAAATTTTAATCTGTAAATTAAAAGCATTCCAATAAAAACTAAAACAAACGGTATGATGCCTCTATAAAAAACCAAACTCCAAGTCTCAACATTAGATAGTCTGATAAATAAAGAGTCTGGCGTTATAAACATCACAGCCACAAAAGCCATTAAAGACCCTTTTTTTTGATCAGTTAAACTATTCATGCTTTAAGTTCTTTCCAAAAAGTTTTTGCTAGATTTTTACCTGATAGATCATAGTAAGTTTTTAATCCTGTGGGAGATGTAACATTTATATCACCGTTAAGCTTTTGATCAATCAAGTCAATTCCGGCAAAAAAAATATTTTCTTTTTTCAAATCTTTAGCAATTAAATTTGAAATTTGCTTTTCTACTTTAGTTAATTTTGTATTGATTACTTTCGCACCCTTGCTCATATTGCTTAAAAATGATCCTTTTTTTGGAATTCTTGAAATAACACCACATAACTTTCCGTTTATAACAAAAACTCTTTTGTCTCCTTTATTTATTTTTGGAAGAAATTTTTGACACATAATATGACCATTTTTTTTAACAAATCTTTTAACTAGATTTGATTTAAATCTGGTTAATAAATGAATATCATTTCCACTGTAACCATGAATAGGTTTTAAGATTACCTTTTTGTTTTTTTTAAAAAAAGCCTTAATTTCATTAATGTTTTGAGTAAATATAGTGTTGGGCATATATCTTTGATACTTAGACGAGTATAACTTTTCAGAAATACTTCTAATAGATGTTGGATCATTTATTATTTTAACCTTGGTTTTTATCGTGTCTAAAATATAAGTTGTTGAAATATACTCAAGATTAAACGGGGGATTCTGACGAATAAGAATAAACTTACATTTTACAAGTTCGAGAGTCTTTTTTTTTAAAATTTTTAAGAATTTTTTTTTATTATAATTAATAGTTACGAAATATCCTTTAGCTACCACTTTTGAATTAATAATTGAAAGATTTTTTGGTTCGTAATAGAAAATTTTATACCTTTTATTTTGAATTTCATTAGCTAAAAAAATACTAGTATCTGTTTCAGGATTTAACTTGGAAGGAATATCTCCTTGAATAGCAACAATTTTATTTGTCATATAATTCATCTAAATTTTCATTTTTTGAAAATTTGCTAATCATATGATCTGCGTTTGTTATCTTATTATCAATTACTTTTTGTAAGTGGTTTAAGAAGACTGTTTCGTTATTTCCCTTTTTATTTAAAATATCTCTATTTTCTAAACCTTTTCTAGCTAAATTAAGTAGGATGGAAGACCAATAATATAGATCTTTGCCCATTAATTGTGTATTAAACCCTTTTTTTGGAGCCTCCATATAAGCATTAATTATTTTATCTTTATCCCATTTAGAAACTAATTCGTGAACTTCATCTAAATTTCCGTAAAGCATACCTATGTTAAAAGCGGGTCCTGCACACAAACATTCCCAGCCACATGAGTCCATAGATCTAATCTCAATATATTTTTTAAGCCTATTTTCAGTGAAAATTGTACTCAAATGAGTTGCCAAATCTTCTTGCGTTGGAAGTCTATTGTCAATTTCATCGATTTTTCCTTCCATAAAATCTTTAAAAATATATTTTCTACCGGAAATATACTGATCATTATGTTTTAAAAATAATATTGGAAAATTTATTACAAAATCCGCATACTTTTCAAAATTTAAATTTTCTAAAAATAATTTGGGTAATCCAGCTCTTGAAGTACTTTGCCAAACTTTAGATCTATAAGATAAATAGTGGCTATTTTTTTTTTCAACAATTGAGGAATTAGCAAAAAGGGAGATCGCAATAGGGACAATAGAATTAACTGTCTTAAACTTTTTAACAAAATCTTCCTCAGAATTAAAATCTATATTAAGTTGAGTTCCACATGTTCGATACATCATATCTAAACTTAACTCACCACCTAAAGGCATATCTTGCGACATTAGTTTATATCTTTGTTTTGGATTATTAGGAATTTCTTTTAATTTTGATATAGGATCAAATCCTGCACTAACTATATTCATATTTAATTTTTTTGTTACTTGTTTGAGTTCAAATAAATAATTTTGCGACTCTGCGCATGCTTCATGCATATTATTTAACTTATCGCCAGATAATTCAATTTGATTCCCTGGCTCTAAAGTAATACTTCTTCCACCTTTATTTAAAGCGACAATATTTTCTTTCTCAAAAACAGGATTCCACCCAAATTCCATTAGAGCTGAAAACATTTCTTTGATCTTTAAATAGTCAATTCTTTTGTTGTTATTTTTATTGAATAAAAACTTTTCATGCTCTACACCAATCTTAAAATTTCTAGTATTTTTTATTCCTGTCTTAAAATATTCAATAATTTCTTCTTTTTTGACAAACATTTTTTTTGAAAACAAAGTTTTTTAAAGTGAAGAATATGGTTTTCGAGCAAATATTTTTTTCACCATTGGTGCAAATTCATCTAAACTCATGCTTTTGTATTCTGGATCAAACGAACATTGATCATATTTTTCACAAAAATTTATTGTATCTTGATAATACTTGTGATCCTTATATTTTTCTCTTTTAAATCGGTCAGCTCCAAGATGATGGGCATAATAATACATTTGAAATTCACCATGTTTTTCAATTATCCAATGAGTTTTTTCAGATACATAAGGCTTTAATACCGATGCCGCATACTCTGAGTGGTTTAAAGGAGCTAATTCATCTCCAATATCATGCAATAAACACGCAACAACCATCTCTTCACTTTCATTATTTCTAAAAGCTCTTGTAGCACTCTGCAACGAATGTTCTAACCTTGTGATCTTATAACCTTCTAAAGTGGTCGTCATTCTAGATAAAAAATTCAGTATTCTGTCAGCTGTCTCACCAACATATTCTTTTTCTAATTTGTCTAAAAAAAGATAGTCTTCTTTTGACCCATTTTTCATTTCTGTAAAATTTACTTTTTTCATACCTAATTATTAGACTTTGTACTTAATAAAGACAACTGTGTCACTTTATTATCACCTAAATCATCAATTAATTTTACGGGATAATCACCTGTAAAATAATGGTCAGTTAATTGTGGATATGTTGTGTTTCTTTTCTCGTAACCCATTGCTCTATACAAACCATCAACACTCAAAAATTTTAATGATTTTGCATCTATATATTTGCAAATCTCTTCATTAGTTTTGTTAGCTGCTAAAAGCTCTTTTTTTGTAGGTGTATCAACGCCGTAAAAGTCTGGGAATCTAATTTCAGGTGAGGCAATTCTTACATGCACCTCTTTTGCTCCAAAATCATATAACATTTTTACTATTTTATGTGAGGTCGTACCCCTTACTAAAGAGTCATCAACTAAGACGATTTTTTTATTTTTAATTGTAGATTTATTTGCATTTAATTTCAATCTAACCCCAAGGCTTCTTATTTTTTGGGCTGGTTCAATAAAAGTTCTTCCTACATAATGATTTCTTATTAAACCGAGGTCAAAATTAATTTTTTCATGTTGGCTGTAACCAATAGCTGCAGCATTCCCTGAGTCTGGAACAGGAACCACTAAGTCAGCATCAATACTAGTTTCTTTAGCAAGTTCTACACCAAAATTTTTTCTATACTCATACGCACACTTTCCATTTAACATACTATCTGGTCTTGAAAAATAGATATATTCAAAAACACATGGTCTAATTTTTTTTAATGGAAATGGTTTTAAACTAAAAAGTTTTTTATTTTCAACATAAACAATTTCACCATTTTCGACGTCTCTGATGTATTTGGCTCCTATAATGTCTAATGCACAAGTTTCAGATGCGAAAACAAAAGAATCTTTGAGTTTTCCAATTACTAAAGGTCTTATTCCAAAAGGATCTCTTACTCCAATAAGTAAATCTCTTGCTAACATTACAAGAGCATAACCTCCCTGTATTTGAAACAAAGCATCAATAATTTTGTCTATAACTTTTCCTCTTTTTGATCTTGCTATCAACTGGACAATTGTTTCAGTATCAGACGTAGTATAAAAAATCGCTCCATCTTCAACTAATTTTTTTCTAAGAGTTATTGCATTTGTAAGATTACCATTATGAGCTACCCCTATTCCTCCAGTATTAGTGTCTGCGTAAAAAGGTTGAATGTTCCTTAAAGTTGTACCTCCAGTGGTACTGTATCTATTGTGAGCTATAGCAAAACTACCTGGTAGGGATTTTAAAACTTCTTCTTTATTAAAATTATCACCGACTAATCCAAATCTTTTTTCTGAATGATATTTTTTTCCATCAAAGGTTACAACTCCACAACCTTCTTGCCCCCTATGCTGTAAAGCATGTAAACCAAGTGTAGAAAGTGTTGATGCATCTTGGTTGTCGCTTATACCAAAAACACCACATTCCTCTTTTATTTTTGGATTAAAGTTCTTGAACTTTTTCTTTAGTATCTTGGTAATTTTCTTCATTCGGGAATTCTTTTATTAAATAATTGCTTCCCTTAAGAACATAAGGAAAGCTTATTGATTGGTCAAGATTTATTGGCCACTTATTATGATTATATATAATGTCTAATGTTGCAAAAATACATACAGAAATAACATAGGCTCTTATGAACCCAAAAAAGAATCCAAATATTTTGTCTAAAGTGCCAATTCCCGAGTAACTTACTGCTTTATTGATTCCTTTGTTAATCATTAAAACAATGAACAAAACAATTATAAAAATACTTAGACCTAGAACAATATCTAAAACGTATTCGTTATCCAAAATGTCTTCAACAAAAGGTTTTGCTTTTGGAAACAAATAAAGAGTAACAAGGTATGAAAATAACCATTTACTAGCTGACAAAACACTTAAAACAAAACCTTTAGACGAACATTTGATTAAAGATAATATCGTTAAGGCAAGGTATATAAGATCGAATAATTGAAATTTATCAAAAAAATTCAAAAACTGATCAAACATTTAATTTTTTTTTAAAAGGCTGTATGTATAAAATTAAACTAGGCAATAAAGTAAGTACCAGTATCATTGCTAAGAACATTGCAATCCCAGTAAAAACACCAAAATAAATTGTAGGAATGAAATTTGAAAGAACAAGTATTGAAAAACCAAAGATAATAGTGATCGATGTGTTTAAAATTGCTACACCCACAGTAGAGTGACATAATTGTATTGACTCCTCATAGTTATTATTTTTTTCATATTCTTCTTGGAAACGGTAGATATAGTGAATACTGTTATCAACAGCGATCCCTATCGTTATAGCGGCTATAGTTATTGTCATCATATCAAGCGGGATGCCCAAAACTCCTATCAAGCCTAAAATTGAAAATGCAGCAATGAAATTTGGAATTACACCAATTAAGGAAATCTTTAAATTTCTAAATAAAACCAAGAACATTGCCATTATTCCACACATCACAAGGCCTAAAGTTAATATCTGAGATTTAAATAAACTTTGTAAAAGATTATTAAATAAGATTAAAACACCACCGAGTTTGAATTCCTCTTTACTTAAACCTATTTCATTCTGCATATCAAAATTAATTTTTTTAATTAACTCATTTCTTCTCAAATCTTTTGAGGAATCTTTTATTCTTAAACTTATTCTTGCCTCATCATCTTTAATTGAAATGTAGGGATCTATGATTTCGTTTTTAACAGTTTCAGGAATTTTACTGTACAAAACTCCCATTTCTAAAGTACCCAATTCTTTGTTATTATTTAATTTTGTTGCTACTTGAATAATTGATGAGAAAGATAACACTTTACCAACGTGTTCAGTATTTTCCAGATAATTATGTACCTTATTTATTTTATCAATCTTGTCTTTTGTAAACCAATATTTACTTTCATCACCATCATCTTCATCCCAGTCTTTGAACTCATCCTCATCTCCAGTGGCTTCATCATTTTCTTTTCCAGAAAACCTTAAAATAATTTCCAAAGGTGTTGTGCCACCAAGTTTTTCATCGATTAATTTCATTCCTTGATAAATTTCGGTATCTTTACTGAAATAATTAATGAAACTATTTTCAACTTTTAATTTTGATATTCCAAAAATACTAAAAATTATAAAAAAAATTGAGATGATAAATACTAAATTTGTTTTTTCTATTGAAAGCTTAGAAAGCGGATTAGTTAAAAAAGATAAAGATTTTTCGTGAATATTTATCTCCTTTGAATAAAAAATTCCTAGCAATGCAGGAAGTAATGTAAAAGTTATTAAAAATGATGTTATCAATCCAAAAGTCATCATCCATCCAAAGTCAATAATTGGTTTTATGCCACTAAAAATTAAGGAAAGAAAAGCACAAATTGTTGTTAACACAGTGTAAAGTATAGGCCAAACCATTTTAGATGTTGCGATTTTTAAAACTTCATAATTATTTAGATCTAAATGAGTTTTAGCTAGCTGAATATATCTTGTGCTTATGTGAATATTCATAGCCATTGTAAGTATCAACATCATAGCTATAAAATTTGATGATATAACTGTCACTTTCCAGTTCATTAGACCCAAAAATCCAATCATTATTATTACTGCAAAAAAACAACTAGAGATTGGAATTATAATCCAAAGAACTTTTCTAAAAACAAACCACAAAGTAATTATAATAAAAGCAAAAACACCGATACCAAAGACAATTATATCCTTCTTAATGAATGTCATCATGTCATCAGCAATCATCGGTATACCTCCTAAATGAATTCTTCCAATTTCTTTAAAAGAGTCAATTACCTCTCTTATTTCTTTAATATTTTCATGGTTTTCAGATTTTAATTTATCTTTATATTCCTCAAATTCCTTTTCATTATCAAATGCAGATGACTCTAGAGCTTTTTTTCTTTTTAAATTTACTATAATACCCGTGGTAGTCGCATCTTCACTTATCACCAAGTTTTTAAAAACTGGACTATTTAAAATTTCATTAAATGCTCTGTCTTTATCGATGTTTTCATCTTTCAAAGTTCTAAAATTTTTAATACGATCCATGAGGGGTTCGTCAGAACTCTCAAGCAAAGGTACATCTAATATTGTAACGACACTATGAACCCAATCTAAACTTTGTATTTTGTATTTTAAACTTAAGATATTGTTGATTGAGCTCTCAGAAGTTAAAGCTTCTTTCGGTGTAAAGGTAAGCACTAAAAAATCCTTAGATTTGTACCTCTGATTAATCTCCTTAAGGTATTCTAAATCTGGATCCCCCTCTATAAGTAAAGTTTCTGAAGATGCATCTAGTCTAAAATCCTTAGTATTTATTAAAAAAAAAGAGGTAACTAAAATTAATATTAAAAAAACAATACGCGGATTTTTTAAAATTAATGATTGGTATATATTTGAAAACATTACTAAATATATATCTTATATTTAATTATTTGTAGCATCATTAAATTTAGTAAACATTTCCTCAAATTCTAATGTGATTTTGCCAGTTGGACCATGTCTTTGTTTACCAATGATTAACTCTGCTAAGTGAGAAATTTCATTCATTTTAGCTTGCCATTCCGCATGTTCTACCGTGGCAGGCCTAGGCTCTTTTCCTTTTAGATAGTATGACTCTCTATAAACAAACATTACAACGTCTGCATCCTGTTCAATGGATCCAGACTCTCTAAGATCAGATAATTGTGGTTTTTTATCATCTCTTTGTTCAACTGCTCGAGATAACTGCGAAAGTGCCAAAACAGGTACGGCAAGCTCTTTTGCAAGAGCTTTTAATCCTTGGGTAATTTCTGAAATTTCTTGTACGCGACCTTCTTTAAAATTTGAGGCCCTCATTAATTGAATGTAATCGACCACAACCATATCCAAACCATAAAGTCTTTTGATCCTTCTAGCCCTATTAGAGAGCGATGCAATAGTAATTGCAGGAGTTTCATCTATATATAAAGGCAATTCAGAAATATTTTTTGATGTTTCTAAAAATTGCTCGAATTGTTCTTCAGATATTTTTCCTCTTCTTATATCATTTGATTTTATCCTTGACTGCTCAGCTAAAATTCTTGTTGATAATTGCTCAGAAGACATTTCAAGAGAAAAAAATGCTATACAAGATTTTCTATTTATTTTTTGAATATTTGTTGCAGCGTTAAAAGCGATATTTGTAGCTAAAGCAGTTTTACCCATCGCTGGTCTTCCAGCTATAATCACTAAATCAGATTTATGCAAACCGCCAAGCCTATCATCTAAGTCTCTTAACCCAGTAGGGACACCAACGATTCCCTCCTCATTCTTATAGGCATTGGATGCCATATCAATAGTTTGTCTAACCGCCTCATCAAATTTAATTATATTAGAATTAAAAGAACCTTTTTCAGCAAGATCGTAAAGTATTTTTTCAGAGTTTTCTATAATAGATTTTCCATTTATATTTATGTCATTTAACTTTGCAGTATCAATTATATTTTCAGAAATTTTAATTAATTCTCTTCTTACAAACATATCATAAATTATTTTCGAGTATTCTATTGCTTGTCTAGATGATGTAGAAAACTTTGTTATTTTAATCAAATACTCTGGAACATTTAAATCATCGCTTTCATTCTCAAAATAATTTTTAAGAGTGATGGGATTTGCTAACAATCCTTTATAAATTAAACTTTGTATAGATCCAAATATTTTTTGGTGAAGAGGATCAAAAAAATTTTTATCTGTAATTATACCTGTAATTTCATCAAAAATTTCATTTTGTGTTAAAATAGATCCTATAACCGATTGTTCAGCCTCAATGTTATTCGGAAGTTCTTTAAAATTATTTTGAATGAGGTTTAAACTTTTATTCACACTTAATTGTACAAATTTAGGACGTAAAAAAAAGCGTAAATACAGTATGGGGAAAAAAATGTATAAATTATTTAATGCTATCCTCAGAAATAACTTTAATTTTTATTTCTGCTTGCACTTCTGAATGAAGATTAATTTTAACTTTGAAAGTCCCTACAGATTTGATTTCATTCAAAGGTTGTATTAACGAGGGCTTTATATCTATTTTATCAGAATGATTAATTATTTTAGATATTTCAGTCGGTTTTATAGATCCATAAAGATCGTTGTTTTCTGTAGTTAATTTTTTTACCTCATAAATCTTATTTTTCAAATTTTCGTAAATTTGCTTTGCATTTTTTTTCTTCTCTTGATCCTTTTTGTTTAGCTCTATTTTAATTTTTTCAACTTCCTTTATGTTTTCTTTAGAGGCGTATAGTGCTTTTTTATTTGAAATAAGATAATTTCTTGCAAACCCTCTTTTTACATCGATTACTTCGCCAATAGATCCAATTTTAGATAAATTTTCTAATAAAATAACTTTCATAATTTAAATTAATGCTAAGTTTCTAGCTCTTTTAATTGACAAAGAGAGCTCCCTTTGTTTTTTTTGAGAGACATTCGTAATTCTTGATGGAAGAATTTTTCCATTTTCCGAAATGAACCTCTTTAACAGTTTTACATTTTTATAATCTACCTTTGGTGCATTTTTAATAGATAATGGACAACTTTTTTTGAATTTATATTTATTGGGCTGAAAAATACTCAATTTTGAAAAACTACTACTTTTCCCCTTTTTTGAATTATTTCTTCTATTTTTCATCTAGTTTCTTTTTACCTTTTTTTATTTCTTCAACTTCTTCTTTTCCAAAATAATTTTCTTTTAAATCAAATTTTTTAACTCTGATTGTTACATAACGAAGAAGATTTTTATCAATTCTTTCATTTTTCTCTAGCTCTTTAATTAAGTCACCGTTACCTTTAATTTTAAAATGAATATAGTTCCCTTTTTTATTCTTTTTAATTAGATATGATAAATTTAATAAACCCCAATCTTGGGTTTGAACTAAATTTCCTTTGTTTTCTTCAATAAGCTTAGAATATTTTTCTTTTAAACTTTTAATTTGACTAGGGCTTATGTCCTGTCTTGCTATGATTGTATGTTCGTATAGATTCATTATTAATTTTATATAAAAAAAATTGATATACTATTATAATACTTTTATTACAAGACAAAAAAAAAGAGTTAAAAAAGATGTTTTCTATAGTTTTTCCAGGTCAAGGATCACAAAAAATTGGAATGGTTAAAGAATTTTATGAGAAATATGATCTTGCAAAACGATTATTTAAAGATGCAGATGCAATCTTGAATGTTCCAATTACAAAAATAATATTCGAAGGTCCAGAAAACAAATTAAACTCAACAGAGAATACTCAGCCAGCCATATTTTTAGCAAGTTATTGTATTTTTGAAATCATCAGGAAAGAATTTGGATATGATTTTAAAAAGTTTAAATATTTTGCAGGCCACTCTTTAGGTGAGTATTCCGCTTTAGCTTGTGTAGGTTCGATAAGTTTTGAAGACACGCTTAAAATCCTTCAGAAAAGAGGTAAGTTCATGCAAGAAGCTGTTCCTAGTGGAGAGGGAGCAATGTTGGCTGTTTTAGGAATGGCCTCAAAAGAATTAGATAAAATTTTAGAGACAAATAAAAAAAAATACGAATGTTTTATCGCTAATGACAATTCTTATCTTCAAGTAGTTGTAAGCGGTCTCAAAAAAGACATTAATTTATTGTCAGATGATTTGAACAATAAAAAAATAAAAAACTTAAAATTAAATGTAAGCGCGCCTTTTCATTGCAAATATATGAAAAAAGCATCTGAAAAAATGTCTAGTTATATAAATGATTTAAAAATGAATGATTTAGAAAAGCCGATAATCTCAAATGTTACAGCAAATGAGACTATTTTATCCAAGGAAATTAAATCACTTTTAATATCTCAAATTGAAAAAAAGGTTCGTTGGTTAGAGAGTGTTGAATATATGATAAATAGTGGAGTTAAAAATTTTGTAGAAATTGGTCCAGGAAAAGTGTTATCAGGGTTAATAAAAAGAATTAATAAAAATGTAATTGTAAATTCAATAAACAGTGAGGAAGATATTAAATTATTAACAAATGATTGATCTTAAAAATAAAAAAGCTGTCATTACAGGCGCAACAGGTGGAATTGGGAACTCAATTATTGAGAAGTTTCACTCGCAAGGTGCAAAGGTATTAGGAACAGGAACAAATGATGATAAATTAGATAAACTTAAAAACAACTTTAATGGAATGGTCTTAAAGAAATTTGATATATCAAAACATAATGAAATAGAAAAATTTGTAGATAATGCTTGTGACGAATTAGGTGGCTGCCCAGAAATACTAATTAATAACGCAGGGATAACAAAAGATAATTTATCTTTAAGAATGTCACAAACAGAATGGCAACAGGTAATAGATATCAACTTAACTTCTACTTTTTTGCTTTGTAAGTTTTTTTTAAAAAAGATGATTAAAAATAAATCCGGCAAAATAATAAATATTACATCAGTTGTTGGTCATACTGGAAATGTTGGTCAAGCGAATTACGCTGCATCAAAATCTGGAATTATTGGGATGAGCAAAAGTTTAGCCTTAGAATATGCTAAAAAAAATATAAATATAAATTGTATCTCTCCTGGATTTATTAAAACAAATATGACCGAGAAAATTGACCCAAAATTTAAAGAACTAATTTTAGCAAAAATACCATCAAATAAATTGGGAGAACCATCAGACGTAGCTAATGTTGCTGCTTTTTTATCATCGGAAATGTCAAATTATATCACTGGAGAAACAATACACGTCAATGGAGGTATGTATTTGGGTTGACAAAAGTTCTTTTTTATTTATTAAGAAAAAATCAAACAAAGGATCAAAATGGCAGAAGATATATCAAGTAAAGTAAAAAAAATTGTTGCAGACCACCTTGGCATAGATGAAGCGAAGGTAACTGAAGAAGCTAGTTTCATCGATGATTTGGGCGCAGATAGCTTAGACACTGTTGAATTAGTTATGGCTTTCGAGGAAGAATTTGGATCAGAAATTTCAGATAGTGAGGCTGAAAAAATTCTTACAGTAGGCGATGCAATTAAATTTATTGAAAACAAAAGTAATTAATTTTTAATGCCCCCAATGAGTGAAGGGATAATGGTAATTCTTTCATCCCCATCTGGAGCAGGGAAAACAACCTTAGTTAAACTTTTATCAGAAAGAAAAGGTTTCGTTACTTCGATATCACATACAACAAGAACACCAAGATCAAACGAGGTGGATGGGAAAGACTATTATTTTGTGAATAAAGAAAAATTCGAAGAGATGATTAAAAATAATGAATTTTTAGAATATGCAAAAGTTTTTAATAATTTTTATGGGACAACTAAATCAAATATATTTAATGAATTGAGCAAAGGAAATAATGTTATTTTTGATATTGACTGGCAAGGAACAAATCAAATTATATCACAGAAATTAAAAAATAAATTGTTGACTTTTTTTATTTTGCCACCGAGCAGAGAAGAGCTATTCAAGAGACTTTCAAATAGAGACATGAAAGATAAACTTATAGCAGAGGAAAGAATGAAACAGTTTGATAGAGATGTTTTACACTGGAAGGATTATAACTATGTGATAATCAATAATGATCTTGAAGTTTGTTATAGACAAATATCAGAGCATATAGATTGCGAATTCAGAAACAAGAAAAGTGATTATGAGATAGATTCAATTAAAAAACATATTAAAAAATTAACTTCTTAAATTTTCATATTCATTTACAATCTTTAAATATTTATCAACATCAAGATTCTGTGGTCTATCTGAAGGGTTAATATTAAATTTCTTATAATTAAATTTAAATTTTTTAAATAAAATATTTATAGGTTTTTTTATCATTTTTCTTCTTTGGTTAAAAAAAATCTTGGTTATTTTTTCCAAATTTCTTGGGTCTTCTATCTTATGTATTTTCTCCTTTGGAATGAATTCTAAAACTGTACTATAAACCTTAGGCTTTGGAAAAAAACTATTTGGCTTTACATCGGTAACTTTTCTAATATTAAATTTCCATTTGGATAAAATTGTGATTCTGCTGTAATTTTTAGAATTTACGTCAGCTAGAATTCTTTCAGCAACTTCTTTTTGAAACATCAATATCATTTTTGATACACTAAGCTCATTATTGAGACACCAAGTTGATAATATTTTGGTAGAAATATTGTAAGGAAGGTTACCTAAAATTAGAAAATTTCTTTTAGAGTAAAATTCGACTGGTAATGTTAAAATATCTTTTGTAATAATATTGATCCTATTTAAAAATTTTTTTTCAAGAATACTTGTAAGATTTTTGTCTTTTTCGATTACAACAACTTTTTTTGGTTTTTGAGAAATTATTAGTTCCGTCAAATTACCTGTCCCAGGACCAACTTCAAGTACCTCATCTTTGGGACCAATATTTGACGCATGAATAATTTTATCGATTATATTTTTGTCATGTAAAAAATTTTGCCCTAAACTTTTTTTAGGCTTTAATTGCATATTTACTTAAAAACCTGAAAGCCTGTATAAGACTATCTGGATTTGATTTATTTAATCCAAACATTTTATAATTTGGTCCATGATCTGGTGTAATTCTGATAAAAGGTAAACCGATTGTAATATTAATTGCATCGAAACCGAAAATTGTTTTCATTGGTCCGAGCACTTGATCGTGATACATCCCAACAATTATATTAAATTTTTTTCTATTTTCTTTTAAAAAAACTGTATCTGCAGAAAAAGGACCTAAGACTTTTACTTTTTTTTTTTTTAAAATTCTAATAGCAGGTAAAATCTCAGTTTTTTCAATATCTTTGCCTTCAAATGTTTCACAATGTGGATTAAGTCCTGTAACAGCTATCCTTGGTTTAAAACCTAAAAATTTTTTATAAAAGCTGTTAATACTATTTATCTTATTGATGATTATTTTTTTTTTTATTTTTTGAGCGACTTTATTAATTGGGATATGTGTAGTAATTGGGCTTACACTAAGCTCTTTATTAAAAAGAAACATGACTTCATTAATAGATCTAGTTTTGAAGGCCAAAAATTCTGTAATACCGTTGAATTTTCCTTTAAGAAAAGTAGTTTTTGAAATAGGACCGTTAATCAAAGCTAATGAATCATTTTTTTTAAGCAAATTTAAAGCAACTTCGAAAGACTTTTTAATATAAGAATTTTTTTTAAACAAAGATAGGTTTTTAAAGTCAAATGGAATATCAATATTATAAATATTATTTTTATGTAAATTTTTTTGATTATCAAAGTTTTTAAGATTTATTTTTACTTTCATTCTCTTAAGCTCTTTTTGAAATAGTTTTTTTGAACCAATTATTACAATTGGAAATTTTATCCTTTTAAATGTTTTATTTTTTAGAGTTTTAATAAGAATCTCGTTAAAAATACTTTTTGGATCACCACAAACAATTATTAAATATTTACTTTTCATCTATCTCAGCGTCATTGAAAATTCTTTTGTAATATAAAGTGGAAAATCTTGTAAATTGTCTTTGCCTTTCAAATTCAATCATTTTTTGTAATTGAACTTCTTTATCAAATTCAATACTTTCAGTTTTAATATCATCTAATTTGAGTATTAAAAAACCACCACTAGTAATTATAGGTTTAGTAAAATTTCCAACACTTAACTCATTAAGCTCATCCCTTATTTCTTTTGAAAGTTGATTTTTATAAATCCAACCTAGACTTCCCCCACTTTTTTTACTATCAGACAAACTATAAATCCTTGCTGTTTCATCGAATCCAATTTCATTTATACTCTCTTTAATTTCGTTATATTTAAGCTCAAGATCATTTTTATTTTTCACTGTAAAAATTATTTCTGAAAGCAGAAGATTATCAATCATTTCTTTATCAAAATTTTCAACCTCCTTACTTAAGAGATCCTGATCAATATCTATTTCATTTTTAAAAGTTTTAACGACTAAGTCGTTCCATGAAATTTCAATTGATATTTTTTCTTTAACTCTTTCAATATCTATATCGTTTTGTGATAAATAGCTTTCAAACTCTGCTAAACTAGAAATACCGATACTAGTATATATATCTCCAATAATTTTTGATAATAATGTTTCGTTGGTAACAATTTTGTATTTTTTTTCTATTTCGATTTTTTTAACTTTTTCATTGATCAAGGAATTTTTAGCATACTCGATAATACGATTTTGATCTAATTTTTTTAAGTTTGGGTTTAAAGAAACTAAATATTTTTTTTCAAAATCAACATCTATGTTGGTTATTATTTCCTGGTTTACTTTAGCAACTATAAAAACTTCACTATAAACAATTTTTAAAGGAATTATGTTTAAAATTAAAATGATACAAATCTTAAAAAAAAATTTTTTCATTTTTATCTGGCACTAGGAGTGTTTAAAGTTGCTAAAGGCACTATGGAAATTGAGAAAAACAATTCTTCAGTTGGTTTTA
>CACCNI010000013.1 GCA_902547215.1 uncultured Pelagibacteraceae bacterium
GTAGATACCTTTATAGTGCAAATTTCCGAATATGTTCCTTTTGCTGAAAAATATTTAGACAATTTGTACCAATCTATAATAGATATTTCTCTTTTTTTTCAAAATTTGATAAAATAAATCATGCTTAGATATATTTCATCACCATTTAAATGGTTTTTTAAATTAGAAGCCGCAAGTGGCTTGGTCTTACTAATTAGTGCAATTTTAGCATTGATAATAAGTAATTCTGATTTATCTAGTCTTTATTTTGAAACATTAAACAAATATTTATTCATTGGTATAAACAACTTTGGGCTTAAATTATCAGTCTTGCATTGGATTAATGATGCCTTAATGGCAATCTTCTTTTTTTTCGTTACACTTGAAATTAAAAGAGAATTTTTACAGGGAGAACTTTCAAATATCAAACAAGCATTACTACCAATAATAGCCGCTGTAGGTGGAATGGTTGTTCCTGCATTATTCTATGTCGTAATAAATTTTGGCGATCCTGAAACTATAAATGGTTGGGCTATACCTTCGGCAACAGATATTGCCTTTTCATTAGGTGTTTTATCACTTTTAGGTAAAAGAGTCCCTTTATCATTAAAAGTTTTTCTAACAGCATTAGCAATTATAGATGATTTGGGTGCAATATTAATTATAGCACTATTTTATTCTGGAGATTTAAATGTAATGTATTTATCTTTAATGCTAGTTGCTTTTATAATTCTTTTAGTAATAAATAAATTTAATATAAAAGTTTTCTTCCCCTATTTACTGATTGGTCTTTTGTTATGGGATTTCACACATAATTCAGGAATACACGCTACTATAGCTGGTGTTTTACTTGCAATGACTATTCCGCACAGGAAAAAAGATAAAGACTTTTCATTATTAATAAAGATTGAACATGCAATTAGTCCTTATGTTGCATTTGGTATAATGCCATTATTTGCTTTTGCTAATGCTGGAGTTTCATTAGAAGGATTATCTCTTTCATCCTTATTAGACAAAGTTCCGTTAGGAATAGTATTAGGGTTATTTGTTGGTAAACAATTAGGAGTTTTTGTTTTTTCTTATGTATCAATTAAATTAAAGATTGCACAAATGCCAGGGAACTCAAGCTGGTATAATTTTTATGGCGTAGGTATACTGACTGGAATTGGATTTACTATGAGTTTGTTTGTTGGAAATTTAGCATTTGTTGAGAATGCTCAATATATGGATGGAGTAAAGATTGGTGTTTTAACTGGATCCTTACTTTCAACATTGGCAGGATATTTTTTAATATTACTTACACCTGACAAAAGGTAACGTTGTGAAGAAAGTAACATTATTTATAATTTTAATTATGATTTTTTTTTCAAAAGATAAAGTTTTAGCCAACTATGAAAGAATATTTTTTGACTTTAAAATAAATAGTATCTCAGGTGAACAAATCGATCTTAAAGATTATAAAAATAAAGTAGTGTTAGTAGTAAACACTGCTAGTTACTGCGGATTTACAAATCAATACAATGATCTACAGTCATTGTGGGAAAAATATAAATCCGATGGTTTAATTGTCTTAGGTGTGCCGTCAAATTCATTTAATCAAGAAAAAAAACGAGATTCTGATGTAAAGGAATTTTGTGAAGTTAATTTTAATATAAATTTTCCAATGACAACTATTACTGAAGTTAAAGGTGAAAATTCTCACGAATTATTTAAATGGGCAGAAAAAAATTATGGTAAATCTGCTATACCTAAGTGGAACTTTCACAAAATTTTGATTAATAAAGAAGGTAAGATTGAAGAAACGTATAATTCTTTTACAAAGCCTATGTCTAAAAAGATTACTTCTAAAATTGAGAGCCTTTTATAAATTTATTTTCATTCCATCGTAAGCTGGAACAATATTTTTTTTAAGCTTCTTTTTTAGTTCATTATAATCCAAATCGGAATGCAGATTAGTTAAAATAGCTTTTTTAGGTGAAAGAGTATTAATTAATCTTAGTGATTTATCTAAATTCAAATGTGATGGATGTTCTCTGTACCACAAACAATCAATTACTAAATATTTTAAATTTTTTAAGAATTTAAAATCTTTTTTGTTTATGTCACTTACATCACTTATGTAGGCCAATTTCTTATTAATTATATAACAAGTACAGTTAACATTTCCGTGTTTTACTTTAAGAGATCTGATGTGAATTTTTTTTTGACCATCTTTGAAATAGAGGTCTTTTTTAACAGAATTCATTTTTAAAGTTGCAGGATATTCACGAGAATTACTTTTAAAGCAATAAGAAAAAGTTTTATTTAAATATTTCTGTGTTGGTAAATCTGCATATATATCGACAGGTTTCCTATTTTTTAAGTAGAAAACTCTTAAGTCATTTATTCCATGAGTTTGATCAGCATGCATATGAGAAAATAGAACTTTATCAATATTAGTGATCTTGTTATTTATTAATTGTTGTCTCATATCTGGAGAGGTGTCTATGATTATATTTAAAGACTTACCCTGAATTACTGCTGAACATCTTGTTCTTATATTCTTTTTATTGTTAGGATTGCAATTTCCAAAATTACCATCAGGTCTTGGTACTCCCATTGAACTTCCACATCCTAAAATTGTAAATCTCATGAATTATTTAGAAAATAAAATATTAAAATTATTAGTGGTAAGTAATATCAGCTTATCCACATCAATATTTCTAAGATTAGCAAGTTTTTGTGCGGTAAATTTGATAAACGAAGGTTCATTTTTTTTACCTCTATTTGGTTCTGGAGATAAAAAAGGACTGTCTGTTTCTATTAAAAGTTTATCTTCAGGAATTTTTTTAAAAGTTTCCTGTAATTCTGTTGATTTTTTAAAGGTAATTATGCCACTAGCAGAAAAATAAGCGTTTAATGGAACCAAATTTAAAGCAAAATCAGTTGATCCAGTAAAACAATGCATAAGAATTTTTAAATTTTTTTGATAATTCTTTTTAAGGATATCATAAGTTTCATTCTCTGCATTTCTTGAATGAATGATTAGAGGAATATTTAGATCGATTGCAGCTTCAATATGATTTTGAAAACTCTTTAATTGTGTATCTTTATCGCTGTTATTGTAATAAAAATCTAAACCAGTCTCTCCTACACCAATAATCTTACTGTCCATCCTAACTTTTTTTACAATCTCGTCTTTTTCGATTAAATAATTTTTTGTTTCGTGTGGATGAATTCCGAAAGTTCCATAGATCATTGGATCTTTAGACACAATATCAAGAATATCATTATATCCACTACTAGTAGTACAAATAGTTAATAATTTTTCAAGACCTACATCCTTTGCTCTAGTCAGGACCTGACTTAAATTTGATATAAGAGGTTCTCGATCTAAATGACAATGTGAATCTATCATCTTTTTATTTTTTCAAACAAAATACCTAATTTTATAATTTCTTTTTTATCTTTTAAATATTCATTATCACTTATTGTATCAAACTTTATATCTTTTTCCTTAATAGAAAAAATATTTAGGACTTTTAAAGAAGTATTGGGAATGATTGGATATAGTAAAATTGAAATTTTTCTAATCAATTCAAGAGATACAAACACAATTGTGTTTAATCTCTGACTATCGTCTTTTTTAGTCCAAGGTGCTTGATCATTGAAATATTTATTAGCTTTAAATAATTGATTTACAACATACTCAACATAGTAATTAATGTTTTGATCATTAATTTGTTTTTCTATATTTTCTATATTTTCTTTAAAATCATTAAGAATTTTGAGGTCTTCTTTCATAAAATTATATTCTGGAACTTTAAGTCCAAGATTTTTTTCACAAAACAAAATAACTCTTTGACACAAATTACCGTAGTTATTCGCTAAATCACTATTTATACAACTTTCTAATTTTTCCTTAGAAATATTTCCATCATTTCCAAAAGATACCTCTTTAAGCAAATAGTATCTCAATGCATCTAATCCATATATATCAATTATTTCAATAGGATCTAAAATATTACCTTTAGACTTTGACATTTTTTCATCACCAGAGAGTATCCATCCGTGGCCGTACACTCTCTGCGGAGGTTTTATACCTGCTGCTAATAAAAAAGCTGGCCAATACACTGCGTGAAATCTTAAAATATCTTTTCCTATTATATGAATATTAGCAGGCCAAAAGTCTTTATATAATTTTTCTGTTTCTTTTGGATAATTTAAAGCAGAAAGATAATTTGTTAAAGCATCAAGCCATACGTATATTACATGGTCTTTATTCGATGGAACTTTAATCCCCCAAGAAAAAGATTTTCTGCTAACGGATAAATCTTTTAATCCACTTTTGACAAAACTAATTACCTCATTTTTTCGGCTATCTGGTAATATAAATTTTGGATTTTCTGAATAAAATTTTAAAAGTGGTTCTTGCCATTTAGATAGTCTAAAAAAATAAGACTCTTCTTCAACCCACTCTACAGGTGATCCAGACGATTTGGATATTTTTTTTCCTTCTAGATCTTCAATTTCATCTTCATTATAAAAAGCTTCATCAGAAACAGAGTACCAACCTGAATATTTTGAAAGATATATTTCCTTTTTTTTTTCTAAAATATTCCAAAGATTAGTTACAGCTGATGCATGTCTTTTTTCTGTTGTTCTTATAAAATCATCGTTTGATAAATTAAGTAATGAAGATAAATTTCTAAAAGTCTTGCTTATTTCGTCACAAAACTCTAAAGGATCTTTGTTAGATTTTTCAGCTGCTCTTTGTATTTTTTGGCCATGTTCATCAGTTCCAGTTAAAAAAAAAACTTTATGACCTTGAATTTTTTTTAATCGTGCAAAAAAATCAGCTACTATACTAGAGTATGCATGGCCCATGTGAGGTTTTGCTGAAGGATAATAAATTGGTGTAGTAATATAAAAATTATCTTTCATTTGCAATTATACTTTTGATTTCTAATAAAGATGTGTCTTTATCTAAATTAAATTTATTCATTTTATCTATTTTATTTATTGTTTGTTTAAAAGATTTATAGTCATTTTCAAAATTACTCCGTGAAATAATCTTATTATAGAAATATATTTCAATAAGAATTTGCAAATTTTCAATTATAAAATCATCCTCAAAATAATTTCTTTTATTAAATATATAATTTAACAAAAAGTTAATATCCAAGTCATTTAATTCAATTTTTTCCTTATTAATAAAATCATATAAATCAATATAAAATTTTGGTGAAAGATATCTAATCTTAAAATCAGACGATAGTGTTTCATAAAAATTGTCGTCTATTACATTATTAATAATTTTTACTTTTTCAGACTCAGTTATAAAAAAATTAAACTTTATACATCTTGAATTTATAGTGCTGATTAACTTTTTATGAGAACTATGAATTAGGATAAAAAACAAATTTGTTGATGGTTCTTCTAAAATCTTAAGTAAAGCATTTGAGGCGCTGATATTCATTTTTTCAACATTATTTATAAGCACAATTTTTTTTTTATTTGAAAAAGAAGTTTTCGATGAAAAATTCAATATTTCCCTTATTTTTGAAACTTCTATAAATTTTTTATCAGTGCTGTCTATTAAAAGTAAATTTGGATGTGTATTGTTTGAAACAAGCTTATAAGATTTGTTATTAATATTAATCTCATTATTTTCAAGATTATAACCACCCTCTTCATCCTGTGAGAATAAGTAATTTATTAAATGAAAAGCAAAAGTAGATTTACCTATCCCTTTATTACCAGAGAAAATCAATTTATTTGGTAGTTTATTTCTCAATGAAAGGTTAACCAATTCTTTAAAATTGTCCTTAAAAGATAGTAACTTAATTTGGGTTAAAGGTGTCATTTTATTTTAATCAAAGAATTTAATTTTTTTTGTATAATTTCTTTATTTTTATCTTTTGTCTCATTAGAGTAGATCTTTAGATAATTTTTTTTCTTATTTGATAATTTCAAAAATCCATTTTGTGCTTTAAGATAAAAATTTTTATTAAATTTGTCGTATCTATTTTTTTTAGTCTTAATCTTTTTACGAATATCTTTTTTTTTAACAATATGTAGAAACGTAAAATCTACCTTAAAGTTTCCTAATATAAATTTATTTAACGAATTAATAATATTTCTATTTATGCCAAAACCATAGTGTTGATATGCAATCGTAGAATCAATAAATCTATCAATCAGGATTACTTTTTTTTTTAGATTAGGTTTAATTATTTTATGAAAATTTTCAGATCTAGCAGATAAATATATAAGTAAATCAGTTTTTTTTTCAAAGTCAGATTTATTTGATAACAACAATTTTCTTAATTTTTCTGAATTTTTAGATCCACCTGGTTCTCTAAGTTTAATATGCGTTATTTTTTTTTTTTTTAAATAATTTGATGCAGCATTTAAATGAAAACTTTTTCCCGATCCATCAATACCTTCGAAAACAATGATTTTATTATACATCGCCCCATATCAAATAATTTATAGAGTGAATTATTCTAGAGAAAATGTTGACTCTTTTTACTTTTTCAACCGCATAAACTGGGTACTCGTCAATTAAATCCCCTTTGTAAGAAATCTTTAATAAGCCAATTTCTTGGTCCTTTTTGATAGGTGCTTTAATAGGACCATTATATTCAACAATTGCTGACAAGAATTTTTTCCTGGCTTTTGGAAAAGTTTTGTAAATATCTTCTTTGACATAACCACCAACAATATCTTTTTTTCCAAGCCAAACGTCTAAATCTATAAAATTTTCATCTTTTTTTGCAATTTCAATTGTATCAAAATTTGTCAAACCCCAAGTTAATAATCGGGTCGATTGTCTAGATCTTTCATTTTTAGTTTCAAAACCACTTCCAACAGCAATAAGTCTTCTTTCTCCTCTTTGTACTGAGCTTGCTAAAGAATATTTTTCTACAGCTAAATAACCAGTTTTAATACCATCGGCTCCTAAATTTTTGTAAAGCAGAGGATTTCTATTACCTTGTGTAATTGGATCCCCGCCAGTTCTATCCCATGTAAATTCTTTCTCCTTAAAATATTCATAATAAACAGGATAATTTTTAATGAGATAGTTGGACATTATTAAAATATCCTTAACCGTAGAATAATTATCAGGATCATTTATGCCTGATGAATTTGAAAAATTTGTATTAATCATTCCAATTTCAGATGCTTTTGCATTCATTAAAATAGCAAATTCCTCTTCACTACCCGCAACACCCTCAGCCAATGCAACGCAAGCATCGTTACCTGATGCAATAATTATTCCTTTTAATAAATTTTCTACACTCACTTCGTCTCCTACCATAATAAACATAGATGAATATCCAGATTGAGACAGTCTCCAAGCATTTTCAGATACCATTACCTTGTCATCAAGTGAAAGATCTCCGCTCTTTAATAAATCAAACACTACAATTGATGTCATAATTTTCGTCATTGAAGCTGGATAAATAACACTGTCTATTTCTTTTTCAAAAAGTATCTCTCCAGATAGGAAATCTTGTAAAATAGCAGTTCTAGCATTTATATCAAAGGCTGCCTTAGAGGGCACAGCTAAAAAAACAAAAAGTAAATTAAAAATTATAATAAATCTTTTAATCATTTCTAATTAATTCAATATTTTCAAAATTTAAATTATTTATACTATTATAAGCTGATTGTAGAGTATTAATATTAGAATAAGGGCCCAATAATACTTGGTGCTTAGTGTCATTTGTTGAAATTATATTGATATTTTTAAGTGAGGTCTCATTTTCGATTCTTTTTTTGAGTTCTTTAGCATTTTTTAAAAAATAAAACTCCGTAATTTTTATTGAATAATTAAAAGATCTTCTATCATCTAATTCTTTTGACTTGGGTGTTCCAATTTCATTTATACTTATTGACTTAACCGGGGCTTTATTAGCAACTTTTTTTTCTTCATCAAACGTTTTTGATTTTTTGGCAATAAATGTTTTATTTTCTCTAATTTTACTAATTTCAACATATGGTTCTTTGAGTGAGATATCGAGTTCATCAAAAATTCTTTTTGAAAAAATTGAATTATAAAAAAAAAGATTTTTATTTTTTGTTTTTACTATTGCATTTGTGCTTTTGTTATTTAAAAGATTAATAATTTTCACTTTTGTTCCTTTTGACAAGGTATTATGGACTATCTCAAGGCTCCTATCATCAAGGGGTTTCCTTAGTAACTTTTTTTCAATTAAAGATTCATCGTATAAAAGAACAAATCCTCTGTTTGAAAATATGTTTTCACTGTATTGAGTAGTTTGAACTGTACAACTTGTTAAAAAAAGAGAGATCAGCAATAAATTTTTATAATTCATCTTTAAATTTGTCCTTCAAGGTGCAAACAGCTAAAGCAAATCTTAATGACCTATTCCACTTTAAAATTTTTTCATAATTCGAGAAAACAATATAGGCTGGATTAAGAGTTTGACTTCCAGGAATAATATCTACATCTGGTGTAATTATAGCGACTTTTTCTTTATCATTTACAATATCAGATAGATCATTCTTAATAAATTTTTTGTAAAATCTGAAATTTTTTTTATGTTTAATATTTCTTGCCGAAGAATTTAAAAATTTAGAAGGAATACTGTCTTTTAATTCTACACGATAAAAACAATGGTTGTTTTTTTTCCAACCTATTTTTTTCATATAGTTAGCTGCAGAAGCAAACGAGTCTTCTACGGCTTTTAATTCAATTATGTTATTTTGATTATAATCAATTGCATAATTAGAAATAGTTGATGGCATAAACTGAAAGTTACCAAAAGCTCCAGCCCAAGATCCATATAAAATATCTTTATTGATTTTTTTTTTATCAATTAATCTTAATGCTGTAATTAATTCCTTAGAAAAAAATTCACTTCTCCTTTTATCATAACTTAACGTTGCAAGAGACGAAATGATGTCCATTTTGCCAAGATAAGTTCCAAAGTTTGTCTCAATACCCATTAGAGCAAGTAAAAGTTCTTTTTCTACTAAAAATTCCTGATCAACTTTTTCTATAAGTTTAGAATTTTTTTTATATATTCTTTTCCCTTTAATTACCTTTTTTTTATTTGATCTCTTTCCAACATAAGTTTTGGTGTCCTCATAAAATTCAGGTTGGTATCTGTCGTATTCAATCACCTTAGGTAAAAAAATTGCATTATCCATTACGAGATCAACTGTTTCTTTGCTTATTCCAGATTTCACAGCTCTAATCTTGAAGTTATCCAACCATTGATTAAAAGCTTCATCTGCAATGGCAGTTTTGAAATTTATAAGAGAGATAAGTAATAAAAGAATAAATTTAGTATTTTTCATATAAGTCTTTTAAATAAACTATTACAGCAATCCATATAATAGTAAAACTAAAGAATTTTTCGTAAGAAAAAAGCTCATTATAGTAGAAATAACCCAAAAGAAACTGAAGAGTCGGTGTAATATAGAATATCATTCCACTAGGCCCTAAACCAGAAAGTTCAACTCCTCTAACATAAAGGAACAAAGGAATTACTGTCATTGGTCCCGCTAATAAAAGCATAAACATCAAATTTAAATTTTCTAAAGAAAAATCGTTTTGACCATTTTTAAAAATAAAATAGAAAACAATTAAAGACATGGGCAGTATATACAAACTTTCTATTAATAAACCAATGTCTGTATCGACATTTATTAATTTTCTTAGAACATTATAAAAAGCCCACGAGAAAGCCACTATAAGACCAACCCAAGGAACATTATTAAAATTTCTGAGTAAAATTAAAATAGCAACACAAACAAGAAAAATAGAAATTTTACTTTTAAAACTTATTTTTTCTCTAAAGAAAATATTACCACACAAAACACTTACAATTGGCATTATAAAATATCCAAAAGATGCATCAATAATTTGATCATTTGATACAGCATAGATCCAAACAGCCCAATTAATAAATATTAATAATCCAGATAAAAAAAGTACTAAAAGATTTTTTTTATTTTTTAAAATTTTGAAAAAAATATTCCATTTTGAAAAAAATTGAGTAGTTATAATAAGCATGACTGCAGTCCAAATACATCTATGGATTACTAGCTCTATATGACCAATAAAAGAAAAATAACTAAAATAGATTACTCCAATGGCACCCCACCAAAACGATCCTAAGCTACTAAATAAAATTCCTTTATTAAATTCTTTTAAGTTCATAAAAAAGGAAATTTATATTCCATTATTGAGAAAATAACCCCATTTAATTCTTGAATTTTAATATTATACTTATAAAAACTAGCTCATGGAGAGATGGCTGAGCGGTTGAAAGCACCGGTCTTGAAAACCGGCAAAGGGGCAACTCTTTCCTGGGTTCGAATCCCAGTCTCTCCGCCATTATTTAAATTTTTGAAATTTATCAATAATGTGTAAAATCTTTTCATCTTTATAATTGATTAAAGATTCTTTCTTTTTAATAGAAATCAACGTCTCATCATCCATATTAACAAATGAGTCTAAAGTTTTAAGGAAATTCTCGTCCAAATTATTAATTAACGATTTTACAAAAGCTGTCATCAGTATATCCATTTCTTTTGTGCCTCTATAGGAAGCCCTGTATATAATTTTATTTTTAAGATCTTCTTTATTAAGAGTCATGATATTATAACTAAACTATGTCTTCATATGAATATTTACTATCCGATATAAGTACCATAAAAGGTATAGGAACTAAAATAGGAAAATTATTTCGAAAAAAGAATATTAACACAATATTTGATCTTCTGTGGAATTTGCCTAGAGATTTTGTGGATAGATCAAATGTTTATCCAATCAATGAATTGCAAGTAGGAAAAATACAGACCGTAACAGTTGTCGTAAAAAAATATAATTTTCCACGTATCAGAAACTTACCCAACAAAGTAATGTGTGAAGATGAAACTGGAAAGCTAGATTGCATCTTTTTTAATAGTTATGAGGGATATATTAGAAAAATACTACCACTAAACGCAAAAGTAACTATCAGTGGCAAGATTGGCTATTATAATAAGAAATATCAAATAACTAACCCTACTTATTTATCTGAGGATCCTAATTCTGTTAAAAAAATTGATAAAAGTTATAGTTTAACTGAAGGCCTTAATAACAAACTTTATAACAAAATCATTCAAGAAGTACTAAAAAATATACCGAATTTAAATGAATGGTTGGATAAAGAAACTCTAAAAAAATTTGATAATATTTCATGGAAAAAAGCAGTTTTAGAACTTCATAATCCAAATAATATTAACAAGAAGGGTAATTTTTTAAACAGATTAATTTTTGATGAAATTCTCTCTACTTTTTTAATTAATTCAAAAATAAGAAAAACTATTAAAAAATTTAAAAAAGAAAAAAAAATATTTAATGACGAATTTTCAAACAATATAAAAAATGAATTGAGTTATGAGCTTACCTCAGATCAAACAAACGCATTAAATGAGATAAACAATGATTTAAAATCTGAAGAAAAAATGTTCAGACTTTTACAAGGAGATGTTGGAAGTGGTAAAACTATTATAGCGCTAATTTCTAGTTTTAATGTTGTTAATAGTGGTTACCAGGTTGCTTTTATGGCGCCAACTGAAATTTTGGCATACCAACATTATAAGTTAGCACAATCTTTATTAAAAGATAAAATTAAAATCGGTTTTTTAACTTCTAAAACTGATTATACTGAGAGAAAAAAGATAATTAAAGATTTAGAGGCTAACAAAATTAAAATACTTTTTGGAACCCATTCAGTCTTTCAAGAAAAAATGAATTATAAAAAACTTGGACTTGTCGTTATTGATGAACAACATAAATTTGGAGTTAAGCAGAGAAAGAAACTATCTGATAAAGGCGGTAAAAATTGTGATGTATTAGTAATGTCAGCAACACCTATACCAAGAACTATGATTATGACTATTTTTGGAGATATGGATGTTACTATCATCAAACAAAAACCTAAAAACAGAAAACCAGTAAAAACTTACAGTAAGGTTGATACTAAACTTAATGAAATAATTGATTTTACAAAAAATCAAATTAAGAAAGGTAATCAAATTTTTTGGGTTTGCCCATTAATCGAAGAATCTAAAAAAGTTGATCATCAATCAGCAGTGCAAAGATATAATGGTCTTCAAAAGATTTTTAAAGATCGAGCTGGTCTTTTACATGGCTCACTTGATAAAGTTGATAAAGACAAGATATTAAATAAATTTCTGAACAGAAAAATTGATATTTTGATCTCAACAACGGTTATTGAGGTTGGTATTGATTTTCCAAATGCAAACGTGATCATAATAGAAAATTCAAATAAATTTGGTTTATCGCAACTCCATCAACTTAGGGGTAGAGTTGGTAGAGGTAATAAAGAGTCATTCTGTATTCTAATGTTTAAAAAGAATTTAAGTAAAAATGCTAGAAAACGAATAAATATTTTGAAGGAAAATAATGACGGATTTAAAATATCAGAGGAAGATATGAAATTAAGAGGTTATGGAGACTTATTAGGTTTTAAACAAAGTGGAGTTCAAAGTTTCCGTCTTGCTGATCCTGTTTTAAATGAAGATCTTTTTATATTAGCAGAGAAAGAGACTAAAAGAATTGAAAGGGACAATATAAATTTAAATAAGTTTCAATCTTTGCTCAAACTTTATGACAGAGCCGATATTTTAAATGATATTGTTTAACTGTCAGCAGGATCTGAAGTACCAGCAGATACAATAAATTTTGAAGCTTCCTCAAAAGTCATATCAAGATAAATAACTTCATCTTTTGGAAACATTAATAAAAAACCACTTGTAGGGTTTGGTGTTGTTGGGACAAACACATTTATTAATTCTTTACTTGTTTTTTTACTTATTTCACCTTTATTTTCTTTGGTAGCGAAACCAACAGCCCACGACCCTTTTTTAGGATATTCAATCAAAACAACACTTTTTTTATTATCTGATTTATTTGTAAAGCTCTCTGTCATTTGACCAATCGCTGAGTAAATGGTTCTTAAAATTGGAATTCTTTTAAAAAGGTCATTAATTAAATTTAAAATTTTCTTACCAAAAAACGATAATGAAATACCGCCTACTATCGTGATAAAAATAACAGATAGTAAAATTTCAAGCCCCGGTATAGAAAAAGGAAGATAGTTATTTGGATTTATTTCATTTGGAATCAATTTTGAGGATATTTTTATTAAAAATAAAGTAAGATACAAAGTAAAACCAATTGGAACTAAAACTACAATTCCAGCTATAAAAGCGTTTCTTAATTTTGAAGTTATTGATGACTTTTTTTTCATTAATTATAAGATGAATATATTACAAAACATAAAGCAATTATGAATAAAAAAACTAATATTTTATTGTTTAAATTCATAAAAAAACTATTAAAACATAATACTTAATTTGATTTAAATGAATAGAAGAAAATTCCTAAATATAGTCGGTTGTTGTGGTTGCAGTTATATTATTAATTCTTGTGCATCAGTGCCGATTACTGACAGAAAACAGCTTAACTTAATACCTGAGGCAAAACTAAATGCACAAGCAGCACAAATTTACGAAAAAGTTAAAAAAAAGGAAAAATTAATTACTGATGGACGTAATTTGAAAGAAATTAAGGAAATTGGAAAAAAAATGGAATATGCGATCGGTGAATATTTTTATCTAAATAATATTAAAGATCCAACAGTGAATTTTCAATGGGAATATATATTAATTGATAATAAAAAAGTTAAAAATGCGTGGTGTATGCCCGGAGGTAAAATTGCTGTTTATAGTGGAATGCTAGAGGTGACTAAAAATACAAATGCATTGGCTGCAGTGATGGGTCACGAGATTGCTCATGCAGTTGCTAAACATTCTGTTGAAAGAGCTAGTCGTAGTGTAGTTCTTCAAACGAGCACTCAACTCATTGATATATTTTCAGGAGGAAAACTTTCACAAGTAAATAGAGCAACCGGTATGGACACTGTTGGTTTATTAAAACAAATTGGTATTATGAACCCATTTACAAGAAAACAGGAAACTGAGGCAGATTATCTTGGTCTCATTTTTTCATCTTTATCTGGTTATGATATTAGAGAAACAACAAAATTTTGGGAACGAATGAAAGAAATTAATAGAGGCAAAGAACCTCCAGAGTTTATGAATACCCATCCATCTTCTCAGAAAAGAATAGAAAATCTTGAAGGTTGGATGAATGAAATTATTATAGATTATCCACCAATAAAAACTTAATGGTGAGCCGTGTTGGACTCGAACCAACGACCCATTCCTTAAAAGAATACTACACAACAGCAAAATTTCCAGTTTAAAACAAAAAAACCTTCATTTAATGTTCGTATGAGGGGTTTATAATTGAATAAATGCGTAAAATTTGAGATAGAAAACTGTACACTCACTGTACACCTTTATTTTTAGAAATTTAAAAAAAGTGTTTAGTTTTTGAGTGTATAGAAAGTGTACAGTTTTTTGTTGTGTAGCTACTTTGTATAGAAACTACATATATTTATATAGATATAATTTTTTTAATATATATTGCTATTAATGGAAAATATAAAAAAATATAAAAACGAAAAAAATGATTATCAAGTTATACTTGGTGATACTTTAGATAAATTACAAGCTATTAAAGACGAAACTGTTGATCTTGTAATAGCCGACCCACCATACTTCAAAGTCATTAATCAAAAATGGGATTATGTGTGGAAAACAGATGAACAGTATTTAGAATGGTCCCAAAAATGGATTAATCAAATTATTAGAGTTTTGCGTAAAGGTGGATCCTTCTATTTATTTGGTTATTTTAGAGTATTACCATATTTAATGTCTAACTTAAAAAATACAGAGTTAGAATTTAGACAACAAATTATTATAGATAAAGGCTTAAGATCAATAAGTGGAAGAAAAACATCAACTTATAGGATGTTTCCCAATGTTACAGAGAGTATCTTGTTTTTTGTCAAAGATAACAAAAAATTTATAAAGCCTCTATTAAAAAAAAGACAAGAGAAACTAAAATTATCTAATAAAGAGATAAATGAACTGCTTGGTGTAAAATCAAATGGTGGTGGAATGTGGAGTATATATACAGGTAAAAATATTTGTGAACAATTGCCAACAGAAGAATTTTGGAACAAATTACAAAAAATACTTAAATTTAAGTATGATTACAAAAAACTATCTCAAACATTTAATATAATACCAGGTTTTACAGATGTATGGCGTGATATTGATTTTTATAAAGAAAAAAAGTTTCATCCGACACAAAAACCTGCAGAATTAATTGAGCGATTATTGTTGTCTAGCAGTAATGCAAATGATTTAGTTTTAGATCCTTTTGCTGGAAGTGGATCAACAATTATTAATTGTTTAAAAAATCAGAGAGATTGTATTACAATTGAAATAGACAAAAATTATTTTGATATAATAAATGAAAGAGTTGATAGTTATATTAATCCTTTAAAAGATTTTGAATCTGCTTAAGACTATTATTTATTCCTACTTTTGTTTCTAAGGGTATAAATTTATTATTATTTTTCAATGTGTCTATGTAAATGCAATTTGATAATAGATCAGTTTTTTGAATATTAGTAAATTTTTTTGCTTTAAAAAAATTTGTTAAAAAAGTCAGAGCTCCATTTTTATCTTTTGGAATTTTTTGTATTTTTAATAATTTATATACCTTTTTAATTACATTATTGGACAGTGTTGTTGCTCTCGAAAAGGAGTTCAAAGATAACAATTCTATGTGTTTTATGCTTTCAATGTCAGTTGGAAAAATTTTAGTTTCTATAGAATTATCATATTTAAGAACACTATGATAAATTAGTGATGGTTGCATTAAATAGTATTTGAATTGATGGGGCCATAGATTAAATGGTGCTTTTGATTTAGATTTTGATTTAATATTAAAAAAATAGTCGATCATACAAAGAGAGAAACCTGGTGTATTTGGATTTACCTTAAATATTGACACATTAATATCTTTAGGTATGTTAAAATCAACAAATTCAAAAAGAACTAAATAATAGAATTTTGGTTTAAATATTTCTTTTAGTTCATCTTCATCTTTTATTGTTATTAACCACTTTGAGTCATCTTTACGATCTATTTTATTGCTATTACAAATAGAACATATTAATTCAAAACTAGCTACTTGAGTTTGACAGCTTATACATACACCTAGTTGATCAATTCTGTAACAAGTTTTAATTTCTCCAAATTCATTTTTGTTTATAATTAAATCTCTTCCTCTGGCACCACTTTTACCTCCCGCATAACCTGTTACAATTGAAGTTAAGTGTTGTCCCACATAACCCATTCTTGCTTGAGGAGTTTGATTGGTCAATTTAGACCATTTAAGTAAATTTGATCTCAAATTTAAATATAAATCTTTTAATAATTCTTCTGACAATTTTTTTCGATCCATATCTACTTATCATAATTTATTTTGTTTTAAATTTGGAGCAATAAAGGTGTACACCTGGTATACACTTTTGTCGATTTTGCTGGGATTTGTTTAGTGGATTAGAAACGTCAACGTCCAATAATTTGGTGAGCCGTGTTGGACTCGAACCAACGACCCATTCCTTAAAAGGGAATTGCTCTACCAACTGAGCTAACGGCCCAAAGTAAAATTCTTATAGTTTTTTTTTTCAAATAATCAATATGTTATAATCACAACTTACCTATGTATTCGTTAAAAAACTGGTCAAAAGTTCCGTTATTTATATTAATTCTTATTTTATTCATAAGCTCATGATAAAAATTAATATTATGGAGAGTTAAAATCATTGAGGCCAGTATTTCGTTAGTATTGAATAAATGATTTAGGTAGTTTTTTGAGTACTTATTTAAGTTGAATTTTTCACATTTTTCATCAATTGGTTTTGTATCATTCTGATACTTGGCATTCTTAATATTTATTGGTCCAGCCCAGGTAAAAGCTAAGCCAGTTCGACCAGATCTAGAGGGTAATACACAATCAAACATATCAATCCCTCTTTTTACTGCTCCTAGGATATCCGAAGGTGTTCCAACACCCATTAAATATCTTGGTTTATCTTCAGGTAGGTGATTTTTAATACCGTCTAATACCTTAAACATTTCACTTTGTGTGTCTCCAACAGCTAAACCACCTAAGGCATATCCATCAAACCCAATTTTTATTAAATCATTAAGTGATTTTTTTCTTAAATCATCAAATAATCCACCTTGCACTATTCCAAAAAGACCCTTGTTAGGATTCTTTCCAAAAGAATTTTTTGATCTTAAAGCCCACTCTGTTGATAAATTTAAAGAGTCTTCAATAATTTTTCTATCTGTTGTTTTTTTTGGACATTCGTCCATAACCATGACGATGTCTGAGTTAAGTTTTTTTTGAATTCTTATACTTTCTTCTGGACTAAGTATATATTCCTTTCCATCAACGTGGGAATTAAAGATAGCGCCCTTCTCTCTATCGATTTTATTTAATTTTGAAAGAGACATAACTTGGTAACCACCTGAATCAGTTAAAATCGGTAATGGACAATTCATAAATTCGTGCAGTCCACCTTGAAGAGCTACTCTTTCTTCTCCAGGTCTTATCATTAAATGATATGTATTAGATAAAATTATTTGACTTCCAGCTTTTATCAAGTCGTCTACAAAAGTAGCTTTTACTGTGGCTTGAGTTCCAACAGGCATAAAAACAGGAGTATCAATGTTACCTCTAGAAGTAATAATTGTTCCTGTTCGGGAAAATTTATCTTTATTTTTTACTTTAAAAGAAAAATTTTTTAAACTCAATTTATAAAGATTTGAAACTAATTATCTTGTCAGGGTTTGAAACTGAACCATTTGGTCCATCGCCTCTTTTAATCTTATCTACAAATTCCATTCCTTCTACAACTTTTCCAAAAACTGTGTATTGTCTATCCAGATGCGGGGCATCTTCAAAACATATAAAGAATTGACTATTTGCACTGTTCGGATCAGAAGATCTTGCCATAGATAAAATACCTTTTACATGAGGAATGTCATTAAATTCAGCTTTTAGATTTGGTAAGTCAGAGCCTCCTGTGCCAGCGCGATTTAAATCAAAATTATCTGATGATGAGTTACCAAATTGGACATCACCTACCTGAGCCATAAACCCGTCTATTACTCTATGAAATACAACATTATCATAAAGACCTTTGTTGGCTAATTCTTTTATTCTTTTTACATGATTTGGTGCTTTGTCTTCGAATAGTTCTATTTTTACATCTCCATCTTTTAATTTAAGTATCATCATATTTTCCTCTGCGTTTGTGTTAAAATTAATAATTAAAAATAATATTAAAAAAAATATTTTATTCATAAAATTTATTTTTTAAAGATTTTATTACTGTTTTAGTGGTAAATTTTCTTATGT
The DNA here is from genome assembly GCA_902547215.1 of uncultured Pelagibacteraceae bacterium. Lineage (GTDB taxonomy): Bacteria > Pseudomonadota > Alphaproteobacteria > Pelagibacterales > Pelagibacteraceae > Pelagibacter. The sequence continues at coordinate 18,362 of CACCNI010000013.1, forward strand.
CACCTTTTAATTCAATAATTTCTTTAACAAATTTGGATGAAATAATTTGATTTTCTGGGTCTGACATTAAAAAAACAGTTTCAACCAATTTATTTAATTTTTTATTCATTCCTGCTAATTGAAATTCATATTCAAAATCGGAAGTAGCGCGTAAACCTCTAATAATAACATTTGATTTCATCTTTCTGCAAAAATCAGTGGTTAAAGTTTTAAATGATGTAACAACTATTTTTTTTTTACTAAATTTTAAATCACTAAAAAGAGCTTTTTTAATTAAGTGTTCTCTCTCCTCTGCGTTAAAAAGATAATTTTTCGTATTTCCGTCAGATACGGCAACAATTACTTTATCAAAAATATTTAAAGACTTTTTAATTAGATCTATATGTCCAAATGTAATTGGGTCAAAAGTTCCAGGGTATATAGCTTTTTTCATTATATTAAGTTATCATCAATTTTAATTGCTGAAACAACTTTTTCATCGCCAGATAACTTAATAATTCGTACCCCTTGAGTATTTCTTCCTGCAGTTCTAATTTCCTTAACTGCCACCCTTATAACTCTACCTTTATTGGTAGATATCAATATTTCGTCGCCATCAAAAACTGGGAAAGAAGATGCAATATTTCCATTCCTCGATGAGTTTACTATACCAATAATTCCTTTTCCGCCCCTATTTGTTGTTCTAAATTCTTTGTCATTTGTTCTTTTACCAAAACCATTCTCAGTTATTGAAAGTATATATTTGCCCTCAATTTTGTCATTTTTATCAGATTTTTTTTCTATTTTTTCTATTATTGATAAGGATACAATTTTATCTTTATCACCCAAATTAATTCCTTTGATACCTTTGGAAGATCTACCTTTAAATAATCTTAATTTTTTTGACTCAAATCTAATACATTTTCCATTTAGTGAACTCAGCATTATGTCTTGATTTTCTTTACAAATTTTAACACCTATAATCTTGTCATCATTATCAAGTTTCATTGCAATTTTACCGGCTGTATTTATATTTAAAAAATCTTCTAAACTATTTTTCCTTATTTTCCCTTTTGCTGTTGCAAAAATAATATTTAAATCTTTAAATTCAGATTTATCTTCAGGTAGTGGCATAATAGAACTTATTGATTGATGGTTTTTCAATGGTAAAATATTATATAAAGATTTTCCTCTAGAGCTAGCCGATCCTTCAGGTATTTTCCATGCTTTAAGTTTATAAACCATACCCTGAGTTGAGAAAAAAAGGACAGAGGTATGTGTATTTACAGATAAAGTTTGAACCACAGAGTCTTCATCTCTAGTTTTAATTCCAGATTTTCCCTTACCACCTCTTTTTTGTTTTTTAACAATATCAAGTGCACCTCTTTTTATATACCCTTGTAAAGTAACTGTTACTAATACAGATTGTTTTTGAATAGTCTCTTCTATATCATAATTAAGAACCGCATCTATTATTTTTGTTCTTCGTTCAACTGAATATTTTTCTTTTATTTCATTCAATTCATTACTAATAACTTTTAAAAGTTCTTTTCTAGAATTTATTATTTTCTTAAAGGAAACTATCAAATTGGCTAATTTCTTTAACTCAACTTCTATTTCATTGATACCTAAAGCAGTAAGTTTTTGAAGTCTTAACTCTAAAATTGCTTCTACTTGTTTTAAAGAAAGAGAATATGAATTCTTATTTTTTTTATTATCCACTAACTTTATTAATTTTTGAGATGATTTTATTTTCCAAGAAGTGTTTAATAAAGAATTTTTAGCTTGTTCTGGATTTTTTGAGGAACGTATAATCTTAATTACTTTATCTATATTTTCAACTGAAACAGATAAACCAATCAATATGTGTGCTCTGTCTTCTGCTTTTTTAAGTTCAAATTTTGTCTTTTTAACAACAACATCTTCCCTAAATTTTAGAAAGGACTCTAGAAAATCTTTAAGATTACAGTTCTTTGGCTTTCTATCTACTATAGCTAATGTATTAAAACTAAATGAAGACTCTAAAGAGGTGTATTTATAGAGTTGTCTTTTAACTGTTTCGGGTTCTATATTTCTTTTTAAGTCTATAGCTACTCTTATACCTTCTCTATTTGACTCATCTCTTATATCGCTAATTCCATCTATTTTTTTATTTCTAATTAATTCAACAATTTTTTCGTTTAAAACAGATTTGTTGATTTGGTATGGGATAGAGTTGATGACTAATCTCTCTTTACCGTTTTTAAGTTGTTCTATTGAAACATCCCCTCTTACTTTAAAAGATCCCCTACCAGTTTTATATCCAGTTTTAATAATATCTTTACCAATTATTGTACCACCTGTGGGAAAATCAGGTCCTGGTATATGTTTCATTAATTCATTTATCTTAATATCTTTATTTTCTATTAGTGCTAAAGTGGCGTTTATCACTTCTGAAAGATTGTGTGGCGGAATACTTGTTGCCATTCCAACAGCTATACCTCCAGCACCATTTACTAGTAAATTTGGATATTGAGCAGGCAAAACTTCAGGTTCTTTTTCAGTTTCGTCATAATTACTTTTAAACTCGACAGTGTCTTTGTCTATATCGTCTATTAAATTTTGCGAAATTTTTGCTAATCTGGTTTCTGTATATCTCATAGCAGCTGGAGGATCACCATCAACAGAGCCAAAATTTCCTTGACCGTCGATCAAAGGCAAACTCATTGAAAAATCTTGAACCATTCTAACTAAAGCATCGTAAACAGCTTGATCACCGTGAGGATGATATTTACCAATAACATCTCCTACTATTCTTGCAGACTTTCTGTATTGTTTACTCCAATCAAAGCCACCCTTATGCATAGCATAAATTATTCTACGATGAACTGGTTTCAAACCATCTCTTATGTCTGGTAAGGCTCTACTTACAATTACGCTCATCGCGTAAGAAAGATAAGATGAGCTCATCTCATCATACATTTCGATAGGTTTTATATTATTCTTTATCTCTGTTTGTGACTTATCCATAATGATTAATTAAAAAGGAATATCGTCGTCTAAATCATTGTCAGGTGCTTGAGACATCTCATTCTTATTTTGAGGTGCATTTGCAATTGACGTTGAGGAATTATTTCCCCCAAGCATTGTTAGAGATGAATTATATCCTTGTATTAATATTTCTGTAGAATATTTATCTTGACCAGACTGTTCATCTTTCCATTTTCTAGTAGTCAATTGGCCTTCGACATAAATCTGAGCACCTTTTTTAAGATACTGTTGAACAACATTAACAAGTCCCTCATTAAATACAACTACACGGTGCCACTCGGTTTTTTCCTTTTTTTCACCTGTGTTTTTATCTTTCCAGGATTGGCTAGTAGCGAGACTAAGTCTAGCGACATTTTTTCCATTAACCATCTGCTTTATCTCAGGATCTGCACCTAATCTGCCAATTAAAAGTACTTTATTTAAACTTCCAGCCATATTATTTATATTAATTATATCACAAAAAGGATTTGATTATTAACTTTATTGAGTTAAAGCAAATAAAAAAATGAACAAAAAGATAGTTATTAAGGGCGCAAAAGAACACAATTTGAGGAATATCTCTGTTGAGATTCCTAAAGATAAATTTGTGGTCATAACAGGTTTGTCAGGCTCTGGAAAATCTTCATTAGCTTTCGATACCATCTACGCTGAAGGACAAAGAAGATACGTTGAAAGTCTCTCAGCTTACGCAAGACAGTTTTTAGACAAAATGAAAAAACCTAAAGTAGATTTTATTGAAGGATTAAGTCCAGCTATTTCAATTGAACAAAAAAATACGTCAAAAAATCCAAGATCTACAGTAGCAACAGTTACAGAAATTTATGACTATATGAGAGTTCTATACGCAAGAATTGGAACACCCTACTCACCTTTTACAGGTAAAGAAATTAAATCCCAAACTGTTTCTCAAATTGTCGATAAAATTTTAGAGTTACCAAAAAAATCAACTATTTTCTTATTCGCTCCAATAGTAAGGGGTAGAAAAGGAGAATACAAAAAAGAAATTTTATCTTACAAAAAAAGAGGGTTTAGAAAAGTAAAAGTTGACGGCACACTTTACGACATTGATAAAACTCCAGACTTAAATAAAAAATTGAAACATGATATTTACATTTTAGTCGATAGGATTGTAATAAATTCCGATTTAGGAAACAGACTTGCCGAAGGTATAGAAACATCATTAAATTTAGCAAATGGCCTTTTATTCGTTGAGTATCAAAATGAAACATTGCCTGCTAAATTTAGAAAAACAGAAAAATTAACATTTTCTTCAAAATTTGCATGTCCTGAAAGTGGTTTTACAATCGAAGAAATCGAACCAAGATTATTTTCTTTCAATAGTCCTTATGGAGCTTGTGAGGAATGTGAGGGCATAGGTATAAAACTCAATGTTGATCCAAATCTAGTTGTCCCTGATGATAAAAAAAGTATTGCTCAGGGTGCTATTCAACCGTGGGCAAAAACAACAACCCTTTATTATGCTCAAACATTAACTTCCCTAGCAAAACACTACAAGTTCTCAATGGATGAAAAATGGTCAAAACTACCTAAAAAGATAAAAGATATAATTTTATATGGATCTGATGATGAAGAGATAAAATTTTCATATGATGATGGGTATGAAAAGTATTCCCATAAAAAAACTTTTGAAGGAGTAGTAAATAACTTAGAAAGACGATATTTAGAGACTGATAGTGATTGGAAAAGAGAAGAAATTTCTCAATATCAATCAGACACAAAATGCGATATTTGCAAAGGTCACCGACTTAAAGACGAGGCGCTTTGTGTAAAAATTGATGGTAAGCATATAAGTGAAGTAACTGAAAAGTCTATAAGTGATGCTAAAGAATGGTTCAGTAATTTATCAAAAAAACTTGATCAAAGAAAACTTAAAATATCAGAACATATTCTTAAAGAAATTAACGAAAGGTTAAATTTTCTTCTTAATGTTGGTCTTGATTACTTAACATTATCAAGAGAATCAGGAACTTTATCTGGTGGAGAAGCTCAGAGGATTAGACTTGCTTCCCAAATTGGTTCAGGACTAACAGGAGTTTTATATGTATTAGATGAACCATCAATTGGTTTGCATCAAAAGGACAATGTAAAATTAATAAATGCTTTAAAAAGATTACGAGATTTAGGAAACACGGTAATTGTTGTTGAACACGATACGGAAACAATTGAAAATGCAGACCACATCTTAGATCTTGGACCTCAAGCAGGAAGTAAAGGTGGTGAAGTTGTAGCAGAGGGCAAT
>CACCNI010000014.1 GCA_902547215.1 uncultured Pelagibacteraceae bacterium
AGACTTGCAGATGAATTAAAGAGCAGCAACAACCATGGAGTTGTTTGGGCTAATCAATTTGATAACACCGCTAATTCTAAAGGACATTATGAGACAACTGGACCTGAAATATGGATGCAAACTGATGGAAAGGTTGACGGTTTTGTTTGTTCATCAGGCACTGGTGGAACTATTGCTGGTGTAAGTAGTTTTTTGAAAGAAAAAAATAGGAATATCAAGATTTATTTATCAGATCCTGCTGGATCATCCCTTTATAATTACATTGAAAACGGAGAATTAAAAGGTGAAGGTAATTCTATAACTGAAGGTATAGGATCTAGTAGAGTTACAGCTAATTTTGCGGAGGCAAAAATCGATGGGGCATTTTCGATAGAAGATAAAGAGTCTTTGCCAGTGTTATATGACCTAATTCAAAACGAAGGTTTAAGTTTAGGAACGAGTTGTGGTGTAAATATTGCTGGAGCTATTAGACTTGGTAAGAAATTAGGACCTGGTAAGACAATTGTAACTATTCTTTGTGATAGATCAGATAAATACAACTCTAAGCTGTTTAATAAGAAGTTTTTGCAGGAAAAAGGTCTTCCGATTCCCGCTTGGATTTAATTTTTTTTCGCGCACTCTTTAATAAATCTTTTACTTAATAAAAATATTGTAGTTAAATAATTTTCATAATTAAGATTATGAACGAACTGCTTAAAAAAAATTTCTTCTCACTTTTGTTAATCATACTATTTAGTTTGTTTATTTTTTCACTGGCTTTAGCTGATTTAACAAAAAATAATAAGGAAAAAGCATGGGACTGTGTAGGAATTTACATGGCAAACTACTTTTTACCTTCTGGTGAAAAATTTGAGTACGGAATGAAAGAAAAATCGATGGCATCTGTAAAAGTTTGGAAAGAGTATGCTCTCGAAGTAGGAATTAAAGAAACTGATTGGGATAAAGGTGTAAATAAAGCTGTCGATAAACACTATGGATCAAAATACAGTGAAAAAGCAACTAATCAGTGTCATAGTTTTTTAGAAGCTACTATCCCCAATGGCAAAGATAGAGTAAAGAAAGTTGCTCAAACTCTATATTAGTAAATGAGCGGCTATCTTATTGCTCAACTCAACATGACAGACAAAGAAAGTTTTAAGCTTTATGCTGAAACAGTACCAGAGTCTGTAAAAAAATTTGGTGGTAAGTACTTAGTTAGAGCTGGAGAGTTTAAATCAATGCAAGGAAAGTGGGATTTCACAAGAAATGTAATTATTGAATTTCCAACTTACGAGAAAGCATTAGAATGGTATAATTCTGATTTATATAAACCATTAAAAGAATTGCGCCAAAAAGGATCTGAAGGTAATATAATTATAATTAAAGGAGTTTAAATGAAAAAAGCTTATTTGGTAGCAATGCCTACAATAAAAGATAACGATATGTTTGCAAAAGAGTATGCAAGTAAAGTAGCCGATACTATAAAACCATTTGAAGGTAAATTTCTTGTTAGAACCCCAAATAAACTAATTAAAGAAGGGGATGAAAAATCTCTCACAGTAGTAATTGAATTTCCTAATAAGGAAAAAGCTCTTGGTTGGTATAATTCTCCAGAGCATCAAAAAATAGTGGTTCAAAGAAGAGCTGCAACAGACCCATCAAGTCCAATAGTGATTTGTGAAGAGTCTGATTCATATTAACAAAAAAAAGGAGAAAATATGAAAAACTATATGGTAACACACACTTTCAAGTCTGCTGAAATGAAAAAAAAATTTACAGATACGGTAGCCTCTATGAAGATGGAGGACATTGTTAAAAGTATGAAAAGTGACAATGCTGCTTGTCAAATGACTTGGAATACGCCAGGAGATACAATGGAAATGTATTGTTGGTGGAAGGGTAAAGATGAGGAAGCAATTATTAATCAATTAGGTCAAATGAACGATTTTTTCACTCCACATAAGTTTGTTGAGTGTACAGATCAAGTAATGGACTACAACGCATAGGATATTTATGATCGACAAATTTGGAAATATATTTTACTTAATAATTTACTTAGTTCACTTTATTATTGTTGGAAGCTACGCATTCCAATTAGTTTTCGGTACTCAAAAATTTCTTGAAGGTAGAGGTGTAGATAAAACGGCTACACTATTAACAAGATTTGCAGGTTCATTTATGATTGCAATGGTTTTAATGGCAATATATATCGCTTTCGTAAGATCGGGTGGTTTAGATGCTACTTGGGCATTTTTTAATTTAGTTTTTATAATCAATGTCACAATATTATGTGCAAATTTTTATACTTTAAAAATTGATAAAACTGGTCTGACTGAAAAAACTAGAAATGATGGAATATATGCTCCATTAGTTCTAGTGATTATAAGCGCACTTCTTTGTTACGGATTAGCTGATAAAATTTACGTATAGAATTTAATAAATTATCGAATGTTTCCAAAAAAATATTCTAATTTATTATTTATCTTAATCATGGGCTTTGGAATGAGTCTCATGATGACGTTGATTATCACATATATAAACACAGGAATGGATAGCGAATATATTAATAGATTTTTAAAGGCTTGGGTTGTTAGTCTTCCTATTGCAATTGTAGCCGCTTTGGTGGTTGGCCCAATGACTAAAAATTTTGTTGATAAAATCACAAAATAACTAAATCACCAAAAAAGAATTATGAAACAAAAAATAATTCTGTGATTTATCTGTGAGTTTTGATGAAACCAATTTTATATCTAAAACTGGTTTGAAATCTTCATCATAAAAAGCATAGTCTATTTTTTTAATATACGTAATCAAATGATCTGCTGTATATCCCATTTCTTTATACAAATATGGTGCTAACTCAAAATAAATAATTGGTTTTTCTTTTTTTAAAGTTTTTTCAGCACTTTTTAAAACTTCTAACTCATAACCATCAACATCTATTTTAATTAATCTGACACGTTTTTTGTTTCTTTTTAAAAGATTATCTATTGAAATTGATTTATTTGATGTTTTTTTTAATATACCTTTATGTATTCCATGTTTTTTATCACCACTAACCAGCTTCCAAGATGAATGTACAAGTTTAATTTTTTTATTTTTATATGTCGCAAAGTTGTTAAACGTTTTAATTCTCTTCTTTAATCTAAGATTTAAATCAATATTTTGTTTGAGTTTTTTAAATGCATATATTGTAGGTTCAATTGAATATATTTGTGCATTTTTGAAATTTTGAGCTAATGGCAGTGATACAGAACCTATATTTGCACCAATATCCACAATTAAAGATTTTTCATCAATATCAATATATTTTTTAACTTTAAATAGTTTTTTTTCATTTTTAAGATTTAAAAATATTCCTAAATCAATGCCCTCTTCTAAATCAACGTTATATTTTATTCCATTTCTACTTATTAAAAATTTTTTTTTTCGTAAAAAAAATATAATTAATTTACTAAGTATTGTTGCAAAATATACTTTTGCTGAAGTGCTAAATTTTAGCATTACAACTAATTCGTTTTTCCTAAAAAATTTACTAAAATAACACCAATTATAATTAATGTTATTCCAATTGTACCAAAAACATTTGGGATTTGGTTATATTTGAATATTCCAAATAATGTTACTGCTGTAATTGTCAGTCCGCCATATGTTGCGTAAGTAAAACCAACAGGGATGATCATCATCGCCTTTGCAAGAAAAAAAATGCAAACAACAATAGTTATAATACACATTATTGTGGGAACTAAATTTGTAAATCCATTTGTAGTTTTAAGAAAACCATTGGAGGAAATTCCAAAAATTATTGCTAACAAAAGGTATAAATATCCAATAATATTCGTCATAACTTATTTATAAATTTTATCTACTTCAACTTGATACGCTTCAACAAGTTTATTGTTTTGATTAGCAATACCAACCACATCTATCATTTCTTTTATCATTTCATCAGTTGCGCCTTTTTTTTTGGCAGCAAAAGTATGTGATCTTGTGCAGTAATCACAACTATTTGTAATTGATACAGCAACATAAATTAATTCTTTAGTAACACTATCTAAGGCACCATCTCTCATTATTTGTTTAAGATTATTCCATGTTCTTTCTAAGAGTTGCGGGTTATGTGCTATAGATTTCCAAAAATTTGGAATTTTGGTAATTTTCCTTGTTTTCTTAATTTCATTAAAAATTCTTTTTACTCTTGTACTAGCTTTTTTTTCGTTAATTGGTTTGAAAATTTCCATATTCCCCCTCTTTTTAAATGCATTGTAATTTAGTTATTTACATAAATAAATATTTAAATTAATAAATAAAAAAGCTAATGAGCTCAAAAAAGATAGTAATCACAGGTGGTGCGGGTTTTGTTGGTACTAATCTAATTAAATTTCTTTTAAAAAAAACAAGCTACAAATTAATTTCAATTGATGATTACAGCTCTAGCACACGTAAAAATCATATTAAAAATTCTCGAGTAAAGTATATAAAAGCTCATACAAAGAATATTTCAGCAGTATTAAATCCAAAAAAAATACATTCAATTTTTCATTTTGGAGAATTTGCTAGGATTTATCAAAGTTTTTTACAAATGGATAAATGTATTGAGTCTAATTCTATCGGAACAAATGCTGTATTTAATTTCTGCCTAAAAAATAAAATTAAACTAGTCTATAGCGCAACATCTGCATCACTTGGCAATAAAGGAAACGACAAAAATTTATCTCCATATGCATTTACAAAAGCAAAAAACTTAGAATTATTAGAGAATTTAAAAAAATGGTATAAATTTAAGTATGAAGTAATTTATTTCTATAATGTTTATGGTCCTAATCAAATTAGTAAAGGGAACATGGCTACTGTAATTGGAATATTCGAAGACTGTTACAAAAAAAATAAAGCTTTACCAGTAGTTAAACCAGGCTCACAATCAAGAAGATTTACGCATATAGATGATACAGTTAATGTTTGCTACATCGCTTGGAAAAAAAATCTATGTAGACATTATAGCATTTCTCATAAACAGAGTTTTTCAATTCTAGAGGTGGCAAAGATGTTTAAACAAAGAATTAGATTTCTATCCAAAAGACCTGGCGAAAGATATGCGTCAGCACTTACCACAATGAATTTATCAAATAAAGTTTATAAACATTTTGGTAAAATCAAACTCAGAGATTATATTAAGGCTTTTATTAATAATAATTAATTAAGGGGTCTAAGCATTTTCAGCATCTTAGAGTGCAAGTCTTTGTTTGGAGAGACTAAAACATTCCCACTTTTAAAATTAAATTGATTTTTCCAATTTGTAACTATTCCACCTGAAGCTCTTATTATTGGTATCAATGGAAAAATATCCCAAATTTTATTTCCACATTGAAAAACAATATCAATTTTTCCTTCACAAAAATGAGAATAACTTAATGCATCCATACAAGGAAATTGCATCATTGGGAGAATTTTTTTTACTTTCTTGAGCTTATCTAAAGAAAAATGACCATGAAAATTTCCAGAAAGTTTTACCTTTTTGAAATTTTTTTCTTTCGAAGATCTTAATTTTGTCTTTTTATTATCCCTAAATAAAAAAGCCTCTTTAGTGTTTTTGTTGATATAAAATTTATTTAATTCAGGAAAATTTGCTAAACCAAAAATCGGTTGTCCTTTATAACAAACAGCTACAAGATTACTCCATGAAGGATTACCAATTACAAAAGATCTTGTACCATCGATGGGATCTATTACCCAAGAGTAGTCACTTTTAGTTTTTTTCTTTCCAAATTCTTCGCCAACGATAGAGTGAGATGGGTATTTTTTATTAATCTTTGATCTTATGAATTTCTCAAATTTTTTATCAGCTATAGTGACTGGGTCATAGTTAGAGCCTTTACCTTTGTTAATGGCCTTAAAAGGTTTGTTTAAATTCTTTTTGTAAAATCTATTTAAGTCTTTAGCTAAAGAGATTAAAAATCTATAAAATTCAATATTTTTCATTTGTTTTGATTTATCTTAAGATCTTATTACTATTTAATTTTGCTTGATTAAAGCTATTTTTTGTTGAAATGTTAATTGTAGATATGAAAATACAATTAGAAAAAAATAACAAAATATTTGTGTTTCTAGGATCAGAAAAGAAAGAATTACATCCTATTTGGTTAAGAGAAAGAGTGTCTGAAAAAGAACATCTAGATGCTAATACCGAACAAAGATTATTTGATCCGTCTTTTCTAAAAAATATAACAATTAAAGATGTTAAAATTGATAATGATCTTTTAAATCTCGAGTTTAGTGATGGAGTAAAGTCTAAATTTGACATTAAAAAAATTGAAAAAGAGTTTTCTTCAGATGAAGAATTAGAAAGATTGATGCAGCCGACACTTTGGAATTCTGACCTTAAAAATATAAAGAATTTTAAATATAATGATAACTTTTTAGAAAGTGGTGAGATGCTTGAGCTTTTAAAATCATTCTATAAAAATGGTTTTATTATTATTTCAAATGTTCCAACTAAAGATAATTTCATTGTAAATTTTGCTAATTCAATTGGAAGCATTAGAAGAACGAATTTTGGTGAATATTTTAATGTGAGGTCAAAACCAAATCCAAATGATTTAGCTTATACACCTCTTCCGCTTTCACCTCACACAGACAATCCTTACAGAAAACCAGTTCCCAATATTCAGTTATTACATTGTATTGAAAATGAGGTTAAAGGTGGATTTTCTACTCTGGTTGATGGATTTGCAGTGGCAGAAAATTTAAAAAAAGAATTTCCTGAATTTTTTAAAATACTCACAGAAGTAAAAGTTAAGTTTAGATTTGCAGATAAAAATGTTGTTTTGGAAAATTATGGGGAACTAATTGAATTAGATCAAAATAATAAAGTTAAACAAGTAAGATTTAGTACCAGACTAGATTTTGTTCCAGCCTTAGAAAAAGATATGTTAGACTTATATTATAAAGCAAGAAATAAAATTTCAGAAATTTATAACTCAGATAAATTTTTAATAAAGTTTAAATTAAATCCAAGTGACCTACTGATGATGGATAATTATAGACTACTTCACGGTAGAACAGAATTTAATCCTAATGAGGGTAATAGATTTTTACAAGGTTGTTATATAGATTACGACTCTTCAGAAGGTAAACTTAGACATCTATTACGAAAATTTAGTTAATTAAATTTTTTTGAAAGCTAGGCTTTTAGAAAGATAAGCATTCTTAGAATAAAAAAGTTCTAGTCCACTTTGTCTAGCAACGTTAGCAAGATCTTCTCTTATATATTTAGGATAATAAGGTTCATGTGTAGAATAAGGAAAAAATTCTAATAATGGATTTAAAATTGGATTGTCATGCATTTGTAAAGAGTCTGTTAAAATAAAGATCCCTCCTTTTCTTAGTACTCTTGAAATTTCACTAAAAATTTTTTTTCTAATAGCAGAGGGAACCTCATGAAAAACATATGTGGAAGTAACAACATCATAAGATTTTTCATCAAATGGGAGTTCTTCCCCTTTGCAATTTACATAATTGATATCTGAGAATTTCTTTAGTTTTTCTTTTGCAACATTTAAATACTCTTCTGATAAATCAGAACAAGTGACTTCTAAATTTTTAGTGTTTAATTTATACGTTGCAATTATATCTCCTGTGCCAGTGCCAATATCTAACAACTTTGTTCTTGGTAAACTTTCATCTTTAATAAATTTAATTAACGGTATCATTGAGAATCTTCGCATTGTTGCAGCGCATCCAGAAAATAAAGTCTCAACTTGAAACTCATACAATCTTGCGGATTTTTCACTTAAATATCCATCAGTTTGGTAGTGGAAATTTCTTAAGAAATATTTTGGTAAATCTTTATTAGTTTTTACTTCAGAGAATTTTCCTGATGTTCTTCTTTTGTCAATTTTTGGTAAATCAAGAAAAAAGTCAAAGCTCCCTTTGGCTGTATTTATTAAATCTTTTAATTCTGTTTTTGGTATTTTATAGAATTTTGAATTAATTAATTTTCTTTCTTCATTTAAAAGCTTCATCATTTCAAAAAATAGTTTTTTACCTGATGGCATCTTTCCATAAAATGGAGGTGGGTTAGACTTATCTATTTTTATAGGTGTCGCATACTTAAAAGAAATGATGTAGTGCGCAGAGTACCAGATAAACTTGCTAGATTGATTTATTAAATAACTTAATGACATATTTTGATTATACCAAAAAAGATGATTTTTTTAACCCAGATTTTGTAAAAAAGGTAATGATTTCAACAAATAAAAACCAACTGCCTGAAGTTGGTTTGTAAGTATTAAAATACCTGTTCCCAATAAAATAAATCCACCGGTTTTTGAAATAATATTAATATTTCTTTTGAGGTTTTTTGAAACAAGCATGAATTTTTGTATCAAGAAGCCTGATAAAATAAATGGTATGGCTAGTCCTAATGAATAAAATAACAATAATAATACTGCTTTTAATAATGTTTGCTCAACAGCTGCAAGAGCTAGTATGGAACCCAATATAGGTCCAATGCATGGAGTCCAACCAAAACCAAAAGCCATTCCAACTAAAACAGAGCTAAAAATATTAGCGCTTTTTTGTGTTTGAAATCTTTTTTCAAAATTAAGGAAATTTAAATTTATAATTCCAATTATTTGAAAAGAAAAAAAAATAATAATTAGACCAGAAAGTATTCTTAGCTCTATTGAATTGTTTAACAAAACTTTTCCTATTAGAGAACTAGTTGCACCAAATGCAATAAAAATTAAAGAAAAACCAACTGTAAAGAGAACTATTGGTAAAATATTAACTTTTTTTTCTTCAAGTAGTTCATTCAAAGATTTTCCTGATACATAAGATATATATCCAGGTATTAAAGGCAAAACACATGGAGATAAAAAACTTAGAAGGCCTGCACCTAACGCCAAAATTAATTCTGTCATTTAATTTAACCTTTTAAACCAAGGTGAGTATACTTGACGTTAAGATAATCTTTTATTGCCATAGAACCACCTTCCCTTCCGTATCCTGCTTGCTTGATACCTCCAAAGGGAGCTTCTGCTAAAGCTACTAAAGGTGTATTGACTGCTACTGTTCCAGTTTCCATTAACTCGGAAGCTCTATGTGCTTTTTCCATAGAGTTGGTACAAATATAACTTGATAATCCTAATTCATGATTATTAGCTCTTTCAATTACCTCATCGAAACTTTTAAAGGATAACATAGGAACCAAAGGTCCAAATGGTTCTACTTTCATTATTGTATAATCATCTTTTACATTATCAAAAACTGTAGGTTCATAAAAATAACCTTTGTTAAAGCCTGATGGTCTTTTCCCACCTAGTAAAACTTTTGCACCCTCTTTTTTTGTTGTTTCAACTAATTCTTCAATTTCGTTTAGTCTTTTTTTAGTTGTCAAAGGTCCAAGTTGAACTGAGGGATCCATGCCATCACCAATTTTTAATTTCTTAGTTTTTTCTACAAACAAGTTAACAAATTCATCTTTTTTATTTTCTTGAATGTAAAATCTATTGGGTGAAATACAAACTTGACCATTATTTCTAAACTTTGCAGCAATTGCCATGTCGGTCGCTTTTTTAATATCTGCATCATCAAAAACTATAAATGGAGAGTGACCACTTAATTCCATTGTAACTCTTTGAACTTTGTCTGCTGCCTGTTTTAAAATTAATTTTCCAACTCTTGAAGATCCTGTAATTGAAATCTTTTTAACTATATCAGAGGCAATTAATTGTTGGGCGATACTTGGAGGGTCCCCTGATAATAAATTTACAACACCTGGAGGAACTCCACATTCCCTACAAATCTCAACTTGTTCCATTACAACGCCGGGAGTTATGACGTCGGGTTTAACAATTACTGAGCACCCTGCTGCTAATGCTGTAGAAATTTTTCTTGCAGATAAAACTAAAGGAAAATTCCATGGAACTAATGCTGCTACTACTCCAACAGGTTGGTAGTAAACATGAACTCGAGTATCTTCAAATCTGCTTTCAACAGTTTGGCCATAAATTCTTTTTGTCTCCTCTGCATTCCACTCATAAATATCTGCTGCACCGTTAACTTCACCCTTTGCTTCTGCAAACGGTTTTCCAACTTCAAGGGTCATCCATTTAGCAAGTATGTCTT
The DNA here is from genome assembly GCA_902547215.1 of uncultured Pelagibacteraceae bacterium. GTDB lineage: Bacteria > Pseudomonadota > Alphaproteobacteria > Pelagibacterales > Pelagibacteraceae > Pelagibacter. The sequence goes on from CACCNI010000014.1 coordinate 10,108, forward strand.
GCTTTTCTCTCATCTTGTCAGCAATTCTTCTTAAAATATAAGCACGTTGCCATGGTGGTGTTTTTTTCCAAACCTCTAATCCTTTTTGAGCAGACAACAAAGCTTTATCAACATCCTCAGATGAAGCTTTAGATGCTTTACCAATAATTTCCTCGTTAGCTGGATTGATAACTTCATAAGTTTCGTTTGTAGAAGATTTGTGCCACTTACCATCTATGAATTGACCATATTTTTCGTACATAATTTAATCTAACATGACCTTTTAAAGTGTCTAGTGTGCAAATAAATCATATCAACAAAGCCCATAAACTGGTTACTATAAACCTTAATATAAGGAGTGTAACATGAAAGCATATATAATGGGTAACTACACAGAAAAAGCTTTTCAAGGATTTTTGAAAGATCCAGGAACTGACAGAAAAGCAGTTGTAGAACAATTAACAAAAGCAATGGGTGGAACAATGCATAGTATGGACATTGTAAGAGGATCTTATGATTTTGTTGTTGTTGTAGATCTCACATCGTTTGATGATTTTGCAGCAATTAAACTTGTTGTAGAAGGATCAGGTGCTGTTAAAAATTTAACAATACTTGAGGCGATTGATTTTTCAAAAGCCACAGCTAAAGCAGGAAAAATTGGCTATAAAGCCCCTGGACAGTAAAAGATTAATTAATTTTTTTTGTCGTTATCAACGACTAAGCAGATTTCTGATTTAGTCAGAAATCTGCGACCTGTTCCGTTATCTAAAGAGAACATTCCGCCAATACCATTTACAGCATCGATAGTTAAATCAGTATGTTTCCACTTTTCATATTGGTCATCATTCATATAAAAAGGAACTCCACCAATCTCACCAAGTTTTACATCGCTGTTACCAACCATGTATTCTTTTCTAGGATAGCACATTGGAGCACTTCCATCACAACATCCACCCGATTGATGAAATAAAAGCTCCTCACCGTGTTGAGCTTTAATATCTTCAATTAGTTTTAATGCTGATTCTGTTGCTTTTACTTTCATAATAATATGGCCCGTGATTCCTCACGGGCCATTATATATTAATTATCTTTTAAAAGAAGCCTAATTTCTTTTCACTGTAAGACACGTGTAAGTTCTTCACTTGTCTGTAGTGGTTAAGCATCATTTTATGAGTTTCTCTTCCGATACCAGATTGTTTATATCCGCCGAAAGCAGCGTGAGCAGGATAAGCGTGATAACAGTTTGTCCAAACTCTACCAGCTTGTATCTCTCTACCCATTCTGTATGCAAGATTTCCATTTCTAGTCCATACTCCTGCACCTAAACCATAAAGAGTGTCATTAGCAATTTCTAATGCCTCTTTCTCATCTTTAAATTTAGTTACAGAAACAACTGGTCCAAAAATTTCTTCTTGGAATATTCTCATATTGTTTTTACCTTCGAAAATAGTTGGCTCAATGTAGTTTCCTTTTTCTAAACCACTATTGATTTTTGCAACATTTCCTCCACATAGAACTTTGGCACCCTCTTTTTTACCTAAATCTAGATAAGATTTGATTTTTTCCATTTGTTCTAATGAAGCTTGCGCACCAATCATTGTCTCCATTTTTAAAGGATTGTCTTGTTTTACAGCTTTAGTTCTAGCAATAGCTTTTTCCATGAATTTGTCATAGATAGACTCTTGAACCAGTACTCTACTTGGACAAGTACAAACTTCTCCTTGGTTTAATGTAAACATTGCAAAACCTTCTAAACACTTATCGAAGAAGTCATCGTTTTTATCCATGACGTCTTCAAAGAAAATGTTAGGAGATTTACCACCTAATTCCAAAGTTATTGGGATTAAGTTTTGCGATGCATATTGCATAATCAATCTACCAGTTGTTGTTTCACCAGTGAAAGCAATTTTCTTTATTCTTTTAGAAGATGCTAAAGGTTTACCAGCTTCTAATCCAAAACCGCTTACAATGTTAACAACACCTTTTGGTAAAAGATCACCAATCATTTCCATCATTACCATGATAGACGCTGGAGTTTGCTCTGCAGGTTTTAGTACCACACAGTTACCAGCAGCTAATGCTGGAGCAAGTTTCCAAGTTGCCATTAGTAATGGGAAGTTCCAAGGTATAATTTGTCCAACTACACCTAGTGGCTCAGGTATGTGATAAGAATATTCATTATTGCTTATTTCAGCAACTGAACCTTCTTCTGCTCTGATTACTCCTGCAAAATATCTCCAGTGATCTATTACAAGAGGTAAGTCAGCAGCCATACACTCTCTGATTGGCTTACCGTTATCTAAACATTCTGCCACTGCTAATGTATTTAAATTTTTTTCTAATACATCTGCAATCTTTATCAAAATGTTAGATCTTTCAGTGATTGATGTCTTTCCCCAAGTTGGGAAAGCTGCGTGAGCTGCATCTAATGCTGCATCCACGTCTTTTTCGTTAGATCGCGCAACTGAACAGATAACTTCATTTGAGATCGGAGAAGTATTATCAAAATACTTTCCAGATTTAGGCTCTACAAATTTTCCATTTATGTAGTTTCCGTATTTTGCTTTGAACGGAAATTTAACCTTCAAATGAGAGGTATCTAGAACAGAAGACACTTTCATCTCTGCACTCATTTTTCCTCCATTTGTTTTACGTATTGTTTTTGACTTTGACTTTATCTTTTTTAGCTTTTTTTTAGATTTAGAAAGTTTCTTTGTCGTTCCGCTTTTAAGTTTTCTTCTTTTTTTAATCGACTTTTTTGTTTTCTTTCTTCTTTTCCTAACAGCTTTTTTTTTCTTAGTCTTAGCCATTTGTATAAACTTAATTAAAAACCTTTTTAGACATGATGTAAATGCGCAAAATATATTTCAATTTTAAGTTGAAAAGTGTTTTTTTAATAAATAGAATAGTTTAGGACTTTCTTGTTGCGATAAATACGCCAAGTGAAGCGACAAGGAAGCCAAATATATCAATTAAAGATAATTGTTCATTAAGAAATATCCAAGCGATAATTGCCGAAGTTGCTGGTATTAAAAAAAATACAGTAACTGTTTTACTTGCTGAATTATTTTTGATTAAGAACATTAATATTGTAAACGCCCCAAAAGATACAAGAAAGATTTGATGACTCATTGCTATTAAAAAACTTGGATTAAATTTAATGAAGGGATCGACAAAAAACAAAATAACTATTAAATGAAAGAAACAACCTCCTGCAGCTTGGTAAGTATTGCTTACTGGTAAAGGTATATTACCGCTGAATTTTTTCTGAAAAAGAGTTGCTGATGTAATTGACATCAAAGCTATGAAGGAAGCTATTATTCCTACGGTTGGAAGAGTTACACCAATATCTACACCTAATACTAATGCTGACCCTATAAATCCCAAGACAACACCTATCCACTGTTTCCAACCAACATGCTCTTTAAGAAAAGGTCCGGCTAAAGCATTTGTTAAGATCGGTTGCATTGTAACAATAAGCGCAGTAATACCTGTTGGAATACCTTTAGATATAGAAAAAAAAACACCTCCTAAATAAATTCCATGAAATAAAACTCCACTTGAAAAAGACTGAATAAAATCTCTTCTGTTTAATTTAAGTGATAGGTTTTTATAAACGCAATAAGTAAAAAAACCTAACGCAACTATAAAAAATCTAAAAGCTAAAGCTGCAAAAGGATCGCTATTATCTACTATTGGTTTTGTAGTAACAAAAGCTGACGACCACAATAAAACAAAAATTAAAGGTAAAAATTTATTCATAAGTATAACAAACCTATAGTATTTTCACGTGAAACCACAGAAAAACCTCAAGTTGAAAATATTAGTAAATTTTAAGATGATAACAACATTTGGTATGTTTTTTTAAAATTCTTCCATTATAAATTGAAATAAAAAAACTAATTAAATTAAATTTATTGAAAAAAATATAGGCTATTTCAAACTGATGAACAAAATTTACAGGGATATAACAATTGTTACTGTGCTTTATAATTCAAAAAAATTAGCACTAAGTTTTTTTAATAATTTAGAAAACTTCAGAATTATTGTTGTAGACAATGGAAAAAACGATGAAATTCTTGAGAAAATTAAAGACTATAAAAATATTAAAATAGTTTCAAAAAATAAAAATATTGGTTACGGAAGTGCAGTGAATTTTGCTGTAAGGAATGTAACTACAAAGTTTTTTTTAATATTAAATCCAGACTTAAAAATAGATGAAAAATCAATAGATAATATGTGCAATATTTTAAACCAATATAATGATTGCGCAATTGTAGCGCCTTTAACTCATTTAAGTAATGATTTTTATGGAGTCTTTCCAGAAAAAAACTTAAAAAATTTGACGTTAAAGAACGCCTTAAAATCTAGAAATTTTTTATTAAATTCAAAAATTGAGAGCGAAATATGTGTAGATGTTGCTAAGTGGGCGTTATTAATTAAAGCAGAAGAATTCAAAAATATAGGTGGATTTAATGAAAAACTCTTTATTTTTTGGGAAGAAATTGATTTATGCAGAAAGTTTAGATCAAGAAAGTTAAGTGTTATTATTACACCTAAATCAAGTGTGGAACACAAACAAGAAAAGTCCTCAGATTCAGATTTTCAAAACTTTTTAATTAAAACTTATCACCATGAATACTCTCCTCTTGTATATTTCAATGTACAAACATTTTCTTTTTTCTATCTTAAAAGAATGATGAAATATCTCTTTAGAGGAATAAGTTACCTGGTGATATTAAACCTTAAAAAATCTTTAATTTATTTTTTAAGATTAAGCGCAAGTATAAGATATTTCGTTAATTTAAAATTTTCTTCAAAGAAGTAGATTTTTTGACAAAATATATCCCTATTACAATTGCAATGAGTGCCACTAATACTTTAAATGTGATTAGTTCGTCTAAAAAAACATAACCTAAGATTACTCCAAAAATTGGTATTAAATATGCTACTTGTGATTGGAAAACTAAACCATTGTCTTTTAAAACTTTAAATCTTAAAACCCAAGCTAACCCTGTAGCTATAATTCCTAAGTAGGTAATTGAAATCATTGATGTTAATGATGGATTATAATTCCAAGGTTTTTCAAAATAAAAGCATATTGGTAATAAAATTATTGTTGCCCAAATCAAGATTGATGCAGTGACATTTTCATTTTTTTTATTACTAATTCTAAGTGTTAAGATCCCTCCAACTACATACCCTAAGGAACCAATTAAAATACATAAAGCTGAAAATAGATTATTTTCATTTATCAAAAAGTTATCTGAAAATAAATAAACTATTCCTGCAAAACCAATTGAAACTCCAATTACCTTAAGTAAATTTATCTTTTCATTTTTGATAAAAAAATGGGCTAATAATGTTGATGTTAGTGGAGAAGTAGACATTAATATTGCTGCTAAATTACTTTGAACATTTTTGACGCCATAGGCGATTAAAAAAAAGGGGAATACTAAGTTTACAAATCCTATCGCTGCAAACCATGGCCAATCTTTTGAAAAAACCTCAATTTTAATATTTTTATATACGCATAAAATTACTAAAGGTAGTGATCCTAACAAAACTCTTATAAATGCTATAGTTATAGGGCCAAATGAGTCTGTTGCTAATTTAATATTAAAAAAAGCAGAGGCCCAAATCACTGCTAAAAAAACTAATAATGAATAATCTGTTATAGTAGGTTGTCTCATTCGGTAATATCCTCAACCCTTCCCTTTGTTAGGTCTTTTAATTTTGAAATATCTATTTTGAATATACTATTTGGATGTCCCGCTGCAGCATATACAATTTGAAATCTTTCAAGTGTTCTATCAATAATTATATTTAAGTCATTTATATGACCTACAGGTGAAACACCACCAATAGTAAAGCCAGTTTGAGCCTTAACATCATCTGCACTAGCCATTGAAACATCTTTTTTTAAAATTACCTTTTTGAGTTTATTTAAGGAACATCTTTTATCGCCAGATACCAAACAAACCAAAAATTCTGTCTCTGTTTTGAAAACCAAACTCTTAACAATTGCGCCCTCTTCGCAGTTTAAGGCGTTAGCTGCATCTTTGGCTGTTCTAGCAGTATCTTTGAGCACCTGTATTTTTAAATTTTTATCAAATTTATCTAATGCCTTAATTACTCTTTGCACAGGTTCTTTGTTTGTGATTTCATTCATATTCAACCTTTGATTGATTGCAAAAATCTAATATTTCATGTTTAATCCTATGCTTAAATTGCATAGGAGATATTAATTAAAAACGAGATCAAAATATATTTTTTTTTGGTAGTAATCCAGAAAATTAAAGGAGATTTATGAGTTCAAGCAATGTATTAAAAACTATTAAAGACAAAGAAATTGAATACGTTGATCTAAGATTTACAGACCCTAGAGGTAAACTTCAACACGTCACAATGGATGCTAAAATCGTTGATGGCGATATGTTGAATGAGGGTATATTTTTTGATGGTTCATCAATTGCCGGATGGAAAGCAATTAATGAGTCAGATATGATATTAAAACCAGACTTAAGCAGAACTGTCGTAGATCCTTTTACTTCACATAATACACTAAATATATTTTGTGATATCTTAGATGCTATTAAAAAAGATCCCTACGAAAGAGATCCAAGAGGTACAGCTAAAAAGGCTGAAGCATATTTAAAACAATCAGGCATTGGAGATAAAGCATTTTTTGGACCTGAGGCAGAATTCTTTGTGTTTGACGATGTTAAATACAAAAATGATATGAACGAAACGGGATTTAAAATTGATAGTACAGAGGGCCCTTATAATACAGGTAAAGATTATCCAAATGGAAATATGGGGCATAGACCAGGAATTAAGGGCGGATATTTCCCAGTCCCTCCAGTTGATAGTGCTCAAGATATGAGAGGTGAATATTTAAAAGCCATGAGAGATATGGGTATTAAAGTTGAAAAACATCACCACGAGGTAGCACCTAGTCAGCACGAGTTAGGAATGTATTTTGGTACATTAGTAGATCAAGCAGATAACTTACAACTTTATAAATATGCAGTTCATATGGTTTCTCACTCTTTTGGAAAAACAGCAACATTTATGCCTAAACCAGTTAAAGGTGATAACGGTTCTGGTATGCACGTACACCAATCTATTTGGAAAGGTGATAAAGCATTATTTTCAGGAGATAAATATGCTGGACTTTCAGATCTAGCTTTAAATTATATTGGTGGAATTTTAAAACATGCGAAAGCTATTAATGCATTTTCTAACGCAACTACTAACAGTTACAAAAGATTAATTCCAGGTTTTGAAGCTCCTGTTTTATTAGCTTACTCAGCAAGAAATAGATCTGCTTCATGCAGAATACCAATTACGTTAAGCAAAAAAGCAGCAAGATGTGAAGTAAGATTTGGTGATGCAGCTGGAAATCCTTATTTAACTTTTGCAGCAATGTTAATGGCTGGACTTGATGGAATTAAAAATAAAATTGATCCAGGTAAATCTTTCGATAAAGATCTTTACGCATTATCAGAATCTGAAGTAAAAAAAATACCAACAGTTTGTGGATCTTTAAGAGAAGCAATGGAAAGTTTAGATAAAGATAGAGATTTCTTAAAACAGGGAAACGTATTTACTGATGATCAAATTGATGCATATATTGCATTAAAATTTGAGGAAATACACAATTTCGAACACACACCACACCCTATAGAGTTCGATATGTATTACAGTTGCTAATTACTGATCAGTAGATGCAATTTTGTCTTTGTTGGGACCTTTCTTTACGACATAATCTTGTGTCCCATTTGCACCTGCTTCAACAGATTTAATCAGAGTTCTAAAAAAAGACTTTCTCTTCTCTTTTTTGTCCTCTGAATTAAGCAAGTTTTTAAATTCAAAAAGATTCATTGTTAAGAAAATATCAGAGATATGCATTTTATGCAATGCAGATATGCTCAAAATGGGACTTATACTTTAAATGACTCTCCACATCCACAACGCTCAGTTTCATTTGGATTATTGAACACAAAAGAGGAGGAAAACTCCTCTTCTTTAAAGTCCATTGTCGTACCTAACAAATACATAACAGCACTAGGATCTATAAATACCTTAACACCTTTTTCCTCAATCAATTCATCATTTGGGTTTTGAGATTTTGCGTACTCCATTACATATGACATCCCAGCACATCCCCCGCTCTTTACTCCAATTCTTACTCCTAAAGATGATTTATCATTTGATAAAATTGACTTAATTCTATCTGCCGCTTTATCGCTAAGTTTAATTATCTGACTCATAAATTTAACTCCAATTTAGCAGCCTCTGACATCATTGATTTATCCCATGGCGGCTCCCAAACTAATTCTAATTTTGCATCTTTAACTTCCTTAATACCTTTAACACTGTCCTCTACTTCTTTTGGTAGACTTTCAGCTACTGGGCAATTTGGAGTGGTAAGTGTCATCTTTATTTCCACCACATTTTCTTTATCAACTTTAACGTTATAAATTAGACCTAAGTCATAAATATTTACTGGTATTTCAGGATCATAAATTTTTTTTATTTCTGCTATAACTTTATCTTTTAATTCCATTTAATCTTCCTTCTCAGTATTTACTTCTCCGGGCTTATTTGTCATTGCTGAAATTAAAGTATGCCATGGTAATGTAGCACATTTAACTCTCATTGGATATTTTTTTACACCTGATAAAGACATAAGTTTTGTTTTATCATCATCACTTATCAAATTTGATTTAAGTTCAGGATTATCTTTAATCATTTTTAAGAAGTCTTCTATTAATTCATTTACCTCTGTTTGATCTTTATCTTTCATCAATTCTGTCATTATGGAAGCTGAAGCCATTGATATTGCACATCCATGACCTTCAAATTTAATATCAGAAATTTTTTTATTTTCATCAACTTTAAGGTAAACATGAACTTTATCTCCACACAAAGGATTATGTCCTTTAGCGTCTTTATTAAAATTTTCAAACTTTCCTAAGTTCCTAGGATTTTTTCCATGATCTAGAATTATCTCTTGATATAAATCTTTTAAGTCCATTATGAATTAAATATTTTTATACATTTGTTAATTGAGCTGTTTAATTGATCGAGATCATCTTTAGTATTGTAAACACCTAAAGATGCTCTAGCTGTAGCTGCTAATCCTAATTTTTCATGGAGGATTTGACAACAATGGTGTCCAGCTCTTATTGCAACACCATCTTCATCAAGTATAGTTGCTATATCATGTGGATG
>CACCNI010000015.1 GCA_902547215.1 uncultured Pelagibacteraceae bacterium
GCACGTGTCTCTCAAAATACAGGTTTTTTTCATTTAGGACATTTGATTGAACATGGATCAACTGATAAGATATTTAAGAATCCTGATAACACAAAAACACAGGATTATATAACTGGGAGGTTTGGATAATGGGTGAAGCGCCACATACAGTTAAATCTTACGAAGAAGAACTCAAAAATCTTAATGCGAATATAATTAAAATGGGAAGTGCGTGTGAGGATGCTTTAGGTAAAGCTATTCAAGCCATTACAACAAGAAATAGCGATATTGCAGAAACTGTAATTCAAGACGATGAAAAAATAGATAAATTTGAGACTTTAGTTGAACAGCAAGTTGTAAATTTAATTGCATTGAGACAACCTATGGCAATTGATTTAAGAGAGACTGTAACGGCTCTGAAAATGTCTTCGGATTTAGAGAGAATAGGTGATTTAGCAAAAAATATATCCAAGAGAACACTTTTGCTTAATGAAAATCTTCCAAAGAATTTGGTAGATGCATTAAATAGAGTATCTACTAGTGTTCAAAAACAATTAAAATCAACATTAGACGCTTATCTAGAAAGATCTGCGCCAATGGCAGTAAATGTTTGGGAAAGTGATGAGCAAATAGATGATCTAACAAATCTTTGTATGCAAGAAGTTATAAAATATCTTAAAGAAAATGAAAAAAATTTAGAGGATGGAACTCACTTGTTGTTTGTGACCAAAAACGTTGAGCGTATTGGTGATCATACTACAAATGTTGCAGAACAAATTTATTATTTAGTTAAAGGTGAATATTTAGAAGGTGAAAGACCTAAGGGCACAGAGCCAATTGTAACTGGAGAAAAATGATTTATGTCAGCTCATGTTTTCATAGCTGAAGATGAAGCATCAATTGTTAGTTTGTTAAAATATAATCTTGAAAAAGAAGGTTATAAAGTCAGTCATTCAGAAAATGGAGAAGATGCTCTTAAACAAATAAAGTCTAAACAGCCAGATTTGATATTAATGGATTGGATGTTACCTGAATTATCTGGTGTTGAAATTTGTAAAAACTTAAAAAAAGATGATAAGTTTAATGATATTCCTGTCATTATGTTGACTGCAAAAGGGGAGGAAGAAGACAAATTAAAAGCATTTGATACAGGTGCAGATGATTATGTAACTAAACCTTTTAGTCAAAAAGAATTAAATGCTAGAATTAAATCTTTATTGAGAAGGTCTAAGCCTCAATCATCATCGGATATTGTAGAATTTACTGATTTAAAAATAGATCGGATTACAAAAAGAGTTTATAGAAAAGATAAGGAAATTACTTTAGGTCCAACAGAATTTAAACTCTTAGATTTTTTTATCAAAAATCCTAAAAGAGTTTACTCAAGAGAACAACTCTTAAACAATGTGTGGGGAGAAAATATATACGTTGAGTCACGAACGGTTGATGTACACATAAGAAGATTAAGACAAGCTATAAACATCGAAAACACAAAACCTTTAATTAGAACGGTCAGATCTGCCGGCTATTCTTTAGAGTCTTGAAGATCTTTGGGTCTTATAAATTCTTTTAACATTCCTTTTTTTTCTATTTCTTCCCAACCTTTAATATCAAATTTAATTTTGGCGAATGCTGCTGTAGGAAATTTATAATTCATTAATTTGAAATTATTTGTTTCATGATTTTTTGTTAGATATCTTACTAAATTTTTAACCGTAGGCTCATGGTTTATTAACAAAATTGATTTGTAATTATTCGATATTTTTTTAATTTTATTTATAATTGCATATTCATCAGTCAAATATAAACTCTTTGAATATTCTATTGTTTTTGGCTCCGGAATGTCTTCTGATAAAATTTCAAAAGTACTTCGGGTTCTTGTAGCTGATGATATTAAAGCAAAATCAAATTTGTACTTTTTTTTAACAAAAAATTCACAAATTTTTTTCGCACTTTTTTTACCTCTTTTATTGAGTGGTCTCTTAAAATCATCAATATTTAAATCTTCCCAACTAGATTTTGCATGTCTCATGACATATAATTCAAACATAAATTCTAAATATATGACTGCTTTAAAAAAACAACAAAAAGAAGAACTCAAGAACAAATATATTAATAGGGAACTTTCCTGGTTAAAATTCAATGATAGAGTTCTTTTTGAAGCACAAAATCTTGAAAATCCCTTGTATGAAAGAGTAAAATTTTTATCAATTGCCGGTTCAAATCTTGATGAATTTTTTATGGTTCGGGTAGCAGGTCTATATAGTCAAATAAAACAAGAAGTTGATTCATTAAGTTCTGATGGTCTGACACCTGATGAACAAATGGAAGAGGTAATTTCCGAAACTAAAAAACTTTTAATCAAACAAAATAAGATTTATATTCAACTTATCGCAGAATTAAAAAAAAACAATATCAGTTTAGTTAAGCCAGTTAATTTAAATACTAAGGATAAAAAAAAACTTCTAGAAATATTCAAAGAAGAGATTTATCCTTTATTAACACCATCTGCTATTGATCCTGCGCATCCATTTCCATTTATAATCAACCAAGGAAGAGCGCTTGTAATGAGGTTAAGAAAAAAAAATAAAAAAAGAATTTTAAACTCAATAATAGTAATACCAAAAGCATTATCTAGATTTATTGAAATAGAGTCTTCAAAAAATCATAAAAAATTTGTTGTTCTAGACGATGTAATAAGTTTTTTTGCTAAAGAAATTTTTCCAGATCATGATTTAGAAAAAAAAATGATTTTCAGGGTAATAAGAGATAGTGATGTTGAAATTCAAGAGGAAGCAGAAGATCTAGTTAGATCTTTTGAATTAGCCTTAAAAAGACGTAGAACGGGCGATATTGTTCGTTTAGAGGTCCTTGAAAATAGTGATCATGAATTGATAAAATTTATAACAAACAAATTAGATGTAAATCCTGATTATATTTATAATGTATTTGGCCTTGTTGGAATTCAAGATATAGATCAAATATGTAAGTTAAAAAATCCAAAATTAAGATTTAAAAATTTTGTACCTAGAGATGTTGAAAGATTAAAAGAATATAATGATAATTTTTTTGAAACCATCAAAAGGAAAGATTTAGTTGTTCATCATCCTTTTGAAACATTTGACTCAGTAATTGAATTTTTGAACCAAGCAGCAAATGATAAAAAAGTAATAGCTATAAAACAAACTTTGTATAGAACAACTTTAGATTCACCAATTGTTAAAGCTTTGATAACAGCTGCAGAAAATGGAAAAACAGTTACTGCTTTAATAGAAATTAAAGCAAGATTTGACGAGGAAGCAAATATTCAATTATCAAGAAGTTTAGAAAAGGCAGGTGTTCAAATTGTTTATGGTTTTGCAAAATACAAAACTCATGCAAAATCATCATTAGTTTTAAGAAGAGAACAAGGTAAAATACAAACTTATTTTCACTTAGGAACTGGTAATTATCATCCTGTAAATGCTAAAATCTATACTGATTTATCTTTATTCAGCTGTGATAGAAAAATGGCATCAGATGTTGAAAAATTTTTTAATTATGTAACAGGATACGCAAAACCAAAAAATTTAAATAAAATTTCTGTTTCGCCAATTAATATGAGACAAACCTTAAATAAAAACATTGATGCTGAAATTGAAAATTCTAAAAATGGAAAATTTGCAGCCATTTGGGCAAAAATGAATTCATTAGTAGATCCGGAAATTATTGATAAATTTTATGAAGCTTCGAATGCTGGTGTTAATATTCATTTATTTGTAAGGGGTGTTTGTTGTTTGAGACCAGGTATTAAAAATAGATCTGAAAATATAGTTGTAAAAAGTATTATAGGAAGATTTTTAGAGCATTCTAGAATTTATTGTTTTAGTAACGGTACTAAAAAAATGCCTAATAGAAATGCAAAAGTATATATTTCCTCAGCTGATCTAATGCCAAGAAATTTAAATAGAAGAGTAGAGCTTTTGGTGCCAATTGAAAATGAGACTGTTCATGAGCAGATTCTAGATCAAATAATGTTAGCAAATTATCTTGATACTAATCAGAGCTGGGAGCTCAATGCAGATGGTAATTATAAAAAAATTAAGTATAGTAAGAACGATTCCTTTTCAGCTCATGAATACTTTATGAATAATCCGAGCTTATCTGGAAGAGGTAAAGCTAAATTAACTATGCAACCTAAGAAATTGCATTTAAGACTGATTAAAAGTGGAAGTAATTAATACAAAACAACAATATTCATCAAAACATTTAAAATTAGCCATTATTGATATTGGCTCAAATTCTATAAGAATGCTAATTTATGATGATTTTAGTTCAACAAGAGTTCCGACATTTAATGAAAAAGCAGTATGTGAACTAGGAAAAAATTTAGATAAATCAAGAAAGCTTCATAAATCTGGATCAGAATATGCATTAAAAGTTTTAAAAAGATTTTCAGAAATTTTAAATGTATCAAAGATCACAAATTTGAAAATAATTGCAACTGCTGTTTTGCGAGAGGCTACAGATGCAAAACAGTTTATCAGCGAAGTAGAAACCCTTTTTAAAACAAAAATTGATATTCTGAGTGGTGAAGAAGAAGCAAATTGTTCTGCTGAAGGTGTAAAAATTGGATTTGATAATGTCGATGGTTTGGTAGCAGATCTTGGTGGAGGAAGTTTAGAATTAGCTAGAGTTGAAAATAATGTTGTTACAAACAAAACCTCTTTGCCAATTGGTGTTCTTAGATTAATAAATAATCCAATTGTTAAAAAAAGAAATTTACCAAAGTATGTAAAAAAATTATTAAGAGAGGAAAAATGGTTATCTAAAAAAAAATTTAATAATTTATATTTAGTGGGAGGAACTTGGAGATCTTTATTTAAATTACATCTTTTCCAAAATAATCACCCTGTTCATATTATTCATCAATATTCTATAGATAAATCAACGTTGTCTAAATTTGTTGAAAAAGTTTCATCATTTAATAAATCAAAACTTAAAACTGTGGAATATATTTCAAAATCAAGAACACAATTTTTACCGTATAGTTCTATTATTTTAGATGAGATAATGAGTATAACAAATCCAAAAAAAATAATTTGTTCAATTAGCGGTTTGAGGGAAGGTTCTTTATCAATTGATCATTTTAAAAATACAAAAGAGTCAGAAATTTTTACTAAATCAATTGAGTATATTGCACTAAAAAGAGGGGATTTAGGATCTACCTACCAAAAATATTTTAAATTTATACTCCCTGTTTTTGATGGAAATGAACACTATAACAAAAAATTATTACATCTAGCATGTGTTTTAAGTCATATGGATTGGGGTCTTGGTGCATTTCAAAAAGCAGAACTGGTGTTTCAAGAAACTCTTAACACACCTCTATTAAGACTTACACATAAAGAAAGGATACAATTAGCTCTTTCTTGTTATTGGAGATACTGTAGTATTAAATATAATCCAAAATTTGAATATCTTACTTTTTTAAATAATAACGAAATATTTTCAAGTAAACAGGTTGGTGCTGCTTTGAGATTCTCACAATCTTTAACATCTATATCAACAATTTTTCTTGAGGAATTTAAATTGTATAAAAGAGGGAATTCAATATTTTTAAAAATTCCATCTCAACATCAAGAAATTATTTCTAAACAGGTAACAAAAAGATTTAAGGCTCTTGCTAGAGAATTATTTTTAGAACCTAGAGTTATTTATTCAAATAATTCAAAATGAATTTATTAATTAAATTGTAATATTATATTAATATTTTTTTAACAAAAGTTTTCTAACTTAGTTTAACAGAATTTTTATTTAACTTATTTTTCCTCTGTAAAATTTAAATTTTGTTAACTATCTTCTTTCTTCCTTGTCTAAGTTGATAGGGAAGAAAGACCCCGTATCAATTGTTAATTGTTTAAAGATAAGCTTTCACTAGCTTGTTTTTTTGCTAGTTTTCTTGCTTTTTTTTCTGCAACCTTTTTTTCTATATCAGCAATTTTAACGTTTATATTAGATAGCTTTTTTTCTTTAGCAGTCATTTTGTTTTTCAATCTATCTATTGTTTTTAAAATCTTCAGTCTTTTCTTTTCACTTTTTTTTAACTTTTTTTTCATTTTAAACCTCCTTAAAAATTAAATCAGGAATATTTAAACATAAAATTCAAAAATCTAAAAGCAAATTTAATGCAACCCAAAGTTTAAAAATTTTCATGATTTCTAATTAAATAAAAGAACATTGCTATATGAGAACCGTTATTGAATTTTTGTTTTAATATTAATTTAAATATATCTTTTTGACTAAGTAAATGAACTTTAATACCTTTTTCTGGTTTAGAAATTTTAACTAAATCTTTTGTATAAAAACCTGTTATTTTAGTGGTTAAACGTCCCGGCTCATTATAAAAAGTTATCAATTTAGTTAGTTTCGATTTTGATTTATATCCTGTTTCTTCTGTTAATTCCTTATGAGCTGATTGCAAAGTTGTTTCTTTTTTTTCGACTATGCCAGAGGGAAACTCATAATTAACTTTATTAATCGGAACTCTTTTTTGAGAAACTACTATATATTTGTTATGAATTTTAGGGATGATTATTGAAAGATTTGATGTTTTCAAATAATGATAAAACTCATTTTTCCTGAAACATTTATTAATTAACTGGATATTGTTTGTAAGTTTAAAATTTTTCAATTTTTCTTTGAAAATAAACTTTTAATGATAAATACCGCAATTAACATCCCTATAAGTTCTGCTAAAATATAATAAGGGGTATTCAAATAATTTATACCTGTAAAGGACTCAGTAAAAGTTCTAGCAATTGTCACTGCAGGATTTGCGAAAGAAGTTGACGACGTAAACCAATAACCAGCAGTAATATAAAGACCAACACAAGCAGCAACTGCAATTTTACCTGATTTCATGGAACCAAAAATTATAATTATTAATCCTAATGTTGCTATTACTTCAGATGTGAATATGTAAATACCATCTCTTGATTTAGTAGATAATTCATAAATTTCATGTTCAAAAAAGAAATTTGCCAAACCAACACCTAACAAACAACCAAACAACTGTGCAAATATATAATAGGGTAATAAACGTTTTTTTAATTTTCCAGTAATTGCCATAGCAATACTTACAAATGGATTAAAATGGGCACCGGACACATCTGCAAAAACAGATATTAAAACAAACAAACCTGCACCTGTTGCGATTGTATTGGCTATAAGCATTACTGCAACATCATTAGTCAAGTTCTCAGCCATTAATCCAGAACCAACAATAATCATGACTAAAAAACTACTGCCAATAAATTCCGCTAAAAAATATCGATTTCTATTTTTCATTTACAAACATTTGTATTTTTTTATTAATCTTATTAAATACTGTATCAAGTATTTCTTTTTTTTTGTCAATATTATTTGCCTTTTTTAATTCAACTACTGGATCTTCAATATCCCAATGAATTATTTCATCCTTTTTTGGCCATACAGGACAAATTTCATTGTTAGCATTATTACAAACTGTAATTACATAATCTATTTTGATTTTATTATTAGTAAACTCATCAAAATTTTTAGATCGACAATTTAACAAATTAAAATTTTTTGATATTAGATAATTTTTAACATCTTCATTTACTTTACCAGTGGGATTACTACCAGCACTAAATGCATTAAAACGATTATGGTATTTGTTTTTTATAATAGATTCCGCAATAATACTTCTTGCTGAATTACCTGTACAAACAAATAAAATATTTTTGTTTTTCATTAAAATATTATTTTGTAAATACCAATCACGAATAGTGGTATTTGCAGTCCAAAGTTAGTTAAGATTGCCTTGTCCTTACTTATAAATCCTGCAACCGTCCAGCCCACAACACCCAAACCATGAAAATATATATTTAATGGATATATATTTAAATTTGTAAGAAGTATTCCTACTAAAACTAAAAAAGTGCTGATCCATTTAAGATATTTTTTTATAAACATAAAATTTCCTTTCGTTATTATTATGTCAGTTATGTTAAGAATTTATTAAAATAAAGGATTATTTACACTTTTTGCAGAGACCAAAAAATTCAAGATTATATTTTTTGTATTTCATGCCAATTTTATCTGCAAAACTACTCAAGTATTTAGATATTTTTGAATTATCAATTTCTGTTACTTCCTCACAGCTTTCGCAGATTGAAAATGCTGCAGCTTTTGAAACTTTACAATTTGAACTTTGACAGGCAACGAAAGCATTTTTGCTTTCAATTTTGTGTATTTTTCCCATATCCACTAATTTATCTAAAGCCCTGTAGACCTGAGGAGGAGCGTTAATCCCTTTCTTCTTAACATTCGATAATATTGAGTATGCTTTTAATGGTTCTGTAGATTTTTCAATAATATCTAAAACAATTTTTTGATTTTTTGTTAAGTTTTGCTGTCTTTGCATAATTTATTTTATCATTTACCCATTAGTTTTTCAATTTGATCGATTGTTTAATTTTAAGTAGAGAAAGTATAAATAGAAATAAAGAAGCAGCAATTATAGATGGACCTGAAGCTGTATTGAATTCTAAAGATGTAAACAGTCCTATAATAACAGATAGCAAGCCACCAATTACTGAAAAAAGAACCATTTGTTGTGGACTATTTGAAATATTTCTTGCCATTGCTGCTGGGATGATAAGCATTCCAGTTATTAATAATAATCCTACCATTTTGATTGAAATAGCAATTATTGCGGCCATTAAAATTGTAAATATTGCTTTTGCTTTATCTGGATCTAATCCTTCAGCTTCAGCTAGTTCATAATTTACAGTAGATGCAAATAAAGATTTCCAAATAAATTTAAGAACTAATAATATTATAGCTCCACCTATCCATATAATAATTATATCATTCACATTAACCGCTAGAATATCTCCAAATAAAAGTCCCATTACATCAAATCGAATGAAAGATAAAAAACCAATTACAACAAGTCCAACAGCTAATGACGAATGCGCCAAAAGACCTAGCAAAGCATCACCTGGTAGATTAGTTCTTTTTTGAAGATTAATTAAAATTAGAGCTATTAAAGCTGAGATTATAAAGACGGATAATGCAATGTTAAACTCTAAAGAGTAAGCAAGTGTTACACCAAGTAAAGCAGAATGTGCTAATGTATCACCAAAATAGGATAATCTCCTCCATACTACAAAACATCCCAAAGGACCTGTTACCAAAGCAACTCCAATTCCAGCAAATAAAGCTCTTATAAAAAAATCATCTAGCATTTAATTCTTTTTAATCTTTCCTTCACTAGTGTGAATGTGATCGTGTTTATGTTCATAAATAGATAGTGTCTGAGATGCCTGCTCACCGAACAAAGCTTTGTACTCTCTGTTTTTTGCAACATCAATTGGAGATCCAGAACAACAAACATGACCATTTAAACAAACAACATGATCGGTAGCACTCATTACAGTATGTAGATCGTGCGAAATTAATAAGATACCGCAGTTTAAATCTTCTGAAATTTTTTTGATTAATTCGTATAAAGCAATCTCGCCAGTGAAATCAACTCCTTGTACGGGTTCATCTAAGACTAATAACTCAGGTTTTTTTGATATTGCTCTTGAAAGCAAAACTCTTTGAAATTCACCTCCAGATAAATCTCCTAAATTTTTATCTTTAAGATGGATTACCCCTGTTAACGACAATGCTTCACTAATAGTTTTATCCTCAAGGTTTTCAGTAAGAGACATAAAGTCTTTAACTCTTAGAGGCAAAGTCCAATCTATTGAAATCTTTTGTGGAACGTATCCAATCTTATTTGTGTATTTTTCAACTTCACCATCAATTTTTTTATAAATTCCTAAAGCAATCTTTGCGGTAGTACTTTTGCCAGATCCATTTGGTCCAATTAGAGTTACAATTTTACCTTTTTCAACTTGCAAGGATACTCCCTGAACTAACCATTTATCGTTTAAGCGAAAACCTGCACTTTTTAATTTAACTAAAATTTTATTTTCTAAACCCATTTTATCTCTTGACTCTATAATGTTATATTATTACATAGTGTTATATTATAACAATATAAAAATTATGCAAAAATTTAAAAAACTACCTTTAATTATTACATTATCATTTTTAACTTTATTTTCTCAAGCATACGCTGAAATCAAAGTTGTAGCATCAATAAAACCTATTCATTCACTTGCGAGTTATTTAATGGATGGAGTAAAAAAACCTGATTTAATTGTTGATGGTTACGCATCACCCCACGGTTTTGCTATGAAGCCATCTCATGCAAAAATGCTTCAGGAAGCAGATCTTATATTTTGGGTAGGTGAGGATATTGAAAGTTTTTTAGTTAAACCTCTTGGTTCGATTGCAAAAAAAGCTGAAAAAATTGAATTAATGGAAATCAAAGGAATAAATAAATTAAAATTTAGAGAAAGAAATATTTTTGAAGGTCATGATGATCACGGACATAAAGAAGACGATCATGATGATCATGCTAAAAAAGAAGACGGTCATGACGATCACGATCATGACAAAGACGAACATAAAGAAGACGGACATGATGATCACGGTCATGAAGGTCATGCACATGGCGAGTTTGATCCACACATATGGTTAGATCCTTTAAACGCTAAAAAAATCTTAAAAGAAATGGCAAAACATTTAATAGAAAATGACCAAGCAAATGAGTCGATTTATAAAGAGAATTTGAAAAAGGCGAATAAAGATTTAGACAAATTAGTAAAACAAGTTAAGTCTGAATTAAATAAGGATTTTAAATCTATAGTGTTTCATGACGCTTACCAGTATTTTGAAAAAAGATTTAAAGTAAATGTTTTAGGAGCATTTACAGTAAACACAGATGTTCTACCTGGAGCAGAACAATTATCTGAAATAAGAGAAATAATTGAGCACGAAAAAGTTACATGTGTATTTTCAGAACCACAGTTCAATCCAGATATTATTAATGCAGTTGCGAAAGACACAAATATTAAAACAGGCGTACTAGATCCTTTGGGTGCCACTTTAAATCCAGGTAAGGGTTTATATTTTGATTTAATCAGTAATATGGCTAAATCTTTTAAAGGCTGCTAATTAATTTAATTCAATTTCAATTGGAGTATGATCGGAAGGTTTCTCTCTTCCTCGAGGATCTTTATTAATATTTATTTTTTTAACATTATCTATAATTGAACTTGAAACCAAAAAATGATCTATTCTCATACCATTATTTTTTTGCCAAGCACCTCTCATATAATCCCAAAATGTATATCCTTCTTTTGTTTCATTAAAATGTCTGTAAACATCACTGAAACCTAAGCCCAACATCTCTCTAAATTTTTTTCTTATTTCTAGTCTATATAAAGCATCATCCTCAAAACTTTTTGGATTATAAACGTCTTCTGCTGCAGGGATTACATTGAAATCTCCAGCTAAGATTATATTTTTGTTTGTCTTTGATAAAGATTTTAACTTTTTAATTAAATCATCTAACCAATTTTTTTTATATTCATATTTAGGTGTATCAACTGGATTTCCATTCGGCGTATATATATTGATTAATTGTATCTTTTTTTTCTTATGTTCAACCTCAGCAGATATAATTCTAGATTGTTTCAGTTTATCTTTAATTATATCAGTTTTGACATTATCTAATTTTTTTTTAGAAATTATAGCAACGCCGTTGTAGCTTTTTTGACCGTGGACATGGCTCTCATAATCAAGGGAAGAAAATACATCAAAAGGAAAATTTACTTCTTCAGTCTTAATTTCTTGCATTAATAGTATATCTGGTTTGTACTTTACCAAATAACTTTTTATATTATCAATTCTGGCTCTTACCGAATTAACATTCCAGGAGGAAATTAACATTAAAGAGAAAAAGACACGCCACAACCACATGATGACTTACTTTGTGGGTTGTTAATCTTAAATTGTTGACCAATAAGTTCTTTAGAAAAATCAACTTCCGACCCTTGCAACATGTCAGCTGAAGTTTTGTCGATTAAAATATTGTTAAAAACTAAATCATCTTCATTCTTAACCTTATCGAATGAAAAATCGTATTGAAAACCCGAACAACCACCACCTTTAATTGCGATTCTAAAAAAAGAACCTTTTTCCTTTTTATCAAGGAGATAATTGATTTGTTTTATAGCATTATCTGTAAATATAATTTCTTTATTCATAATAAAACTGAGCTATTACTAATATAATAATATATTTTCTTTTTTAAAGTATGAATAATTTCAAAAAATTAGGTGTTTTTAAAAGTAAAGGAAGATTTTTCAAAGATAAAACAAGTAAATATAGAAGCCCATTTCAAAGAGATAGAGACAGAATCATACATAGCGCTTCATTTAGAAGGCTAAAGCACAAAACCCAAGTTTTTGTAAATACTGACGGTGACCATTATAGAACAAGAATGACTCACTCATTAGAGGTAGCTCAAATCGCAAGATCAATATCTAAATACTTAAATCTAAATGATGATTTGGCTGAAACATTAAGTTTAGCACATGATTTAGGCCACACCCCTTTTGGTCATGCAGGTGAAGAAGTTTTAAATGATTGTATGAGCAACCATGGAGGTTTTGATCATAACTTACAAACCCTAAGAATAGTAATGTTTATAGAAAAAAAATATATTGATTTTGATGGTTTAAATTTATCTTTTGAAACTTTAGATGGTCTAATAAAACATAATGGACCAATCAAAGACCTATCTAAATTAGAAAATATTATTGGAATAAAATTGTTAAAAAATAAGTTTAAATTAAATAAATTTTCATGTTTAGAATCACAGATTTCAAATATCGCAGATGATATTGCTTATAACAATCATGACATACAAGACGGTCTAAAAGCAGGCTTATTTACATTAGAAGAATTATTGGAAATCAATTTCTTTAAAGATATATATAAAAAATACAAAGATAAAAAAAAGATAGAATTACAAGTTTTGATACATCAAATAATCAGAGACTCTATAGACCTTATGGTGAAAGATATAATAAATAACACTATTCAGAATATAAAAAAAAATAAGATTAAAAAGCTCAATAATGTATTTGATAATAAGCAAAAGACGGTCGAATTTTCGGATAAACTCAAAGATATTGATTTAGATATAAGAAGTTTCTTAAGAAAAAATATGTATGATCATAAAGATGTTCAAAAAAGAAATGATGAAGGTAAAAAAATCGTAAATTTTTTATTTAAAAAGCTACACAGTGATACTAATAATAATTTTTCCATACAAAATTTTGATGAGAATAAATCCAGATCAGTTGCAGACTTTATATCCGGAATGACAGATCGTTATGCAATAAATTTATACGAAGAATTAAAATAGATGAATATATTTGATTATTATCACAACTCTTTATTAAAAGGTCTTAAAGATTTTGAAAAAAAAGGAGCAATCAAAATCCCAGAAAAAACTAATAGTATTAGTGTGGAAGTTCCACCTGATAAGTTTGATGCCGATATTTCAACAAACGTTTGTATGGTTTTGTCAGGTATTAATAAAAGTAAACCAAAAGATATATATGAAAATTATGTATCAAAACTTTTAAGTAAGGACGACAATCTAGAAAACTTTGAAATTGTAAATCCTGGTTTTGTAAATTTAAAATTTAAAAAGAAATTTTGGAACTCTTTTTTAGAAAAAATTGTCCAATTGAAAGAATATGGATCAAATAAGAATGAAAAAACTAGAAAATATTTAGTTGAATTCGTATCAGCCAATCCAACCGGGCCATTACATGTAGGCCACTGTAGAGGAGCCGTATTCGGTGATGTCCTTTCAAATTTACTAAAATTTAACAATCATAATGTTACAAAAGAATATTATATAAATGATCACGGTAATCAGATAACAAACTTTACTCACTCGGTCTTTTACAGAATCTTAGAATTAAAACACAAAAAAAAATTTCCTGATGATGAAAATCTTTATCCTGGTGAATACATCAAAGAAATTGCACAAAATATTATATCAAATTCTAAAATTGATAAGTTTGATGAGTTGGAACCAATATTTGAAGAACTACAGAAACTTTGTATTGAAAATTCACTTTTAATCATAAAGTCTAATTTAAAGAAGATAGGTATTGTTCATGATAATTTTGTAAGTGAAAAAAGTATAATTGGAAATAAAGAAGTTGAAAAAGCTTTAAAAAAACTAAAAGAGCAAAATTTAATTTTTGAAGGAAAAATTGAGGCACCTCAAGGAGAGAAGAAAAAAATTTCTGAAACTAGAAATCAATTATTATTTAGATCAACAGAATTTGGTGATGATAAAGATAGAGCTTTAAAAAAAGGTGATGATAGTTGGACATACTTCGCTGGAGATCTTGCATACCATAACAACAAGATCAGTAGAAATTTTGATATACTCATAAACATTCTTGGAGCCGATCATGCTGGCTACATTAAAAGAATTAGTTCTGTTGTAGATGCCTTATCAAAAAATAAGCAAAAAATAGAATGTAAAGTAACTCAATTAGTAAAACTTATTAAAGATAATAAACCATTTAAAATGTCAAAGCGGAAAGGTGATTATATCACTCTTGAAGATTTAATAAATGAAGTGGGAAAAGATGCGGCTAGATTTATTATGTTAAGTAGAGTGAGTGATGTTGAATTAGAATTTGACTTTGAAAAGGTTAAACTTAAATCTAAAGACAATCCTTTGTATTATGTTCAATATTCTTACGCTAGAATTTGTTCAATTTTTTCAAATTCAAAAACACCAATTAATAACAATTATAAAAATTTAGATAAAAATTTTGAATTTAACGATGAAGAAATTAAGATTATAAGAAAACTTTCGGAATGGCCAAAATGTATAGAAACTTCTATAAATAAATTAGAACCACACCGACTGACCACATACTTGTATCAATTAGCATCCATTTTTCATTCATACTGGAATATGGGAAGAGATAGTGAAGATTTCAGATTTTTAGATAAGGATAAGAAAATTGATACGAATAAAGCAGTTTTGTTAAATTGTATTCTATTAGTGATTAAAAATGGTATGGAAATTATCGGAGTTGATACACCGGAAAATATGTAATGATTAAAGAATTAAGATATGTGCTAATTATATTTTTTATCTTAATATTTTTTTTCTTAACAATTAAATACTATTTATCGGATGAACATAAGAAAAAATACTATAGAACTGTCAACGAAATCAACAATAACTTAAGTATAGATGATCAAAATATACCTATACTAAAAAATGACACTCAAGATATAATTACTTACGTTGATGATAAAAATGAAAAGACGAAACCTTTTTCATTCTGGAAACTTTTAAATGAATAATCTTAAATCAAGAAGAGCTTTTATAGTTGGATTAAGCTCAACTAAAATTACAAATAAAGAAAGATATTTTTTGAGAAAATATAAACCTTGGGGTGTGATTTTATTTGCAAGAAATATCAAATCAGTTGATCAGACTAAAAAACTCACTAATGACATAAAAAAAATTTTTAAAGACTCAAAATATCCAATTTTAATAGATGAAGAAGGTGGCATGGTAACTAGAATTAGATCTATAATTGACAATAGTCATTTTCCTGCAAAATACTTTGGTGATAATTATAAAAAAGATAAAACAAAATCTTTGCTTTATCTAAGAACTTACATCAAACAAATTAGTCATTTGTTAAGATATATGGGGATTAGCATCAACACGGTACCTGTTTTGGATATTCCTAGACCATTTACATCAAAGGTTATTGGCACTAGAGCAATTTCGAAAGACATAAATGTAATTAATAAAATTGGTGAAAAAACAATAGAACATTTTAAAGAAGCGCGTATTGCATCTGTGATAAAACATATTCCTGGTCATGGATTAGCAAAATCAGACAGCCACTTAAAATTACCTATTGTAGATAAGACTTATGAATATTTAATGAAGAATGATTTCAAAACTTTTAAAAATAAAAAATCATTATTTGCCATGACAGCCCATATTCTATTTAGGAAAATTGATGCCAATAATCCTGTAACCCATTCATCAAAGATTATTGGTATTATTAAAAAAAAGATAAAGTTTAAGAATTTAATAATTAGTGATGATATTTCGATGAAAGCATTAAAATTTAATATTACTTTAAATACTATTAAAGCATTTACCGCAGGTTGTGATTTAGTTCTTCATTGTAACGGAAAAATCAAAGAAATGACTAAAGTTGCTGAAAATTCAAAAAAATTAAATAAATTTATAATCGAAAAGACTTTAAAATATTATAGATTAGTAGGTAATGATTAATCAAAGTAATGCATTTAACGTAGACCTAAATCAGTTTAGCGGTCCACTTGATTTATTGTTGGATTTAGCTAAATCTCAAAAAGTTAAAATTGAAGATATATCGATAACAAAACTAGCAGATCAATTTCTTGAATATATTTCAAAAGCAGAAAAATTAAATTTAGATATTGCCTCAGAATATCTAGTAATGGCTACGTGGTTAGCTTATTTAAAATCAAAACTTTTATTACCACAAACGGAGGAAGATGAATTTAAAGTTGATGAAGTAGCAGAAAAATTAAAACTACAATTAAAAAAGTTAGAATTAATCAGACTACTTTCAGATCAAATGCTTAAGAAAAAAAGATTAGGAAGAGACATCTTTATGAGAGGTATTAAAGGTAAAATTAAATCTATATATAGCGAAAAATACTCAGTAAATTTATATGACTTACTTAAATCTTATTCGACTATTTATATGCAGAAGGATTTCCAAAAAATTAATATTCCAAAACTTCCAGTTTTTACTACAGAAGATGGAATAAACAGAATTAAAAGATTTCTTAATAACTTAAATGATTGGAAAAATATAAATGCATTATATCCAGAGAATTTTATGAAATCTAAAGATCAGAAAAAAACTGGCATAGCCGGTCTTTTTGCTGGTTCTTTAGAGCTAGTTAAAGAAGGAAATCTACAGATTAAACAAGAGAAAATATTTGATGACATATTTATTAAAAAATCATGAAAAACGAAAAAAAAAATAACAATATAATAAATTTTCCAAATAGTTTAACAAATGGTGAAAGAGAAGTTGAAGCAATCCTGTTTGCAGCTTCAGAACCGCTTGAAATTGAAAGTATTGAAGCAAGATTAAATAAAAAAGTTGATGTAAAAAAAATTCTTAAAAAACTAGAGAAAATTTATGAAAACCGTGGTTTCAATCTAGTTTGTATTTCTAATAAATGGTCTTTTAGAACTTCATCAAACTTATCTTCATTAATGACTCAACAAAAAAAAGTTGAAAAAAAATTATCTAAAGCATCTATAGAAACTTTATCTATTATTGTTTATCACCAACCAGTTACTAGAGCAGAGATCGAAGAAATACGTGGGGTTGCCTTTGGTGTAAATACTTTAGATATTTTAATGGAATTAAACTGGGTAAAACCAATGGGTAGAAAAGATGTGCCAGGCAAACCAATTCAATATGGTACTACAGATGAATTCTTAAGCCACTTCAATATAAAAAAATTGTCTGATCTGCCTACAATAGAGGAGCTAAGTTCCGCGGGTCTAATCGACAGCTCAAATATTGATTCTGCGATTTTTGGAACAGGTAAATTTTATCAAGAGAAACAGGATGAAAAGAAAGAAAACATTTATACTGAAATAGACGATATGCTAAGCAGTACGTTAGATAAAGAAAACGATGATAAGTAAATTATTACTTTTAAATGATTAATAAACGAGCTATAAATAACTTATGAGTATAGGTTTTTGGCAAATTGCAATAGTTGTTATACTAGTAGTCTTACTATTCGGCAGAGGTAAAATCTCAAGTCTTATGGGTGATGTAGCCAAAGGTATTAAAAGTTTTAAAAAAGGTATGGCTCAGGATCCAACTGAGGATCAGGCAAAAAACATCACTGAGAATAACGATCAGACTAATAATCAAGATCCAAATAATAAAGAATAATCAATGCCACAAATTGGCTGGTTTGAATTACTGTTAATAATTGGTCTAGCAGTAGTTATAATCGGTCCAAAAGATTTTCCAATCGTTTTAAAAAAAATTGGAAGTTGGTTTGGTTCAATCAAAAGATATATTAGCGCTGTACAATCAGAAGTTTCCAATCTTGAGGAAAACACTCTTGATTACGAGAATAAAGAAAACAAAGATAAAGAGGAAGATCTAAAGAAAGATGAGTCAAAATAAAGACGAGGGTTTTATTAGTCATTTGACTGAATTAAGAAAAAGATTAATTCAATCTTTTGTTTGTTTATTAGTTTTATTTGTCATTTGTTATATTTTTTCTGAAGAAATATATAATTTTCTTGTAGCTCCTTATGCTGAAGCCGTAAAGAATAGTGAAATTCAAAGAAGATTAATCTTTACTGCATTACAAGAAACTTTTTTAACCTACATTAAAGTATCTTTTTTTACTGCATTCTTTTTTACTAGTCCTTTTATATTAATTCAAATTTGGAAATTTATAGCTCCAGGTTTATATGAACATGAAAAATCTGCAATCATGCCGTATTTGGTTGTAACTCCAATCTTATTTCTTTTAGGTGGAATGCTGGTTTATTATTTAATTATGCCTTTAGCGATAAAGTTTTTCTTATCATTTGAAAGCACTGGTATAACCACATCATTACCAATACAACTTGAAGCTAAAGTGAATGAATATCTTTCTTTAGTTATGAAATTAATTTTTGCTTTTGGATTAAGTTTTCAAT
>CACCNI010000016.1 GCA_902547215.1 uncultured Pelagibacteraceae bacterium
GTGAAGCCACATATTTAGCAAGATAATCATCTGGTAAGAAAATTACTTTCTTAACACCCAATGAATTTACGATTTTAACTGCATTTGCTGAAGTACAACAAACATCAGTCTCTGCCTTTACGTCGGCTGAAGTATTTACGTATGAAACAACAGGAACACCTGGGTTTTGTTTTTTTAGCTCTCTTACATCTTCACCTGTTATTGATGATGATAAAGAGCAACCTGCCCTCATATCTGGCAACAATACTTTTTTATTAGGACTCATAAGTTTTGCAGTCTCGGCCATAAAATGTACCCCACACATTACAATTATATCAGCTTTAGTTTTTGCAGCTTCAACTGCCAAAGCCAGAGAATCTGCAGAAAAATCTGATATCCCATGATATATTTCTGGAGTCTGGTAATTGTGAGCAAGAATAACAGCGTTCTTTTCTTTTTTTAGTTTATTTATTTCATAAATATATGGGGCATGTGTAGACCACTCAATCTCAGGAATAGTCTTAGAAATTTTTTGATAAATTGGCAGAGTTGCTTTTTTTATTTCAGCGGTAAAATCCATAATTTAAATGTATCAACTTGAAAGATAGTTGTCATTCAATTAATGTGACGCATCAAGCGGCCATGCTGAAATTGGTAGACAGGCACGGTTGAGGGCCGTGTGGACCTAGTCCATGAGAGTTCAAATCTCTCTGGCCGCACCATTTATATAGCTTTGTTTTTGTTTCTTAAAAATACGAGCAATAAACATCCTTTTTTTGAGAAAGAAGAATGTTTAGAACCTGGTTTATACGAAATAAAATCACCTTTCTTAAAAGTTGTATTATCTTCATCGATTAATTCTCCATCTAAAATATAGAACTCCTCATAGTTTTGGTGTTCATGTTTTAAACTTCTTGTACCGGGCGCCATCTTTAATACGTAACTTCCCACACCAATATTTTGATTGTACGATATTTTATGCCAACTAATACCTGAAATTGGCTTCCCATAACTATCAAATGGAGTAAATTTTAACTTAGTTGGATTAATTATTTTCCTGTTTTTCAATAGTTTAACCAGTTGGGTTTTAATATTTCGATATTTGCATTTCCACACTTAAATTCTTTGTTGTATTCAAACTCCTTATCTTTAAATTTGATAAGGGCAAAACTAAATTTATTTGCAATTAAAACTTTACCAATTTCTACATTATTAGATGTAATTGGGTCATTATTATTTATTGAGCCTTTTTTTACTTGAACTGGCAATAATCTTTTATTTAATTTATCTTTATTTTTAATACGTGAAGTATTTTCTTGGCCAACATAACAGCCTTTCTTAAAGTCAATTGCATTAAGTTCTACAAAATTGCACTCTATTCCAAATAATTTTTCTTGTAATTGGTCCATGTTACTTTGAGGTATACCTAGATCAAAGCTTAATTTGTAGTATTCATCTATGTTAGAAGATTTAAGTTTCATTTTTTTTAGGGACATGTACAGTTTTTCAAGATTAGCAATAATTCTACCCCCCAACTTTTTATTTCTTGGATCAAGAAGAACATGGTCCTCATTATATTTAGTGGTATATCCCAACTCATCTTTTGCACCTTCTATAGATAAGAATTTTTCATGGTTAAAAGCAGCTACCACAAATTCGTTGCTAAGATTTAAAATTTCTACATCTGATCTTAGCTTGTAAGTAACTAATTTTTTGTAAAGCTGATCAACTACTCTTTTTTCACAATCTAAAAGGTATCCATCCTTATGTTTTATTACTATAAAATCAAATAAAAACTTTCCCTGAGGTGAAAGCAAAGAGGCAAAACAACTTTTACTTTCATTTACTTTTTCAATATCATTTGAGATAAGATTTTGTAAAAATTTTTCAGAGTCTGGCCCATTGATATACAAAATACCCCTATCCTCTAAAATATAAACTTTTTCTGTATTCATAATTGATTAATATATAAATATAATATATCTACTTTTAAAACAATGTTAGATCTGATTATTAAAAACGGTGAATGTTATATTAATGGTAATCTTGAAAAAAAAGATATTGGAATATCTAATAACAAAATTGTTGAGATTGGTGACTTGAAGGATAAATCCAAAGAAACATTTGATGCAAAAGGATTGACTGTTTTGCCCGGTTGTATTGACACTCAAGTTCATTTTAGAGAGCCAGGATCTACTGATGCTGAGGATTTAAATTCAGGAAGTAAAGCGGCTATCATGGGCGGAATAACTTCAGTTTTTGAAATGCCAAATACCAATCCACCTACAACAAATTTTGAAGAGTTTGATAAAAAAATTCAAATAGGGAAAGGAATGTTTTGCAATCATGCATTTTATTTTGGTGCAACAGCTGAAAATTATTCAATACTAGAAAAACTTAAAGATTTAAAAGGATGTTGTGGAATAAAACTTTTTGCAGGATCTTCAACGGGGAATTTATTAGTTGATAAAGAGAAAGATATAGAAAAAGTTTTTGAACATGCCTCAAAAGTAGTTGCAGTACATTCTGAAGACGAGGAAATATTGAAAATTAGAAAAAAGTTAATAGAGGCGGGAAATGTATTAAGTCACCCTATTTGGAGGAATGAAGAGGTTGCAATGTCATCTACCCGAAGAATTGTAAAAATTGCAAAAAGGTTTAACAAAAAAGCACACATACTTCATATAACCACAAAAGAGGAGGTTGATTTTCTCTCTCAAAACAAAGGTCTAATTACTTTTGAAATTACACCTCAACATTTAACTATTTTTTCTCCAGATTGTTATAACAATCTTGGAACTTACGCACAAATGAACCCACCAATTAGAGACAAGTCACATTATGATCGTCTTTGGTATGCTGTGAGAAATAATTATAATGACACTATTGGTTCAGATCATGCCCCACACTTAAAGGCTAACAAAGAAAAAGATTATCCAAACTCACCATCGGGAATGCCGGGAGTTCAAACCCTTCTTCCTGTTATGTTAGATCATGTAAACAATAATAGATTAAAATTAGAACAGTTAATAAAATTGATATGTGAAAATCCTGTCAAAATATTTGGAATCAAAAACAAAGGATATTTAAAAGAGGATTATGATGCAGATATAACAATTGTAGATTTAAATAAATCTATAAAAATAAAAAATGAGAATATTCAAAGTAAATGTGGGTGGTCACCTTTTAATGGCCAGAGTTTTAAAGGATCTCCCGTTGCAACAATAATTAATGGAAAAATTAAAATGTTAAATGGAAAAATATTGGGACAACCAGAGGGATTACCATTAGATTTTAATTAAACAATTTTTTGCTTAAAATTAAACATTCCTTTTTTAACTCAGATAATTCATTTTTGATCTTAATTTTTGACATTAACTTTTTATTGTTTAGGTAGAAATTTTGACTTTTTGAAGATTTATATCTTATGACTTTTATTGGGTTTTTATTATATCTATTTAGCCAACCAATTATTTCGCTCAAATATATCTTTTTACCTATTGATACATTGTAGATGCCTCTTAGATCCTTTCTAATTATCATTTCCAATATTTGACTAAATTTCTGGATAGATAAGAAATCCTTAAATGTCTTTCCATTATCATAGATTAAACCTTTTTTTGCCTTTTCATAAAACATATCAATAAAAGTACTATGAAGATTTTTTCTTTTTTTTTTAAAACCTATGATATTAGATATTCTTAATATTAATAAGTTTGATTTAAACTTTTTTTTCAAAAAATTTTCTGTAATTAGTTTGTTTTTAGAATAATTTGATAAAGGGTTTAATTTACTACTCTCTTTAATATTTTCTTTTGACTTATAAATTTTTCGTGAGCTTAGGAAGACTAATGTATTTTTTTGGGGATCTAATAAGTTTGAGATTTTAAAATCATTATCGTAATTTTTATGATACTTTTTATTGATATAGTTTTTATTTATCGATGTATTAATTATATAATCGTATTTAATAATTTTTTTTTTTCTAAAACTGCTTATTTCTTTAAAAGATATAAATTTAATTTGAAATTTTTTACTTAAATATTTATTTAAATGATTTCCTAAAAAACCTCTTTTGCCAACTAACAAAATTCTTTTCATTATTATAAAAACTTACATATTATTTTGGTGAGAAGAAAGTCAAAATTTTTATTAAAATCTAATCCGTTATCTTTAGAAAATTTTTGTAAAAATTGATGTGCTTGCATCCTTCTTTTCCACCAATTTTTAGAAAACTTATTAAATCTCGAAGACACATTAGAAAGAGTTTTTCTGTAAAAAGTTAAATTTTCGTTTATTATTTTGAAATCTTTAAGAATATATTTAGAAAATAAACAGATTCTTAAATCTATCCAAATATCGGTAAATTCTTTGTAGGAAATCATCTTTAATAATTCGTCAAAGCAATCTTTTCTTATTGAAATACAACTAGTGGGATGAATATATGACCAATACGTTTTGAAAATTTTGATTTTTTTTTTATCTAAAAAAACATTGTTATCTTTTACTATTAATGGATAATCAAAAACTATTTTTGCTTTTTTATTTTTCTCAAAATAATCAACTATTTTTTCAATTTTTTCTTTATTGAAATAATCATCACTGTCTAACAAAAAAATTAATTCTCCATTACTAATTTTAATTGCTTCTTTAAAAGCGTTTATTTGGTTTAATGAACCAAATTTTGTTTGAATTTTATTTTCAATAATCTTAACTTTTGTGAATTGTTTAATGATATCCAGAGAGTTATCTGACGAATTATCATCAAAGAAAATTATCTCTAAATTTTTATAGGTTTGTGAATTAAGAGACTCAATACATTGTTTTATATGTTGTGAATTATTATAGTTAGCTATTAATATGGATACTAATATATTTTTCTGAACCATTTTATATTTGTTTTCAAAATTTTTTTTAAATCTAAATACTTAGGTTTATAATTTATAAATTTAGATATATCATCTCCTGATTTAATAATTTGATTTATACTTTCTTTTTTGTTTATCTGTTTAATCTCATACTTTGGTTTAATATTCATTATTTTTGAAAGTTCTTCTAAAACCTGGAAATTTGAATATTGTTTTCTATTTGCTAAATTAAATATATAGAAATTTTTTTTAAACCTTTTATAATTGTAAATAACATCCATATTTATATTAGAAATATCATTAACATGCATATAACTTCTTCGGGGATAGGCCTTTTTCTTAAAGTCATAAAATAATAAATTTTTTTTCTTTTTTAAAATATTTTTATAAAAAAAAGGGACAATACGACTTATAAAATTATTTTTTTCACCTAATTTACCTGATGGATCTGATCCTATTATGTTGGGGTATCTCAGTACAATTACTTTAAAGTTCTTTGAAGAGATTTTCTTTAAAAATTTTTCTAATTTCAACTTGTAATTTGAATATGGAGATAAATTTTTTTTTAGTCTATTCCCCTCAAATACAGATAAAGAGCTTGAAAAAATAAAGTATTTAACGTCTGTCTTTTTAAGTAACTTGATAAATTTTAACTGAAATTTGAAGTTTTTAAGATATTTTTTTTTATTATTAATACTTTCTCTTACGCATGTAAGTGCCGCAAGATGTAAAATAGTATTAATTTTTTTATCTTGTATAATTTTTTGAGTTTTTTTTTCAGAGACATTAAGTATTTTGCAATTTGAATATTTTTTCGCAAAATTATTACCCCTTGATAAGTCATCTATCACATAAGCTTTTTTTTTATTTCTGGTAAAAATATTCTTAGCCGTGAAAGATCCTATGTAACCTAAACCACCTGTTATAAGTAGGTTAATTTTCATAAAGTATTTAATTACACACTCTTTAAGATATTGTTTTTTATAAGATCTTCTTTTATTTCATCCAAAATCGCCGGATCATCTATGGTTGCAGGCATTTTGTAATCTTCTTTATCAGCAATTTTTCTTACAGTTCCTCTCAAAATTTTCCCGGATCTTGTTTTTGGAAGTCTCTTAACAACAATAGCAACTTTAAAAGCAGCAACGGGGCCAATTTTATTTCGTACCATCTGAATACATTCTTTTGAGATACTATCATTGTCTTGACTAACACCGGATTTTAAAGTTAGCAACCCAATTGGTAATTGACCTTTTAGTTTATCAGCAATTCCAATTACAGCACACTCTGCGACAGATTTATGTTCTGACAAAACTTCCTCTATCGCACCCGTTGAAAGTCTATGCCCAGCAACATTGATTATATCATCTGTTCTTGACATGATCCAAATGTAGCCATCTTCATCAATATGCCCTGCATCGTAGGTTTGGTAAAATCCATCATAGTTAGACATGTAATTATCTTTGTATCTTTTATCAGCGTTCCATAAAGTAGGAAAAGTTCCCGGGGGCAGAGGTAGCTTAACTACTATGTCACCCATCTCATTTGCTTTTGCAATAGTTTGGTCTGGTTTTATTATCTTTACATCGTACCCTGGAACAGCTTTACATGCAGAACCATATTTTGTTTTCATCATTTCTATTCCAGTGCAATTAGAGCTAATTGCCCAACTTGTTTCTGTCTGCCACCAATGATCAATAACTGGAACTTTAAGTAAATTTTCAGCCCATTTAATTGTATCAGGGTCAGCTCTTTCTCCAGCTAAAAATAATGACTCAAAAGAACTTAAATCGTATTTTGAAAAAAATTTCCCCTCTGGATCCTCTTTTTTAATAGCTCTGAACGCAGTAGGTGCAGTAAATAAAGATTTAATCTTATAGTCTGAAATCATTTTCCAGAATGCACCTGCGTCAGGTGTACCCACTGGCTTTCCTTCAAATAAAACTGTTGTACAACCTTTGAATAAAGGTGCATACACAATATAGGAGTGACCAACGATCCAACCAATATCACTTGCAGACCACCAAACGTCACCTTCATCTATGTTATAAATATTTTTCATTGTCCATTTGAGAGCCACTATGTGGCCTCCAATATCTCTTACAATTCCTTTAGGCACACCTGTGGTCCCTGACGTATAAAGAATATATGCATATTCATTTGAATTCATTTCCACACAATCTGTATCTTTTGAGTTTGATAAAGATTCGTCCCAACTAATTTCTTTTGGCGCGTTCAGTTTTATTTCATGGCCTTTTCTCTGAAAGAAAATGACTTTTTCAATTGAGTGTTTGGCAAGTTTAAGTGCTCCATCTACAAGAGGCCTGTATTCCACAGTTCTCCCAGGTTCAAATCCACAAGATGCAGTTATTAATATTTTAGCTTTACTATCATCGATACGACTCGCAAGTTCATTTGAGGCAAATCCCCCAAAAACAACTGAGTGTATAACCCCAATTCTGCCACAGGCTAACATAGCAACAACAGCTTCAGGTACCATAGGCATATAAATGATAGCTCTATCACCTTTTTGAAGTCCTTGATTTTTTAAAGCTCCTGCAAACTTTGAAACTTTTGACCTTAATTCATTATAAGTGAACTTTGCTTTATTACCTGTAATTGGACTATCGTAAATTAG
Source organism: uncultured Pelagibacteraceae bacterium (assembly GCA_902547215.1). GTDB lineage: Bacteria > Pseudomonadota > Alphaproteobacteria > Pelagibacterales > Pelagibacteraceae > Pelagibacter. The sequence continues at coordinate 7,486 of CACCNI010000016.1, forward strand.
TGCAGTTTTTTCTCCTAAACCGTTATCAATATGGAAATCTAAAGCATTGTAGCATGTGTTTGTAGTTCCATCCTCAAACCATTTGTAGAATGGGGGATTAGTTTTATTTAAAATCTTAGTTGGTTTTTTAAACCAGAATATATCCTCTGATATTTCCCTCCAAAATTCCTCCGGTTTCATTAAAGATTGGTTGTAAATTTGCTCAAATTTCTTAATCATAATAAATGACTCAAAATACTGTTATTTAAGGCTTTTTCTACGTGTTAGTTGCATTTAATTTCAAAAAGCGAGTAAAATCAACCTAAATTAGTCTTAAATAACTCTTCTAATCACTCTTTATATTTGATATTAGGACCCCAACTTTGGTCTAAATTGTATTTAGATCGTAGTTTAAATTTAAACTAACAAAAAACTAACTAAAGAGGGAGTTTTTTATGAATAAACTAAAACTGTTTGCATTAGCAGCATTAGCTCTAGTGGGCTTTGCTGGTGCGGCAAACGCAGCAGACACTGTTCTGTTAGCTACGGATGACCTTGTAGGAATATCATTTTGGTTAATTTCTATGGGTATGGCTGCAGCAACTGTCTTTTTCTTTATGGAAAGAGGTTCAGTAGCAGGTGGTTGGAAAACATCTATAACAGTTGCAGGTCTAGTAACAGGTGTTGCATTTGTTCACTACATGTACATGAGAGAAGTATGGATCATTACAGGTGACTCACCAACAGTGTACAGATACATTGACTGGTTAATTACAGTACCGTTACAAATGATTGAGTTTTATCTAATATTAGCAGCGATAAGAAAAGTACCTTCAGGAATTTTCTGGAGATTACTAATCGGATCAGTAGTAATGCTAGTAGGTGGATACTTAGGAGAAGCAGGTTACATCAACGCTACACTTGGTTTCGTAATCGGTATGGCTGGATGGATCTACATCTTATATGAAGTATTCTCAGGTGAAGCTGGTAAAGCAGCATCTAAGAGTGGTAACAAAGCACTTGTTACAGCTTTCGGTGCAATGAGAATGATCGTAACAATCGGTTGGGCAATTTACCCATTAGGTTACATTTTTGGTTACCTAACAGGTGGAATTGATGCAGCTTCATTGAACATCATTTACAACTTAGCTGACTTTATTAACAAGATCGCATTCGGTCTAGTTATTTGGGCAGCTGCAGTTTCAAGTACACCAGCGAGAGCTAGATAATTAAATTTATCTTAATTTTAAAATAGGGCGAGTTTAACCACTTGCCCTATTTTTTTTTGTGTTTATATAAATCTAATGGCAAAAATTACTTACATAGAACATAATGGAACAAACCACACAGTAGACGTTCAAAACGGACTAACAGTAATGGAGGGTGCCGTTCAAAACAATATACCAGGAATTGATGCAGATTGTGGAGGAGGCATGGCTTGTGCGACTTGCCATGTTTATGTCAAAGAGGATTGGTTTGATAAGATAAATAAAAAAAACGAAGGTGAAGATGACATGTTAGACCAGGCTTATGAACCAAAAAAAAATAGCAGACTTAGCTGCCAAATAATTGTTTCAGATGATTTAGATGGTTTAGTAGTAGACATGCCAGAAAAACAAACTTAATGATTAAAACAGATGCGTTAATTATTGGAGCTGGACCAACTGGTCTTTTTACAGCACACCAATTAAAATTAATTGGTCTAGATTGTCAGATTGTTGATAACTTAGATAAAATAGGTGGGCAATGTATAGAGCTTTACCCCGACAAACCAATCTATGATATTCCAGCAGTTCCAGAATGCACAGGTGAGGAGCTAACCAATAATTTAATAAATCAACTAAAACCATTTGATATTAAATTTCATTTATCTGAAAGAGTTGATGAAGTAAAAAAAGATGGTGATAAATGGATTGTCAAAACAAATAAAGGAAGTTCATTTACTACTCCGAATGTAATTATAGCAGGTGGAGTTGGATCATTTGAACCAAGAAAATTTTCAGTTGAAGGACACGAGAAATTTGAAAATAAATCAATTTTATATTCAATAAAGGATAAAAATATTTTTAAAGGCAAAACAGTTTCAATTTTTGGTGGTGGTGATAGCGCTTTAGATTGGGCTGTTGAATTATCAAATAATTGTAATGTTAATCTTATACATAGAAGGGACGAATTTAGAGGCGCTCAGGCAACTGTTGATAAAGTTCATGAATTAACAAAATCAAAGAAAATAAATCTTTTTACCAAGTTTCAATTAAAAAAACTAAATGGTTCAAATAAAATTGAAAGTATAGATATTGAAGATGATGATAAAAATATTAAAAATTTAAAAACAGACTATGTGCTGGGTTTTTTTGGGCTTATTATGCAGTTAGGACCAATTGCAAATTGGGGTCTTAATATTGATAAAAAAACAGTCGAAGTTGATACTGAAAAATTCGAAACTAACCAAAAAGGGATTTATGCTGTTGGCGATATTTGTAACTATCCAGGAAAATTAAAATTAATTTTATCAGGTTTTCACGAAGGGGCTTTAGCAGCAAGGGCATGCTTCAAATTAGCTAGACCAAATGAGAAATATCGTTTTGAGTTTACAACATCTTCAAAAGCTATAAAAAACAGACTTGGCGTTAAGAGTGATTGAGCTTTTTACAGCCGATACGCCTAATGGAAAAAAGATCTCAATTATGCTTGAGGAAATTCAATATAAGTACAAAGTTACAAAGGTTAATTTGTTTAAAAATGAGCAATTTAACCCAGAATTTAAAAAAATAAGCCCATTTAATAAGATCCCTGTAATTAAAGACCATGACAACGGTAAAGCAATTTTTGAGTCCGGTGCAATCTTGATCTACCTAGGTAATAAAAGTGGCAAGTTTTATGACGAAAAAAATAAAGACCAAATCAATCAATGGTTAATGGCCCAGATGGGTTATGTTGGACCAATGTTAGGTCAACATCACCAGTTTCATCATTATAATCCGGGAAAAAGTAAATTTGGGGAAGATAGATATTTTAAAATTTCAAAAGCAATCTATAACGATTTAGATCTAAGATTATCACAATCAAAATTTTTAGCAGGTGAAGAATATTCAATCGCGGATATAGCTACATGGCCGTGGATTGCTAGACATGACTGGCATGATATTGGTTTAAAGAATTATAAAAATTTGACGAGATGGTATAATGATATCGCTAGAAGAGCAGCGGTTATCAAAGGTTATGATTTTATGAATAAAGGAGAAAAAATACCCTCACCCTAAACGTCGCTTGCGTAAACTTTTTCCTCTTTTTCATGTTTTTCTTGAGCAGTAATACTTAAAGTTGCAACAGGTCGAGCAATTAATCTCTTAATTCCAATCGGTTCACCTGTATCTTCACAAAAACCGTAAGTCCCATCTTTAATCCTTCTAAGCGCAGCATCGATCTTAGATATAAGTTTTATCTGTCTATTTATAGCTCTCATCTCAACATTTTTGTCAGTGTATGAACTTGCCTGATCCACAATATCTGCTGATGTGCTATTGTCATCCATTGAGCTATTATACAAAGCTTCGTTATTTGATCTTATAAGATCTTTTTTCCACTCTGATAATTTGTTTTTTGAAAAACAGCTTATGTTTTTCACACATATATTTTTCTGATTCTTTTGGAACGTAGTTTTTTGAAATTTTAACCATTTTAATTTCTAAAGCGCTCGCAGTATATTCAGCAATTAAATGGTGTCAAGAAACCATTAATTGTATAAATATATAGATATATGTTTAAAAAAAAGAATATAAGTAATTTATTCTATCTTTTTTTAATTGCACATTTATTTGTTTGGACTTTGATTCCTTCAATAACAAATAATAATTTACCATTAGATACAATAGAAGCATTAGCCTGGGGTAGTAATTTAG
>CACCNI010000017.1 GCA_902547215.1 uncultured Pelagibacteraceae bacterium
ACAAAATTGCTGATGCTTTAAAACCAATTGTTCAAAATTTAAAACCTAAAAACCCCGCTCTAAAAATTTTTGATGCTGGAATGGGTGATGGATCTTTACTAATGAGCGTGATGAGGCAATGTCATCAAAAAATGCCTAACATACCGCTACTTGTTTCTACAAAAGAAATAAGTATGGAAGATGTAAGATTAGGTCTAGAAAAACTTCCTGATAGATTTGTTGAGCATAAAAATACTGTTTTTGTTATTTCAAATTTGAATTATGTAGAATCAACTTCCTTAAAATCAAGAAATTTTAAAAAACAAAAAAGGATGAATTGGAAAATTGTAAAATTAAAGGGAAATTCCTCTTTAGATTTTTCAAATCAATTAAGAAGGCTTAATCAAGAATTTTTAGCTAAAAAATGGCAAGTTGAAACTAATCCAAAAACAGGAACATCAACTTATAAAGAACCATGTGTGATTGTTATTTATAGAAAAGACCAAGAATTCGTTCTTAAGAATGTAATACCGAAAAAAAATAATGGAAAAACCGATTATAATTTAATTATTGCCTCCCAACCCTATAGATCAAGAGTTACTGCAGAAAAAAAGGTAAAATATGTAATTGAACCAATGATTAAATCTTTAGCAAAAAAAGGAAAGTTAGTCGTGGTACATGCCTGTGGCCAAGATCCAGCAAATAAAATAATAAAAAAGATATGGCCGAAAGAAAATCCATTTCCATACTTGTATTCATCGATTGAAAAATACATTAAGTCAAATACAGATAAATCTTTCTTAAAAACTTTAAAATTTCATAAAGTAAAAAAAATTAGTTATATTTTGAGAGCACTACCAAACGAAATTAGTGGTGGAATAGCTACATCATTAATATTTTCCGCATGGAATGCCGCAGTCTACGTAAATCAAATATCGGAAGAACAAATAATGAAAGCAGAAAAACATAAAAATTACCAAAAAGTTGTTCAAAACATTGTAAATAAATATAAAGGATTACACTTTAAAAACGAATTATTTGTAATCGAAAAAAAATAATTAATATTTTTCAACCACTGTTTGTAATTGAAAATTTATTTTGATCCTCAAATTGATCACAAATTCAAATTTTTAATTGTTGTAAAAATTTCCACAAATTGTAATACAGGCAATGTTTAAAAAGACTTTTTTTCTAATTACTTTACTTTTGATGCTTACTGGTTGTTACCAGTCTACAGCCTCATTAATTGGACCAACAGTGACATTGGGAACTTCTGGAAACCTAGCTCAATCTGCACTTTCGTACTCTGTGAATGAGTCAGTAAAAAAAGCAACCGGTAAATACCCTGCTGAACATATAAAAAAAAGTTTCAAAAAATAAAAATTAAACTTTTACTTTCATGTAACAAGAATTTGGATCATTTTTATAATGCCCAAATGGATCACATTCTTTAAAGCCGCAAGATTTGAATAGTTTTCTTGCAGGTAAAAAAAAATTACCTGACCCAGTCTCAATAAAAATATTTTTTAATCCGATATCTCTAGATTTAGATAATAAAATAGAAATAATTTTTTTACCAAAACCTTTTTCTCTAAATTTATCATGCACTCTTATAGATTTGAACTCACCATGATTTTGACCGAGGACTTTTATTGCTCCACATCCAATGAGGTCCTCATTATCCCAAATGCTCCAGAATTTTATTGTTTTATCTTTAAGTCCATCTATATCGAGGACATGAGTACTACCCGCTGGAGAGACAGATCTTAATTCAATAAAGTGTTTTTTTAAAAGTTCATTTACTTTCAAATCATCAAAATTATTTTCAATAGCTTTCATTGTCATCTATAAAATATCATCTAAATTTTTGAATTCTCCGATTTTAAAGATAATAGCTTCGTCATTTTTAAAACCATATTTTTTTGCATTATCTAAAAATCTTTTTGGTGGCTCCATTATAGGCTCTAATGATAATACAAAAGTTCCCCAATGCATTCCAATAACTCTTTTGCTGTTTAAGTCTTTAGCTATCTGTAACGCTTCTTCAGGATTTGTATGATAAATAGACCTATCAAACATGGGTTTAAAATTATAAGCGCCGATATTTATAATAGTGAGATCAATAGGTCCAAACTTTTTTCCTAAATCTTTGTAAATTTCTCCATAGCCTGTGTCGCACGCAAACAAAATTTTTTTTCCTTTATATTCAATTAAATAACTTCCCCAAAGAGTTTTATTAGTATCTGTTAAACTTCTTTTTGACCAATGAACTGCAGGCAGCATAGTTATCTTAAAATCTCTTTTTTCAATTGTTTGGTACCAATCAAGTTCATTTACATTTTTAAAACTGTTTTTTGTAAAATATTTGCCAAGTTTAAGAGGAACAATTACATCAGCATCTTTGTAAGGAAATTTTCTAATTGTACCCATGTCTTGATGGTCATAGTGATTATGTGTCAGTAAAAATAAATCGATTTTTGGAATTTCATTTAAGTTTAAAGCTGGTGCAACATATCTTTTAGGTCCAAAAATTAATGGTCCAGCATTTTTTGAGAAAACTGGATCTGTTATAATAGTTGTTTTTCCTAGTTTTATTAAAAATGTAGCATGGCCAATCCAGCCAATATAATCACTGTTTTGTTTTGAAGCTAAATCTTTTAAGACATACTCTTTTTTTAAAACATGATCATCTGGAACTGTCATGTCTAATTTTTTTTTCTCTTTGTTAAAAGTAGAGTAAGACCACTTCACTTTATCATCCCTCACAGGAGAACCCTCTGGGTTTCTAAAGGTATTATCAGGCAAATGATGATACGGTTTTTTGTCCATAGAATTTAAATTTGAAAAAAAAGAAAAACAGAAAACTAAAACAATAAGCTTCTTAATCATTGATTTTATCGATTTCTGTAAAATGTCCCATTTTTCTTTTTTCTTTAATTTCCTCTTTTAAATAATCAAAAAAAAATTCGTTATCTTGAAATTTTTTTCCTTTAAATTTAGTTATTTCATTACCTAGAATATTTGTCATTCTTGCATTGTAAAGTTTTAATGTTTTTACCTTTTTGAGACCACAAACAGCACGAACATGGTTTTCGAATTGACTGATATTGTGTGAGTTGATTGTCATGTGACCGGAATTATGTACTCTAGGTGCGATTTCATTGACTAACAAATTGTCTTTATCATCTATAAAAAATTCGACACATAAAGTTCCTACATAATCCAACTTTTCACTAATTTTTTTTGCGTATTCAACAGATTGAGAAAAATGTTCTTTACTTATGCTAGCTGGAATTTTTGAGAATTTTAATATTTGATCTTCATGTTTATTTTCAAATGGTTCATAAATTTCGTATTCATTTTTTTTAAATCTTGTGACTATTACAGAGATTTCTTTTTTTAAACTAACCATTTTTTCTAATATATATTCACTATCATTAGAAAGGCTAATACTCTTACAATCCTCAAGATTATTTAATTTAAATTGTCCCTTTCCATCATAACCAAGAGTAGCTGTCTTCAACATCGCAGGAAAAAGATCGGCATTTGATATCAAATCATCTTTATTATTAATCTTCTTGTATTGTGTAGTTTTAATATTTTGATCATTTACAAAATTCTTCTCCAAAATTCTATTTTGAATAATCTTATTTATTTGAGGTTTTGGCAAAACTTCTTTTATCGAATTAAGTTTATCTAAAATATCAAAAGGGATATTCTCAAATTCAAAAGTAATTTTGTCTACTTTTTGAGTGAAATAATTAATTTTTTCTTCGTCGTTATAATTTGACAAAATAAATTCATCAGAAAATTCTTTTGCGGGAGACATTGGGTCATCGCTCCATACAATTGTATACACATCCAATTTTTTTGCTGCCATACAAAGCATACAACCTAATTGACCACCACCCAAAATACCAAGATTAGTTTTCTTCATTAGTTATTTTGGTTTTTTTTTCACTGATTTTGTTTGTTTAATTCTTAATTTCAGCAAAGAATTTTTTATTTTTTTGTCAGTTATCCCAAGAATAGACGCAGCATATAGTGCAGCATTAATTGCACCATCTTTTCCTATCGCAACAGTTCCAACAGGAATACCTTTTGGCATCTGAACTATTGATAATAAACTATCAAGACCTTTTAGTTTTTTACTTTCAACCGGGACCCCAACTACAGGGACAGTTGTTAAAGAGGCAATCATACCAGGTAAATGTGCAGATCCACCAGCTCCAGCAATTATAACTGAATAATTAGTCTCTGATTTTTTCGCAAATTCATAAAGTCTTTTTGGTGTTCTATGCGCTGATACAATTTTTAAATCAAAACTAATTTTTAAAATTTTTAAAATTTTAACGCAATCTTTCATTGTTACATAATCCGATTGACTACCCATTACTATTGCTATTTTTTGATGTTTTTTAAGTTTCATTTACGTATTTATTATCAGATATATAACAAGTATTATATAACTAAACTTATGAATTTCAAAATTGACAACTTACAATATTGTAAATGGGATAGGTCAGTTTTTGAAATCAATCGTGAGGCTGGACTAGACGCAGTTCACGTAACAATAGTATATCATGAAGATTTTGATGAATTACAAAAAAGAATTTTAGAATGGAAAGAACACTTCAAAAACCATGATGATTTAATTTTCTTAGGAAAAGACTTTAGAGACATTGAGAAAGCTAAGAAAAATAACAAAACTGCGATATTTTTTGGGTTTCAAAATTGTTCACCAATTGAGGACGATATAAATCTTATTGAAAAGGTTCATGAACTTGGCTGTAGATTTATGCAACTTACTTATAACAACCAATCCTTATTAGCCTCTGGTTGCTATGAAAAAATTGATAGTGGAGTTACTAATTTTGGCAAAGAAGCGATAAAAGAAATGAATAGGGTGGGTATCGTTATTGATATGTCTCATTCGGGTGAAAAAAGTACATTTGATGCAATTGAGTTAAGCCAAAAACCAATTGCAATAACTCATTCCAACCCAAATTTTTGGCATAAAGCAAAAAGAAATAAGTCAGATGATTTGCTTAAAACATTATCTCAAAGTGGAGGCATGTTAGGATTTTCTCTTTACCCTCATCATCTAAATGACAATTCAAATTGTAAATTAGATAATTTTTGTGAAATGGTTGCGAGGACTGCTGAAATAATGGATGTAAAAAATCTTGGTATTGGTTCAGACTTGTGTTTAAACCAGCCAGATGAGATCGTAGAATGGATGCGGAATGGAACTTGGACCAAAAAAAAGGTTTATGGAGAAGGAACAAAGAATAATGTAGGCTTTCCAGACCAACCCAGTTGGTTTAAAGATGCTAGAGGATTTAAAAATATTGAGAGTGGACTTAAAAAAATTGGATTTAATTTAGATGAGATTAATGGAATACTGGGTAATAACTGGTATAATTTTTACAAAGGTATTAGTTAATGCAAATTGAATTAAGAGACCCAAAAAAAATAATGAAATTAAAACGTCTTGGTTCTTTCCACCAATCAAAACTTTCATTTTTAAGATCTTTTTTGAGAGAGTTTAATTCCTGGGATTATAAAAGAGAATTATTTGAACTAGATAATGATGGATATGGTGTTGCCGTTTATTCTTTTAAAAAAGAAAAAAGAAAATACTCTTTGGTTTGTTTTGCAAATAAATTAGATGATAACGAAAGGTCAGATAGAGTAATAGCAACAAAATGGGATGCATCATTTACTTTGTACGATGGCATTCCAACAAAAAAAGATATTGAAAGATTGTCATTAAATGTTCCGCGACAAGAAATAGGACGAATGACTTATAAAGAGTTGACTTTGTCGAGAGCAAACAAGTCAATGAGAGCTTTTAATTATGTTGTAGAATGTTTATCGGATGGCAATCAACCCTCTAGTAAAAAGTTGTCTGAGATTGGATATCTATACAGAACGACCGCAGTATATGGATCGGGCAAATTTGGTCTAGCTGATCGGTTTAGAATAAAAAATAGACCAGAGATACATGGGCCCTTTAGACTAGAAATGATGTTGGTATATTTTGTAAGACAATTTACAATTGATCAAGTAAATTTTATCTCAAAAAATAAAAATCCGAGAAAAGCTGTTGAGTTGGACAAAAATATTGCAAGAAGTTTAGGTATTGGAAATTCAACTGGATTAGGGATGGCACCGTTTATAGTCAATCACCCTATTCTTCTAAATAATTGGATATTAGCAAGAGAAACTGCCTTAAAAAAAATAAGGGAGATTAAAGATGTAAAACAAGAAGATTTCAATTATTTTTTTGAATGTCTAAAGAATTCTATAAACAATATAAATACTTGGAATACAGATAGTGATTATCAAAAAAAAAAAATAAAAAATCTTAAGATAGATCTCATCAAATTTATTAAATATTTAGAGCAAGAATTTGATAAAAAAAAAGAATACTTATTCAATACAATTTTTAATTGGGTAGATACGAATCTAACAGAAGAGAGTATTGAGTATGTGGTTAGCTTGTTTCTTGAACCTTATGATGAAATTGTTGACCAGTTAACTCCCACTATGAGCGCTGACGAAGAAAAATTTTTCAACATCCCAGTTGAAAGAAAGATTGAAGATTTAAGACAACTAATTGAAAAAAACTATACAGAAATATTGAATATTGATTTTTATGAAGATAAAAACATTCAGAACTTTTGGTTCATTTCAAAAAATAAAGAAGAGCCAAGAGTAGCTAATAGGTTTGAAGAAATAGGATCAGAACTTGAACAACCACTAGCAATTGCTCGAGATGTTAAATCTCTTTATCTAAGAATAAAAAATCTTAAGAACAGTATGACAATAAGTAGATTTCTTGTAGACAATAATGATCTAAGACATGCAGTGAGACGAGTTTTTATGATAGAAAAATTTCCTTATTCAGAAATTCAGGATAATATAATCGGCTCTGAGTTAATGCCAATTGACATGCTTAGACTTAAACTTTCTTTTTTTGGAGCTTGTAAATTCGACCCAAGATCTGACAAATGGCTTCGAATTTGTATGTTTCAAGGCGCTCCATTACCCGATGAGTTAAAACAATTTGACGACAATTGGATTTATAATTCATTAAATTAATGAGATCTTTTAGTGAAATAGAAACAATATCTAAGAGAGCGTCTAGAGGAGCAGGTTTCTCATGGGGTGTTTCAGAAGAAATTGGGAAGTCAGTCAGATTATTAGAAATGTTTGGCCTGCCAGGTATCTTATATTTAAAAAGCTATTTGGAGAAAATTAATAATCATAATTATCAAAAGATTACAATAATATCTGCTGACAATATTTCAAATAATATTCCTTATTGTCCAATCAGCGTAGGTGTGAATTTCTTGGATCAAGCTTATAACTTAGAAAAAATTGAAAATATTAATTTTTCAAATCTTGCTTATCCACTTTTAGTTGTTCCATTTTTGTCAAGATCATCAGAGATAATTGGTAAAAGAATTTTGTTGAATTTAGATAATTTCAAATTTTTATTTAATTTTAACCAATCTATACTTTCAAATTTCGATAATTCACTAATTTCAAAAACAACAAACTTTTTAATTAGTTTTAATCAAAATGAGGATAGCTTTGATAAAATAACATGGGATACTTTATATAAAATATCACAAAAAACTTTTGTTGATGAAACTGAAAGCTCAAAAAAGACTTCAGCTGGCGCAGGATTGACTGATAATGACTGAGACTAAAAAAAATAAAGACGACCTTGATAATTTTTGTGAAGAGTGTAACTCTGAAGATCCAAGTGTTTCACAAAATTTTATAATGTATGGATATAAGATTTGTGTATCTTGTAAGGTTTCTAAAACTATATTTCCCGTTTAAGTTATATTGCTAATAGGCAAACTGTTTAATCTACTCATTACAAAAGAAACAGATAAAATTGCTAATATTAAAAATGATAAAAAAACTATTCCAAAAGCTTTAATATTTGATTTAAAATTTAACACCTCTTTAGTTGAAATTATTAATGAAGCAAATATCCAAAATTGAGTTAAAAAAATTATTGGCATTACTAAGTCAGGAGTCAATGCTATAAATCTCAGCAATCCAGGGGCATGTGCTATACCTACTGCGATTAAGATTTTTTTAAAAGTAACCTTGGTATCTTTATCAGGGAAAATTTTGGCACCTATTGTAAATATCAAAACTGCCCAAAAAAACCAAGTTAAGATAGCAGTTAATGCTGAGAGACTTAATGAGGTTTTATAAAAATTATTGGTAGCTATTGCTCCCGCAACGCCATCAAGTATCATTATAATAGCAGCAAAATAAATTGAAACTTCTGAATAAGTCTTAACTTCTCTATAAAGTTTTTTGTCGAGTTTTATTGATCTGAAAACTAATTCTAAAAAAAATCCAAACATTTATTTTTTATTTTTTTTTTGAGCATAATAGGAAATTAATAAAGGAAAAATGATTAAAATTATACCTATAATAATACACGTTATTAATAAAAAATATTTCGACACTAAATGAGTTTAAATGAAAAAAAAAGGGGGATTACCCCCCTTTTTTAAAATTTATTTAGCGACTTCCCTTGTATTAGGATTGTACGACTCTGTGAAAGGTATATCAACGACTACAGCATCAACTGGATCATTTCCTTTTTCACAATATTTCTTTGGAAGATGAATTTTAAATTTTCTCCCAACTTTACCCATTGGAAAACCGTTTTTATTTAAAGTTCCATCGAACGGTACGTACCCCATCGCAATATTAGTTTCTTTTTCTGGATGGTACCAAGGCGATGTAATAAATCCTACTGGATTTTTTCCATCTTCAGAGATTAACCAAAAATCTGGTGCATATTCTTCTATTGGTTTTCCTCCTATTTCCATTCCTACTAGCTGAAGTTTATAAGGTTTTCCTCCAGAAGAAATTTCACTTTTCATTTTTTCCAAGGCTTCTTTACCAACATAGTCTCCTTGTTTCTCCCAAACTCCTTTTCCAGATAATGAAACTTGATAACCTAAGTTACATTGAAATGGATTATGCTCGTTATCCATGTCTTGACCCCAGGATAAAATACCTGCTTGTATTCTTCTGTGGTGAGCAGGAGCGATAACCATAAGATTGTGTTTTTTTCCAGCTTTTAAAACTGCATTCCACATATCCTCTGCATATAAAGTTGCATTTCTTAAATAAATTTCATATCCAGCTTCACCTGAAAAACCTGATTGTGAAATCACACAACTTCTTCCACCAACTTTTGCTTCAGCCAATCCATAAAAAGGCATGTTGTCTAAATCAACCTGATTTCCGATCAAATCATTCATTAATGCCTTCGATTTAGGACCTTGAATTTGAACTGGACATGCATCTATCTCATCAATTTCTACATTAAATCTTTTGTCAGCGTTTACACCCTGTAGATAAAGACCAATGTCACTATCAGATAAACTAAACCAAAATTCATCTTGAGATATTCTTAATAAAATTGGATCGTTTAAAACTCCACCTTTGTAATTACATAAAATTACATATCTCGCTCGCATTGGAGAAATTTTTGTTGCATCTCTTGTAATTACGTAGTCGGTAAATTTTTCAGCATCTGGTCCTTTTACTCTTATTTGTCTTTCAACTGCTACATTCCACATTGTTACGTGTTTTTTAATAGCTTCATACTCAACCATTGCCCCGCCTTTTTCAGGTCTTACATAACCACGTGGATGATAAATTCTGTTGTAAACAGTTGCTCTCCAGCATCCAGCTTTCATAGATAAATGCCAGTATGGAGATTTTCTAACTCTTGTAGAAATTAACATTTCTACTTGAGTTGGACCACTTTGTCTTAAATTGTATGGAACATGTCTATCAGATTGATCAACAGCAGTAGAGTGAGAAACTTTTGAATAATCTACTTTCTCAATTATTCTACCTTTTGACTTTGGCTTACTTACTTTCTTAGATTTTACTTTAGTTCCTTTTTTCGGCTTTCTTTTTTTCGAACTTATTTTCTTTCTTTTCTTTTTTTTAGGCATAGTTATTATCCTTTAACCATTTGTTTGTTTCCTTAAGTCCTCCAAATGTATAAATATGAAAGTGCTCTGTATGATCTTTTAATTTATCGATTAGATCATTTGGGTCTTTAGGTTTCAATAAATCTAGAGCCTTACTAAAATTAGATTTAAGGAAATTAATGGAATTTTTTGCACCTACAATATTAGCAAATTTTATTAAGCTTGATATCTTAAGAGGCCCAGTAATTCCAACATGCACTGGCACTGTTTGTTTAGAAATAAAATCTATGATTGGCTGAGGATCAAGCAACCATTGAGTTACTATATAATCAGCATAAGGCTTTTTATCTTGCATAGCTTTTTCCAAATCTGAATCGGATATATCAGGACTCCCCTCGGGATGTCCAGCAATTCCTATCTTCATCTTCTCAAAATAACCAGTCTCTAAAAGTTGAAATGAGCTGTCAAATTTACCAGCTGGTTCACGACCCCCTCCAATAATTAAAGCCTGTTTAACCCCCCCATCTTTACAAATACTTACATACTCTTTTAACTGTTGCTCATCCTCTATTGAT
>CACCNI010000018.1 GCA_902547215.1 uncultured Pelagibacteraceae bacterium
GTGGAACAACAGGAAACATTAAAATTAAAATCTTTATGTAATTTTCCTTCAAATCTTTTATGTTTTGTTTATTGATTTCTTTACTTAAAAAATTATAAGTCTCGTGTAAGTAAGCAATCAATACATTCATATTAAATTTTTCAAGGCTTAATGTGTATTTTTCAATCAATTTATTAGTGTATATAGTCAAGTTTTCATTTTCAAAATCCCCTTTCTTATTTTGAATTTCCTCTATTATTTTTTTATGTAATATCCAAAATTTTTGAATATATTTATAAGCTGCGATCATACCTTGCTCTGACCATTGCACATCTTTTTCTGGTGGACTATCAGATAAAATAAAAAATCTAACTGCGTCAGCGCCGAATTGATCCATAATTTTTTCTGGATCAATAGTATTTTTCTTTGATTTTGACATCGACTCGGATGGTCCTACAACTATTTTTCTTTTATCCTTTATTTTAAAAAAATCTTTTCCGTTTTCTGAAAAAACCTCATCTGGACTAACCCATTTATTATTTTCATCCTTGTAGGTTTCATGACATACCATCCCCTGTGTAAATAATCCTTTAAATGGTTCTAATGAAATAAAATTTTGATTTTTAAATCCCAAAGCTTGCATAAAAAATCTTGAATATAATAAATGTAAAATTGCATGCTCAACTCCACCTATATATTGATCGACAGGCATCCAATATTTTACATCTTCTTTGTCAAAACCATATTCATCGTTTTCTGGAGAGCAGAAACGTAAAAAATACCAAGAAGAGTCAACAAAAGTATCAAGCGTATCTGTGTCTAGGGTATAATCTTTTCCTTTTATTTTTATATTTTTCCATTTTTTTTGATGATCTAGAGGATTTCCCTTAGTGTTAAGGTTTATTTTTTCTGGGAGCTCTATTGGCAGCATTTCTTTTGGAATTTTTATGATATTTCCAGTTTTATCGTAAGCCATTGGTATGGGACACCCCCAGTATCTTTGACGTGATATACCCCAATCTTTAAGCCTAAAATTTATTTTTTTTTTCCCCAATTTTTTTTTTGTTAAATAATCAATACTTCTTTCAATTGCTTCTCCAGGAGTTTCAAGCCCATTTAAAAAAGATGAATTAATCATTAAACCATCTTCAACATATGCTTCATTTTTTACTTGAAAATTATCCTTTTCATCTTTTGGTCTCACAACGGTTCTAATATTTAATTTATATTTTTTTGCGAAATCAAAGTCTCTTTGATCGTGGGCAGGACATCCAAAAACTGCTCCAAAACCGTAGTCCATAAGGACAAAATTGGCAAAATATACTGGAACTTTCATTTTTGGATCGAAGGGATTGAGAGCTAGAAGATTGGTTTTGAATCCAATTTTTTCAGCTTGAGCGATAGACTCTTCTGTTGTTCCAGTTTTTGAACATTTTTCTTTAAAAGTTTGGAATTCAGAATTGTTTTCAAAATATTTAGACAATGGATGGTCGATAGATAGAGCTAAAAAAGAGAAACCAAATAACGTATCAGGCCTTGTTGTAAAACACTTAACACTCTTTACGGGTAAATCTCCCTCAATTTTAAAATCTACTTCACATCCAAATGATTTTCCGATCCAGTTTTTTTGCATAGTTTTTACTTTATTCGGCCACTCTGGCAAATCATCTAAACCATCAAGTAATTGCTCGGAAAATTTAGATATATTAAAAAACCATTGATTTAATTTTTTTCTTTCTACTAGAGCACCAGATCTCCAACCTTTACCGTCTATGACCTGTTCATTAGCAAGCACAGTTTGATCTATTGGATCCCAGTTTACATAGTTTTCTTTTCGATAAACTAAACCTTTATCGTACAATTCAAGAAAAAAGAGTTGTTGATGTTTGTAATAACTAGGTGAACAAGTGGATATTTCCCTGTCCCAATCAATTGAAAGACCCAATCTTTTAAGTTGAGTTTTCATGGTAGAAATATTCTTTTCAGTCCATTCTTTTGGATCAAGATTATTTTCCTTTGCAGCATTTTCTGCTGGCATACCAAACGAGTCCCATCCCATTGGATGTAGGACGTTAAAATTTTGTAGTTTTTTAAATCGTGCTAACACATCTCCAATGGTGTAATTCCTCACATGCCCCATATGGATTTTTCCAGATGGGTAAGGAAACATTTCTAAACAATAAAATTTTTGTTTATTTTTGTTTATACTGGATTTGAAAGTTTTGTTTTTTACCCAAAACTTTTGCCATTTTTCTTCGGTTGTTTTAAAGTTATATCTATCCACTCAAGAAAAAATTAATTTTTTTTATTTAAAGTTTTACCTCTATTTTTCCCTTTAGTTTCTTTATATTTTTTGAAGTCATCTTTTTCAAACAATGCTGCTTTTTTTAAAATAGCTAGTTTTAATTCACTTTCAAGTTTCGATGCAATTTTCTTCGTTTTACAATTATTTTGATTACAAGATTTTTCAAAAACCAATATTTTTAAAGCATCTGCTCTTATTTCATTAGACATGAAACGTACTGTAATTTTTAATTCTCTATTAGTATTGTCCGTATCATTTTCTGATGAGAACCATTCAGTAATAATAATTCCACCAGAATAACTTGCATTTGTTAATGGCACAAAGTCTAAAACATCTACCGCCCCTCTCCAAAGAGGATTTGATGAAGCAAAATCAAAATCTCCGCCCCTTTTTGCACCTACACCAAATCTGACACCTCTTCCTTCTTGAATATTTCTCTGGACCCTTTCATCGACATTTACAGGATTGTCTTTAATGTCTGACCTTTTGTAAAGACCGCATGAATTTACGAAAAAAATTGTAAAAACTAGTAAAGTGATAAGATTTAATAGATTTTTTTTCATGGAACTTATAAATAGCAGAAAATGATAAATATCTCAGAATTATTTAAATATAAGGCTAAATATAGTGATATAAATATCACATGTAAGAAAAAAACACATATTTTTCAGTTAAAAAAGAGTGTTTTTTTAGAATTCTGTTAAAAAACCTCTGTTCATATGAATACAACAATAAAGGAGTAAATTATGAATAAATTTAAAAAAATTGGACTTACAGCATTAGCAGGTTCGCTAGTGACTATGGGTTCTGCAACAGCTGGAGAGATGTCAGTATCTGGTTCCATAGGCGTAACATTAGGTTATGGTACTTTAGGTGGTAACTCTTCAAGAGCTATTGGATCAGACAGAGACGTAGCATTTACAGGTAGTGGTGAATTAGATAACGGAACAACGTTTTCTATGAACACATTACTTGACGATAGTTACGAAGTATCTGGTACAACAACAACAATCGCAACACCATCATTCGGTACGTTCTATGTTGGAACTGGTTATGGTTTACAGTCAGGTAGATATGATGAGGAAGTACCTCAAGCATATGAGCAAATATCTGATGCTAAACAAACTATGGCAAACTTAGTTGGTAACTACATGGATGGTAACGCTATATCATATACATCACCAACATTCGATGTAATGGGTGCATCAATAACAGTTGACGCTGGTTATGCTCCAACAGCTGCAGACGCAGGTTTTGGAGATGGTGCAAACGACGCACATAATGCTTCATACGGTGAAGGTACAGAGCTAGGTGTAAGAATCGCTTACGATGCATTACAAATCGGTGTTTACGGCACTGAGAGAGAAACTTCAGTACCGAATTCTAACACGACAACAGGTCAAGAAATCGGTGATGAGTTTAACGGTGCATGGTATGTCAAATACTCAATGGGACCAGTATCAATTGGTTACTCAGAGACATATATGGATGCAGGTGTAACAGCAGATGATTCATCTTCTATTAACTCTTCAGTCGTAGAAAGAACAGCTGGTGGTATCTTTACAGGTGAGCAAATGTCAATTGCGTTTAACGTAAATGACAATATGTCAATCTCGTACACTACATCAGATGAAACTTACGATACTCAGGATGATGCTGCAACAGCAGTAACAACTGATGATGACGTAACTGAAACAGTTGACGCGATTCAAGTTGCTTACTCTATGGGTGGTATGTCAATTAAAGCATACAACATGGAAGTAACTAATCCAGATCACGACGATGATGCAGCTGATGCAAGTATAACTGAAATTGCTTTAGGATTTGCATTCTAATTTAATTTAGTTTTTAAAATTAAAACGGCCCAGTATTTATACTTGGGCCGTTTTTTTTTATCCAAGATATTGCCGCAACACCACTAGGAGCGCATAGTTTAGATCTTTTGATTGTTTTTTGGTTAATTCCACCAAGTAAAACAATTTGATTTTTCGTTAAATTTTTTAATAAATTTGTTTTTATAACGTCGAGAAATTTTTTATTTTTGTTATTTTTAAAAATTGGACTTAAAAATATGTGTGAACAGCCCTGTTTTTCTTTTATTTTAAGCTCGCTTGCATTATGGGCTGAGCCTATTAGCTCAAGATTTTTTTTTGTTATGTTCTGAAAACTTAATTGTTTGTAAAATGAGGGGATATATAAACCATCAAAATTATACTTAATTGCATCTTTTAAATTATTAGAAATATAAACTTTCCTTCTATTAATTTTACAATGCGTAACTAATTTTCTCAGTTCTTTAGAATCACACTTTTTATGATAATTTCTGTATATTAATGAAATTTGAGTAGATAATTTTTCAATTTCATTTTTGTTAAATTTATCTATAAAATAATAATACTTAATATTCATATGGAGAATGTAGTAAAAAATTTTGATATAGTAAAAGAGGAAATAAGCAACTTTAAAAATGCTAATATTGTTGCTGTATCAAAAACATTTCCACTTGGTCACATATTACCTTTAATAAATCATGGTCACAATCATTTCGGAGAAAATAAGGTTCAAGAAGCTCAAGAAAAATGGACATCCTTAAAGAATGATTTTCCTAATTTAAAATTGCATTTAATTGGTAAATTACAAACCAACAAAGTAAAGTTTGCGCTACCTTTATTTGATTATATCCACTCACTAGATAGTATAAAACTTGCAGAAAAAATTTCGTTAGAACAGAAAAAAAAAAATTTTAAGCCAAAAATTTTCATTCAAATAAACCTTGGAAAAGAAAACCAAAAGTCAGGTATTGATGAGGATGACTTAGAAAATTTTTACCAAAAATGTGTAACTGAATATAATCTTAACATCATAGGAATTATGTGTTTACCCCCATTTGATGAAGACCCGATTCCTTTTTTTAAAAAGATGCAAAACTTGTCGGAAAGTTTGAAATTAAAAGAAATTAGTATGGGAATGTCCAATGATTATATGGATGCGCTTAAGTTTAAGGCAACATTTATTAGAGTTGGTTCCAAAATTTTTGGAAACAGAACCTAAGATATCTTAATTTTTGAATTCTTTTTTATTATCTTCAATAATATTTCAATATCGTTCAAACTTAATGCTACGCACCCTTTAGTGGGTTTATAATTATTTGTTACGTGAATAAAAATAGCGCTCCCTTTATTCCTGATTATTCTTCGTGTGTTATAATTGATTACAATGATTATGTCGTAAATCTTATCTTTTCTATATAGTTTTTCAGCTTTAATTTTTTTATTTAATTTTATTTCTTTATTATAATTAATATTGTTAGGGTCATCACACCAACCCATCTGTTTGTTTATCCTAAGGGTTTTTAATTTTGTATCAGGTTTACCTACCCTGTCGTTTCTATAATAAACTGGTCCCAATAAAAATGTTCCTACCGGAGTAGAATTATCTCCCTCTAATTTATTTTTTTTTAAACCATTTTTACCAATTGAGCATTTAAATTGGAAATCATTACAAATTAAGGTGTCTTTATTTTTTAGCTTAATTATCATAAGTTCCAAAGTATATGGTAAATCAAAAATTATATATAATTAATTTATCAAATTTTTATGACATCATAAGTGAACTCAAAGAGCATATTGGTTACGAAATATCAAAATTTGATAATAAAGAGATTTTTTTTGATAAGTATAAGAATGAAAGTTTTTCTTCAGAAAACTCAATTTTAGTTGTGCATGAAAAAGAATATAATTTTTTTATAAAAAATATAAACGAGGATCAAATTATTAAATTTAAACCTCCAGTAAATATTTTTACATTTATTGAAAATTTAAATATAAGATTTATTCAGAGAAAATATCAAGATCAATCAAGTGTAAAAGTTAAAGATTTTTTTTTAGACATCAACTCAAGAGAATTAAAAAAGGGCAAATCAAGTCTTAAATTAACTGAACGAGAAACTGACATGATATTTTTTCTTAATAATTCAGAAAAACCAGTAAATGTCGAAACATTGGAAAAAGAAATTTGGCAATATTCCTCAGAACTTGAGACTCATACAGTTGAAACCCATATTTATAGACTAAGAAAAAAAATAAAAGCTGAGTTTGGAAATGATGATTTAATAAAAAGTAATAAAAATGGGTATACTATTTGATGAAAAAGAAAAATTTTATTGCAAAAGATTTATTTTCAAAAAAATATAAACCAAGAGTAATTAAGCCAAAAAAAGGAAAGGGAAGTTTTAAGAGAAAGAAAAAGTAATTAAATCCGAGCACCTATTTGTTGAATTACTTTTGATGACATCTCAGTACCCTTTTCTAAGCATTGTTTCTGGGACATATTGTTAACATGACCATGTAAGAAACCTGCAGCAAATAAATCACCAGCACCTGTGAGATCAACTATTTTAAGATTTTTTTGGATCCCGCATTCTGTTATTTCATCACCGTTAATAGATATAGCACCTTTTTCACCTCTTGTTATCACCAATAACTTTTTTAATTTTTTGGCAAAATTAATGACTTCGTTAAAACTTTTTGCATCAATTAAAGATATAATCTCTTGTTCGTTAGCAAAAGTTATATCTAATTTATTTTTAACCAATTCTAAAAAATGGGGTTTATGCCTATCTACACAAAATTGATCTGATAATGACATAGCAACTTTATTTGCATTATTTATTGCTTTATCAAATGCTTTTCTTGGGTCACCCTCATCCCAAAGATATCCCTCAAGAAAAATAATTTCACTTTTTTTGATAGCATTTACATTAACATCGTTTTCATTAATTTTTCCTGCTGTTCCAAGAAATGTACACATAGTTCTCTCTGAATCTGGAGTGACCAAAATTAAACATGTGCCAGTTGGCAACTCTTCTTTCTTTTTAGAATAAAAATATTTAACATTCTCTGTCTTAAGACCATCCTCATATTTTCCGCCAAGTTCATCATCATTTACTTTACCAATAAATCCAACATCATTTCCTAACTGTGATAATCCAACAATTGAATTGGCAACTGATCCACCAGAAACAGTTTTTTCAATTTTTAAGTTTGAAAGCAATTGTTTAAATTCTTTTTCATCAAAAATTAATTTCATCGTACTTTTTGTAAGGTTATTTTTTTTTATAAATTCATCATCAACTTTACAAATAACATCAACTATTGCATTTCCAATTCCCAAGATTTTCATTTTAAGCTTTCTTTGTTTTGACTGGTCTTTTTCTGTTAGGATAACAAGATGTGCAAATTTTACAAGTTATTCCATAGCAGTCTCTAGCTTTGCAAAACTCTCTTCCATAATAGATTATTTGCAAGTGAAGCTTATTCCAGTACTTTTTAGGAAATATTTTTTTAAGATCTTGCTCTGTTTGAACTACATTTTTTCCATCGGTAAGACCCCATCTCTGCGCCAATCTATGAATATGCGTATCTATTGGAAAAGCAGGATGACCAAAACCTTGAGACATTACTACACTCGCAGTTTTATGCCCGACACCCGGAAGTTCCTCTAGTTCCTGAAAAGTTTTAGGAACTTGTCCGTTATGTTTTTCCAATAATATTTTTGATAAATTAAAAATACTTTTAGCCTTGATCCTAAAAATACCTATCCTTTTAATTAATTTTTCTATTTTTTTCCTACCAAGTTTTACAAAGTGTTTTGGTTTATGATATTTTGGGTAAATATCTTTTGTGACATTATTCACATTAACGTCTGTACATTGAGCAGAAAGCAAAACTGAAATTAAAAGCGTAAATACATTCCTGCTATGTAAAGGTACGGAAATTTTAGGATAAGTCTTGTTTAAAATTTTAAGAACTATTTTAGCTCTTTTTTTCTTTTCGGCTTCTATGAGCCTCATTTAAAATTTAAAACATTTCTCATTGAGTAAAGCCCTGGTTTTTTTGACATAAGCCATTTTGCAGCGGTTAGTGCACCTTCTGAATATAAAGCCCTATCAAATGCTTCGTGATTAAGGGTTATAATCTCTTTACCACTTGAAAACTTCACTTCGTGTTCCCCAACAGTCTCACCTCTTCTTATTGAATTAAAGTTTATTTTTTTACCGTATGGAAACGTTTTTTTATTAAAGTATTTATTACCAATCATTTTATAAAAATCTTTCTTTTTGCCAACTGCTATACCTTTGCCCAACATTAAAGCTGTACCTGATGGATGATCTTTTTTGTGTTTATGGTGTACTTCATAAACTTTACTTAAGAAATTATTTCCCAATGAACTTGAAGTAATCTCGGTAAGATACATTAAGAGATTTATTCCCAAACTCATATTTCCAGCTTTTAAAATTGGAATTTTCCTTGAGTATTTTTTAATTAATTCCTCTTCTTTTTTAGTAAATCCAGTAGTGCCAATAACTACTTTCTTTTTAAGTTTTAATGCTATTTTCAAAACTTGGAAAGTACATTTAGGCACTGTAAAATCAATGATGACATTTGCTTTTTTAAAAGCATTTTCATTATTCAGTTCAGGACTGATCCCAGATATTTTCTTATTAATTCTTCTATTTTCAGTGAGAGTTACAAGTTTGAATTTCTTGTCCAATTTTGAAGATCTAATGATTTGTTGACCCATTCGGCCGAGACAACCAGTTACAGCTAATTTAATTTTATTCATGCAAAAATTAAATATGAAAGTATCACAACAACTAAAATAATAATACCCCAAATAGACAAGTTTTTGAAAAGTTGTTTTTTTTCAGAATTACTTCTTAAAAAATTTGGTAATACTAAAATTAAAACTGCAATTAATGCAATAGCTGGTACTATTTGTTCAAGACCCATTATTTAATTTTCCAAAAATTTTTAGCTTTTTCAAAAAATTTTTTTATACTAGGATTTGACTTTTCATTCTCAATTTGTCTGAATTTTTCTAGCAACTCTTTTTGTTCCTTATTAAGTGAGATTGGTACTTCAGTATTCAGTTGGACATATAGATCACCATATCCGCTGCCTCTTATATAGGGCATTCCTTTACCCTTAAGTCTAAGTTGTTTTCC
>CACCNI010000019.1 GCA_902547215.1 uncultured Pelagibacteraceae bacterium
GCTATAAGTGAGACAAATAAAGGCATAAATAATTCAATAAGAATTACAAGTCCTAATAGTGAAAAAGTTAATAAACTAAAAACTTTATTTGCAAAGCTTTCAGAATTTTTTTTAGATTTTGTTAACTCTTTTGCGTAACTTGGCACAAAAGCTGCATTGAAGGAACCTTCTCCAAAGATTCTCCTAAACGTATTTGGAATTCTAAATGCAACAAAAAAAGCGTCTGCGATAGGTCCTGAACCAAGAAATATTGCAATTAGAATGTCTCTAACGTACCCAGATATTCTACTTATTATGGTATAAAAACTAAAAGTCCCAGTTGACTTAATTATATTCATAAATCATATTAGTCTTATTATTGGCTCATTTGTATACATAAATAATCAAAATGAAAAAAAATAAAATTGAACATTACTCAGATAAAGAAGCATTAGATTTTCATAATACTAATAAATCTGGCAAGATTGAGATTATTTCCTCTAAACCGATGACTTCAAAAAGAGACTTGGCTTTAGCATATTCACCAGGAGTCGCTGCTCCAGTAAAAGCGATTTCAAAAAATCCTGACCTTGCATATGACTATACTACTAAAGGTAATCTAGTAGCTGTAATAAGTAATGGCTCAGCAATTTTAGGTCTTGGAAATTTGGGTGCAATTGCTTCAAAACCAGTTATGGAAGGAAAGGCTGTTTTATTTAAAAGATTTGCAGACATAGATTCCATTGACATTGAAATAGATTCTTCAGATACAAAAGAAATTATTAATTCTGTAAAAAATATTTCAAAAAGTTTTGGTGGAATTAATCTTGAAGACATAAAAGCACCTGAGTGTTTTATAATAGAGAACGAATTAAAAAAATTATTAGATATTCCTGTGTTCCATGACGATCAGCATGGTACTGCTATAATCACAAGTGCGGCACTTATTAATGCTTGTGATATTGCAAAAAAAAATATTAAGGATGTGAAAGTGGTCATTAATGGTGCAGGTGCATCCGCAATGGCTTGTGCAAATCTTTTTATAAATACAGGTGTAAAAGATAAAAATATCACAATGCTTGATTCAAAGGGAGTTATTCATTCTGAAAGAGATGATTTAAATGAGTGGAAAAAGAAATTTGCTATCAAAACAAAAGATAGAACTTTAAATGATGCAATTAATGGAGCAGATGTATTTTTAGGTCTATCTCAAGCTGGAGTCTTAAAAAAAGAGATGGTTAAAAAAATGTCTAAGAATCCAATTGTATTCGCATGTGCAAACCCAGATCCTGAAATCATTCCTGAGGACGTTGAAGATGTGAGAGATGATACCATTATAGCTACTGGAAGATCAGACTATCCAAATCAAGTAAATAATTTAATTGGTTTTCCATATATCTTTAGAGGAGCTCTAGATGTAAGAGCTAAAACAATAAACGAGGAAATGAAAGTTGCTGCAGTAAGAGCTATTGCTACTTTAGCAAGAGAAAGAGTTCCGGATGAAGTTGTTGCAGCAATGGGCGGGGACAGACCCCATTATGGTAGGGAATATATAATTCCATCAACTTTTGATCCAAGATTAATAAGTGTAATTCCAGTCGCTGTTGCAAAGGCAGCAATCAAAACAGGTGTTGCAAGGAAAAATATCGAGGATTTTGATGTTTATGCTGAACAACTTAAAAATCGTTTAGATCCCTCAGTAGCAGTAATCCAAGGGATAAATTCTCAAATTAAGAAAAATCAAAAAAGAGTGGTATTCGCAGATGGAGAAGATGAAAATAATTTGAAGGCAGCAATAGCATTTAAAAATAATGGACTCGGCGAACCTATTTTAATTGCCAAAGAGGATATAGTTAAAAAAAAATTATATGAAATTGGTTATGAAGAAAAACTCGATATTAAAATAATTAACTCGACTGATAAAAAATTAAGAGAAAGATATGTAAAATTTCTATTTGAAAAGCTGCAGAGAAAAGAAGGTTTGTTAGAGAGAGACTGTGATAAATTGATAAGAAATGATAGAGTCATTTGGGGGGCTTGTATGGTCTCATGTGGTGATGCGGATGCTATGGTTACCGGAAATACAAGACGATATTCCTCATCATTAGAAAAAGTCACGAAAGTCGTAGATCCAAGACCTGGTGAAATAATGTTTGGTCTTAACATGATAATTAATAGAGGAAAAACAATATTCGTTTGTGATACCTCTGTTATTGAATACCCAGATGCAAATCAATTAGCTGAAATGGCAATTTCAACAGCAAGAGTTGTAAGATTATTTGGTTTTGATCCTAAAGTCGCTTTTTTATCTCATTCAACTTTTGGTCAGCCTGCAACAGATAGAACAAAACGAATAAGTGATGCAGTACAAATTTTAAAAGAAAGAAAGGTGGATTTTAAATTTGATGGCGAAATGCAACCTGATGTCGCTCTAGAGGAAACATATAAAGAGTTATATCCATTTTCAGAAATAGTTGGAAATGCAAATGTTTTGATAATGCCAAGTCAGCACAGTGCAGCAATATCCTTTAAAACAATGAAATCAATGAGTAGAGCTAAGGTAATTGGTCCACTTCTTATAGGACTAGGTCAGGCAATTGAAATAGCTCCCCTTAGAAGTTCAACATCAGAAATTTTAAATTTAGCATCTGTTGCTGCATACTCAGCTGGTGTAATTGACTATAACAAAAAGAATTAATTCTTTTGGATTCTTAAATCTTCCATCAAAAGAATGCTTGCTATCACTTTTTCAACATCTAAAATTGACTTAGCTTCATCAACTACCAATTTAAGCTCATCTTTTGTTTCAGCAATGCCATAAATATATATTCGTTTTTTATATGTATCTATTTGATAGTTTCTTGATTTAATTTCATTATTAAACATCAGGGCTGTTCTTAATTGAGAAGTAATTAAAAGATCCTTAGCTGACTGTTTAAAATTGAATTCTTCTTTAATCTTAATATCATTTCTTACTGATCTTACTCCCTCTGTTTCCCAAGCTATTTTGGTAATTTTGAGTTTATCCTCTGGATTATCGACTTTACCAGTTATGAATATTCTTCCGTCAAGAACTTTTGATTTTACTGCTAAAAAATAACTTTTGTCTTCTAAAGTAAGTCTGGTTGATAAATTTTTTTGCATTATAGTATCATCTATTTGTGTTCCAATTGACCTTGGATCTACCGCTACCGATACACCAGTTCCAAATAATCCACTTGTTCCTGTTCCAACACAAGAGTTTAGAAATATTAGTAATATAAATAAATACCTAATCTTCATTTTTTTTTTCAAGACAATAATTATAAATAATACGTTTTGGAATATTTCTACCTTTAAAGTAATCTACAATATCTTTAATTGTTTTTTTTGATAACATCTTGTTAATCAATTTCATATCAGATTCGGTAAGATAATTAAAATTGTTAATTGAATTTTTCTTTTCAGAAAAAATAGCTGTTAATTCACCTTTAATATTTAAATCAATTTTTTTCAAATCACTGACTTTTAATCTAATGAACTCTTCATGCAATTTTGTAATTTCTCTACAAATTACTAACTCTCTATCACTAAAATATTCTTGAAATTTTTCTAAATTTTTAAGAAATTTTCTTGGTGATGAAAATAAAATTATCGAACAATCAATTTTACTTAACATCTCAAGCTCTTTTTTTAATGCTGATAGTTTTTCAGATAAAAAACCAAAAAAAATAAATTTCTCTGAAAAACCACTTATGGACGCAGTTGCGGTAACTGAAGAAACGCCAGGGATTGGGATAACTGGTATATTTTTTGAAACACATTCTTTAATAAGTATTTTACCAGGATCTGAAATAACTGGCGTACCAGCATCTGAAATAAGTGATATGATATTATATTTTTGAATTCCAGAAACTATTTCTTCAGAAATTTTTCTCTCATTAAATTTATGATACGATACCAATTTCGACTTAATTTCATAATGGCTAAGTAGTTTCTTTGAATTTCTTGTATCTTCACATAAAATTATATCTGATTTTTTAAGTATATCTATTGCTCTAAAAGTAATGTCTTTTAAATTTCCTATAGGGGTAGAAACTATGTAAATTCCCTTTTTAAGTTTTTGAGTTTTAGACTTCATTGTTTTAAAAGAATATAATATTTAGTAATGAAATGAAAAATAAAATTAACTTTTTAATATCTATTTTAACTTTTCTAATAATAAGCTCTATTTCGACATCAGCTTCAGAGAAAATAAAAATAGGATTATTATTACCCTTGAGTGGTGAGAATAAGAATATTGGGACATCTGTTTTAAGATCCGTAAGTATGGCCGTAAATAAGATTGACAGTTCTAAAATAGAAATTTTACCTAAAAACAATTTTGATGATCCGGAGCAAAATTTAAAAGCTGCTAAAGAACTTTACGATAATGGTGTAAGAATTTTTATAGGTCCAATTTTTGAAAAAAATATTAAAAACTTATCAAAACTAAATGATGCGATTTTTTTATCCTTTACAAATAAACTTGAAAAAAAAGGGAACAATATTATTTCTGTTGGAGTAAATGCAGTATCACAACTTGAAGCAATTGAAAAATTTCAAAAAATAGAAGAACTAGATAAAACAATTTGTTTAATTCCCGAGGATCATTTCAGAGACGAAATTGAAAAGGGTCTATCTTTAACTAATATAAAATTAAAAAAAAAATATTTTTATGAGTCTGATCCGACTTTATTAACAAAGAGAATAGAAAAAATTACTAAATACGATAGGAGAAAGCAAAATTTAGCTGACGAAATTAAAAGAGTAGAAGAGTCAGATGAGTTTAATAAAGAAAAAATAATAGAAAATTTGGAAAAAAAGGATACTCTTGGAAAAGTAAATTTCGACTCCGTGATAATTTCTGCCTTCGATGAAACACTTAAAAGTATAACTACATCTTTAATTTATACAGATGTTACACCAAAAAAAACATATTTTATTACTTTAAACCAATGGTTTGATGAGTCTTTACTTAACGAAGATAGTTCCCAAAATCTTTATTTTCCTTCAGTTAATAAAAAAAATTTTGATGAATTCAAACAGGAATATTTTAAGAAATATTCATCTGAACCAAATCAAATCTCTTTATTGGGTTTCGATATGGTTGGATTAATTTTTTATCTTTCTAAAGTAAATAACTTCCAATTAAATAATAAAATATTTGATCAGAAAAATACTTTCAAGGGCAAGATTGGTTTGTTTGAAATAGAGGATAAACGTATTAAACACGTTTTAAATTTTTATAAAGTGGAAAACAATAAATTTAAAAAAATCTTTTAATTTTTTTAAAGGCTTTTGCTCTATGGTCAATTTTATATTTGTAACTTTTGCTCATCTCAGCAAAAGTTTTTATATGACCATTTGGAATAAAGATTGGATCATATCCAAATCCATTTTTTCCTTTTTTGGTTTTAGATATTTTGCCACTTAATTTACCTAAAGAATAAATTTTTTTTCTATTTGGCCAATAGATAACTAGAGCACAAATAAATCTTGCTGAAACTTTTTTTGTTCTCCATTCTTTATCCTTTTTATCCAATTCTCTGTAGACCCTTTGCATTGCTTTGTTGAAGTCGTTATTTTTACCTCCCCATCGAGCTGAATAAATTCCTGGTTTTTTTTTTAGAACATCAATCTCTAAACCTGAGTCGTCTGATAAACATATTAGATTTGTTTTTTTTGAAAAATATTTTGCTTTAATTAGCGCGTTAGATTTGAAGGTTTTGCCAGTTTCATTTGGACTTTTAAGATTAAAATCTTTAGTTGAGAAAACTTTTACCTTTTTAGGTAATAAATTAGCAATTTCTCTCAGTTTTCCTTGATTATTAGTGCCTATTAATATTTTAGAAATTTTTTTATTTTTCATCTAGTAAATACCAAATTTCTTACCATATAACCTTTAATGCCTGAAGAAAAAAAAACTATTGAGAAAAATGAAGATGATTTAAATAAAGATAAATCTGAAGATAATAAGGCTGAAGAAGAAAAAAAAATAAGCCCTGAAGAAAAAATAGTTGAGCTAGAAGATAAACTAACAAGATCATTTGCTGAATTAGAAAATCAACGTAGAAGATTTGAAAAAGAAAAAGATGAAGCATTTGATTATGGTGGCATGGTTTTTGCGAGAGATGCGTTAAACCTTTTAGATAATCTTGAAAGGTCAAAACAATCGATAAATAATGATCAAAACTTAGATGAAAATTCAAAGAAGAAAATTATGGACCACATAGAAATTATTTTAAATGACACACTAACAATTTTTAAGAAGAATAATATTGTGCCCGTAGTTTCTATAAATGAGAAGCTAGACCCAAATAAGCATCAAGCAATGATGGAGATTGAAGATGACAGTAAAGAGCCTGGAACAATTGTGCAGGAAATACAAAAAGGATTTATGTTAAAAGATAGACTTTTAAGACCATCATTAGTTGGGGTATCGAAAAAACCACAGAAAACGGGGGAAAAAGAGCCAAAAAAATAAGATATAGGAACTTGTAGATCACGAAAAAGCACATATATGAGTTTCAAATATTAAAATTATGAGCAAAGTAATAGGAATAGATTTAGGAACTACAAATTCTTGTGTCTCCATAATGGAAGGTACACAGGCAAAGGTTTTAGAAAACGCAGAAGGAGCAAGAACTACTCCTTCAGTAGTAGCTTTTACTGAAAATGATGAGAAGCTTATTGGTCAACCAGCAAAAAGACAGGCTGTTACAAATCCTGAGAACACAATTTTTGCTGTTAAAAGATTAATTGGAAGAAACTTTTCCGACCCATCAGTTAAAAAAGATATTGAAACATCTCCTTTTAAGATAATTAACTCAGAAAAAGGTGACGCTTGGATAGAAGCTAAAGGAAAAAAATATTCACCATCTCAAATATCAGCGTTCGTTTTACAAAAAATGAAAGAAACTGCTGAAAAATATTTAGGTCAAGAGGTTACTAAAGCAGTAATTACTGTGCCAGCGTATTTTAATGATGCTCAAAGACAAGCTACCAAAGATGCTGGAAAGATTGCAGGTTTAGAGGTTTTAAGAATTATTAATGAACCAACTGCTGCATCGTTAGCATATGGTCTAGACAAAAAAGCAAACAAAAAGATTGCTGTTTACGATCTTGGTGGCGGGACATTTGATGTATCGATTTTAGAATTAGGTGATGGGGTATTTGAAGTTAAATCAACAAATGGTGATACATTTTTAGGTGGAGAGGATTTCGATAACACTATTGTAGAATACTTGCTTACTGAATTTAAAAAAGATAATGGAATTGATTTAAAATCTGACAAACTCGCCTTACAAAGGTTAAAAGAAGCAGCAGAAAAAGCTAAAATAGAATTATCATCCGCAGCACAAACCGAAATAAATTTACCATTTATTACAGCTGACAAAACTGGTCCAAAACACATAAACTTAAAAATGACAAGAGCAAAACTTGAGGCTTTAGTTGAAGATTTAATTAAAAGAACGATGCCGCCTTGTCAAACAGCTTTAAAAGATGCTGGTCTGTCAGCAGGTGAAATTGACGAAATAGTTCTTGTTGGTGGAATGACAAGAATGCCAAAAATAATTGAAGAAGTAAAAAATTTCTTTGGTAAAGAACCAAATAAATCTGTTAACCCTGATGAAGTAGTTGCTATGGGTGCTGCTATTCAAGCAGGCGTGCTTCAAGGTGATGTTAAAGATGTATTATTATTAGATGTAACACCTCTTTCTTTAGGCATCGAAACCTTAGGTGGTGTTTCAACAAAACTGATTGATAAAAACACAACAATACCTACTAAGAAAAGCCAAGTATTTTCTACAGCTGAAGACAATCAGCCTGCAGTATCAATTAGAGTTCTTCAAGGTGAAAGAGAAATGGCTGCTGATAATAAAATTTTGGGAAATTTTGAGTTAGTTGGAATTGCACCTGCTCCAAGAGGAGTTCCTCAAATTGAGGTAACTTTTGATATAGACGCAAACGGTATTGTAAACGTCTCAGCAAAAGATAAAGGAACTGGTAAAGAGCAAAAAATTCAAATTCAAGCTTCGGGGGGCTTGAGCGAAGACGAGATAAGCAAAATGGTAAAGGATGCTGAAGCTAATAAAGAAGAAGATAAGAAAAAAAGAGAGGCCGTTGATGCAAGAAATCAAGCTGATACTCTTGTACACTCAACTGAAAAAAATTTAAAGGAACATGGTTCTAAAGTTTCTGAAGCTGATAAAAAAGCAATTGAAACTGCAGCCGCAGATTTAAGAAATGCTTTAAAAGGAACTGATGTTGAAGCTATTAAAAAGAAAACTCAAGATTTAGTACAAGCTTCTATGAAACTTGGTGAAGCTATTTACAAATCTCAACAAAGTGCAAAACCAGCTGAAAATGCTAAAGACCAAAAACAAGAAGGAAAAAAAGACGACAACGTTGTTGATGCAGACTTTGAAGAAGTAAAAGACGAGAATAAAGAAAAAAGCGCCTAAGATAGCAACTATTTGTCTTATTTATTATGACAAAAAGAGATTATTACGACGTCTTGGGTATAAATAAATCAGCCTCACCAGATCAAATTAAATCTGCTTATAGAAAACTTGCAGTAAAATATCATCCAGACAAAAACAAAGGTGACAAAGCTTCAGAGGAAAAATTTAAAGAAGCTTCAGAAGCTTATCACGTATTATCTAACTCTGAGAGAAAACAGAATTACGATAATTTCGGACACGCTGCTTTTGAAAATGGTGGTGGTGGAAGAGGAGGATTTAGCAATTTTGATTTTTCAAGCCACTTCTCAGACATTTTTGAGGATTTTTTTGGTGAAGGTTTTGGAGGTGGTAGAAGGGCAAGAAAATCGAACAATCGAGGTTCAGATTTAAGATATGATTTATCTATCTCATTAAATGAAGCATATACTGGCAAGAAACAAGACATAAAATTTTCTACATCAGAAAAATGTGATACTTGTAAAGGAAGTGGATCTAAGCCAGGACACAACGCAAGTTCTTGCTCAATGTGCAATGGTCATGGTCAAGTTAGATCGAGCCAAGGTTTTTTCACTGTCCAACAAACTTGTCCACAATGCTCTGGATCTGGGGAACAAATAACAAATCCATGCTCAAGTTGTGGTGGACAAGGAAAAAAACAAGCTTCGAAAAGATTATCTGTTACGATTCCAAAAGGTGTTGATGATGGCACAAGAATAAGATTAGCAGGAAAAGGTGAGG
>CACCNI010000020.1 GCA_902547215.1 uncultured Pelagibacteraceae bacterium
TTATTGATATTTAAAACTTGGCAAAGTTTTTCAAAAAGTTTGTCGTTACCCGCTGCTATTATAATGTGACTATCTTTTGTTTTAAAGGCTTCAAAAGGTGCTATTGATGGATGACGTGATCCCATTGGTTTAGGTATTTCATTCTTTGCCAAGTATCTTGCAATTGCATTTTCTAAAATTGCAATTTGGCAATCAAGCATTGAAACATCTATGTAAGTTCCTTTACCTGTTTTCTTCCTGTCATATAGTGCTGCATTAACACCTATTGCCGTAAATAAACCAGCAGTAATATCACCAATTGATGTTCCAACTCTTGTAGGTTCAGAATTTGGTTGACCAGTTACACTCATAAGTCCACCCATTCCTTGAACAACCATATCATATGCAGGTAATTCTCTTAATGGACCTGTTTGACCAAAACCTGATGCAGAAGCATAAATTAATTTTGGATATTTTTTACATAAATCTTTCCAACCAAATCCCCATTTCTCTAATGTTCCAGGTTTAAAATTTTCAACTAACACATCTGCTTTTTTAAGTATTTGTTCAAAAATTTTTTTGTCTTCTGAATTTTTTAAATTTAGAGCTATACTTTCTTTTCCTCTATTAAGAGACATAAAGTATGCAGACTGATCATCAATAAAAGGTCCAAATTTTCTAGAGTCATCTCCAATTTCAGGTGCTTCAACTTTAATCACTCTCGCCCCCAAATCTGACAAAATCATAGTGCAATAAGGACCAACCAGCACTCGAGTTAGGTCTAAAACTAATATATCTTTTAAGGGTCCATTCATAATTAGCGTCAATTGTATTTTAAAGCATATTGACTCTTATCAAGAAGTTACATTTAATACATCAATAAAATAATAATAGAGAGGAATAATAATGTTAAAAAAAATATCTTTATATTTTCTTTCATTAGTTTTCGTAACTACAACTATTGGATCAGCTTTTGCAGTAACTTTAAAAGCTAGTCACCAATGGCCAGGTACGCCAAGAGCCGATGGGTCTTTCGACGTAAGACACGAAATGGTTCAAATTATTGCTGATGAAATGAAGAAAGCTAATGTAGGAGTAGATATTAGAATTTACCCTGCAAAATCACTTTACAAACCAAAAGAACAATGGAAGCCGATGACAACTGGTCAGTTGGATATTTCAGCTTTCCCATTAGCATATGCTGCTAAGTTCCATCCAGAGTTTGACATTACTTTAATGCCTGGAATGGTTAAAAACCACAAACACGCATTAAGAGTTAATGCTTCTCCAATGATGACAGAAATTAAAAAGATCATCAATGATGCTGGAGTAGTTGTTTTGTCTGATGCTTGGCTTGCAGGTGGATTTGTTTCAAAGAAAAATTGTATTTCAAGTCCAGAGTCTGTAAAAGGTCAAACGTTTAGAGCTGCAGGTAAAGCATTTAACCAAATGTTAGAAGCAGCAGGAGCAGGTATTCAATCAATGCCATCTTCTGAAATCTATAATGGTTTGCAAACAGGTGTTTTAGATGGTGCTAATACTAGTTCAGGAAGTTTTGTTTCATACAGAATTTATGAGCAAGTAAAATGTGCAACACCTCCAGGAAAATTTGGTCTATGGTTTATGTATGAGCCAATTTTAATGTCAAAAAAATCTTTTGATGCCCTAGATAGCAAACAACAAAAAGCTTTAATGAAAGCTGGAAAAAAAGCAGAGAAGTATATGACTAAAGAAGCTGCTGGTTTAGATACGACAATGGAAAAAGCTTATAAAAAAGCTGGAGTAGAGTTGTCTTACATGACTAAAGCAGACTTTGAAGCTTGGTTAGCTATTGCTAAAAAATCATCATACAAAAACTTTGCAGAAAAAGTGCCAAACGGTCAAAAATTGATTGATATGGCTCTTGCTGTAAAATAATTAAATTAAAATTATACCCCTGCTTTTTCGGCAGGGGTATTTTTCATGACTGATAAATTTATTAAATTGACAAACTGGCTAGCGAAAGCTTGTGGAATTTTTGCAGCTGGCTGTCTATTTCTTTCCATCGTTATTATTACAGAATTAGTTTTCGAGAGATACTTATTTAAGAACGCTATTACATGGCAAACAGAGCTTGTT
Organism: uncultured Pelagibacteraceae bacterium; assembly: GCA_902547215.1. GTDB lineage: Bacteria > Pseudomonadota > Alphaproteobacteria > Pelagibacterales > Pelagibacteraceae > Pelagibacter. Next base: position 2,098 of record CACCNI010000020.1, read on the forward strand.
ACAATGTTATTAGTTGCTTCTACATTTATAGGCGCTGCATATGTTTTAAGTGAAAAAGGCCACGTAAATATGGAGTATCTATATACTTTTTTAAGTGAAAAGAATGTCACTAAACTTAAAATTTTTACTGACAGTCTTTGTTTAATTTTTTTTCTTATTTTATTTTACGTAAGTTATGAAATTACTTACGAAGCATTTATAAAGAATTACAATACGGGAACAGTATGGGGTCCTCCACTATGGATACCTTATTCATCAATGCTAATCGGCGCAATTCTTATGACAATGTCATACATATCTGAATTAATTTTACATGTGAGAAAATTAAAGGAGTTTGAATAATGGATCCTTTATTATTAGGTTTAGTAGTCGGGATAGCAACTGTTGTAATGTTGTTCTCAGGAATACCAATAGCTTTTGGTTTATGTTTTATTTCAGTAATTTTTTTAGTTATTGCTGAAGGTTTTTCAATTTTAAATGTTTTTGCTGAAACATTTTATGCAGGTTTAAATTCATTTGTCTTATTGTCTATACCAATGTTTATTTTGATGGGTATGGCTGTTGCAAATTCACCAGCTGGAAAAGATTTGTATACAGGTTTAGACAGGTGGCTATGGAGATTGCCTGGTGGTCTTGTTGTCTCAAATATTGGAGCTTGCTCTATTTTTGCAGCCTTAAGTGGATCAAGTCCTGCAACATGTGCAGCAATAGGAACAATGGGAATTCCAGAAATGAGAAAAAGAGGATACTCAGCGAGGTTAGCAACTGGATGTATAGCAGCAGGGGGAACTCTAGGTGTTTTAATACCGCCTAGCATTGTTTTAATTGTTTATGGATTAGCAACTGGTACTTCGATTGGAAGATTATTTTTATGTGGTGTCATACCTGGCTTACTATTAGCTGGATTATTTATGTTATGGGCTTACATCTATTCTTACTTTATTGACAAACAATCAGCAGAAATTTTAAGAAATAGAACACCTCCAACACTCAAAGAAAAATTAGAAGTTATACCGAGAGTTCTTCCATTTTTATTAATCGTGGTTGGAGTTTTATATGTTCTATATGGTGGGGTAGCAACTCCTTCAGAAGCATCCGGAGTAGGTGCATTTCTTGTATTTGTCATGATTGCAATTGTTTACAAAATTTATCAACCAAAAAAAATATGGGACATCGTAAAAGTTTCTATGAAAGAAAGCGTAATGATAATGTTTATCATTGCAGGTTCTTACATATTCGCTTTTAGCTTATCTACGCTTTATGTAACACAATCAATTGCTCAAACTATTGTAGAGATGGGATTAAATAAATGGGTCCTATTTTTTTACATAAATATATTCTTGTTGATTGCAGGTTTCTTTTTACCACCTGTTGCCGTCATAGTAATGACTTCTGCAATATTACTTCCAATTATTACTCAATTTGGCTTTGATCCTTATTGGTTTGCAATAGTCTTTACGATTAATATGGAGATTGGATTGATCACGCCACCTGTTGGATTAAACTTATATATTATAAAAGGAATTACACCTGACGTAAGTCTTTCTGAAATATTAAAAGGATCTATTCCTTTTATGGTAATGATGGTCATTTGTATTATAATATTGTGTATTTTCCCAGAAATAGTAACTTGGTTACCTGACAAATTAATGGGTAAACCAATTGGATTTTAAAAACAAAAAAATCAATAGAAAAATATCTGTTGCACCAATGATGGATTGCACTGATAGGCATGATAGATATTTCTTAAGACTTATAAGCAAAAATGTAATGTTATACTCTGAGATGGTTGCAACGAAATCAGCAATTCATGGCGATAGAAAAAAAATACTTGGTTTTAGAGAAGAAGAGAAGCCAGTTGCTCTTCAAGTAGGAGGCTCAGACAAAAAAGAACTAGCAGAGGTTGCTAAACTAGCAGAACAATTTGGTTATGATGAAATTAATATTAATTTAGGTTGTCCAAGTAAAAAGGTGCAAAAAAATTCTTTTGGAGCGTGTTTAATGAAAGAACCTGATCTAGTTGCAGAATGTATTAATAACATGGTCAATTCATGCAAAATTCCAGTTACAGCTAAAACTAGGATAGGAGTTGATGAAATTGAGGACTTTGAATATTTAAATAATTTCATTAACAAAATAAAACAATCTGGATGTAAAACGGTTATACTTCATGCAAGAAAGGCTTTATTAAAAGGTCTTACTCCTAAACAAAATTTAAATATACCAAAACTAAATTACAAAATGGTTTACGAAATTAAGAAAGCAAATCCAGAGCTTGAGATAATAATTAATGGAGGAGTCTCACAGACTGAAGAAATTAAAAAACATTTAGAACACTGCGATGGCGTGATGATTGGAAGAGCAATTTATCAAAATCCTTACTTTTTAACCAATATTGAGAAAGAAATATTTAATACAAATGAAGTGCCCTCAAGAGAACAAATAGCAAAAGAGATTATTAGTTATTTAGAGGAAGAGGTTAAGCTTGGTACAAAAGTAAATCATGTTATGAGACACACAGTTGGTCTTTATCATGGCCAACCTGGTTCTAAAGATTGGAAAAGATATTTAAGTGACAATATGATGGCTAGAGACTCAGATTTTCAAAAAGCAAAACACATAATGACAATTGTGCAAAACAATGAAAAAGCAAATCAATTAAATTCCTAATGGAAAATTTAAATATCAATGAAATTTTTTATCTTTTAACTGTTTTAGCTATTGCTGCAGCAGTTGCAGGATTCATGGCTGGTTTACTTGGAGTAGGTGGGGGTATCATTATGGTTCCCGCTCTTTACTACGCGTTTACAGTTTTAGACTTTGACATTGTGACAAGGATGCATTTAGCAGTTGGTACATCTTTAGCAATAATAATTCCAACCTCAATTATATCTACTTTAACACATAGAGAACATGATGCAGTAGATTTTAATATGGTAAAATCATTTGGAATTTTTATTTTAATTGGAGTTTTTTTTGGAACTTTCTTGGCAGTTAATTTGAAAACACCTGCACTTGTATTATTTTTTTCTATATTTGCTTTTATGGTTGGACTTTTTTTTATTTTTTTGAGAGAAAAATTAGTTGATAACCCAAAACAAATATCAAATTTAGTTAAAAATATTTCCGGTATATTGATTGGATTTATTTCTATTCCTTTAGGAATTGGAGGCGGATCGTTGATGGTTCCTTTCATGAGAACATTTGGTTATGATATTAGAAAATCAATTGGAACAGCTGCAGCAGTAGGTTTCCTTATTGCTGTTACTGGAACAATTACAATGATCACTGGAGGAAAAATTATTGATAATGTTAATACACCGTTCAGTTTGGGATATATAAATTTACTCGGCTTCATAGTATTTGTGCCAGTTACCATGATAATGGCTAGGTTAGGTGCAAAAGCAGTCTACAAAATCGATAAAAAAATACTTAGCAAAATATTTGGAACTTTTTTAATTTTGGTATCAATTAGATCATTTTTAGAATATCTAAGTATCAATTAAATTAAAATTGTGGACCAGATTATTTTCAACGAATACATATTTTTCATTTTATTAATGATTGCTGCAGCTATTCCTGTTGGATTTTTTGCGGGACTATTTGGAATTGGTGGTGGATTAATTTCTGTGCCATTTCTTTTCTTTATTTTTGAAACTTTTGGAATAGATAGAAATTATCTAATGCATCTTACAGTTGGGACTGCATTCACAATAACCATATTAACTTCATTCTCATCAGTATTAGCTCACAGAAAACATGGTGCTGTTGATTTAAGTATAATAAAAACTTTTGGAACATTTGTTGTTTTTGGCGTAGTAACTGGGACTATAATTGCTTCCATGATGAATACTAAATCATTAGTTCTTTTTTTTTCAATCATGGTCTATTTTTTAGGTGCTTATCTACTCCTTGCAAAAAATAAAAATAAAAAAGTTTATCCATCATTTAATTTGCTGCCTCGTCTTTCATTTGGATTTATCTCTGGCTTAATTTCAGCTCCAATGGGTATTACTGGAGCTATGATTAATGTACCTGTTTTAAGATACTTTGGTTACTCAATAAATAGAGCAATAGGGAGTGCTGCAGCCATTGGATTTATAATTTCATTGTTTGGCGCAATTGGTTTTTTCTTGTCAGGATTATTTAAGAATGTTGATATTCCTCTCAGCATTGGTTTTGTAAATATCCCTGCCTTTTTAATATTCGTCCCTATTACAACAATAATGGCTAGAATTGGGGCTAATACAGTGCACAAACTTGAGAGGTCAAAAGTTCAAGTGCTTTTTGGAATTTTTTTATATGTTGTTGCTACAATATTTCTTTACAGATATTTTAATATTTAATGGTGATAATTCAAAAACTTATCTTGAACTTAAATAAAAATTATTTAAATTTTAATTAATGGTTTCTAAATTAAAAAACTTTTTACTAAACTTTGAAGCATTGGCTTCTCTTTTTCTAAGATTTGGTATTGGAATAGCTTTTATCATTCACGGTTATGCTAAATTTCCTTTGCCGCCAGCAGGTTTAGTTGAATATTTTGGTTTACCTCCAGCACTTGCAACATTTGTTGCATTAAGTGAACTTTTATCTGGAATAATTTTGATAGTGAGTGGTTTTTTGAGAAATCCTATAGGAGATACGCTTACAAGATTTGCGGGACTTGTAATTGTAATACTCATGACAAATATATTTATAATTGCTCACCCAGATTGGTTTATTACCCAAAAACTATTTACTAGTGAGCAAATTTTTCTTTTTATTGGTGGCTTTTATTTCTTGATTAAAGGAAATAAAGTTTAAAACTATATCTTTTGATCGTATTCGCCTACTTTTCCAGTTTTTTGAAGTAGATCATCAATAAATCTAAAGATATCAGTTTTTATTTTATCTGATACCGGACTCTCTGTAACAACAACAAGCGAAGGTTTGTTTGAAGATGCTCTCACAAGACCCCAAGATCCGTCAGCAAGAGTAAATCTTACACCATTGACTGTTAGAATGTCAGTAATTTCTTGATTGCATATTTTTTGTTTATCGGTTTGAAGATTTTTTATTTTAGAAATAATTTCATCTATTACTTTATATTTTTCCTCATCTTTACAAAATGGTCCCATAGTTGGACTTTGAAAAGTTTTCGGCAAATCACTTATTAAAGTATCTAACTTTTTATTTTGATTATCCATTAAATGACAAATTTGAATTGCAGAATTAATCCCGTCATCAAAACCAAATCCTAAAGGTTTATTAAAAAAAAAGTGGCCACTTTTTTCAAATCCAGCAATAGCATTATCTTCTTTTACTTTTCTCTTAATATACGAATGTCCTGTTTTCCAATAGAGAGTTT
>CACCNI010000021.1 GCA_902547215.1 uncultured Pelagibacteraceae bacterium
ATAAAAATGGTATCAATATAGAGTGTTCACTTGAGTGGAATTCGGGTTACTCAGAGGATATGTACACTTATACTAATAATATATTTCAAAAAGATGGTGGTACGCATCTTTTGGGTTTCAGAAGTTCTTTAACAAGAATTTTAAATAAATATGTAAACGAAAATAATATTTTAAAAAAAAATCAAGTTTCTATTACTGGGGATGACATTAAGGAGGGTTTATGCGCCGTGTTATCTATTAAGATGCCCGATCCTAAATTTTCTTCTCAAACAAAAGATAAGTTAGTTTCTTCTGAGGTAAGAAATATTGTTGAAAATTTTATGAATGAGAAACTATCTATTTGGTTTGATCAAAATCCTAGTATTATTAAGATAGTTTTACTTAAAATAATTCAAGCAGCACAAGCTAGAGATGTTGCAAGGAAAGCGCGGGAAAGTGTTCGAAGAAAAGGTGCTCTTGAATTGACTGGTTTACCTGGAAAACTTGCTGACTGTCAAAACTCAAAAAGGGATGGAACAGAATTATTCATAGTAGAGGGAGACTCTGCAGGGGGTTCAGCAAAGCAAGGTAGAAACAGGGAGTTTCAAGCAGTTTTACCTTTGAGAGGAAAAATATTAAACACATATGTAGAAGAAGTTAGTTCAAAGAGAAATGGAAATTCGAATGATAGTAAAACTAAAGCATTGTCAAAAATGATTTCATCAAATGAAATCGTCACATTAATAAATGCTTTAGGCTTAGATCCTAAGGCTGAAGAAATTGATTTAGATGATTTGAGATATGGTAAAATAATTATTATGACTGACGCGGATGTTGATGGATCACATATCAGAGCATTATTACTAACATTTTTTAACAACAAACCATTCAACAAACTAATTGAAAATGGAAACATTTTCTTAGCTCAACCACCTTTATTTAAGATAAATAAATCAGGAAAAAGTATATATATTAAAGATGAAAAAAGTTTAGAAGACTTTATTTTAAACAATTCCAAAAGTTCGAAAAAATATAAAAGAGGATCAAAAGAATTTGAAAAAGTACTTTCAGAGGAAAAATCAAAACTTAATATTCAACGATTTAAGGGTCTTGGTGAAATGAATCCCGATGAACTTTGGAATACTACATTAGATCCTGAAAGAAGGAATTTACTTCAAGTAAAATACTCTAATGACAAAAAAAAAGACCAAAAGATAATCCATACATTAATGGGTAATGACGTATCCATAAGAAAAGATTTTATAATTTCTAATGCATTAGAAATTAGTAATTTAGATATTTAAGTATGGAAACTAAGTCAGTTTCGAAAATATACACCTTAAACAAAACCACTTATATTAATCTTAGATGGATAGCAATTTTAGGTCAGTTCTTCACAGTTAATATTGTGAAGTATGTTTTTAATTTTGAATTTGATATTATTATTATCAATATTATTATAGCCTTTGGAGTAATATCCAACTTAATTTTAATCTATTTTTATGAAAAAAATATTCTTTCAAATAGAGCTTCATTTTCATTCCTATTAATTGATATACTTCAATTAAGTCTAATACTTTATTTTTCTGGGGGAGTTATAAATCCATTTTCAATTTTTTTAATAATTCCAAGCGTTTTTTCTTCATCTAATCTGTCATTTAAAACAAGTTTATTATTAATATTTATAACAATACTTTCAATAATTTTACTTACCCTATACCATAAACATTTAATTTATCCTTCAGGCCAAAAATTGATTACTAATGACTACTATTATTATGGTACATCCATATCCTTGGTTATTGCTCTTATTTTTCTTAATTATTTCGCAATATTATTTGGAAGAGAGTCTAATTTAAGAAAAGAAGCATTAAATAAAATTGAGGAATTCATTGCAAAAGAACACGAGTTAGTATCATTGGGCGGGCAAGCTGCAGCCGCTGCTCACTCTTTGAACACACCCCTTTCGACTATAAAAATAATTTCTCAAGATCTTCATGATCAATTTAAAGATAAAAAAGAACTACAAAAAGACCTTGAATTATTAGTAAACCAGGTAGAAAGATGCAGTCAGATTCTTAAAAGATTGTCACTAAATCCTGGTGTTGAGGATGATTTTATCGATCAAGAATGCTCAATGTTTGATTATGTTGGTGAAATTATTAAATCATTTGAAGATATTTCAAATAAAGAATTTATAGTAAACAACAGTCAAGACACTAATTCTTTTAAAATAACAAAATTAATAGAGATTATTTATGGAATAAGAAACTTTATTGGTAATGCTAATAAATTTGCAAAAAAAAAAATATACATATCCATTAAAAGTGATAACCAAATTACAGAGATATCCATCGAAGACGATGGAAATGGCTATTCCAAAGATGTTTTGAACAAAATTGGAGAACCTTATATAAAGTCTTCATCTATTGATGATAAATCAAAATCTGGACTAGGTCTTGGAATTTTTATAGGAAAAACTTTGCTTGAAAGAAATGGTGCGAAAGTAATTTGTAGAAATTCAAAAACTAGATCAGGGGCAGAGGTTTTACTAACGTGGAAAAATAACGATCTTAAAAATCTTTAGTTTAATTTTTTTGGATTCTTCTTTTTTTCAAATAAATTGCTTATTTGAGAAATCATAACATCACCTAATTCTTGCACATCAGAAATTTTGATTGCCTTTTTATAGTATCTTGAGACGTCATGACCAATACCAATTGCAAGCAGTTCAATATCTGATTTAGACTCAATATATTTGACAGTTTTTTTTAAATGTTTCTCCAAATAATCGCCTGAGTTTACCGATAGTGTTGAGTCATCAACAGGAGCTCCATCAGAAATAACCATCATTATCTTTCTCTCTTCTTTTCTTTTAACAAGCCTATTAAATGCCCACAAAATTGCTTCTCCATCAATGTTCTCTTTGAGCAATCCCTCTTTAAGCATTAACCCGAGATTTTTTTTTGATTGTCGCCAGTGTACATCGGCAGCTTTGTAAATTATGTGTCTTAAATCGTTGAGTCTTCCAGGATTTTTTGGTTTACCATCCTTACCCCATTTCTCTCTTGCCTCTCCACCTTTCCAGTTTTTAGTTGTAAATCCAAGTATCTCAACTTTAACATTACATCTTTCAAGTGTTCTTGAAAGTATATCTGCACATAATGCAGCAATAGTTATTGGTCTTCCACGCATTGATCCTGAGTTGTCAATTAAAAGTGTTACTATTGTATCTTTAAACTCGTAATCTTTTTCTTTTTTAAATGACAGAGAATTTTGGGGATCTATAATTATCCTGCTTAATTTAGAGCTATCTAATAAACCTTCTTCCAAATCATATTCCCAGGATCTATTTTGCTTTGCTAACAGTTGTCTTTGTAATTTATTAGCAAGTTTAGTTATTACATCCTGAAAACTGGTAAGTTGTTGATCTAGACTATTTCTTAGCTTTTTGATCTCGTCATCTTTTTCTAAATTTTCAGCTTTTTCAGTTTCATCAAAACTACTTGTAAATATTTTATATTCTTTATTACTTTTTGAAATATTTAGTTTTTGAATTATATTTTCTGAATTTTCTTTTTGGTCTCCATCTTCTAAAAATTCCTCTTCCATTCTAAATTCATTAAGATCTTCACTCACCTCTAAACTTTTGTTTTCACTAGTTTCCTCTGTTTTACCATCTTTATCTTCATTATTATTATCATCCTTATTATCTTGATTGTTTTCATTATTGTTATTGTCCTCATTATTTTGATTTTTAACTTCATTTTCGTTTTTAAATATATCCATATTTTGAAATATTTCTGAAAACTTTTCGTTGTATTTATTTTGATCAGTTATATTTTTCTTTAAAAATTGTTTATGTTTTTTTATGTTTTTATCGAATTCATCCTGCCAAAAACTTAAGATCTTTATAGCCACATTATTTAGTTTGATATCTAAAAAATTTTTTAAAAGGTATAATTCAAATGCTTCTGAAACATTCACATCTTCCTTTTTTTTTACATCACTCTCTTTTTTGTTTAAAATTTTATTATAATAATTTTCGCTGATGTTTTTTTTTATACCGTTAAGCATCTCAGAGCCTAATAATTCACACCTTATTTTTTCTGAAATTTCATAAAATATTTTGTAAGAATGGTTCTTAGGAAAATTTTTTTTAAAAATATTTTTATCTGAAAACTTTTTTTTTAATGCATTAGAGTCAGTAAGAGCACGAAATTTTATATAATCTTCTCTAGAGTATAAATTTGAAATTTTATATTCTTCGATGTCATTCTGATTTTCTTTTTTACATAAAGTATCTAATTCCTCTGAAATAACTTTATATGTCGAGTTTAATGCTTGTTTAAATCTTTCTTTAAAGAATTCTTCTTTTTTACTCATTAGATTGATTATTCATAATCGCTTCTGGTAAGTCTTCTCCAAAACATCTCTGATAATATTCAGCAATAATATTTTTTTCTAATTCATCACATTTATTCAAAAAAGTAACCCTAAACGAATATCCAATATCTTTAAATATAAGATTATTTTCAGCCCAATGCATTACTGTTCGTGGACTCATTACTGTTGAAATGTCACCAGATACAAACCCCTTTCTAGTGAGGGAGGCTACTTTAATCATATTGGCAATTTCTTCTTTACCTTTTGAATTATTATAAGATTTATTCTTAGCAAGTATTATTTCCATCTCTCTCTCCAAACTTAAATAATTAAGGGATGTAACTATATTCCATCTATCCATTTGACCTTGGTTTATTTGTTGTGTACCGTGATATAGTCCAGTAGTATCACCTAGACCAACTGTATTTGAAGTTGCAAATAACCTAAAGTATTTATGTTGTTTTAAAACTTTATTTTTATCAAGAAGAGTAAAATTACCTTCTGCCTCTAAAACCCTTTGAATTACAAACATCACGTCAGGTCTACCAGCATCGTACTCATCAAAAACTAATGCTATAGGATTCTGTATAGACCAAGGTAAAATACCCTCTTGGAATTCTGTTATTTGTTTCCCATCTTTAATTGTAATCGCATCTTTTCCAATTAAATCAATTCTACTTATATGACTGTCTAAATTCACTCTTATGCAGGGCCAGTTTAATCTTGCCGCAACTTGTTCAATGTGAGTAGATTTACCTGTACCATGATATCCTTGAACTAATACTCTCTTATTGAAAGAGAAACCAGACAATATTGCAAGCGTTGTATCTTTATCAAATTTATAGTTTTTATCTATTTCTGGAACATACTCATTTTTTTTTGAGAACGCATCTACCTCAAGATTTGAGTCAATTCCAAAAGTTTGTTTCACAGAAATTTTTATGTCTGGTACCGTATTTATGTTTTCACTCATTTTTTATAAGACCTTTTTAATTGTGTATAAGCCAATGTTATTATCTTTAATTTTTCTTCGTATTTCTTATTTCCAGAGTTTTTATCAGGGTGAAATCGTTTGACAAGTTTTTTAAACTTATCTCTTATAATTGTCCATTCTGCGCCTATATTTAAACTTAAAATGTTGAAAGCTTTTATATCATCATCCGAAAAGTTGAATTGTCGCAATTTGGAAGCTCTAATATCGTCATTATTAATTCCGTCTAAATTCTCCCTAAGAGTATTATTCCATAAAATTTTAAAAAAGTTGTCTTGCCCACTAAAATTTTGAGTTGGTTTATGCCAAGTCATGTCAGATTTAATAAACTCATTAACTTGACTATCAGTCATGTTTGCAAAGTAATTCCAATTTTTGTTAAATTCTCTTATATGCTCTAAACAAAGATACCTAAATTCTTTACTATTATCTTTTTCAATTGGAGCTTTGTACTCACCAATTTTATTACAGTTATTCCAGTCGCATATAATTTTCATTATAGTATTATTATAATACATTTTATGGAAATAAATAAATTAATTGAAATAGTAAAAGAAAAAATTTCAAAAGAAATTATTCTACAAGAAATAAATGTAGAGGACAAATCATTTTTGCATAAAGATCATAAAAATAATTCTCCAAACAAATTTCACATCAAAATTTCAATTATCTCTGATGAGCTTAAACCTAAAAAAAAAATTGACACTACTAAAAGAATTTACAAGATTTTAGAAAATGAGTTAAAAAACCATATTCACTCTATTCAATTATCAATAAATTAAAGTTTTTAAAAATGATCTAATATTGTTTTCTCTAAATGATTTATTCAGTATGGGTTGTCCGATGTTTTTAAGGAGAATCAAATTTATTTTATCATCTTTATTTTTTTTATCTTGCTTCATATAAAAAATAATTTTTGATATATCTTTAAGTTTAAAATATTTATTTAAATTATTATAATTTAATTCTTTTAAGTGCTCAGCGATTTGTCCAAAATCATTCTTTTTTAAAATATTTTTTCTTCTACTAAATTCAACAGCTGACAAAATTCCTAATAAAACAGCCTCCCCGTGATTTAGCCCTTTATTATACCCAACTGTTGCCTCATAGGCGTGAGCAAAAGTATGACCTAGATTAAGAACTTTTCTAATATTTTTTTCCTTCTCATCTTTCTCAACTATTTCCTTTTTGATCAAACAACTTTTATAAATTGTTTTTTCTAAAAATTTGTGATTCTGGCTCAAAATCTTGATAAAATTTTTTTTTAAAAATTTGAAAAATATTTTATCTTTTATAAGAGAATGTTTAAGAATTTCAGCATATCCACATATCATTTCTCTTTTAGGTAAACTTTTTAAAAAATCTATATCCGAAATAACTAATGAGGGTTGATAAAAAGATCCGATCATATTTTTTCCAGATAAAGAATTAATCCCTGTCTTACCACCAATCGCTGAGTCAACCTGACTCAGTAAAGTTGTGGGTACATTAATAAAATTCAAACCTCTTTTAAAAATACTCGATGCAAACCCACACACATCTCCGCAAATACCTCCTCCAACAGAAATTAAACTATCATTTCTGCTAAAATTATTTTTTTCAAGAATTTTTACAATAGATGAAACAGTTTTCAAATTTTTACTTTTTTCATTAAAAACAATTTTTTTCTTTTCTATTTTATCCTTGTTAAATCTACTTATTATAGATTTAATCATTTGAGTTGGTA
>CACCNI010000022.1 GCA_902547215.1 uncultured Pelagibacteraceae bacterium
GAAAGTGGATTATCTAATCCTCCAAATTCTACTGTTCCAACAACTCTTAAACCTTGTTCCATTGGTGTCATACCGAAACCTCTATTTGCAAAAACAACAGGCCTTGAAATTAAATGTTCACAGTTTTTAAAGTGAACATGATATCCTCTTTCAGTATCTAAAGGAATTTTTTCGTTTAAATTATCAGTTAGTTTTTTTGAAAATGCTCCACATGCAACAATTACTTTATCAAAAATTATATTATCATTGATAGTCTTTATGATTGGTGTGTCACCATTGAATACTATATTTTCAACGTTCGTTTTTTTAAATTTGCCCCCTTTTTTTAAAAATAGGTCAAACAATTTCAATAATACTTTTCTTGGGTTTATAGTGTGTCTAGCATTAGGATAAAAAACTCCGCCGTGATAAAATTTTTTTAAATTAGGTTCTAAATCACTTATCTCTTTAGGAGTTACTAATTGTTGTTCTACACCAAGTTGATCCCTTATTTTTATTTCTAATTCTCTACTAGCTATATTTTTTTTGGTCCAAACATACATTATGCCATTTTTTTTTACCAAACCATCTAGATCAATTTCGTCAAATAGTTCGTCATAAGCGGGTAATGCAAGATCCAAAATTTGGTGCATATATTTTGCTGTATGCATCATTTTTTTTGATGTGCAGTTTTTAACTAATTTAAAAAACCAAGGTATCATTTTCGGAACATAGTTCCATTTTAAAGCTAATGGTCCTGTTGAACTCATTAGCATAGCTGGAACATCTGTTAGTATGTCTGGTCTATTTAGTGGTACAGATGCGTAAGGTGAAAAATGACCAGCATTTCCATAAGATGCTGCTGAACCGGGTTCCTCTCTATCAAAAAGATGCACTTCAAAATTTTTTTTTTGAAGAAACAAAGCGTTACAGACACCTTGAATACCAGCGCCTACTATTCCAATCTTAGAATTACTCATTCTTAAAGATACAATATCAAAGTGAAAAATTATTGCGACAAATTAAGCAATAAGCTGCTTTTGATAAATTTTTGTACTCATCACAATACTAAAACCTATCATCGTTGCTAACATTGAAGAGCCACCATAAGACATTATCGGTAAAGGAGAACCAACTATTGGCAACAAACCTAAAACCATAGACATATTTACAGTTATAAATACAAAAATTGATGATGCAAATCCAAAACAAAACAGTTTACCAAAAAAACTTCTAGCGTTTTTTCCTATGTCTATGACTCTATAAATAATAACACCGTAAATAAATAAAAGTGCTAACGACCCAATAAAACCATGCTCTTCAGAAAATAATGTGAAAATAAAATCTGTATGTTTCTCAGGTAAAAATTCAAGGTAACCTTGTGTTCCTTTTAAAAAACCTTTTCCAGTAAGACCGCCCGATCCTATTGCTATTTTAGATTGAATAATTTGATAACCTGCTCCTAAAGGATCTTTATCAGGATTAAAAAAAGTTAAAATTCTAAGTTTTTGATATGGTTTTAAAAATGCAATAACAAAAGGCATTGAAATTAATAAAAGCAAACCAGAATATATAAAATATTTTAAGTTAATGCCTGCAAGCCAGAGTACTATAATTCCGCTTAATGCAATTAAAATTGAGGTACCTAAGTCAGGTTGACTGACAACCAATAATATTGGTAAAATCAATATCATCATTGGAATAAGTAAATTTTTAAAGTTATTAATCTGATTTATCTGGGCCCTGTGATAAAATTTTGCAAAACAAACTATGATAGCAATTTTCATTAATTCTGATGGTTGAAGATTTATGAAGTATAAATCTACCCACCTTTGAGAACCAGAAGCAGTAATTCCGTAAAGAGATGCCCATATAAGTAATCCCAAAACTATAATATAAAATAGATAACCAGTTGCATGCCAAAATCTTATATTTAAGAAAGAAAGAACAAACATCATTACAAAGAATATTATAAATCTTAAAACATGACTTTTTGTATGATATAAGAGTTCACCTCCGTCGGTTGCATACATTGCTAAAGAACTTATGACACCTAATATTAAAATGCAGGCTAAAAGAATATAATCAAGTGATCTTAATTTTTGAAAGAATGTTGTTTGTCCGCTTAGTGCTGTTTCTTTAAACATTTATATTTCCATTAAACTTTTTTCTCTAATTTTTTCTCTTTCTTCGTGTCTATCAATAATAGTTTTAAATAGTTTTTTTGCTAAAGGTGCTGCAGCAGAACTTCCCGCTCCACCATGTTCCACAAAAACACTTAGAGCATATCGTGGATTAACATATGGTCCAAATGCCACAAACAATGCATGATCTCTCTCTTCATAAGGAATTTGCGATATATCAAGATCAAGTTCTCTTTGAATCTCTGTAATTTTTTTGACCTGGGAGGTACCAGTTTTTCCTGCAAATTGGTATTTTTTATCACTTATTCTTGACGAATAAGATGTACCCCTAACTTCATTTGTAGATGCAAACATAGCTTCAAGTACAAATTTTACATTTTCCTGGTTTCTATACAAAGGTTTATAAAGATCAGTATCGCGTTTTTTCTTCTCTAAAGAAAAGTCAACCAATGCATCATCTTGTTGAAAGTCACTTAATAGATCAATTCTATTTTTTTCCATTTCAGCCTTTATTTTTTCATAAGAGTCGCTTTTTTTATCGTAGATTATTTTTGGTTTAATTTTAAAACCTCCATTGGCCAATTGCGCAGTCATAAGACATAGTTGAAGTGGAGTTGTCTGCATATATCCTTGGCCTATACCAGTAATTAAAGTTTCTCCTAAAACCCACCCTCTTCCCAGTGCATTCTTTTTCCATTGTGTTGATGGTATTAATCCTTCTTTCTCTTCGTTGTAAGTCCCATTAAATACTTTTTCTCCTAAACCAAATTTTTTTGCCGTAAGATTCAATCTATCCACTCCAAGTCTTCTTGACATTTCATAAAAAAACGTATCACAGGACACTTTAAGAGCATCTCTTAAGTTAACTATTCCATGACCTGTGTCTTTCCAACAGTGATATGTTTGCCCGTACATTTCTGTTTTGCCTGTACAATTAACTTTAAACTTTGTTGAGATCACATCATTTTCAAGTGCAGAAAGTGCAACAATCGGCTTAATGGTTGATCCTGGAGGATATAAACCTTGTATAGATCTATTAATTAAAGGTTTTTTTGGATTATTAAGTATTTCATTCCAATTGTCATGACTTATTCCATATAAAAATAAATTCGGATCGAAAGATGGGGAAGAATGCATTGCAATTAATTCACCAGTGTAAATATCCATAACACATATTGATCCAGCTTTATCTTTAAGAAGTTCGTTACATTGAGCCTGTATTTCTGTATCAACTGTTAGTTTAATATTAGTTCCTTTTTTTCCTTCAACAAAATCGATTTGGTTAATTCGTTTTCCATATGCATTTACTTCATATCTTTGGATACCATTTGAGCCAATTAATTGATTTTCATAAGTTTTTTCTAAACCAATTTTACCAACTCTTAGACCAGGAACGTGACTTTTCTTAATAACCTCATTTTCGATTAAATCTTTTTCACTTGCTTGAGCAACATATCCAAGTAAGTGAGTAAATTTTTCATCATAAGGATAATTTCTTGCAACTGAAAGAACAGGTTTAGCACCTGATAATTCGTGGAGGTAAAAATTTATTTTTGCGAACTGATCCCAGCTTAAATTCTCCGATATTATCAACGTTTCCCAAGATTTTTGCTGGCTTCTTTTCTTAAGAATTTTTTTAAAAGTTTTAGAGTCTATATCTAAGATATCTCTAAGTCTTATCATTAAATATCTAAAATCTTCAACCTGTTCAGGTACCACATGTAATTGATAAACTTTGAGATTACTGGCAATTTTATTTCCGAAAAAATCTTCAAAATCTCCTCTGACAGGTGGTAATCTCCACTCTCTTAATCGATTTTTATCAGATAAAGTTAAATATTTTTTATTCTCATTTATTTGAAGAGAAAAAAGCCTTGTTATAATTCCACCAAATATTACTAGTTTAGCAGCAGTCATAAAAAACATTCTTCTATTTACTGTGCTAAGTTTTTTGTATCCTGAATCTCCTCCACCGCCAAACATAATTATCTCGTAATATTAAATTTTGAATAATAATCAAAAATATATGAAAAAATATAATAAAACATAAATGTAAAAATAATATTAAAAAATAGGAAATAAAAATTCATATCTATTCCAAAGAATAGAATTAGAACAATATAAAGTATTGAATTCACTAGTGAGATAGTGAACAGAAAAAAAAGCCAATCTTTAATAAGGTTTGGCCTCAAGGTGATATTTCTTAAGTATACCGCAAAACCACATATTAGCAGATATGAAAGACTGCTAATGCCCATAGGTAACCCAACAACGACGTCGTTTATCAATCCTGCAATAAAAACAAGGCCATATCCCAGCTTTTCTCCACCTTTTAAGCTCCAGTAAAAAATTAATATAAATGGAAAATTAAAAGAGAAATATTTAAAGTTAAGATAGTTAAAATCAAATTCATTAAGAACTGAGATAAATAAAATAATAATTGGTAAAGAATTAAAAATTTTACGTAAAATTGATATTTTTGAAATTTCAATCATTTTGTTTTACCTCTTCAAAAGAAACAATTTTTACCAAACGTAATTGCGAAAAGTCTGAATGGAATTTAACTTTTATGGTATCAAGACCAGATCCAGCATTTAAAATTGTTTTTCCAATTGGAATTCCAGAACGGAAAATTCCACCTGATCCAGATGTAAAAATTTCAGAGTCATTCTCTAATTCATAATCCTCTTTTATGTATTGGATTTCTCCAAAATTTGATCCACTTCCTGAAAGTATCGATTGAACACCATTTGGTTCTATAGAGACAGGAATTTTGCTATTTAAATCAGATAATAATAAAACTCTTGAAGTTGAGTAATTTACTTCTACAACTTTTCCTACAAGAAATTTTTCATCTAAAACTGCCATACCCAATATCACATTATCTTTACTTCCCCTGTTTACTATTACAGATCTTAAAAAAGGACTTTTTTTATCTATAATTACTTTCGCTAATAGTTCAGATGATTGTGTTGATACATCGTTAATCTTTGATTTGAGTGCCTCATTTTCAGATTTTAAGAAGTCAGTATTTAACTTTGTAGCTTTAAGGCTTTCATAATCCTTTTTTAGATTTTCGTAATTTGAATATAAAGAAAAATGATCATTTATTGTTTGATAGCTGCTTATGACAAAATTTTCTGGAACAGATACAATAAACGTTGTTCTATAGACAACTTCTTTTATAGATAATTTTAAAAAGTTTACTCCTTTAAAATTATATTTACCAAGTACTATTATAAAAATTGAAAAAAGTATAAGAGCTATTAGTGAAAATCGCTGTTGGTTTCCTCTTTTAAGAAATGCAGATCTGATTGCAATAATGAAATCATCTCTGTTTGTTTGCATCGTTTATTAATATTCAGATAATACAGTAGAGAATATTTCCTCTTGTTCTAATGCCTTCCCAGTTCCGATTGCAACACAAGCTAAAGGATCATCTGCAATATGAACTGGTAAACCAGTTTCTTTAGATAATCTTTTATCAATGTTCTTTAATAGTGCACCACCTCCAGTTAAAGTTAAACCCATATCAACCAAGTCTGCTGATAATTCAGGTGGTGTGTTTTCTAAAGCATCTTTAATTCCATTAATCATTTCTCTTAAAATAGGATTTAAAGCCTCAACAGAATCCTCTTCAGTAATACCTACTTCCTTAGGTGTTCCCGATCTTAAATCTCTACCTTTTACAGCATAAGTATTATTATTTGTTGCGATCGCTGTTCCAATTTCTTTTTTTATTTTTTCTGCAGTACTATCACCGATCATTAAATTATATTCTTTCCTCATATAATTTGCGAATGCACCATCCATTGCATCTCCAGCAACTCTTAAAGAATTAGAATAAACAACTCCACCAAGAGACATAACTGCGATTTCTGTGGTACCACCACCTATATCAATTACCATTGATCCTGTTGCCTCTGATATTGGTAGACCTGCACCGATAGCAGCTGCTATTGGCTCCTCAATTAACTGTACACGTCTTGCACCTGCTGCAAGGGCGCTGTCTTGAATTGCTTTTCTCTCCACTGGTGTTGAACCTGTCGGGACACAAATTAAAATTCTTGGATTTGCAAAAGAGCTTCTTTTATGAACTTTTTTAATAAAATGTTTGATCATTTCTTCTGTAACGAT
>CACCNI010000023.1 GCA_902547215.1 uncultured Pelagibacteraceae bacterium
ATATATTTTTACAATTTTACCACACCAGAATTTAACGTAAATGTTTGCCAGTTACCTTTTTGGGCTTTTACAGTTTACCTTTCATGGAAATTATACATGAAGAAAGATACAAATACTCTAATACTAATTTTGTTAGGCGTAACCGCTTCAATTGGTTTTTTAACAAAGTATTTGTTTGCTTACTTACTTTTATCAGTAGTAATAATTTTTGCCTATGAGTTTTTCATAACAAAAACTAGGAAAATAGATTTTAAACATTATTTACCAATTGAAATATTTTTTGTTTTATTAGTCCCTCATATAATTTGGCTTTTTCAAAATGATTTTGTAACAATTAAATATGCTTTAAATAGAGCTGGACTAGTAGATTATAGTTTTTTAAATCACTTAAAGTTTCCAATTATATTTTTGATGAAACAGATTGGTATATTAATTCCTTTTTTTGTTCTTTGTTATTTTATAATAAAAAAAATAAAAATAAGATTTGATATAAAGGACAAAAAAAAATATTTTATTTTACTCATAAACTTTCTTCCAATAGTTTTAATGTTTGTGACTTCAGTGGTAACTGGCTCAAAAATAAGAACAATGTGGATGACACCTTTTTATCTTTTTTTCGGTGTCCTTATTTTAAGTATGTTTGATATCAAAGATGACGAACAAACGTTTAAAGAATTTTTCAAACCATTTTTAATTTTGTTTTTATTATCTCCTATTACATACGGTCTGGTCTCACTCATTAATGAAAATAAAAGAACTGATTATAAGGGCAAGGTTGAAGCTAATAAAGTTCTTCAAGTTTGGCAAAAAGATTTCACAGAGAAAATTAACGTTGTTTTAGGAGATGAATGGTATGCAGGTAATATATCTTACCATATGGAAGGAAGACCAGTTTGGCTTGGAGAAATAAATCAAAAAAATGTTGATTTACTAAATGCTTACATTTGTACTAAAAAAGTTTGTGTAGGTTATAGATGAAAAAAATAATAATCTTAATTCCAGTTTATAACGATTGGCAGTCTCTTGAAAAACTTATTGAGGATATAAATTTGAAGGTAAAAAATGTTAATTGTAAGTTTTCAATTTTTGTAATTAACGATGGATCGACAGAGAAATATAATGATAAAAAATTCTCCACAGAGGAAATCAAAGTTGAAGTTATCAGTTTATTAAAAAATGTTGGCCATGCTAGATCAATTGCGACTGGTTTGAAATATATTTATGAAAAAGAGGATTTTGATTATGTAATCCCAATGGATGGTGATGGGGAGGACAGACCTGATGAAATTACTCAATTTATAGAAAGCACGGATTATTACATTGATAAAGCAATAGTCGGTGAAAGAATTAAAAGATCTGAAGGATCAATTTTTACTTTTTTTTATGTAGTTCATAAATTTTTGACATATTTCTTTACAGGAAAAAATATTAAATTTGGAAATTTCACTTGTTTACCCAAATCAGTTGTTAAAAAGTTTATTATTGAAAAATCTTCCTGGAATAGTTTTTCTGGATCGCTTGTTAAAATTGAAAAAAGTTTTGGATCCATTAAATCAACTAGAGGTAAACGTTATTTTGGACCCTCTAAAATGAGCTTTTTAAATTTAGTTAAACACAGTTTATCCATCATTTCTGTTTTTAAGTTTAATGTTATTGTAAGATCAATTTTATTTTTTGTAATTTATTTTGCCATCATAAATAAAAATATTTCCTTAATTACTATCTTTCCTCTATTTTTACTCATCATTTTTTTATTTATTATTTTTAACTTATCCAATAGAGAAAATATTAAAGAATTCGATGCATCGCTCTCAAACATCGGAGATGTTCGTCCTCACTAGTTTGCTAGTATTTTAGGTAAAGAATAAAAATCTGCTGTATCAATTTTTGAGGAATATTGTCTTCTCATACTCCATTTTTTATTTATTCCTGCACTTGCCAAGCTAATCGTTGATCTTCCATACCTGTAGTTAGTGTTATCAATAGATTGCATTAAGTTTTTAATTCTTTCATCTTTTGTAGATTTAAACAAACTATTTCCTTTTTCAGAGTCAGATAAACCTGATAAAATTATGCCAGCTTTTTGATACTTGAATCCATCTTTGTATATTAGATCAAGACCTGTAAGAGCGTTTTTAACTATTTCAATACTATTATTTGTGGCAATAGGAAAATCGATCGTTTTTGAATTTGAATAGAATATACCCTTATTTTGAAAAGGACTTGTTCTTATAAAAACTGTGATGGATTTACAGACTAGTGACTCGGATCTAATTTTTTCTGCTGCATTTAAACAGTAGCTTGTTACGGATTCTTTCAGTTCTCTGAGTTTCTCTACTTTTTTTCCAAATGATCTCGATACACAACAACTTTTTCTTTTTGCTTGTTTAGTTTCAATTTCAATACAAGGAACACCTCTAAGCTCCATGGCAGTTCTTGAGCTAAGAACATTTTTAGTTTTTTTAATCCAAGTGTTTGAGGCATTTTTTAGTTGTTTTGCATTGTAAATTCCGTTTTTGATATAAAACTTCGAGAGTTGTTTTCCAACTCCCCATATATCTCTTACTTCAACCTTTTCTAATATTGGGTCTAAGTCCTTAATATTGACCAAACTTACAACACCCGACTTTTGTTTTTTTGCTATATGATTTGCAACTTTGCTCAAGGTTTTAGTT
The DNA here is from genome assembly GCA_902547215.1 of uncultured Pelagibacteraceae bacterium. Classification (GTDB taxonomy): domain Bacteria; phylum Pseudomonadota; class Alphaproteobacteria; order Pelagibacterales; family Pelagibacteraceae; genus Pelagibacter. The sequence goes on from CACCNI010000023.1 coordinate 2,676, forward strand.
TCAGCTATTCCGATACTAGTTGGTATACCAGTCCACTGTAAAACAGTATTTCTAATTTCTTTACCAACATCTTTTACTTCTTTATCTGAAAAATTAGACAAATCTAAAAAAGCTTCATCAATAGAATAAACTTCTATTTTTGAGTTAAATCTTTTTAATGTTCGCATTACTCTTCGTGATATGTCCCCATATAGAGAATAGTTTGAAGAAAATACCTGAACATTGTTTTTTATAATAATATTTCTTGCTTTAAAATAAGGCTCTCCCATTTTAATCCCCAAGGCTTTAGCCTCGTTAGATCTTGATATTATACATCCATCATTGTTAGAAAGAACTACCACGGGTAATTTTCTTATTTTTGGGTTAAATAATCTTTCACAAGAAACATAGAAAGAATTACAATCTATTAATGCAATTTTTTTAGTATACAGAGTGGATGACATAAGTTACGACCCCCCAAACAAAAACATCTGCTTCTTCATTTATTAAAATTCTATCCTCAAATTTTTTAGATCCAGAGGTTAGAAATTGTTTATCGTTTTCTTTAACAAAACTTTTGACAACAAGTTCGTCGTGAACATTTGCTATAACAGTAGAAAAATTTTTAGGTTTTAGGCTTTTGTCTACAACTAATAAATCTCCGTCATAAATTCCAGCGTTGACCATAGATTTTCCCTGTACCCTAATTATAAATGTTGCAGGAACATTCTTTATGAGGTGAACATTTAGATCTATATCTTCCTCAATGTAGTCGGTAGCTGGCGAAGGAAAACCTGCTCCAGCTTTGTGTAAATAATAGGGTATAGTTAGCTTCATAAATGTTCTTATTTTGTTCTTTCTTAATTAATAGCCTAATAAATCGATATAGTCAAATAGGTTGTATTTTGAGTCTGAAATTGAATCAAAAGTGAATCAAAACGAGAACACCGAAGCCACATTTTGATACGTTGTGGATAACTTTTACAAGGGATAGAGTAAAAAGAGATGAAAAAACTAACATGCCACTGCGGAGCAATAGAAATAAAAATAAAATTAAAAGAAAAATTAAATGATTATTACAGATGTAACTGTTCTATTTGTAAAAGAAAAGGCTCTATAACAGCAATAGTGAATAAGAAAGATTTAGAAATAGTTAAGGGTTCGGAAAAAATTAAATGCTACCAATTCAATACGAAAGTTGCAAAGCACTTTTTTTGTTCTGTTTGTGGAGTAAATACTCATAATTTGAGAAGGAGCGATCCAAATACCTTCGGAGTAAACGTTGGTTGCTTGGAAGATATGCCAACTAAGGAATTATTTGATCTCAATGTGAGAGTAAATGATGGTAAAAATCATAAAATGGATAGAATAGAAAAATGATAAAAAAATTAAAGTGTCACTGTGGTGAAGTTGAAGCTGAAGTAAAAATTCCTGAAACAGGTATTGAAAAATTCATGAGATGCAACTGCTCTTTATGTAAAAGAAAAGGATACATAATTGGCGTAATAGGAGAAAATGATTTCAAATTAATTAAGGGCGAAAAAATTTTGAAACTTTACCAATATTACACAAAAGTTGCTAAACACTATTTCTGTTCTATATGTGGTATCCATACCCACAATAGACCAAGAATTAATCCAAAAATTTATGGAATAAACATTGCATGTATTGACGACATAGATACTTTTGCTTTAAAAGATGTTCCAGTCAATAATGGTGAAAATCATCCATTAGACCAAAAAAAATAAGATGCAAAATTATAGGGAGTGTTTTGAAAAAGTAAGGAAAGATTGTGTAAAATATATACAGTCACAAGAAACAAAAAAAGAAAAGTTTAAAAACAAAGATCAAATGATAAAATCTCATATAATTCCTTTATGTTTTTGGATTAATAAAAAAAGGAAAGACAAAAAAACTTTGCTCGTTGGTCTTGCAGGAGGCCAGGGTACTGGAAAAACAACAATTTCAACTTTATTAAGATTAGTACTAGTCAAATATTTTAAATTACAGGTTTTCAAAATTTCTATTGATGATTTTTATAAAACTAGAAAAGAAAGAATTTTATTATCAAAAAGCAAACATCCTTTGTTACTTACAAGAGGGGTTCCAGGCACTCATGACATACAATTAATGGTTAATCTTTTTAAGAAAGTAAAAAAAAGTACATTTAGATCAATTAACATTCCGAAATTTGATAAGTCAATTGATGACAGGTGCAAAAAAAATAGTTGGTTCAAATTAAAAAAGAAACCAGATATTTTAATTTTAGAGGGTTGGTGTGTTGGTGCTAGAGCTGAAGGTAGTAGATCTTTAAATAGACCAATAAATGTTTTAGAAAAAAATGCAGACAAAAAAAAGATTTGGAGAAGTTATGTAAATAATCAACTTAAATCGAAATATTCAAAACTCTTTGATCAGTTAGATAGTCTGTTATATTTAAAAGCTAAAAATTTTAAATTATTA
>CACCNI010000024.1 GCA_902547215.1 uncultured Pelagibacteraceae bacterium
ATATTATTTAATTTTTAGACATAGACCTAAGTGGTTTCCATTTAATGTTTTGATACACGAAATGTTAGATGATGATCATGGGGAAGGTGTTCATAATCATCCGTTCCCGTTTATGACAATAATACTTAGGGATGGATATTTCGAAACTCTAAAAAGTGGAAGATACTGGAGACCAGCTGGTTACATTGGTTTTAGATCTGCAAACACACATCATAGGATTGACATAAAGCCAGGGACGAAACCTCTTACTATATTTATCGCAGGACCTTATGGATTAAGAAAAGGACCAAGATCAGAATATGGAATTGATTTTAAAACTAAAAAATGAAGCAAAAGTTTTTTGAACTAAAACTAAAAACAAATGGACAAAAACTATATAATTTCACAGATCAAACTATAAGTTGGATCAATAAAAATTCTTTTAATGACGGAATTTTAAATTTAAGCATCCAACATACAAGTGCATCCTTAATTGTTCAAGAAAACGCTGATCCTGACGTACAAACAGATTTAATAAATTATTTTGATAAACTAGTTCCTATGGACGAAAGATCTTATATTCATAATTCAGAGGGAAAAGATGATATGCCTGCTCATATTAAATCTGCTCTAACCAATAATCAAATTTCTTTAAGTGTTAAGAATAAAGAACTATTACTAGGAACATGGCAAGGAATTTATTTGTTTGAGCACAGGATTGAAAGTCAGGTGAGAAAAATTATTCACCATTTTATAGGTGATTAGATGTGAGGATCATATGCCCATTGTAAAATAGCTTGTCTCTGTCTTCTTCTGCAAGTTAAATTTCCTTTTTCACAATTTTTTTCAATAGCAGTCACATGCCTTCTAAAATTTTTCCATCGTTTAATTTGAGTTATATCCACTTTTGGTATTCGTCTACCCATTGAAAATCTACAATACCATTGGAACCAGCCCAATGGATCTTCTTTAAATATCCAACCTTTCTCAATCCAATGTTCTCTAGAAAGTCCTGCTTTAATTTTAAACCGATTTATATTTACATCAAAAGTTTTACTTAGCTTAGCTTTTGCAAACCACGTTTTTGGGTACTCTTTAATGTTATTTCCAAAATAAGATCCACCAAAAACACCTAACTCAAGCATTTTTTTTGGGGAAAGTTCTGGTTTAAATAATTTATAAATCTCTGCGTCGCTTAATTTTTTCATATAATCAAATTAATTTTTTTCCTTCACTTAATAACTTCTGGTAAAGATCTATATCTGCAGATCCCTCACAACCTATTAATAATATATTTGAATTTTCATTAATTTCTAGGGCACACTTTGTTTCTTCATTAATACAACATGAAATTAAACTTGTGATCCCAGGTGTTGAACATTCACCTCCTTCTATTGAAATATCACTTAATACTTTATCTGCTAACATTGCTACAGTCTGTGAGACAAATTTATCTGAAACACTAACACAATTATTTACAGAATTTTTTAATATTTGCCATGGGACTAATGACACTTCTCCACAAGACATGCCACCCATTATACTTTCTTTTTTAATATCTACACTTGTGGGAGTATTATTTTCAATACTCTTCATTACACAATTCGCATTTTCAGGTTCAACAATAATTATTTTTGGCACCTTCTTGAAATAATTAGCTACACCAGCAACTAAACCTGCCGCCATACCCCCAACACCAGCTTGCAAAAAAATATGAGTGATATATTCATTAGTTTGGACTGAAATTTCTTTTATCATTGTCGAATATCCAGCCATTGTTAGTTTTGGAACAAGTTCATAATCTGGCCAAGCTACATCTTGAATAATTTCCCAATTATTTTTTTTAGACTCTTCCTTACAAAAATTGAGAGAATCTTCATAATTTCCTTTAACTCTGATTACTTCAGCATTCAAATTCCTCATTTCTTCAGCTCTAGTTTCACTTACGTTCTCACTAATAAAAATTTTACAATTTAATCCTAGATTTTTTGCTCCCCAAGCAACTGACTTGCCATGATTTCCTGCAGTAGCTGTTGAAACTGTAATATCTTTTCTCCCTTTAGTTATTTTTTCTACAGCATAGGCGCCACCAAGGGCTTTAAAAGATTTGAGACCAAATCTTTTAGACTCATCTTTATAAAATACGTTTTTTAGTCCTAATTCTTTACAAAGTTTACTTAAACTTTCTAAAGGGGTAGGTTGATATTTTTGCCATTTTGAAATTGTTTTATAAGCATCTTCTAATAAATCACTATTTAAAATTTTTAATATTTTTGTACGATCGAATTCAAAATTTTCATTATTAATAAACTTTGTAAATTTTTGATTCAGGTATAGGTTTTTCTGCATTTATTAAAATAATAAGAAATTATAAGGTAACTCTAAGGCTAGACTAAATCAAATAATTAGTGCATAGAGATTACCATATATGTCTAAAATTATTATAATCGGAGCTGGTGCAATGGGTTCGGCTTTCACGATCCCTTGTATTGAAAATGGCAATGACGTCACCTTAATCGGTACACATCTCGAAAATAATTTAATTGATGAAATTTCAAAATCAGCTCATCCTGCATTAAAAGTAGCTTTGCCCAAAAAACTCAAACTTGAAAAATTTGAAAAAATTAAGGATTTTTCTGATGCTGATTTAATTGTATGTGCGGTAAGCTCTCTAGGAGTTGGCTGGTTTATTGACCAAATTTCTCAAATGGGAAATAAAAAACTTAATATAGTTTTATTAACTAAGGGTTTGAGTATTGAGGCAGGAAAATTAATAACCATTTCTTACAAGATTAAAAATGAACTTAAAAAAAATGGTTTTGATGATGTGAACGTTTCAGCAATAAAAGGACCTTGTCTTGCAGCTGGATTAGCAAATAAGATGAGGACAGGCACAGTAATTGCTAGTGAAAACAAAGAAACTGCAAAATTAATACAGAAAACAATAACAACTGAATATTATTCGACAGAGACATCAGAGGACGTAAAAGGAGTAGAATTTTGTGGTGCAATTAAAAATATCTATTCTATGTTAATTGGAGCTTCGGAAGGTTTGAGTAACCCAAGCGCACCTGAGAGTATAAAATCAAAATACTTTCTGAATACCTCAGCATCTTTAATTCATCGCTCAATTTCTGAGATGGTAAAATTTGTCAAATACTTTGGCGGTAATGAAACAACTGTTTATGGACTTGCAGGTTTGGGAGATTTATATGTAAGTGCAATAGGTGGTAGAAACAGTCAAATGGGGAAATATTTAGGACAAGGAACTTTATATAAAGATGCTAAAGAAAAATTTATGAAAGATATTACTGTTGAAGGTGCACAATTAGCACTTGAAATTGGTCCAATTCTTTTTAAGGAACTTAAAAAAAATGAATTTCCTTTAATGTTCAACATACTTGAGACTATCTGCAATAATAAGAAATTAATTATTAATTGGTAAATTAAAAAAGTCCCTCAACTTCACCTTTTTTATTTAGTTTAATATTATTAGCCGCAGGAACTTTGGGTAGACCAGGCATTGTCATAATAGATCCACAAACAACTACAATAAACTCAGCTCCAGATGATAATCTCACTTCTCTTATTGGAATTTCATGATTTGATGGAGCTCCTTTTAACTTTGGATCTGTTGAAAAACTATATTGAGTTTTAGCTATACAAACAGGTAAACTCTTGTAGCCATTATTCTCAAAAACTTTTAGTTGTTCTTTTACATCTTCATTTGCAGTAATTCCATTACCTCTATAAATTTCTTTAACGATTTTTTCAATTTTATCCCAAAGATTTAAATTATCTTCATACAATAATTTAAAATTACTTTTTTTTGAATCTTTACATGTTTTGACTACCTTTTTAGCCAGGTCAGTTGTGCCTTTTCCTCCCATTGCCCAGTGTTTACATTCACTAACCTGGACATTCATATTCTTACAAAAATTAAGAACAACATCTATCTCTTTTTTTGTATCTAAGGCAAAATGGTTAATCGCTACGATTGGTTCTAGTCCAAATTTTTTAATATTTAAAATATGTCTTTCTAAATTTACTAAACCTTTTATTAAAGAGTTGGTGTCTTCTTTCTTAAGATTTTCTTTTTCTACACCTCCATGCATCTTTAATGCTCTTATAGTTGCAACAATTACAACACAGCTAGGTTTTAATCCTGCCTTTCTACATTTAATATCTAAAAATTTTTCAGCACCAAGGTCTGCACCGAACCCTGCTTCAGTAACAACATAGTCAGATAGCTTGAGAGCTGCTGATGTAGCGATTACAGAATTACAGCCATGAGCAATATTAGCAAATGGACCTCCATGAATAATAGCTGGGTTATGTTCCAAACTTTGAGTAACATTTGGTCTTATTGCTTCTTTTAAAAGGACAGTCATTGGTCCCTGAGCATTTAAATTTTTTGCAAAAATTGGCTGACCTTCTTTATTATATGCAATAGTTATATTTCCAATTTTTTTTTCTAAATCATTCAAATCTTTAGCCAAACAAAAAATTGCCATGACTTCAGACGCAACGGTTATATCAAAACCATCTACTCTTTTAAAATCTTTCGCAACACCACTGGTATTTATGTCAATAAATCGCAATGCACGATCATTCATATCCATTACTCTTTTCCAAACTATTTTTTTTTCATCAAAATTAAGTTTGTTTCCCCAATATATATGATTATCAATCATTGCAGATAACAAATTATGTGCTGATGTAATTGCATGAAAATCTCCAGTGAAATGAAGATTTATTTGTTCCATAGGAACAACTTGAGCATACCCGCCACCAGCAGCTCCACCTTTCATACCAAAAGAAGGGCCAAGACTAGGTTCTCTGAGACAAACGATTGATTTTTTTCCAATTTTATTTAAACCGTCATTTAAACCAACAGAGGTAGTAGTTTTACCTTCGCCAGCTGGAGTTGGAGTAATAGCTGTAACAAGAATAAGATGACCATCTTTTTTCTTTTTAAGTTTATTTAAAAAATTAAAATTTATTTTTGCTATGTGTCTTCCCATAGGGCTGAAGGCACTTGGGTTATCAGGAACATTTATTTTTTTTAAAATTTTAGAAATTGGTTGAAGTTTACAATTTCTA
>CACCNI010000025.1 GCA_902547215.1 uncultured Pelagibacteraceae bacterium
AACCAAATTAATAGTATCGCACTGCTTCCAACAATAATCCAATGCGTTCCACCTTTAGCTCTCTCAGGGTTACCAAATACAGCATCAACTTTTTCTGTTCGAATTAATCTTCTTCCATAAAGAATGCATCCAACAATCGATACAAGTATTAATATTGTAATAAATTGGGTAAACATTTAATTATCTTTCCCCATTATTTCTTCTTCCATGTTCCATATCATGGATAGTATTTCCTCTCGTTTTGATGAAAATTCTTTATTTTTTTTAATTTCTCTTAAGTCTTCTTTTAAACCCATTTCTGCAAATGGAAGTTTATATTCCTTATGAATTCTACCTGGTCTAGGCGCCATCACATATAATCTTTCACCTAATAACAATGCTTCTTCAACCGAGTGAGTAATTAAGATAATTGTTTTTCCAGTTTCTTTCCAAATTTTTAAAACAAGTGATTGCATTTTTTCTCTAGTTAAAGCGTCTAATGCACCCAAAGGTTCATCCATTAAAATTAAATCAGGATCATTAATCAAACATCTTGCAAGCGCTACTCTTTGCTGCATACCACCTGATAATTGATAAGTAGGAGTATTTCCAAAACCTTTTAGACCAACTATTTCTAACCACTCATCAACTTTTTTTTTGAGTTTCACCCGGATCTTTTTTCTTCATTCTTAATCCAAAGTTGACATTTTCAGAAACAGTTAACCATTCAAACAAAGCACCTTGTTGAAATACCATACCTCTATCAACTCCAGGACCATTAATTTCATTTGAACCTAAAGTGATTGTTCCTGATGTAGGTCTAATAAAACCAGCTGCAATATTTAATAAAGTTGTTTTTCCACATCCTGATGGACCAAGGACTGTTAATAGCTCGCCTTTTTTGATTGTAAAATTCAAATCTTTTAATGCATGAACAGTTTCTCCTTTAGGAGATTTAAAGATCATATTTAGATTTTGAGAAACTAAATCACTCATATCAAGACCTTACATTAAAATTTGTATAAAAAAAATAGGCACCAATTAAAAAAATTGGCGCCTATTTAAATATTTAACCTTATGATTATAAAGGTAAGAAACTAGTGTCTACGTTTCCTCTAGGTGTTCCCATTCCTTTTAAGAATGCATCTAGATTTCCTTTAGTCATAGATTGCTTAGTCTCTGCTGGTGTTAAAAATTTGAAACCACTTAAAGTTTCTTTCATATCACCAACTTTCATTTCAGAAGCTTTAGACATTGCGTTCATGTCGCTTTTGCCAGCTCTGTATCTGTCATTAGCTTCATGAGTAACTTCAATAAAAGTTCTTAGCATTTCAGGGTTTTCCTTCATGAACTTAGTAGTTACTGAAGTAATATCTATTCCTAAGATACCAGCGTCTCTTGCTTCTTGAACTGTAAGTAATCTTGTTCCAACAGCTGTTGCAGCTTTAATTGAATTACCACCAAATAAACATGCCATTACAACATCACCGCTTACTAAAGCAGCAGCACCTTCTTCAGGGTCCATTTGAATGATATCCATTTTTTTTCTGTCAGCGCCAACAACTTTCATACTTTCATCAAAAACGTATTCAGCCATTGTTCCTAATGGTACAGCAACTTTTTTACCTTCAAGTTCAGTAGCATTAGCTTTTGTAATACCTGAAGCATTTGAAGTTACACAAGTTGTTCCACCCATTCCATATTCCATAGCTATATCTACAAGCTTGATAGGTGCTTTAGATTTAACTGCGTTTATGAAAGGTACTAAACCTTGTGAGTAAGAAATATCGATGTCTCCCGCTAACATAGCGTCAGTCATTGCTCCACCGTTTGTGAAGTTAGTCCACTTAACTGGTACACCTAAAGCTTTAGCAAAATTTTTCTTTTGCATGTCCTCTAGGTTTGGACTAGGCCATTCTAAAAAGTAAGCAACTCTAACTTCTTTTGCAGCTGAATTAGCAACTGAAATAGTTAAGTTAAGAGCTAATATACTTCCAAGAATAAAACTTAGTATTTTTCTCATTTATTCCTCTCCTTATTTAAATTTATAAGCGGTATTTAAGTTGAAAATAGACCAGAAGTAAATGAAGTTGTTAACAGGAATGGGTGTCAAAATAGACTATTCAATTTTTGGTTGTGCTGCTATAATAGATTTTTATAGTTAATTAATATTAATTAGTCTAAAGATTAGGAATAAATAAAAATGAGTCAAAAACCATCAATACCAAATTCACTCAACGAACATTGGATGCCATTTACATCCAATAAAGATTTTAAAGAAAGACCAAGATTAATAACAGAAGCTAAAGGTGTTTATTTAAAAAATCATGAAGGCAATACACAAATAGATGCAAGCTCTGGACTTTTTTGTAATCCACTTGGTCATGGTCGAAAGGAAATTATTGATGCAATTACAAATCAATTAAAAACATTAGACTACGCACAACCCTTTCAACAAGGTTTTGGTGGATCTTTTGAATTAGCTACTAGAATTTCAAAACATACTCCAGGAAACTTAAATAGAATTTTTTATACAATTTGTGGATCAACTGCTGTTGAAACTGCAATTAAAATTAGTATTGCATATCATAAAGCAAGAGGTGAAGGACAGAGATTTAGATTTGTAGGAAGAGAAAGAGCTTACCATGGTATGAATATTGGAGCAACTTCTGTCGGCGGTATGATCAATAATGTTAAAGCATATGCAAGTGTTTTGATGCCAGGTGTAGTTCATATGAGACATACTCATTTAGACGAACATAAATTTGTTTCTGGTCAACCTGAAACAGGTGCAGAAATTGCAAATGACTTAGAGAGAATTTGTACAAACTTTGGTGCTGAAAATATTGCAGCATGTATCGTAGAGCCAATTGCAGGATCTACAGGAACACTTGTTCCACCAGTTGGATATTTACAAAGACTAAGAGAACTATGTGACAAACATAATATTCTTTTAATTTTTGATGAAGTAATTACTGGATGGGGTAGAACAGGTTCGACTTTCGGTGCACAGGAGTTCGGTGTTACTCCAGACATCATGACAATGGCAAAAGCTACAACAAATGGAATTGTTCCTTTTGGTGTAGTTGCATGTAAAGAAGAAATTTATGATGCAGTAATGGATAATTCTCCAAAAGGAGTTATCGAACTTTTCCATGGATACACTTATTCTGGAATTCCAATATCTGTTGCAGCAGCTTTAGCAGTACAAGATATATTTGAAAAAGAAGATATTTTTAAAAGAGCAAAAGAATTAGCTCCTTATTTCCAAGAAGGTTTATTCTCATTACAAGATATTGATGTTGTAGAAAACATAAGAGGATATGGAATGATGGGTGGTATCGACATTAAAATGGATACAAAACCAGGTAGAGCAGGACTTGCAACATTTAAACATTGTTATGATGCAGGTGTAAATTTCAAAGCAACTGGGGACTGTTTAATTATTGCACCAATGTTTATTTGTGAGAAAAAACATATTGATGAAATAATTGAGAAACTAAGAACTGGAATTACTAACTATAGTAAAAGTAAAAAGAATTAATTTTCTCTATGAAAATTGGTGTTCCCAAAGAGATAAAACCTCAAGAAAATAGAATTGGATTAACTCCTGAAAGCGTGAAAACTTTAGTAGGTGAAGGTCATGAAGTTTTAGTTGAGAACAATGGTGGATTTGAAGCCGGTTTTGATAATGATCAATATACTAAAGCGGGTGCAAAAATTGCAAAGACAGCTGGTGATATTTTTAATGATGCAGACATAATTGTAAAAGTAAAAGAGCCTCAAAAAGTTGAGGTTGATATGCTAAGAGAAAATCAAATTCTTTATACTTATCTTCATTTAGCAGCTGCAAAAGAACTCACTGAAGGATTGATAAAATCTAAAAGTATTAATATTGCTTATGAAACCGTAACTGATGATAATGGCAGACTTCCATTACTTGCACCTATGAGTGCAGTTGCTGGACGTATGTCAGTTCAAGCTGGAGCACATTGTTTAGAAAAAAATCAAAAGGGTAGAGGAATTTTATTAGGTGGAGCACCAGGCGGTGAGCCAGCAAATGTATT
>CACCNI010000026.1 GCA_902547215.1 uncultured Pelagibacteraceae bacterium
AGAACTGTTTTTTGTGAAACTTTAAAGAAAACTAAAAGTGGATTTGCTATGAAAATTGAGGAATAGGTTCCTAAAATAACACCCAGAATCATAGCTAATGAAAAACCTTTCAATATTTCCCCACCAAATAAAAATATAGAAAGTAAAGCTAATAACGTCGTTGAAGAGGTAATTATAGTACGTGATAAAGTCTCGTTTATAGATAAGTTGGTAAGATCAAATATCTTAATATCTGAATATTTTTTAAGGTTTTCCCTCACGCGGTCATAAATTACAACGGTGTCATTCATTGAGTAACCAACTATAGTTAAAACAGCTGCCACAATTGACAAGTTTATTTCCAAACTTAAGGCAGAAAAAATTCCAAGAGTAATTATAACATCATGGAATAAAGCAGCTATTGCACCAACACTAAATTGCCATTCAAAACGTATCCAAATGTAGATTAGCATTGCCATTAAGGATAAGCATATAGCAGTTACTCCGGCTTTTAGTAATTCTGAACTTACTTTAGGTCCTACATTTTCAACTCTTCTGAAAGAGAAATCTTGAGTTAATTCTTGTGAAAGATTTCTTTGTAAATTTTCAATGAACTCTGGATCATTAAGTTCGTCTCTTTTGAATTTAACCACAAAATCATTATCGCTCCCAAAATTTTTAATTGAAATCTTGCCTAAATTCATTTTGTTAAAACTAGATCTTAAAACTTCAATATCAGGCTTTTCAGTCTCAACACGTATTTCAATTAAAGTTCCACCTTTGAAATCAACTCCATAATTTAAACCTTTAAATATTAAAAAGATTAATGAAAATAATATCAGTGCAATAGAAAATACATTTAATGACTTATAATATTGATTAAATTTATAATCCTTTTTCATTTTATAATAATTTCCTTATTTTTGTTAATTTTTACATAAATAGATGTAAATAATCGCGCGATATAAAAAACTGAGAATAGAGTTGTTAATATTCCAACACATAGTGTGATTGAAAATCCTTTGACTGGCCCTGATCCAAAAATAAACAGAATTATTGCAGCTATTATTGTTGTTATGTTTGCGTCTAAAATTGTAATTTTTGATTTTGAGTATCCATTATCAAAAGCTATTAAATTATTTTTTTCTTTACTTGTTTCTTCCTTTATTCTTTCAAAAATTAAAACGTTTGCATCTACTGCCATTCCAACAGTTAAAATTATTCCAGCAATACCAGGGAGAGTAAGAGTTGCTTCTAATAATGTTAAAATGCTGATTAGTAAAATTAAATTAATAATTAGTGTAAAATTTGCAATGATACCAAAAATTCTATATTTTAATGTCATAAACCCGATTACTAATAAAAATCCTATAATGAGTGAAAGTATTCCTGCATTAATAGAATCTTGCCCTAAATCAGGTCCTACTGTTCTTTCTTCGATGATATTTAATGGAGCTGGTAAAGCACCAGACCTTAAAAGTAAGGCTAGGTCTGTTGCAGATTGAAAAGTAAAACCTCCACTTATTTGCCCTGATCCTCCTGCAATTACATCCCTTATTACTGGAGCACTTATTATTTGACCATCAAGAACTATAGCAAGACGTGTACCTATATTTCTTTTTGTCGCTTGGGCAAATCTTTTAGATCCAACCCTATCAAGTGTAAAACTTACAACTGTTTGATTATTTAATGAGTCCATACGAGGGCTTGCATCAACTAAATTATCTCCACTTATAATAACTCTTTTACTTAACAATAGTTCTTCACCTGTTTCTATTAATTTAAGCTTTTCAGTTCCAAAAGACTCGTTTGAACTCTTAGATTCAAGTCTAAATGCAAGATCTGCAGTTTTACCTAATAAAGATTTAATCCTATCTGGATTATCAAGACCTGGAAGCTCAAGCAAAATTCTATCATTACCTCTTTTTAAAATATTTGGCTCATTAGTACCGACCTCATCAACTCTTTTTCGAACGATTTCTATCGCTTGATCTAATGATGCATTTTTGATTTGGATTATTCCATATTTGCTTAGCTCCAAATTAAACACATCACTATTAATCTTTACATCTAATTGATGAGCTTTGAATTGAAAATAATAAGGATTGATTGTGCTTTCTTTATCATTAAATATTTCTTCAACCTTTTCAACATCATCTTTAGAAACCTTAAGCTTAATTAATTTGTCATCAAGTTTTAAACTTAAAATCTTAATTTTATTTTTTTTAAAATAGTCTTTAATTTCTAATAATTTTGATTGTAATTTTTGTTTAATTACGGGTTCATTATCTAGCTCTAATAACAAATAAGAACCACCTTGAAGATCTAAACCTAATTTAATTTTTTTTTGTTTATCTAAATCTAAGTCTAAAAAATTTGATGATGAAACCATCACCATAAAAAGAGTGAATAGTACTATCAAAGTGATCTTCAGTTTTGAAAAATATAACACTTAAAATTATTTTTTTTGATCAGTATTATTTATTAGGGCTTGAATACCTGTAGATTTGATAACTTCAACTTTGACATTATCAGTTATAGAAATTTCTGCTTTATCGCCGTCAATAATTCTCTCGACGGTACCTATTATTCCACCAGAGGTAATGACTTTGTCACCTCTTTTTAAGTTTTCAACCATCAACTTATGTTCTTTAACTTTTTTCTGTTGTGGTCTTATTAAGAAAAAATAAAAAATAACAAAAATTAGTATTAAAGGTATTAATTGTGCAAATCCCGATTCAGACATAATAATAGATTGGTTTTTATACTATTAGATTAACTAACACAACTCCTAATTCGATGTGATTTTATCAATATTATCCATGTATGGTTTTAATACGTCAGGTATTATAATTGATCCATCTTTGTCTTGATAATTCTCCATTATCGCAATCATAGTTCTTCCGATTGCAAGTCCACTTCCATTCAATGTACCTATAAAATTTTTTTCATTTTTTGAATTTTTATATTTGGCTTTCATTCTTCTAGCTTGAAAAGTTCCACATGTTGAACAACTAGAAATTTCTCTATATTTTTTTTCTGAAGGCACCCAAACTTCAATATCATAAGTTTTTTGAGCACTAAAACCCATATCACCCGTACATAGCTCAACAATCCTATAAGGCAGTTTCAGTTTATCTAAAATTCCTGATGCACATTTAGTCATTCTCTCTAACTCCTCTTCACATTTTTGAGGCTCTACTAGGCTAACAAGTTCAACTTTATAAAATTGGTGTTGCCTAATCATTCCTTTTGTATCTTTTCCATAGCTTCCAGCTTCTTTTCTAAAGCAAGGAGTAGATGCTACATATCTTGAGGGTAATTCTTTTATATCAATTGTTTTTTCTCTTGCCATATTAGTTAAAATAACTTCTGCAGTTGGGATTAAAAATTTTCTATTGTTATCATCAATTTTTATTTCAAATTGATCAGACTCAAATTTAGGAAGTTGTCCAGTGCCAAACATTGTATCAAAGTTAGCGAGTAATGGTGGAGATATCTCCTCATAACCATTTTCTTTTGTATGAACATCAATCATAAAATTTGATAAAGCTCTTTCTAATTTTGCAAGTTTGTTTTTTACAAATACAAATCTTGATCCTGAAGTCTTTGCAGCAAGATCAAAATCAAGCATATTAAGATTTTCACCTACTTCATAGTGAGACTTAATTTTAAATTCACTTTCTTTTATAGAACCTTTTTTTTCAACTTCTTTATTTGAAGATTCGTCCTTACCCTCTGGTACATTTGATAATGGTGTATTAGGTATTGATGATAGTAACTCATTTAATTTTTGGCTTATTGATAGTTGCTTTGTTTGAAGAGTGCTTATTTTGTCAGTAAGTTCTTTAGATTTATTAAATAAAGATTTATCCTTACTTTTTGAAATAGATTTTTTTTCAGATTCTAATTTCTCTTTTTCTTGAATTAAAGATCTATTTTCTTTGTCTAATTCCAAAATTTCATCAAACTTTACATCGACATTTCTTTTTTTTATTTGATTTGAAAATTCTTTTAAATTTTCTCTAATTTCTTTTATATCATGCATTTTCTTCTACTTTTTT
>CACCNI010000027.1 GCA_902547215.1 uncultured Pelagibacteraceae bacterium
TAAAGTAAGGGATGACGCTAACAAAAAAACTTTAAAGAAAAATATTGAAAAATTATTTAAAGTGAATGTTGTGAAGGTTAATATTATTAATAAAAAATCTATTTTGAAATTTACTAGAGGCAGAAACAGTAGAGTCAAAGGTTACAAAAAAGCAGTGATTACATTAAAAAAAGGTCAATCTATTGATCTAACAACAGGAATATAAAATGGCATTAAAAACATTCAAACCGTATACCAAATCTGTAAGAGGAACTATTCTTGTTGATAGAAAAAATCTTTGGAAAGGTAAACCATTTAAACCGCTTACATCAGTAAAAAATTCATCAAGTGGTAGAAATAATCTTGGAAGAATAACAGCTAGAAATGTTGGTGGTGGTCATAAGCAAAAATATAGAAATATTGATTTTTATAGAAAAAAATTTGGTGAAAAAGCTGAGGTTGAAAGAATAGAATATGATCCTAACAGATCATGTCACATAATGTTAGTTAAATTTCCTGATGGCGAGAGATATTATTATTTAGCGCCAAAAGAAATTAAAGTTGGCGATAAAATCTCGAATGGACCTAATTCTGAAATCAAAGTAGGAAATTGCTTACCATTATCTGAAATACCTGTTGGTATTGATATACATAATGTAGAAATTAATCCTGGTGGTGGCGGAAAAATCGCGAGATCAGCAGGAACGTCTGTTTCTATTTCAGGTAATGATGGGAGTTACTCAATTGTTAAGATGGCATCAGGAGAGGTGAGAAGAATTGACTCTAGAGCAATGGCCACTATTGGAGTTCTTTCAAACCCTGATCAAAAAAATATTAAGATTGGTAAAGCTGGTAGATCGAGGTGGCTTGGTAGAAGACCCCACACAAGAGGTGTTGTGATGAATCCAGTTGACCACCCTCACGGTGGTGGTGAAGGTAAATCTGCAGGTGGTAGACACCCCGTTTCAAGAAAAGGCCAATCTGCAAAAGGTTTAAAAACAAGAGATAATAAAAGAACAGATAAATTTATAATTCGAAGAAGAAAGAAAAAGAAAGGTTAAAATGACTAGGTCAGTTTGGAAAGGTCCATTTGTTGAAGAAAGCTTAATTAAAAAAGCTGAAAAACAAAAAAATGAGTCTGGTAAAAAGCCTATTAAAACTTGGTCAAGAAAATCAACGATAATTCCAGATTTTGTTGGTTTAAGTTTTTTAATTTATAATGGTAAAAAGTTTATTCCACTCACTGTATCTGAAGATATGGTTGGCCATAAATTTGGAGAATTTGCACCAACTAGACAATTTTTTGGTCATACACCAGCCGATAAAAAAGCCAAGGCTGAAGAAACCAAACCTGAAGAGAAGAAATAAAAATGAGTAAAAAAGATAAAAAAGAAACAAATTTAGTAAGGTCAGTAAATAAGAATATTAGATCTAGTACTAGAAAGCTTAATCCAATTTTAAAAGGTATTGTTGGAAAAAAAGTTGATTTAGCAATTAGAGATCTTGATTTTTCAAATAAAAGAATTTGTAAGGATATCAAAAAAACTTTATCTTCAGCTATTGCTAATGCAGAGAACAATTTTCAATATGATATTGATAAACTTTTTGTAAAAGAAGCTTACTGCGGTAAACAAATTACTATGAAAAGATTTAGACCAAGAGCAAAAGGAAGAGCAGCTCCAATCTTGAAACCATATTCAAATTTAACAATTATATTGTCAGAAAAATTACAAACTAAAGAGGTTAAAGATGGGACAAAAGGTTAATCCTGTAGGTTTAAGACTCGGAGTTAATAGAGGATGGGATTCAGTTTGGTATGCTAAAAAAAAGGATTTTGGCAGTTTTTTAATCGAAGACTTTAGAATAAGAGAATACATAAAAAAAAACGTCATTAATTCTGGTGTTTCAAAAGTGATGATAGAAAGAACATCAAAAAAATGTTTTGTAACGATTTATACTTCAAGACCTGGTTTTGTAATCGGTAAAAAAGGAAGTGATATTGAAAAGATCAAAGAAAAATTATCTAGACTAACTAAAAATGAGGTAAATCTTAATATTAAAGAAGTAAAAAAACCTGAGACAAACAGTTTTTTAGTTGCTGAAAATATATCCCAACAGTTGGTTAAAAGAATTTCATATAGAAGAGCTATGAAGAGAGCTATGCAGTCAGCATTAAGATTAGGAGCCAAAGGTATAAAAGTATCTGTAAGTGGGAGATTAGGTGGAAACGAAATTGCAAGAACAGAATGGTTAAGAGAAGGAAGTATACCCTCACACACTCTAAGGGCGGACATAGATTACGCAGAAGCGGAGGCTTTAACTACTTATGGAATTATTGGTATCAAAGTTTGGATATATAAAGGTGAAATTTTTACAAAAGAATTTAGTCAGGAAACAAACAAGAGATAACTATGCTACAACCAACTAGAACAAAATTTAGAAAAGCCCATAAAGGTCGTATCCACGGAAATGCGTCTAGATGCAATAAAATGAATTACGGATCTTTTGGTTTAAAAGCATTGCAGCCTGATAGAGTAATTTCAAAACAAATAGAAGCAGCTAGAGTTGCTTTAACAAGACATATGAAAAGACAAGGTAGAGTTTGGACAAGAGTATTTCCAAATATACCCGTATCAAAAAAACCAACTGAAGTAAGAATGGGAAAGGGAAAAGGTTCACCAGAATTTTGGGCATGCAGAGTTAAACCAGGAAGAATTTTATTTGAGGTTGACGGAGTATCCGAGCAAATAGCAAAAGAAGCACTTTATAAAGCTTCTGCAAAATTACCAATTAAAACTAAGTTCATAAGAAGGATTTCATAATGAAGAAAAATGAAATAAAGAAATTTACCAAAGATCAAGCATTGAAAAATTTAGATAAACTCAAAAAAGATTTATTTAACTTAAGATTTCAAAAAACTAATGGACAGCTAACAAATCCGTCAAAAATATCTCAAACAAAAAAAGACATTTCAAGAATGAAAACACTAATTGAAGGGAAAAAAAATGCCTAAAAAGATATTAAATGGAATTGTAGTGAGTGATAAACCTAATAAAACGATTACAGTAATGGTTGAAAGAAAATATCAACATCCTACTCTAAAAAAAGTAGTAAAAGTAAGAAAAAAATTTAGTGCGCATGATGAAAATAATAAATTTAAAAATGGAGATAAGGTGAAGATAATTGAATGTAGACCTTACTCAAAAACAAAAAAATTTGAAGTGCTAGGAGAAAATAAATGATACAGGTCCAAACTGAACTATTTGTAGCAGATAATACAGGTGCAAAAAAAATTGAGTGTATAAAAGTGCTTGGAGGATCAAAAAGAAGATATGCTAGCATTGGTGATACAATCGTTGTTGCAGTAAAAGAGGCTATGCCAAAGGGTAAGGTTAAAAAGGGTTCAGTTCATAAGGCTGTAGTTGTGAGAGTAAAAAAAGGAATTCATAGAGACGACGGATCAAAAGTCAGATTTGATAATAATGCAGCCGTCTTAACAGATGATAAAGGTGAACCTATCGGAACTAGGATTTTTGGACCAGTCACAAGAGAATTGAGAAGTAGAGGGCAAATGAAAATAATATCATTAGCTCCGGAGGTAATATAAATGATCAAGAAAGGCTCAAATGTTAAAGTACTTGTTGGAAAAGATAAGAACAAAACGGGTGAGATTATAGAATTTGACAGAAAGAGGAATAGAGCAAAGATTAAAGGAATAAACATGATAAAAAAACATCTTAAAACTACAAAAGAAAGAAAAGGTGGAATAGTTGATAAAGAAAATTTTGTTCATTTATCCAATCTTAAATTGGATCAAAAACAAGATAAAAAAAAGGCAGTTAAAAAATGATACCAAGATTAAAAACATTGTATCACAA
>CACCNI010000028.1 GCA_902547215.1 uncultured Pelagibacteraceae bacterium
CTGTAAATATTTTATATCCATCTTTAAATTTGTAAATGACCATAGGTTTGTCTGATTGATATAATTTTTCCAGATACGGACTAAAATTTGATTTATGCTTTTTGTAATCTATCAATTGCTTGCTCTTTAATTGGTAAGTGTATTAAGCCTGCAAAAACAGATAATGCAATTGCTAAATACCACGCATAGTCAAAGGAGCCATAAATATCATAGAATAGCCCACCGAGATATGCTCCAAAAAAAGATCCAAATTGATGGCTTAAAAATACTAAACCATATAAAAGGCCAAGATATTTGGTTCCAAAAATATGTGCAACAATTCCACTTGTAGCTGGAACAGTAGAGAGCCATAGGAAACCAAAACTAGCCCCAAATATTATTGAAGAAATATTACTTGGAGGCAAAAATATGAATAAACAAATTGAAACTCCTCTTAAAAAATAGATAGAACTTAAGATAATTTTCTTACTCATTTTAGTGGACAAATATCCACTTAATAATGAACCAATGATATTAAAAAAACCAATTAAAGATAAAATCATAGCTGCAGTCCAATCATCTAGTCCTCTATCTATTACATATTTTGGTACATGAGTTCCAACCAATGTAATATGAAAACCACAAACAAAAAAACCTGAAACTAACAATACATAACTTTTATTTTGGAATGCTTCTTTTAGTGCGTCTAATGACCCTTGCTCGTTGTTAGTTTCCTTAATTTCATTTAATTTTGGAGATCTGACGAAATAGGCGAATAATAATCCAATAAAAAGAAATACTAAGAAGTAAAAGAGAGTATTAACCCATCCGTTATTTTGTAAAGAGTAATTAGTAAACAGGGGTGAAATAAAATAACCGAAAGATCCTACAGCTGTTACGATGCTCATTGCGATTGTTCTATTTGAAAGTGGAAAATGTTTCCCTACAATTGACATCGGAATACTTATTGCTGTACCGCCACAACCTATACCGATTAAAACACCCAAACTTATTTGAAAATAAATACCTGTATTTGGACCTGAGTATAAAAAATAAACCCCAAGAATATAAAATAGAAATGCAAGAACTATTGATTTATGGCCCCCATATTTATCAGCCAGAATACCAAAAATTGGTCCTGACAGACCCCAACCAAGCATTTGTATACCTATTGCTAAACCAAATTCAGTGCTTGAAATTCCTAGATCATTGTTAAAGTCAATGAAAAACATTCCAAATACTTGCCTCACACTAAGAGATATTAAAACAACAACGCATGCACAAATTAAAGTGGTGAGAGCTAGGTTATTTTGAATAAATTTTTCAGAACTCATTTGATGAATTTAAGGGATCTCCTTAAATCTTCAATTAAATCTTTTGGATCCTCTAAACCAATATGGAGTCTAACTAAATGTTCATCTTTTGATAAATTTAGGTAGAATCTATCGCCTTGCTCTTTAGTCTCCTGATGTAATGCCAAACTTTCAAAACCTCCCCAACTATATCCATATCCAAATAATTTAAGAGAATTTACAAACTTTATAACATTCTTTTTTGATGATTTAATTCTTAAACCCATTAAACCAGATGCTCCTTTATAATACTTTCTCCAAAGGCTATAATTTAAAGAGCCTTTTTTAAATGGATATAAAAGTTTAATCTTTTTGTGTTTAGACAAGAAACTTGCAACTTTCATCGCATTCGATTGATGTCTATCCAATCTTACATCAAGAGTTCTTAAACCTCTTGTTACTAAGTAAGCATCGTCTGGCCCCATTCTAAGTCCTGTAATTTTTTCAGTTAATTGGACCTTTTTAAAAACTTTTTTGTTTACTGCTAAACTGCCGCCCATTACATCAGAGTGTCCAGAATAATATTTGGTAGCTGAAACAATAGACATATCAAAACCTAACTTAATTGGCTTAAGAAAATATGGTGTCCCCCACGTATTATCAATTGCAGTTAAAATCTTATTTTTTTTTGCTATAGAAATTATTTTTGATAGGTCTTGAAACTCAAAGGAATTACTACCAGGACACTCTACAAATATTAGTTTTGTTTTTTTACTTATATTTTTTTTGATCGTATTTAGGTTATGAGGATTATAAAATTTCGTTTTTACATTAAATTCTTTTAAATAATCTTTAGTTAACAATCGTGTTGGACTGTAAACAGGGTCAGCGACTATTATTTCATCCCCAGGTCTTACAATACTGAATATTGCTAAAAAGACAGATCCAAAGCCAGTTGGTGTAAGAAAAACATGATAAGATTCTTCCAATTTTGTTAAAATTTTTGAAAGCGTATGTGTTGTAGATGTTCCTTGTCTTCCATAATCATAGTGTCCCCCAGTTGGGTCTTTGATATTTTTCTTTTGAGTTTTTCTAATATCTTGCATGGATTTAAATATAATAGTAGATGCGCGCACCACAGGCGGATTTACCGACTGATTATGAAAATCTTTTGCTGTGTGTTTTAAAAATGTTTTAAAAGAATAGCCCATAAAAAAATTGAATACTTATGGGGACAATGCTATATCCCATATATAAGTCAATAAAATAATAAATAGGAGATAGAAATGGGTTATCCGAAGAAACACAGAGGCCGAAGAAAAATGGGCTCAAAAAAAAGAAGAGCTAGAAAAAAAAATAAAAAAAAATAATTCAGCTCAAAATGGATAATATTAGTAAGGTAAAGGCTCTAAGTATTTGGATCTTTATTGTTCCATTTGTCGCCGTAAATACTTGTTTAATTTTAATAACTCAATTTCACAATCTTTTTCCTAATCCAGAAAATATAATTCATAACACATTTCCATACATTGATGGTGGAGCTTCAATAAGCAGGACTGCGAGATATTTTCCAACATATTTAGTTTTTAAACCTGCAATGTTTTTAACAGCCTATTTACTAATAAAATATTGGATTTACTCAAAGAAAATAATATTGAAAGTCCATGGGAATCATAAGTATGTTAAAAAAATGCTTTTCTTTGGAATTGGATCTGCAATTTGTCTTGTAATCCATTCAATTTTTCTAGGCATAAAATTTGATATTGACGCGTACAAACTTTTTAGACGTGTAATAATGTTATCATTTATAATCTTTGAAATTACTGCTCAAACATATTTTGTCTTAATTTTTTACTCTATCAAATCAAAACTTAAATCATTTATTAATGAAACATACCTAAAATGCAAGGCTGTCTTAGTATCAATCTTAATTTTCGTTGGAATTATTGCATTACCCTTGGTAACTATGCCAGGTAATAAACATCTTAAACATGCATTAGAGTGGGACTAT
>CACCNI010000029.1 GCA_902547215.1 uncultured Pelagibacteraceae bacterium
TGTAACAAATCTGCAAAGATTGAAAAAGGGTTTTTTATATCAATCATCGAATTCTATTTTGATTAAGTTGAATCAAATAGGTACAGTTTCTGAAACTTTAGAGGTTATAAAATTTGCTCAAAATATAGGTTATACGACTATCATTTCTCATAGATCAGGCGACTCAGAAGATACGTTTATATCTGATTTAGCAGTTGGAACTAATTCAAATCAAATAAAAACGGGCTCATTATGTAGATCAGAAAGGGTTGCAAAATTTAACCAGTTGTTGAGAATAGAAGCTGACCTTATAAAAAGCAAAAATATGGCTAAATTGAAATGATAAATACTATTAAAAAAAATTTTATACTCATACTTCCAATAATACTTATTATTTATTTTTTTTTAAACTTACTTGGGGGTAATAGAGGTCTATTTGCGTATCTAGACAAGAAAGATCAATTTGAAAATCTTCTAGAGAAAAAAAAGTTTTTAACTAATGAAATAACAAAAGTGGAAAAAATTAATAGTCTTATTGGTGAGAATTTGGACAAAGATTACCTTGAAATTATAATAAGGGACAAATTTGTCGTTGGAAAAAAGGGTGAGAAAACCTATATTATTGAAAATGAATAAAGTAAGACATCCAGAAAAACAAAAAAATCAGATTAATCCAATCAAAAAAAAACCAGCTTGGATTAAGTCAAAACTTTTAAACAGTAAAGAATTTTTTCTTACAAAAAGTATAGTCAACCAACAAAAATTAGTCACAGTTTGTGAGGAAGCAAATTGTCCGAACATTACCGAATGTTGGAGCAAAAGACATGCAACTTTTATGATTATGGGAGACACTTGTACAAGGGCCTGTGCATTTTGCGATGTCAAAACTGGAAGACCAGAAAAATTGGACCCTTTCGAACCAAAAAAAATAGCCTTGGCGGTGAAAAGATTAAACTTACGTCATGTAGTAATTACCTCTGTTGATAGAGATGATCTCAAAGATGGTGGCTCAAATCATTTTTATGAAACTATTAAGTCTACAAGAGAAGCTAATCCAGAAACAACAATTGAAGTTTTAACTCCTGATTTTTTGAGAAAAGGTGATGCTTACAAAAGAGTTTTGGATGCAATGCCAGATGTTTTTAATCATAATATCGAAACAGTTCCAAGTTTATACTTAAAGGTAAGACCTGGATCTAGATATTTTTCATCTCTTGAACTATTAAAAAACGCTAAACAAATAAATCAGGAAACTTTTACTAAGTCTGGAATAATGGTTGGTATGGGTGAAACAAAGGATGAAATTTTACAAGTTATGGACGATTTAAGATCTGCTAATGTTGATTTCTTAACAATCGGACAGTATTTACAACCATCTGTTAAGCACTTTCCACTTCAACGATATTATGATCCAAGTGAATTTAAAGATTTAGAAGTTATCGCCAAAGCAAAAGGTTTTCTATTAGTATCTTCGTCTCCTTTAACAAGATCGTCTTATCATGCAGACGAAGACTTTGCTAAATTGAAAAGAAATAGAATAACTTCTAATGCCAAAAGCATCAATAAAGAGAAAAATTAATTGTTCCAAAAAAGATTTAATCGATCTTGTTCTCAATATTGAAGAATACCCAAAATTTATTCCATATTGTTTAAATGCTCACATATATAAAGATGAGTCTGTGGGTAATTTTCAATATATCGAGGCTGACTTAACAATCGGCAAAGGTCCTTTTAAAGACACTTATAAGAGTGATGTTAAATTTGATAAAAAGGAGAGTATTATTTACGTAAAAAATATTGAAGGACCTTTAAAATATTTAGAAAATAAGTGGAAATTTGATCAAAAAGAGAATTTTACAGAAGTAACTTTTGATCTCGATTTTGAATTAAAAAATAAATTCTTAAATATTTTCATGAATAAATCATTTAAATACGGTCTCGATAAAATTGCTGACGCGTTCCAAAGTAGGGCAGAGAAATTATTTAATAATGTTTAGTAAATTATCTACCACGGCTTTTGCACTTGCATTTTGAATAGATCTTCTTGTTTTATTTGCAAACAAATATTTATAAATATTGTTTCTACCTTTATATTTAATTCCGATGAAAACAAGCCCCACCGGTTTAAACTTAGAGCCACCCTTAGGTCCAGCTATTCCAGTAATAGACACATTAATTTGACTTTTACTTATTTTTGCTAAATTTTTTACCATACTCAGACAACATTCTTCACTTACAGCTCCAAATTTATTAATTATTTTTTTTGGCACATTAAGGATTGAACTTTTCGAGTTATTTGAATAGGTGACAACACTTAAATTAAATACCTTTGAAGCTCCACTTATCGAGGTTATAGATTGAGCGAGTAATCCACCAGTACAAGACTCAGCAAAACTAATCTTTAATTTTTTCTTTTTTAATTTCTTAATTAATTTACTAAATTTGACCATAAAAAATTATACAGATATATAACACTATTAGCGTGAAGAAACCTGCTATAAGATCATCTAAAATAACACCAAAACCATTTTTCATGTTCTTATCTACATAATTAATTGGGTAAGGTTTTAAAATATCAAAAAAACGAAATCCAATGAAAGATAAAAAAATAATTATAAAAAAAAATTTTGTTGATACAAATCCTTCATAAAAGATTATATAAAAGAAAATAATCGGTATTGATTGACCCAAAAATTCATCAATTACGATTTCTTTTGAGTCTATTTCATCAAATTCACCTTCCAAATTATTAATCATCCAAACCGAGTAAATAAATAAAAATAGGTTAATAAATATTAACAAAAAATAATTTATTTTAATCGTATAGAAAATATAATACATCGAAGCAGTTATTAAAGAAGCAAAAGTACCTGGAAAATACTTTATACGACCTACACCAAACATCGTAACAATCATTTTTCCAATTTTTTTATTCATATTTGAAAACCGAAGATATCACTTCACAAGCAATAGCTTTTTCTTTTCCTATCACACCAAGTTTCTCTGCTGTTTTACCTTTGATATTGATTTGATCCTTTTTAATTTTACATAATTTAGACACCATCGAAATCATCCTTTTTTTATATTTACTAATTTTT
>CACCNI010000030.1 GCA_902547215.1 uncultured Pelagibacteraceae bacterium
TTTTTTAATGGAACATTTAAATCCAATCTTAATAATATTATCTTTTGATTAATATTTTCTTGATCTTTAATATTGTTCATTAAGAAATTTTATGAAGATGCGCCGCAATATCACACATTCTATTTGAAAAACCCCACTCATTGTCATACCAAGCAGAAATTTTACCCATATTTTTACCAATAGCATTTGTTAATGATGCATCCACTATAGAAGAAGCTGGGTTGTGATTAAAATCAATTGAAACAAGTTTTTCTTCTGTAATTTCTAAAACTTTAATTTTCTGTTTCTTGCTGAAGTTTTTAAAGGCAGAGTTAATTTTTTCAACAGATAGATCTTTTTTGGAGC
The DNA here is from genome assembly GCA_902547215.1 of uncultured Pelagibacteraceae bacterium. Taxonomy (GTDB): domain Bacteria; phylum Pseudomonadota; class Alphaproteobacteria; order Pelagibacterales; family Pelagibacteraceae; genus Pelagibacter. The sequence goes on from CACCNI010000030.1 coordinate 346, forward strand.
AAAATATTAATTCAATTAAAGAAACGTTTGGGGTTGGTATTCTCATTGCTACACCCTCCAGCTTTCCTTTTAAAGAAGGTATGATTTCACCAATCGCTTTTGAGGCACCAGTTGAGGTTGGTACTATTGATTGACTAGCTGATCTTGCTCTTCTTATATCTTTATGTGAATTATCTAAGATCCTTTGATCAGTTGTATAAGAATGAATTGTAGTCATAAAACCTTTTTCAATTTCAAAATTTTCATTTAAAACATGGGCAACTGGTGCAAGACAATTAGTTGTACAAGATGCGGCAGATATAATTTTATCTTCCTTCTTAAGTTCTTTTTCATTAACTCCAAATACTATTGTCTTATCAGCATTTTTGCATGGAGCTGAAACAATAACTTTTTTTGCTCCATTACTTAAATGTGGGATTAGTTTCTCCTTAGAATTAAATTTACCAGTGCATTCAAGTACAAAATCAACATCATTGTCTTTCCAATTAATTTCTTCCAGTTTATCTTTTTGTGAATAATAAATTTTATTACCATTAATATTTAAATGATTTTTTTCTATTGATATCTCAGCATTGAATTTTCCGTGAATACTATCTCTTTTCAGTAAAGCACAAGCAGTCTCAATGTCAGCTCTATTATTTATTTGTTGTATTTTTAGGTTAGAATGATCCTCTTCAAATATTGATCGAACCACCATTCTACCAATTCTACCTAAACCGTTTATCCCAATTTTAGTTTTCATAAATTTTTCTTTATTTTTTGTACAATATTTTCAACATCTAATTCAAAGTGTTTATAAATATCTTTATAAGGTGCGCTTTTACCAAAATTATCTATTCCTAAATTTAATCCACTGGTTCCTGTATATTTTTTCCAATAACTAGTTTCCGATGCTTCTATAGAAACCTTGAGCGTATCTTCTTGCAAAATATCTTTTTTATAGTCGTGGTTTTGACTATCAAATATTTCATGACATGGCATTGATATAACTTTTGAATAGATATTTTCTGTGGCTAATTTATGACTTACCTTTATTGCGAGATCAGTTTCAGAGCCTGTTGCTAGTAGTGTTACCTTAAGATTATCTCCATTTCTTAAAATTTCATAAGCTCCTTTTGAGCAAAGATTGTTATTTATCATCTCTTTTCTTACAGGTTCTATTTTTTGTCTTGTTAGAGCGATTACACTTGGTTTATTTTTACTTTCTAAAGCCAACTGCCAACATTCAAAAGTTTCAATGGTATCGGATGGTCTAAATACATTTAAGTTTGGTATAGATCTCAACATTGCGAGCTGTTCAACAGGTTGATGGGTTGGACCGTCTTCTCCAAGACCAATCGAGTCGTGGGTTAAAACATAAATAACCCTTTGGCCCATCATTGCAGCCAATCTGATGGAAGGCTTGCAATAATCACTAAATATTAAAAAAGTTCCACCATATGGAATAAGATTACTATGCAATGAGATTCCATTCATAATTCCACACATTGCGTGTTCTCTTACTCCATAATGAATATAATTTCCCCCAAAATTTCCTGGCTTAATTATTTTATGATTTTTTGTTTTCGTATTATTTGAACCTGCAAGATCAGCCGAGCCACCGATTAAATTTGGTAGTTTTGAAACTATATCTAAAAATTTTTCTGAAGATTTCCTAGTTGCAATTGGTTCTAGTGATTTTAAATAATCATTTTTTACTTGCTCCATTTCGCTTATAATCTCATCGTTAAAAATATTGAATTCAGGCTCGTATGATTTATTTTTTTCTGCTTTTGAAGAGGCGTTTTCCCCTATTTTTCTCCACTCACTTAAAATTTTTTCTGGGATCTTAAAAGGCTCATAATTCCATTTTAATTTTTTTCTTACTAGCTTTACCTCATCGGTACCTAGCGGACTTCCATGCGATGATGCTTTCCCACTTTTATTTGGTGAGCCATAACCAATTGTAGTCTTACAAGAAATAGCAAATGGTTTTTTTGAATTTTGGGCTTTTTTTAATGCAGTTAAAATTTGTTTATCATTATGACCATCTATTTCTAAATAGCTCCAACCATAACTCTCAAATCTTTTTTTTGTATTATCAGAAACAGCAAGATTAGTAGGGCCATCAATCGAGATTGAATTATTATCAAAAAGAAGAATCAAATTTTTTAATTTTATGTGACCCGCAAAACTTAAGGCTTCATGGCTTATTCCTTCCATAAGGCATCCATCACCTGCCAAGACATAAGTTTTATGATCTATCTTTTTTTTTCCTAACCTCTTTTTTAATATTTCTTCAGCAAGCGCAAAACCCACAGCATTTGATATACCTTGTCCTAATGGTCCAGTCGTAGTCTCTATCCCTGAATTAGAATGATATTCAGGATGTCCGGCACAAATACAATCAAGTTTTCTAAAGTTTTTAATGTCATCTATAGAAACACTTTTGTAACCAGTTAAATATAAAAGTGAGTAAAGAAGCATAGACCCATGACCAGCAGAAAGAACGAACCTATCTCTATTAAACCAACTAGGATCTTTAGGATTAAATCGTAAAAAGTTTTTAAATAAAACTGTAGCAACATCAGCCATTCCC
>CACCNI010000031.1 GCA_902547215.1 uncultured Pelagibacteraceae bacterium
ATATGCTTCTTCCGATAGTTATCCCGTTTCAAAATTACACTCATTAGTTGTTCCAAAAAGATGTATAGAAAATTATTTTGAGTTAGACGAAAAAGAAATATTAGCTTGTAATGACCTTATTAAAAAATTAAAAAAAAAAATAATGAAAGAAGATAAATTAGTAGAGGGTTTTAATATAGGAACAAATGCAGGAAAGGTTGCAGGCCAGTCTATTTTTCATTGTCACATACACGTGATTCCAAGAAGAAAAGGGGATGTTGATAATCCCCAAGGTGGAGTTAGAAGTGTCATACCTTCAAAACAACATTATACTCGAAAAATTAAAAAATAATGTTCTTATTGGGCATATAGTGCGCTTTAATCACTGTTGAACTATTTTTTTAAGTATACTAGTAATAATAAAATTTTTGAAAAATATGCTTACAACTAATCCATTTGCAATTTTAGCTGAAACAATTCCAATGATAGCAATTCAATCTTTTGTAATTGTTATGGTCGGGTTAGTTATCTTAGGCACAGTATTGGATATGATACATAAAAAAAATGTAAAATATTTTTTCAATAATGCAAAAAAAGCAAAAAAATCAGCCAAAAGAGAGTTGGGAACGGGTGAAAGGTTGGCAGTTATTGGTAAAACAATAATTCATGATATCGGAACTACAGCTGAGCTAGGTTGGGGTAAAAGAAGAATTGCACATGTCCTAGGAATGTATGGAACAATCCTTTTTTGGATTGGCTCTGCCGCAATGATATTTTTTTATACCGATTCTCAAACTCCAAACGTCTGGCCAATTCTTTGGCATGCAGGAGCAATAATGACTTGTTTGGGTGGGTATTGGTTTTGGCTTTTTTTAAGAGTAGATGTTGCAGCTGAAGCAAATTCAGTATTTAGAATTATAACTGCAGATTTATTTGTTTTAGCACTCTTAGCTTCTGCTACTTTTGGTTTAATTTGGTCTTACTTACAGTTCAATCAAATGGTTGGATGGGACACTTTATTTCTAGTGCTTTTTGGGGTTTCAAATATAGTTTTATTCGGAGGCGTTTACTGGTCTAAGTTCGCTCACATGTTCTACAAACCTGGAGCAGCGATACAAAAAAATTTAGCTGAAGCTGATGGTTCAAGAGATAATCTTCCCCCACCAGCAGATGCACCAGAACAGTTTGGTCTTGGCATAAAAAGAGAAGAGCCAAAACACTATTAATATGTTAGAATTAAAAAAGGAGATAAAATAAATGTCGACATTTGTATACATGACTAGGTGCGATGGTTGTGGTCACTGTGTAGATATCTGTCCTTCAGATATCATGCATATAGATAAAAATATTAGAAGAGCAAAAAACATTGAGCCAAATTTTTGTTGGGAGTGTTACTCTTGCGTTAAAGCTTGTCCTAATCACGCAATAGATGTAAGGGGCTATGCTGACTTTGCTCCAATGGGCCATAGTGTGAGAGTTAGAAGAGAAGAAGAAAAAGGGACGATTTCTTGGAAAATAAAATTTAGAAACGGAACAGAAAAAGATTTTGTATCTCCGATTACAACAAAGCCATGGGGAAAATTCATTCCAAAACTTGCTGATGGTGACAAACCTAATCAAGGAGAAATTAATTCTCAAATACTTTATAATGAACCTCACGGTTTAAATACTGATAAAGATCTTCCAACATTAGATAAGAACTCCTTTAAAAAAGGAGTTTATTATTAATGCCTAAAAATAAAACTGTTTTTGAAGATTGTGATGTACTAGTTGTTGGTGGTGGTATGGCCGGTACCGGTGCTACTTTTGAAGCTAGACACTGGGGAAGAAATTTAAAAATCATCTGTGTAGAAAAAGCAAACATCGATAGAAGTGGTGCAGTAGCTCAAGGACTTTACGCAATTAATTGTTACATGGGAATGCAATGGGGAGAAAACCAACCTGAAGACCATGTAAGATATGCCAGAAATGATTTGATGGGGTTAGTTAGAGAAGATTTAGGTTATGACATGGCAAGACACGTTGACTCAACTGTTCATATGTTTGATGAGTGGGGATTGCCTATGATGAAAAATAAAGAGACAGGCAGATATCAAAGAGAAGGTAAGTGGCAAATAATGATTCACGGCGAAAGTTATAAACCGATAGTTGCCGAAGCTGCAAAAAAGTCAGCTGACAAAATTTACAATAGAATAATGATAACTCACCTTCTTAAAGATGAAGAAAATGATAACAGAGTTGCTGGAGCTGTTGGTTTTAATATGAGAACTGGTGACTACCATGTATTTAAAGCTAAGGCAGTAATCATAGCTGCAGGAGGGGCATCACATATATTTAAACCTAGAGCAGTTGGTGAAGGTATGGGAAGAACTTGGTATGCACCTTGGAGCAATGGTTCCGCATACGCATTACCGATAGCGGCGGGTGCTAAGATGACTCAAATGGAAAACAGAATTGTACTTTGTAGATTTAAAGATGGTTACGGTCCAGTTGGAGCTTATTTTTTACATTTAAAAACTTATACACAGAATGCTAACGGTGAGAATTATGAGAAGAAATGGTATGATGCTACAAAAAAACTTGTTGGTGAATATATTGATCATCATCCAACACCAACTTGTTTAAGAAATCATGCTTTCATTCAAGAGGTAGCAGCAGGCGGTGGACCAATCCACATGGTAACGAAAGAAGCTTTTCAAGACCCTCACTTAGAAACTGTTGGCTGGGAAAACTTTTTGGGTATGACAGTGGGTCAAGCTGTAGTTTGGGCGTCACAAAACATAGATCCCAAGTATACAAATCCAGAATTAACAACTTCAGAGCCTTACGTTATGGGTTCACACGCAACCTGTTCAGGAGCATGGGTGAGTGGTCCAGAGGATATTGCACCAGATGA